>JAFOOX010000023.1 GCA_017425245.1 Gammaproteobacteria bacterium
CGAAGGGGCGGAGAGTACCGATATTGCCAACTGCGTTGTCGATTCTCCGGCTGCACGCGACTGCGGCTGCGCCGTGGCAGCAGATGCGCCTGCGGCGCCCGGATGCGGGCTTCCGCGCCCGCGCGACGGGCAGGAAGACCGTTTCCGCCCGGCCTCCCTGCACCCACCGGGGCTCTGTATGCATTGGCCGGCGACATGTTCCTGCAGCTTGGTAGATTCGGCTGCGCCGCAGCTAAGACAAATCGCGTAGCGATTTGGTGAGAGCGCCGACCGGCCGGCGCAGGCCGGGTAAGGGCCGGCCCCGCCCGGCCCTTACCAATCCCAGCGCCCCGGTAGAGCGCCAGCATTTGGCGTTGTTGGTCATTCCGCACCGGTTTGCGGCCGCCACAAAGTCACTTCCCTGTGCCTTAGTGGCTCTCGGCAACGTCCTGTTGCCTCGCCCGCAACCCAGCGCGCAGGCAGTGCTTGCGGCTAGGTGATTGCGCTGGTGCTCAAACGGGTTGGGAATACGGCTCTCGATTGGGCTGCAAGGTGATCGCAGCGTTGCTCAAGCGGGTTTGGGTATACGGTGCCGCTGTTGCTGGTCATGTGTTCTCGCGCCGGGTATATACGGCGGTGCGCGTTACTGCGGGGCGTGGACTGGCATCTGTGCCAGATAGTCCACCGGGCTGGTGACTCCGGCAAAGTGGCGACCGAGCACATGGGTGTAGATCTGGGTGGTGCGCAGATCGCTATGACCCAGCAATTCCTGAACAGAGCGAATATCTGCGCCGTTGGCTAGCAATTGGCTGGCAAAGCTGTGGCGAAAGGTGTGGCACGTCACCCGCTTGTGCAGCCACGGCAGCTTGCTGCAGGCTTCGCCAAGTGCTTTACGCATGATGCTTTCGTGTAAGTGATGACGGCAGGGCTTGCCCGTCTCTGGGTGATTGCAGATGGTCGTTGACGGAAACAAAAACATCCAGCCCGGCCGCCGCCATGCGGCAGGGTACTTGCGTTCCAGTGATGCGGGTAACGAGGGACCAAGGGCGCTCGTCAGATCGCGCTGGTGTACCTCCAGGGCGTGGGCGATCTGAGAGCGCAGCGCGGGCACTAGCGAGGCTGGCAGTAGCGTCACGCGATCTTTCGCGCCTTTGCCGTCATGAATCTGAATGGTGCCTCGTGAGAAGTCGATATCCTGCAGACGCAACCGCAGGCATTCAGTGATCCTCAGCCCTGAACCATAAAGCAGCTGACCGACCAGCCGGGGAACAGGTGGCAGCGCGGTTAGCAAGGCATTCGCTTCCGAGGCGGTTAACACAGTGGGGACGCGGCGCGGTTTGGACGCCTGCTGATAACCGATGTCGTCCAGAGGCTTATTCAGAACCTTGGCATAGAGAAAGACCAAGGCGTTGAGAGCCAAGCGCTGGGTCGCCTGGGCAACCGCCCGCTGATCGGCCAAGTAGCCTAAAAAGGCGCGGACCTCAGGGCAGCCCATGCTCTCGGGGTGGCGGTAGCCCTGCTGGCGGATGAACATGCGGATCCAATAGAGGTAGGCTTTCTCGGTACGGATGCTGAACTGACGGATGCGCATCTCATGGCGGACGTGGTTGAGGAACGGGCTGGTCATGGGTGTTGTTGGCTGTATGGGCATACAGTATAACTAGACCAAGGCGCCCAACTGTGCACGCTTTCACGCACCTGCGCGCACGCTTTGTGCGCAGACAAAGCCATAACCGCATGATTTTAAGGACAAACAAAGATCGTGCTGCGGAGTTAACGCGCCGGGCCGGCGGAGTTAACGCGCGCGCTCGCTTTTCACGCACGGCGAGCTGGACTTCTACGCCGATACGGTATAAAAATCAGCCACATGGAACCGTTGCGCCGCCTTTCACTGCTGCGTGAAAGCGAGCGCGCACGCTAATTACACTGTTAGAGGTCATATGTACGGAATACCAAAGGAGTTGAATCTTGATGTGATGGTAGGCTCTGAGTGTACTCAAATCAGAGTTGGGCAATTTGACATCCAGTTTTCCTTTGGTGAAGTTGACTTTGCCGTTCAATCCAGAATTGGCTTATTCAAAAATGAAGTGGAGATTGGAACGTGGGAAGAAGGGAAATGGCCAGATTGTGCTTTCTACGAAATCATGAATGTACCAGTCGAATCTGTACGAATCCAGGGTGCAATGGCAATTGTTATTACCTTAAAGAGCGGTTTATCTATTCATCTTTTTGATAATTCCGAACAGTACGAAACAATGCAAATTACAATTGGAGGGGGCGATCCTTGGATTATCTAAAAACCTCTAACAAGGCAATTAAAAAATGCCCACTGAAGACGTGGGCTGGACTCGCTACCGCTCGCCTTTTATTGCGACGTTAGCCTTCGTGGAGAGTTATGAGCAAGCCTTTAGTTTACATCGATCAAAATATCATCGGATTGCAGTTGCAGGGTATTATCAAACTGAGCAAGCGAAATGATGTGATTTGGGTTTACTCAAAGGAGCACTTTGCAGAGATTCGACGCTCTAATGAAGCTGAAAAATATTTGGGTGTACTTGATGCTATCGATGCAAAATTATTAGACCTTGTTCTTGACGAAAACTGGAAGATTTCTGGCGAAGCCAGGTTGATTGAGAACGGAACCCCATATGATCATTATGATAGCTACATTGAAGCAACCGGGGATGTAGATTTCGACGACACCATTTTCGATCCATTCCAGGTATGGGTTAACGGTGGTGGAGACGAAGGCCCATTAAAGGAACTCTCTGAAAAATTTTCTCAGCAAATTTTAAAACTAACTTCAGACTTGCCTTTTGATACTACCGAAATTACCGACAAGATTAAGCAAATAAAACCCGAATTCGATCCCATGGTTGATGAGATGATATCAAATGGAAATGATATCCATAAAACCAGGGCGGCTTTCGGAGATGAGAAAGGTGCTATCGGTAGTATTTCAGGCGAGAAACAGATTGAGAACATTTGGGAAATAATATCTCCAACGATGCAGGGGACCAATATCGGTTGTGATCAATTCTTTGGCTTTGACCCTATCGAAAAGCATGGTTACGAAATTTGGCCAATTTATCTCGGAATAATAGGATGCAATTCGGTGCTTGATATATTAGGTTTTCAAGCAGAGAAAAAATGCAGAAAACTGAACAAAATACATAACGTAAGAAGTGATGCCGGTCATATAGCGATGGGTGCGTATTGCTCAGCAATCATATCTGAGGATAAACGCTTAATTAAAAGAGCAAAAGCCATCTATGAATATAAGAAAATAGGAACTTCACCTATTTTGATAACACGAGAGGCTAACAAGCCAATCCAGCCGACCGCTGGCGCGTCGGCTGATTGAAGCGTTAGGCCCACAGGAAATTCCATGCAATCGCACGAAATTGACGATAATTATGCGACTTGTACAGGCACCTACGCCACTCTGAGGATTACGTCCGAGACACTGGACCCCTCTGTTATCTCGGCTCTAATAGGTTGTGAGCCGACCCGTAGTTTCAAAAAGGGTGAGCAGAGAACGAAACGCTCCGATGTAAACCATAGATATTATCCGTGGCACGGATGGTTTTATTCGACTAAAGAGCTCAGCGAATCCAAGGATTGTCGGCGTCACCTTGAAATCCTGCTTGCGGGTCCGCTCAAGGAGGCTGGCGTTTTGGAAGGTCTTCGAGATCGTGGTTGTGAGATGTCCGTGGCGATTATGTATGGTTACACTCAGGGTGGTCCTACCATCTCGCCAGATCAGATGCGCGGACTGGCCGACGCGGGCGTAGAGGTATGGTGGGATTTATATCACGAGCCGGAGATTCAAAATGATGAGTCGGGTTGCTGCTAGAAGGCCTAACCAGTGCAGGCACGGCGACGCCCATTACATTGCGCCTTCGGCTTCATTCCATGGGCGCGCATGCTGCAGGCGTTAGGCACTATGAACCAACACCAAGTTTTCTTAATCGGTGGTAGCGATGATGAAACGGCAATCTTCACGGAAGAAGAAGCCAATGGTCTATGCCGTCTTCTGTGCGAGTACAGAGGCAAAGTTATTAGCTCTGCGGCTCAAGACTATTTCGAGGCGCTCTCAGATATTCGTCTAGAACTGGAAAAGGAAAATCTGATTCCGTTTTGCTATGGTGCAAGCCTGAATGTTTTCCCATCTAACATGGCTCGTGACATGGGTAGGGGAAAAGCAGCTTATAAAATGGAGATGGGAAAACCAGCAGGCCGGGAAAGTTTGGTTCGCATTTTCGAGCAAGGGGCAGATGTTATTCCGTCATCAGTCTCACGCCAGAAAGAATACTTCAGTGATTGGCTTGCCTCCCTGCGTGGCTAACCCGGCAGTCGAGCGGGACGGCCACAAGCTGCGCTTTTGGTTCCCTCCGCTTCGCTGCGGCCGCCCCTCACTTCTACGTTAGGTTTACAAATGAATCAAGAACTTCGCAGTCTGTTAGAATCTTTTATAAGCGGTGAAAACCAATCACTACTAATGGCTCAAAAAATAGAAAGCATAATTTGTATTGAGTATGCAGAAGACCATCCGTTGCAAGAGTTGGCGGAGTTTTTGGCACAGTACAGACCTGGTGGTGGTGAGTTT
Source organism: Gammaproteobacteria bacterium (assembly GCA_017425245.1). Classification (GTDB taxonomy): domain Bacteria; phylum Pseudomonadota; class Gammaproteobacteria; order Enterobacterales; family Neiellaceae; genus RGIG665. The sequence continues at coordinate 4,589 of JAFOOX010000023.1, forward strand.
CTTTATTCTGAAACTGAAACTGCGCAAGAGATTTCAAGGTGGCTGAAGCGGTTCCCGCAAAATAAAACATAATACCCAATGTTGAAATATCGTCTTGGCAATAAAGGTAAAAGTTGAAGTAACAGTGAGTATCTTGTTTGGGTTGGAAGTTTGGGCTTTTGCAGCAATTCACTTTGTTAAGGAGGTTCTTATGAAAAATTCAGTCGTTGAATCGTGCGTATGGTGCGGGGTGGCGTTTCTGCGAGGCCAAGTGGGACACTTCCAATCCAAACGAGGGGTTAGCTGCTATGTAAATTTTTGCTTGCTGGGAGAAACGTAGAAAGGTGCAAGTCCTTTCCCTCGCACCAAAAACCTAACAAATCGTTCCGCTGAACTCGGCGTTAGGTGACTTGTGAACCGTTCAGGCGCTCAGCGCATTGACCTCGATGATTCCAAAGTACTTTGCATTAAGCGCAATGGCGACCACTTAAAGATCGAGCTTGAGCAGTTTCGAGGTGGCGCACCGAAGGTACTCACTGTTTGCGTGTCGCGAGTAGTCCGCGAAGTGGCAGAGTTCTATGTCGGCCACAATATCACGGCACCGCATCCTGATCCGTCGTCTCCGCTCGACTGGGTTGAGTACGCTGAGCAAGGACAGCGGGGCGTTATGCGCCGCGACGGTCGGGGACTGCCAGCCGACTAGCAGCATCTCGCCGCATTCCCACCCCTTGATCACCACCCGCGCCCACGTCAGCCAACCCACGGCCAGCTGGGCGTAGGGGTTGAGCTGGCAGGGATGCCAGCGAAAGCAAATCTGGGCAGGACAGCCCATATTTGCGACCCCGTAGCCCGGCAGAACAACAGCCGTTGTTGATGGTGGTGAGCTTGGGGACCGCCGGGATTGGTAAGGGCCGGGCGGGTCCGGCCCTTACCTGGCCAGCGCCGGCCAGTCGGCGCTCTTATCAAATCGCCACGCGATTTGTCTTAACGCCCGCCGCGCAGCGGCAATCTCAGATACGAGATACGAGATACGAGATACGAGCAAATCGTGCCGCCGCACAACGGCAGGGGGCGATGGCCGCTTAGGCCATCATGTCCTCATGCTCATGATTAGTAATCAACACCCGCCGCAGCTCGCGATCGGCCTTCTGGCATTCGCGTGGCGTGATCTGGCCGGTGGCGCAACGCACCTGCATGTCCATGGCATAGCAACCACTGGCGAAGGCATTCTGCAGCTTGCTGTTGAGCATCTTGGGATAGCGCTTGATGAAGCTTGCGGTGGCCCGTTTCGGGTAGTAGCCGCGGCAAATGCGGCTTTTGCGCCAGTTGCGCCACTCTCGGGCAAGGGCTTCGTCACTGATGGTGCGTTCCAGCCTGTTGATGGCACCAAAGACAAAAAACAGATAGGTAATGCAGTCCCGCTTACTGTGGAACAATGGGGTCTCGCCACCGTCGCGGGTGCTGGGGAAGTGCTGTAGTTGCAGGGCGAGGAAGGCATCAAGCCGTTCACAGGCGGTACGCACCTCGTCGTGCTGATGCAGCCGTTCGCGTTTGCCACTGCTGCTGCCCAGCAGCAATGGTGCTCGGCGCGGCAACAATCGGCCCAGCAGCCGGGAACAGCCTTGGCTGAGGCGCGACAGCAGACGTTTGAGGTTGATGATGATGTTGATGAGCGTCGTTCCCATGGCAAATGATCCTTGCGGCGGCCAGATGTCTGACCCACAGGCCGCCCGCGAGTTCCATGCTCTTTTATTGCATTGTGGTTGCTGATGTAACGAGCTGTGAGATTTCGCTTCGGTCAGTGAGGTGCGTCACTGGACTGCGGCCCAAAGCGGCGCAATGGCCACTGTTGGTCCGTGATCTGCAGCTACCGGGACCGAGGCGGGCCCCGGTAGCTGATAACGGGCTCAGGCCTCTTCGTCGCCGCCTTCCAGCAGTTCGCGCAGGGCGTCATCGCTGGGGGCGATGTAGATGCCCAGCTCGTCGCACAGCTCCTGCAGGCGCGGCAGGTCGTTGCGGTAGACCATGGCCACCATCATCTCGTCGGTTAGCGACTGGCTGAAGTCGACCAGAATGTAGCCACCGTTCTCAGTATTGAACTGGGCCAGCTGGGCCTGGATCAGCTCCAGGGCCTGAAGCGCGTCATCGCAGGCCATGATCTGTTCCACGGTCAGGCCGGCTTCGGTGTCTTCGCCGAAGGCTTCCAGCAGCTGCGGGTAAAGTTCGTCGAGGGAGGGCGCGACGAATAGCACTTCCAGCGGCAGCTCGTTGACCAGCACCCACTCCCACAGCGGCAGCGGGAAGTCATCTTCGTAATAGATGTCGGGGTTGGCGGCGAGAAAGCCTTCGCCGTCTTCGGCGGCGGCCAGAACCTGGTTGACGATGGCGGTGATGTCTTCATCTTCCAGGGCGCCGGAGCTGAGAAGGGTGACAAGTTCGGTCAGTTGCTGCTGCATGGCTGTTCCTGTTGGGGTGAAACGGGTGAATGAATGAGCTTAGGCGCTGTTTATTGCCGTCGCGCGCCATCTAGCTGCGTTGGGGCAGGCCCGGTACCGAATCAGCTGCTTCCTGAACCATGCGCCTGAGCCAGATATGGCTGGCATCATGATGGAGCAGCGGGCTCCACACCATCTTCAGGGCGATCGGTGGAATCGGCAGTGGCGGCACTGTGATCACCACCTCATTGTTGTGTTTGTGGAGCAGGGCGGCGCGGCTGGGAATGGTGGCGATGATTGGCTGGGCCTGGGCCAGATCCATGGCCACATGGTAGTTGCGGGTGAACACCTTGATGCGGCGCTGATGGCCCTGTTCGGCCAGCGCCTTGTCGACCCAGCCGAGCTTCTGCAAGTCATCGGGGCGGACGCCAACGCCGACCCCGTAGCCGGTTTTGCTGACCCACACATGGTCGGCGGCCAGATAGGCCTCGACCCCCAGTTTGGGCTGGCCGGGGTGGTCGCGGCGCAACAGGCAGACGAACGGATCCTGCCACAGTAGCTTCTGGTGGAAGCTCAGCGGCAGCTCTTCAAACATGTTGATGGCCATGTCCACCTTGCCATCTTCCAACTCGTGGAAGGTGACATCGGAGGGGGTCATGACGTCAAAGCAGATCCCCGGCGCCTTGGCCTGAATGCGGGTGAGCAGCACCGGCAACAGGGTGGAGGCGGCATAGTCGGAGGCCATGATGCGGAACAGGCGGTTGCTGCTTGATTCATCGAACGGCTGCACCGGCTGCAACACCGTTTCCATTTCGATCAGCAGCTTGCGGATCTGCGGCTGCAGATCCAGGGCCCGTTCGGTGGGTTCCATCCCTTGCGAGGTGCGCACCAGCAGCGGATCGCCAAACATCTCGCGCAGCCGTTTCAGGCTGTTGCTCATCGCCGGTTGGGTAATGTTGAGGTGGGCGGCCGCCCGCGTCACATTGCGCTCACGCAGCAGTACATCGAGGCAGACCAGCAGGTTGAGGTCGTAGCGCGATATATTCATTGGCGTTATGGCGATGATGTTATGGATAGATTGGGTGAATCTTAGCGCGCTTTCTACGCTCAGTACACACCCGCCCGGCCACTGGAGCATGCCATGAGCCACTACAACCGCCAACACGAGATCAACCGCCTCAATCAGGACTGGCAGCACAACCCGCGCTGGGCTGGCATCACTCGCCCCTACAGCGCCGAGGAGGTGGTGGGGCTGCGCGGTTCGCTGGTGCCCGATCAGGGCTTTGCCCGCGATCAGGCCAACAAGCTGTGGACCCTGCTCAACGGCGAGGCGCGCAACGGTTACCTCAACTGTCTCGGCGCCCTCACCGGTGGCCAGGCGGTACAGCAGGTCAAGGCCGGGCTGCAGGCGATCTATGTCTCTGGCTGGCAGGTGGCGGCCGACAACAACGCCAGTGGCGAGATGTACCCGGATCAGTCGCTCTATCCGGCCAATTCGGTGCCGCAGCTGGTGGCGCGCATCAACGCCTCGTTTCGCCGCGCCGACCAGATCCAGTGGCAGCGTGGAACGGATAGCGACAGCGCCGACTTCATCGACTACTTCGCCCCTATCGTGGCCGATGCCGAGGCCGGCTTTGGCGGCGTGCTCAATGCCTTTGAGCTGATGAAAGGGATGATCGCCGCCGGCGCCGCCGGGGTTCACTTTGAGGATCAGCTGTCCAGCGTCAAGAAGTGCGGCCATATGGGCGGCAAGGTGCTGGTGCCCACTCGCGAGGCGGTGGAGAAGCTGGTGGCTGCCCGACTGGCCGCCGATGTGCTGGATGTGCCGACGCTGGTGGTGGCCCGTACCGATGCCGATGCTGCCGATCTGGTGACCAGTGACTGCGATCCTTATGACGCCCCGTTCCTGACCGGTGAGCGTTCGGCCGAGGGCTTTTACCGCAGCACGGCCGGGGTGGAACAGGCGATCGCCCGTGGCCTGGCCTACGCCCCCTATGCCGATCTGGTGTGGTGTGAAACCTCGGTGCCGAGTCTGGAGCAGGCACGGCGCTTTGCCGAGGCGATCCATGCCCGTTTCCCCGGCAAGCTGCTGGCCTACAACTGTTCGCCGTCGTTCAACTGGCGCAAGAATCTGGATGACGCCACCATCGCCACGTTTCAGCGGGAACTGGCAGCCATGGGCTACCGCTATCAGTTCATCACCCTGGCCGGGGTGCACAGCATGTGGTTCAACATGTTCCAGCTGGCCAACGACTACGCCCGGCGCGGCATGAGCGCCTATGTCGAGCAGGTGCAGGAGCCGGAGTTTGCCGCGCGCGGCCAGGGCTACACCTTTGTCTCTCACCAGCAGGAGGTGGGCACCGGCTACTTTGATGCGGTGACCACGGTGATCCAGGGCGGTGGCTCGTCGGTGACCGCGCTGACGGGCTCGACCGAAGAGCAGCAGTTCGCCAAAGCCGGCTAAGTCGATGCGTGGATAGCCGCCCCACCATCCGGAGATGGTTGTGGGCGGCTATCTTTATCCGGCCGTTGTTATCCGCTTACTGGACAGGAGCAGTGCTATGCAGGAGATGATCACTCTCGGCGAATTCATTGTGCGCCAGCAGGCCGATTTCCCCGAAGCGACCGGCGAGCTGACCCAGCTGCTGGCGGCGATCCGGCTGGCGGCCAAGGTGGTCAACCGCGAGGTCAACAAAGCGGGGCTGGCCGATATCATTGGCGCCAATGGCACCACCAATGTACAGGGCGAACATCAGCAGAAGCTGGATGCCTACGCCAATGAGCGCTTTAAGGCGGCGCTGATGGCGCGCGGCGAGGTGTGTGGCCTGGCCAGCGAAGAGGAGGACCAGTTCGTCGCCTTTGACGGTGAGCGCAATCGCAACGGCAAGTATGTGGTGCTGATCGATCCCCTTGATGGCAGTTCCAACATCGACGTCAATGTCTCCATCGGCACCATCTTCTCTATCTATAAACGGCTGTCGCCGCGTGGCGCGCCGGTGGAACTGCGTGACTTTCTGCAGCCGGGGCGCGCCCAGGTGGCTGCCGGCTATGTCATCTATGGCAGTTCGACCATGCTGGTCTACACCACCGGCGCCGGTGTCCACGGTTTCACCTACGATCCGTCACTGGGGGTGTTTGCCCTTAGCCATCCCAGTATCCGCACCCCCCAGCAGGGCAGCATCTATTCCATCAACGAAGGCAACTACCACCGCTTTCCGCAAGGGATCAAAACCTACATCAAGCGCTGTGAAGCGGAAGAGCCGGCCGAGGGGCGCCCTTACACGGCCCGCTACATCGGCTCGCTGGTGGCTGATTTTCATCGCAATCTGATCAAGGGTGGCATCTACCTCTATCCACCTACGGCCAAAGATCCCAAGGGCAAACTGCGCCTGCTGTATGAGGCCAATCCGCTGGCGATGCTGGTGGAGCAGGCGGGTGGCCGGGCCAGTGACGGCGCGGCGCCTATTCTCGATATGCCCCCAACCGAGCTGCATCAGCGGGTGCCTCTGTACATTGGCTCCTCTGCCATGGTGGCCGAGGTGGAGCACTGTCTAGCCGGACGTTGAAACTGTCTCGGACGCTTATAGATTTATGGATGAGAGTTCCATCACAAATTTTGGGGGATTCGTTGGTGGCTCACGTTTTAGCCATTATTTGGTTACAAATTCTTCTGTCGACTTATTGGCGGAGCTAGAGTGCTCAGCCGGACAAAATTTTGACTTTGTTGTCCGATGGGTACTCCCCAGCAACCTTCATCTGTGTGGCTGTTGTGGTGACCCGGTTCGGGATGTCCCTGCCTGATCAGGGGCATAACCATACAAATACAGTTACTCAGGAGAACCGTGATGCGTCGCCACCACTACCGCCTCGGCGGTCTGTTGCTGGGGGCCGCCCTTGGTGCTACGGCATTGAGTGCGGGAGCGGAGATTGCCGCGACCCATATCTGGCATAACCATATGCCCAATTTCTGGCCCTTCTACGATGTCAGCAAGTATGACCAAGCGGCGGTGGGGGCTCCCATTCGCTACACCTATGATGGTCAGGTCAAGGAGCTGAAAAAGAACCCGCCGGCCGGTTACAGCTTCTATATTCCCGGCAGTGGCCTGCCGATGCCCCACGACGATCTGGAAGCCTACTATTCGCACCATGCCAAGAAAGGGGCCTACCTGGCCTGGCCGATGGAGACGGTAGAGCAGAACAACGTCGCCCATCCCCTGTCGCAAGCGCATGTGACTATGTCGGCCTCGGTGATCAACAACGTCCAGAGTTTTGCCGAGCTGGGCAATCAGGCTGACTACAACCTGGGTTGGGGCAACTGGTGGCGTAATGTCTACACCAGTCGCAAGACGCCGGGTGGCAAGCGGGCGCTGGATACCATCCATTTTACCGGCCACCACAGCATGGGGCCGTTGGTTGGCAACGAGTACTTTCTTAAAGATCTGATTTACCACAACGTAACCTTGGCCCAGCCCTATTTTCTGGGGGATTCCTTTGTCTCCTCCAAGGGCTTTTTCCCCACTGAGCTGGGTTTTTCGACCCGCCTGATCCCGACGCTCAAGAAACTCGGTATCGAATGGTCGGTGCTGGGTAATGTCCACTATTCGCGCACCCTGCGTGACTACCCCTATCTCAATGATCCGGGCAAGGACACTCTAATCTCGCCACCCAACCGTTCTGACCTGCGCAACGTCAGTAATGTCGGTAGCTGGGTTGAGATCAACATGTTCAACGAGAAGCAGGTGACTTATAACAAGTTTCCGTTCGCGGCCATCCCCCACTGGGTAGAGCATGTGGATCCGGAAACGGGCGAGAGTTTCCGCATTGCTGGTATCCCGGTCGAGCAGGCCAGCAGCTGGGAAGAGGGCTATCAGGGATCGGTGACCGCCGGGGTGCTCAAGCCGTTCACGGCGATCGCGGCCGCCATGGGCCGTACCCAGATGTTTGCCATCGCTCACGATGGTGACAACTCTCAGGGGCGTGCCGGCGATGGCGGCACCTGGAAAGCATCGGGCAACGTTACTTACGCCGATAGCGGCGTGACCGGCATGGGTATCGATGAATACCTGGCCCGCCACCCGATCCCGGCCAATGATGTGGTTCACGTGCAGGATGGCAGCTGGATCGACACCCGCGATTCCTCCTCCGATCCCACTTGGTACCACTGGCGTTTGCCATTTGGCGTATGGGATGGCCAGCTGGCCGCCTTCAACACCGCCAATGGCACCAACTATCCGCAGCTGTTCGGCAAGTACAGCGGCGGTAAGCGCCGCCATATGGTGTCGCTGGAGTATGGCTACCACTATCTGGAGCGTAACTTCGCGCTGTTGCAGGCTAGCCTCAACTACGCCAAGACTGCCGAGCAGATCTGGCTGGATAGCAACCCTAACCACTGGTCGCCCAAAACGGCGCTGGATAAACAGATCACCTATCCGGGTAACCAGCTCAACCCGTGGATGCTGAGTTATCCGGTGAAGGGGGATGCCAGCAACAACTGGGCAGGCGGTGCCAACCCGGCGGAGTTGGCCTGGTATTTCCTGATCGCATCCATCGATTCCGGTTTTGGTTATTACGATGAGAATGTCGATGACAGCGTTAAACCGACCATCTCGTTTAATCAATCACTCCATTTCTCCAAGCCCTATGTGGAAGCCCGTCGTAGCCAGGATCGTACTGGCCCGTCGCTGTGGTGGCCGCAGCGCTACCCCTACAATCCGGGCAGTGCCAATGCATCCAAAGCCGAAGGCTGGGCCATCACCTATGCCGATAACCTCTTTGCCCTCTACACCTACGCCTTCGACCTGAATGACATCACGTCGATTAAAGCCAAGGTGCGCGTTCACACCAACAAGCTGGCTGACGCCAACGACAAGACCTACAAGCTCTACGATCCGGCCGCCCATGCCGGTGACCCGCAGGTTGACCCCAGCCGGGTTGGTGAGTGGGTTGAGTACGATCTGACCGAGCGTGATCTGTCGTCGGTGATCAACGGTGTCTCTTGGCAGCCGTCCTCCACTGCCACCTTCGAAGTGGTCCCAGCCCAAGAGATTGGCAACCTCTATTACGTTTACCTCGATCAGTACCGTGATCAGCTGCTTGATTACTACATCGAAGCGACTGACAGCCTGGGTAACGTTACCCGCAGTGACATTCAGCAAGTTTACGTTGGCCAAGGCAACTTCAAGAAAGAGGGGGGCAAGATTGTTGAAGCGGCCGATGGCGATATGCCAGGTGAGCGCTTGTTCTTCAGCGACCAGCCGATCCAGCGTGAGGTGGTGGTCTATATCGAAGGCAGCAGCGCTGATCTGGGTACCATCACCGTGGATGGTCAAGAGCAGGGTGAACCTTGGGTGGGCCGCGAAGTCACAGCGCTGACCAATGCTCCTCAGTACTTCCGCGCCAATTTCAGCTATGACGATGGTGAGCCGGGCGTCTCCGTACGCTATGACGAAGGGAATGGCGGCTGGCTGCCCAACACCAACGGCGTACTGCTGACCGCAGGCACCTGGACCCTCGAAGCGGATGGCGACGTGGTTGCCGGCACCCCGGCGGATATCAGCTACAGCACCACTGTGTTCTACCAGAGCAGCTGGAGCCAGGTGTGTATGCACTGGCGCCCTGCTGGCGGCGTATGGACCACGGCGCCGGGTGTGGCCATGACCAAAGTGGCGGGCACCACCAACTGGTGGAGCTACACCGCCAGCTTGGGCATGGTCGAGCAGCTGGAAACTACGTTTAACAACTGTTCTGGCACTTGGGACAGCAATGGCGGCAAGAACTACCTGATCGCGCCCGGCGCCTGGCAAGTCGCTGATGGCGTGGTGACTGAAGGCAGCATCGAGATCGGCAATCAGTCGCCGGTAGCGCGGGTCTCTCCGGCCAGCGCCAGCCTCTATGTCGGGGACAGCGTGACCCTGTCGGCCAGCGGTTCCACCGATGCGGATGGCACCATTGCCAGCTACCTGTGGAGCACTGGGGCGACCACGTCTTCGATCACCCTGGCCCCAACAGCGGTTGGCAGCCAGACGGTAACAGTAACGGTGACCGACAATGAAGGTGCGAGCAGCTCGGCCAGCGCCACCTTGACCATTAAGGCCAAACAGCCACCGGTAGCCGCCATCTGTGCCTTGCCGGCGCAAGTGGTGGTTGGCAGCTCGGTGACGCTGGATGCCAGCTGTTCGACCGATGATGGCACCATCGTCAGCCATCTTTGGTCCACCGGTGAAACCAGTGTCACCGTTAGCGCTAAGTTCAACAGCGTGGGCAGCTTCCCGGTCAGTGTGACTGTGACTGATGACCATGGTTTGAGCAGCACTGTCAGCGCCACGGTCAACGTGGTTGAAGGTAACCCCTTCACCTCGCAGTTCACCAAGGTCTACTACCGCGGTACCTCCAACGCTTGGGCGGCCACTGCCATGACCCTGGTGGCCGATAACACCTGGGAATTGGAAGTCAGCCTGAATGCGGTTGCCAGCCAGCGCTTCAAGTTCGACATCAATGCCGACTGGAGCCACAACTACGGAGATAACGGTGCCAATGGTGTCGCTGATCGTGGTGGTGCTGACATCGCCCTGACCGGTCTTAGCGGTCAGTACAAGGTGCGCTTCAATGACCTGACGCTGGCTTACAGCGTCACCAAGGTGGGTGGTGATGACAACACCTTCACCTCAGTGTTGCCCAGCCTCCACTACCGTGGCACAAGCAACGGCTGGGTCGCCACCCCGATGACCTTGGTTGCCAACAACAGCTGGCAACTGGTGGTGACCCTGAACGGAGCGGGTGACAGCAATGGTGCCCAGCGCTTCAAACTGGATGTGACTGGGAACTGGAGCCAGAACTACGGTGACACCGGCGCCAACGCTGTGCTGGACGTCGCTGGCGCTGACATCCTGGTCAGCGGCAGCGGTACCTACCGCATCACCGTCAATGACCAGACCCTGGCTTACACCGTGGTCAAGGAGGGCGAAGACAACAGCTTTGCCAAGACCTTTGCCAGCCTCAACTATCGTGGTACCAGCAACAGCTGGGCGGCCACGCCGATGGTGCTGGTGGCTGACAACACTTGGCGCCTCGACCTGACCCTGAGCGGTAATGGCGATGCCAACGGTGGTCAGCGCTTTAAGCTGGATGTCACCGGTAACTGGAGCCAGAACTACGGCGATGACGGCGCTAAAAAGGTGCTGGACCGCAGCGGGGCCGATATCGCGGTCAGCGGCAGCGGCAATTACCGCGTTGAGGTCAATGACAAGACTCTGGCTTACAGCGTGACCAAGCTGTAACCCGTAACGATGACTAACCAAGGGGAGCTTCGGCTCCCCTTTTTCGTTTTTAGCCCGTTTACTCAACGACAGTCAGGGGTCAGTGGTAACAGACGATGATCTGTCCTTGTTGGTGGTTGCCTGGCTGCATTAAGGTAAACGCCTGATCAGCCCCAAGAGGGACCATCGCGTGAGTGCAGGACAGGGTTCAGCGGGAAATGTCATTGCCGCACTGTGCAGTTTTTTTGTGCCGGGCCTCGGCCAGTTGGTGCAGGGGCGTTTGTTGATGGCGTTCGTGCAGTTTGTATTGGCGGCACTGCTGTGGTTGATTTTGATGGGCTGGCTGGTCCATCTGTGGTCGATACTGGATGCGGCTCTGTTCAAGCCTCAAGCGGGAGAATGAGATGACCACTGTCGCGGTACTGGGCGCCAGCCCCAAAGGGGATCGCTACTCCAACAAGGCGCTGCACCGGCTGCAAAGCGCGGGCTATCGGGTGATCCCGGTCAACCCTGGCCATGCCCAGATTGAAGGGCTGGCGACAGTCGCCGGTTTGGGCGAGATCAGCGAGGCAGTCGATACCGTTACCCTGTATGTCAGCAGCGAGCGGGTGCCGGATCATCTGCCCGAGCTGCTGGCACTCAAGCCGCGGCGGGTGATCTTCAACCCGGGTACCGAGAACCCGGCGGCGATGGACGCGCTGGCCGAGGCGGGCATCGAGGTGGTTGAGGGCTGCACCCTGGTGATGCTGGCGACTGGCACCTTCTAAAACGGTGCCAGCGTTGAGCCGCAGCCCCGGCTGTGGTATAAAGCGCGCCGTCGTGACTGCTCCCTGGTGGGGCGGCGATTCAACCCGCACACATTCCGACACATCATCCGGGGTGCCCGCAAGGGTCGGACGATGGGGAATGTGGAGGATTAACCCCGTTAATTCATAGGATTAAACATGCCTACCGTATCCATGCGCGATATGCTGAACGCCGGTGTCCACTTCGGTCACCAGACCCGTTTCTGGAACCCGAAGATGAAGCCGTTCATTTTCGGCGCGCGCAACAAAGTGCACATCATCAACCTGGAAAAGACCGTTCCGATGTTCGAGTCGGCACTGTCGTTCATGGCCAATGTGGCCAGCAAGCGCGGCAAGGTGCTGTTCGTCGGTACCAAGCGTGCAGCTGCTGAAGCCGTGGCTGAAGAAGCCCAGCGTTGCGGTCAGTTCTTCGTCAACCATCGTTGGCTGGGCGGCATGCTCACCAACTGGAAGACCGTGCGTCAGTCGATCCGCCGCCTCAAGGAACTGGAGATCCAGAGCCAGGACGGTACCTTCGACAAGCTGACCAAGAAAGAAGCGCTGATGCTCACCCGTGAAATGCTGAAGCTCGAGAAGAGCCTCGGCGGTATCAAGGATATGAGCGGTCTGCCGGACGTGATCTTCGTCATCGACGCCGATCACGAATCGATCGCCATCAAGGAAGCCAACAAACTGGGTATCCCGGTGGTTTCCGTGGTTGATACCAACTCGGATCCGGAAGGCGTTGATTACGTCATCCCGGGTAACGACGATGCCTCGCGCGCTGTTCAGTACTATCTGAAAGTTGCTGCTGACGCCGTACTCGAAGGTCGCGATGCGACCGGCGGCGCCGAAAGCGACACCTTTGTTGCTGAAGCTGCTGAGTAATCACCGGGCATCTGCAAGGCCCCTGTGCCCTTGATGCACCGGACCGGTAACAAGGGGCTGTCAAGGCCCCTTGTTTTTTGGCAAAGATGAATCACGATGCGGCGGGCCCAGGGTCCGCCCCCTACGAGGAAGCAAGAATGGCTGCGATTACTGCCGATATGGTGAAACAGCTGCGCGAGCGTACCGGCGCAGGCATGATGGATTGCAAGAAAGCGCTGACCGAAGCGGACGGCGACATCGAAAAAGCGATCGAGAACATGCGTACTTCAGGCCTGGTCAAGGCTGCCAAAAAGGCAGGCCGCGTGGCCGCTGAAGGCGTGGTTCTGGTCAAGGCTGCCGGCAACGCCGCAGTGATGATCGAACTGAACAGCGAAACCGACTTCGTGGCCCGCGATGCCAACTTCGTGGCCTTCGGCCAGAAGCTGGTGGACGTGGCTCTGACCAGCGGCGCCGCCTCGGTCGAGCAGCTCAACGCTGCTGACTTCGACGGCCAGACCGTTGATCAAGCCCGTACCGCACTGGTTGCCAAGATCGGCGAGAACATCCAGATCCGCCGCGTTGCCCGTCTCAGCGATGTGCCGGTGATCGGCGCTTACCTGCACGGTTCGCGTATCGGTGTGCTGGTTGCCATGCAGGGCGGCGACGCCGAGCTGGCCAAAGATGTGGCCATGCACGTTGCTGCTAACCGTCCGGACTTCGTTTCTCCGGATCAGGTTTCTGCCGAAGTGGTGGAAAAAGAGCGCCACATCCAGATCGAACTGGCCATCAACAGCGGCAAGCCGAAAGAGATTGCCGAGAAGATGGTTGAAGGGCGCATGAAAAAGTTCACCCACGAGGTGAGCCTGACCGGTCAGCAGTTCGTGAAAGATCCGTCGATCACCGTTGCCGACCTGCTGGCCAAGGCCAACGCCAGCGTCTCCACCTTCATCTGTTTCAAGGTGGGTGAGGGCATCGAGAAGGAAGAGTCCGACTTCGCTGCCGAAGTGGCCGCCCAGGTCGCAGCAGCCCAGAAGGGCTAAGCCCGAATCACCGGCGGCCACGGCCGCCGGTTCTTTATCCAGGTTTCGCGCATGCATAAAGGAACAATCACCATGAGCACCAATCCCCGTTCAGCCTATCGTCGCATCCTGCTCAAACTCTCCGGTGAAGCCCTGATGGGCGACGAAGGATTCGGTATCGATCCCAAAGTTCTCGACCGCATGGCCGGTGAGATCAAGGAGCTGGTCGAGCTGGGTGTTCAGGTCGGGCTGGTGATCGGTGGCGGCAACCTGTTCCGCGGCGAGAAACTGTCCCGCGCTGGCATGAACCGGGTGGTCGGTGACCACATGGGGATGCTGGCCACGGTGATGAATGGCCTGGCGATGCGCGATGCCCTGCACCGTGCCTTCGTCAACGCCCGCATGATGTCCGCCATTCCGCTCAACGGCGTGTGCGATGACTACAACTGGGCCGAGGCGATCAGCCTGCTCAAGTCCGGCCGGGTGGTGATCTTCTCCGCCGGTACCGGCAACCCCTTCTTTACCACCGATTCCGCAGCCTGTTTGCGCGGCATCGAGATCGAAGCCGACGTGGTGCTCAAGGCCACCAAAGTGGAAGGCGTCTACTCCGCCGATCCGGTAAAGGATCCTGCCGCTACCCTTTATCAGCACCTCTCCTATGATGAAGTACTGGAGCGTGAGCTGAAGGTGATGGACTTGGCTGCCTTTACCCTGGCCCGTGATCACAATTTGCCGATTCGGGTGTTCAACATGAACAAGCCGGGTGCGTTGCGCCGCGTGATCATGGGTGAAAACGAAGGTACCCTGATCAGCCGTGTCGATCCGGACGCGCAAGTTTAACTGACGTTACGAGGACCCTGAGCGTGACCGCAAAAATCAAAAACGACGCCAAGGCGCGGATGGAAAAGACTTTCGAGTCGCTCAAGCAGCAGTTGGGCAAGGTGCGCACCGGTCGTGCCCACCCGAGCCTGCTTGATGGCATCAAGGTTGACTACTATGGCAGCGAAACCCCACTCAAAGGGGTGGGCAGCGTCAACGTCGAAGACGCCCGGACCCTGGTGATCTCCCTCTACGATCGCAACATGATCCAGCCGGTGGAAAAGGCGATCATGGCCTCTGATCTGGGCCTCAATCCGCAGTCGGCGGGTACCACCATCCGGGTGCCGCTGCCGCCGTTGACTGAAGAGCGTCGCAAAGACCTGACCAAGGTGGTACGCGCCGAAGCCGAGCAGGCGCGGGTAGCGGTGCGTAACGTCCGCCGTGACGCCAATACTGAACTCAAGGCCCAGCTTAAGGACAAAGCGATCACCGAGGACGACGAGCGTCGTGCCGAGGAGGAGATCCAGAAGCTGACCGATGGCTGCGTCAAGCAGATCGATGAGCTGCTCAAAGCCAAAGAAAAAGAACTGATGGATTTCTGAAGCTGTGCGGCCGGTCGGTCGCCCAGCGTAGAGTCGGACGCCGCGTACCGTTATACTACGCGGCGTTTTTGTTTGTCGTTACCGGAAGCAGATGACCGCCCACAAACCCGCCACTGCCGCACAACGCTGGCCTGGCCAGCAATTGCCGCGACACGTGGCCATGATCATGGATGGCAATGGGCGTTGGGCCCAGCAGCGCGGCAAGCTGCGCGTGTTTGGCCATCAGGCCGGGGTAGCAACGGTGCGCGAGGTGGTACGTCTGTCACGCCTGTGGGGCATCCAATCGCTGACTTTGTATGCGTTTTCCAGCGAAAACTGGCGGCGGCCAGCCGACGAAGTCGGGCTGCTGATGGAGCTGTTCCTCAAGGTGCTGCAGAAAGAGGTCAAGCGTCTGAATAGTAACGGTGTGCGTTTGCGCATCATCGGTGATGTCAGCCGCTTCTCCGACAAACTGCAGGCGCGGATCCGTGACGCCGAAACGGCGACTGCTGGCAACAATGGTCTGACGCTCAATATCGCTGCCAATTATGGTGGCCGTTGGGAAATTGCCGAAGCCGCCCGCCAGCTAGCGGCACAGGTGGCTCGCGGTGAGTTAAGTGCGGATCAGATTGATGAGGAGCGCTTGGGCGCTGCTATGACCACCGCCGGCCAACCCGAGCTGGATCTGCTGATTCGCACCGGCGGTGACTGTCGGGTCAGCAATTTCCTGCTGTGGCAGTTGGCCTACGCCGAGTTTTATTTTACCCCGGTGCTATGGCCCGATTTTGGTGAGGCCGCCTATGCGGCCGCCATAGATGCCTTTGTTGGCCGAGAACGCCGGTTCGGTCAGACCGGTGAACAGGTCCGCGGTCGATGACAGGAGACGCTTGATGTTGTGGCAACGGGTGGTAACTGCGCTGGCGCTGATCCCGCTGGTGATCGGCGGGTTGTTCTTTCTCGCGCCGGTCTATCTGGGGTTAGTGATGGTGGTCGTGATCGCCATTGGTGGCTGGGAGTGGGCCCGTTTGGCCTGCAAGCCAACGCGTGTGCAACAAGGCTTGTTTGCCGCGTGCTTTGCCACTTTAACGCTGGTTGTGCTGAGTGTCGGCGGTGTGCTTGATGACCCTGCGCAACTGATGGCCAAGTTGCTGCCGTTGTGGCAACTCAGCGCATTGTGGTGGTTGGTGGCGGTGATCGGGGTGCTGATTTTTCCCCGGGGCCGCCGTCTTTGGCGTCACCGGACTGCGCTGACTTTGGCCGGCCTGTTTACCCTGATTCCTTTTTCCGCTGCGTTGGTGGCTATTGCTGCTTTTGAGCATGACAGTCAGCTGCATCTTGGTCCCAAACTGTTACTGGCGACCATGGTTGTCGTCTGGTGTGCCGATTCCGGTGCCTATTTTGCCGGTCGCCGTTTCGGCAAGCGCAAGCTGTCGCCAGCTGTCAGCCCCGGCAAAACCTGGGAAGGCTTTTTCGGTGGTATGGCGGCTGCTTTGGCGGCAGCCATGGTAGCGGTCGTTGTACTTAACCTGCCGATGGCGGATGGCTGGCCCTTTGTGGGGGCAGCCTGCGCGGCAGCGGTGATTAGCGTGTTTGGTGATCTCAGCGAGAGCATGTTCAAGCGTATGGCCGGCATCAAGGATTCGGGCCGGATCCTGCCGGGCCACGGTGGCCTGCTTGATCGGGTTGACAGTCTGTGTGCGGCATTACCGCTGTTTGCGCTTTGCTACCTGTGGTTGGGGGGCGTGTGAAGCGGTTGACTCTGCTTGGCGCTACCGGGTCTATTGGCCGTAGCACCCTCGACCTAGTGCGGTGTCATCCTTCGGACTGGCATTTGTATGCGGTGGCTGCGGCCCGCAGCGTCGATGAGATGGTGGCCATCTGCCGCGAGTTTTCGCCCGATCTGGCGGTGATGACCGATATTGCTGCCGCTGACCAGCTGCGTCAGCGCTTGGCTGATTGTGGTTGTCCGACCCAGGTGGAAGGGGGTAGTGAGGCGCTGTTGCCGATTGTCACCGCCCATGAGGTGGATACGGTCATGGCTGCCATCGTTGGCGCCGCAGGGCTGTTGCCAACCATGGCGGCGGTCAAAGCTGGCAAGCGGGTATTGCTGGCCAACAAGGAATCCTTGGTCACCTCTGGTCGACTGTTGATCGATGCGGTGGCCAGCAGCGGTGCAGAATTGCTGCCGATCGACAGCGAACACAATGCCATTTTTCAGTGTCTGCCGCTGGCCGTGCAGCAGGCAGGCGGGCGCGCCCATCTGGCCGCTCACGGTATTCACAAGATCCTGCTGACTGGCAGTGGTGGGCCGTTCCGCAGCCGGCCGCTGGGCGAGCTGGCAAAAGTCACCCCCGATGAGGCCTGTCGCCATCCCAACTGGCAGATGGGGCGCAAGATTTCGGTCGATTCGGCCACCATGATGAACAAGGGGCTGGAGTACATCGAAGCACGCTGGCTGTTCAATACCCGGCCGCATGAGCTGAGCGTGGTCGTCCATCCGCAAAGCGTGATCCACTCCATGGTCCAATATTGCGATGGCTCGGTGCTGGCTCAGCTCGGTTTGCCCGATATGCGCACGCCGATTGCCCACGCCATGGGGTATCCGCAGCGCATCGACTCGGGGGTGGCCCCGCTTGATTTCACCCGCGTGGGCGATCTGAGCTTTGGCGAACCGGATCTACAGCGCTATCCCTGTCTGGCCCTCGCCCAGCAAGCCTGTTGGAGTGGCCAGGCTGCCTGTACCGCACTCAATGCCGCCAATGAGGAGGCGGTTGCTGCCTTCCTGGAGGGGCGGATCTCCTATCCGAGGATTGCCGCCGTCGTGGCTGATGTTCTGGGGCTGGATTACGGTAATGAACCTGTTTGCTTGGACGGGGTCTTAGCGGTCGATACAATGGCGCGCCAGGCGGCCTGCCGCCTCATCGACCGGGACAACCATCGTTCATGATCCTCGATAGCCTGTGGACTCTCCTTTCGTTTGTCGTTGCCATTGGTGTGCTGGTTACGGTGCATGAGTTTGGCCATTTCTACGTAGCTCGCCTGTGCGGCGTGAGGGTGTTGCGCTTCTCCATCGGTTTTGGCAAGGCGCTGTGGTCGCGTACCGATCGCCACGGTACCGAGTTCGTGGTGGCGCCTATCCCGCTGGGTGGTTACGTGCGCATGCTCGATGGCCGGGTGGATGAGGTCAGTGCGGCTGAGCGGCCCTACTGTTTTGATGCCAAGCCGGTTGGCCAGCGCATGGCCATTCTGGTGGCTGGCCCTGCCGCTAATCTGATCTTTGCCATCGCAGCGTTATGGCTGATTTTTGTGAATGGTGTCGACAGCGTTAAGCCTGTCGTGGGCGAAGTGGCCGCCGAGAGCATTGCCGCTCGCGCTGGCTTGATGGCGGGTGACCAGATTATCGCCGTCGGTTCTGCGGCAACCGCTGACTGGGAGGCCGTTGGCCTGCAGTTGGCTCCCTATCTTGGCCAGCAGGCAGCCACGATCCAGGTGGTTAACGCCGCTGGCGTGACGCGTCAGCTGCCTCTTCAATTGGGTGGCTGGCAGTTGGACAAAGAGGGTAACCTCTTCGGCTCGCTCGGCATCACCCCTTTTTATCCTGAGCCGCTGCTGGTTTTGGCCGCAGTGACCGAGGGGGGGGCAGGCCAAGCCGGCGGCTTGCGGGTGGGCGACCGCCTGCTCAGCGCCAATGGCGAAGTCATTGAACGCTGGCGTGATTGGGTCCAGCTGATTCAGGCCAATGGTGGCCGTCCCTTGATGGTCGAGATTGAGCGGCAGGGTGAGCTTCTGACCATGTCACTGTTGCCTGAGTTGCGCGAGGTGGAAGGCGAACGTCGCGGCTATTTGGGGGTATCGCCAACCTTACAGCCTCTGCCTGAGTCGATGCGCATTACCATTGAGCATGGGCCGCTGGATGCCATTGGTGAAGCTGTGGCCCGTACGTGGCAGATCATCGTCCTCATTGTCAGTTTCCTCGGCAAGCTGATCACCGGCACCGTCGGTCTTGATACCCTGAGTGGCCCGATAGCCATAGCTCAAGGCGCTGGCGCCAGTGCCGATTCGGGCTGGGTCTACTTTGTCGGTTTTCTCGCCCTTATCAGCATCAACCTCGGCATCATCAATCTGGTGCCACTGCCGGTGCTTGACGGCGGCCATCTGTTGTTTTTCCTGATTGAGGCGATTCGCGGCAAAGCGGTGCCGGAACGCATCCAGGAGTTGGGTTTCAGACTGGGTTGGGGCATTCTTCTTGCGCTGATGTGCATCGCCCTGTTTAACGACATTACCCGCCTTTGACGGCGGGCCAGGAAAAGAACGACACATGCGGATGTTACGGTTGGTTTCTGGGGTTGTAGGCGGCTTGTGGCTGGCACAGGCGGGCGCCGCAGATTCCTTTGTGGTACGCGATATCGAAATCGAAGGATTGCAACGGGTGGCGCTGGGCGCCGCTTTGCTGCATGTGCCAGTGCGCGTGGGTGAGTCCCTTGATGCCGGCAAGATCCAGAAGCTGATTCGTTCGCTGTCGGGATCGGGCCACTTTGAGTCAGTCCAGGTGTTTCGCGATGGCGATACCTTGCTGATCGAGGTGCGAGAGCGTCCGACCATTGCCAGTGTGGTGTTCTCGGGCAATAAGGACATTCCGGACGATAAACTGCAGGAGACCCTAACCTCCAACAACATCCGTGAAGGGGATCCGCTCGACCGTTCGTCGCTGGCAGGCCTTGAGAAGGCGATGGAGGAGTTTTACCACGGCGTCGGCAAGTACAATGCCAAGGTTCAGGCCATTGTGACGCCGCTGCCGCGCAACCGCGTTGACCTCAAATTTGTGTTTACCGAGGGTGAGTCGGCGGCCATTCGCCAGATCAACATCGTCGGTAACACCATCTTTAGTGATGAATTGCTGCAGCAGAATTTTGAACTCAAATCAGATGTGCCTTGGTGGCAGTTCCTCAGTTCAGACCGCTATGAGAAGCAGAAACTGCAGGGCGATATCGAAACCCTGACGACGTATTATCGCGACCGTGGCTATGTGCGTTTTGCGGTAGATTCGACCCAAGTCAGTCTGGCCCCCAATAAAGAGCAGGTCTATGTCACGCTGAATGTGACCGAGGGCGATCTGTACAAGGTTTCCACCATTCGCCTGGCCGGTAACCTGATCGACAAAGGTGAACAGTTGGAGCGACTGATCACGGTCAAGGCCGGCCAGACTTACAGTGCGGCCGATGTGACCCAGACCGAAGAGCTGATCAGCCGCTTTCTCGGCCGTTTTGGTTATGCCTATCCCAAGGTGTCGACCATGCCGGAGATCGATGATGAGCGCAAGGAAGTGGCGCTGACCGTCTATGTCGAGCCGGGTAACCGCATCTATGTTCGCCGTATCAACTTCTTTGGTAACCATGTCACCAAGGATGAGGTATTGCGCCGCGAGATGCGCCAGATGGAGGGTTCTTGGCTGTCAGAGCAACAGCTGGAAACCAGCAAGATCCGTTTGAACCGACTGGGCTTTTTCGAGACTGCCGATTACAAGGTCAACCGTCTTGGTGACGCACCAGACTTGGTAGATGTGGATGTGTCGGTTAAAGAGCAGCAGACTGGCCAGTTCAATGCTGGTGTTGGTTTTGGTACCAGCAGTGGCCTGTCGTTCCAACTGGGGGTGTCGCAGAACAACTTCCTCGGCAGTGGCGATAGCGTCAGCCTGCAGGGCTCGCGCAATGTCTACCAGAAAACGGTCGATCTGAGTTATCGCGATCCCTATTTCACCGTCGATGGGGTGAGCCTGGGTGGTCGAGTGTTCTATTCCGAGTTTGATGCCAACAATGCCAATCTGGTGAGCTACAACAACAGTAGCTACGGGCTGTCGGTGCCTTTCGGTTTTCCGATCAATGAAACCGACCGTATCAACACCGGTTTTGGCTACACCCACAACTCGCTGTCTCAACTTGAGCCTTACGATCAGATTCTGAAGTTCTACTACCTTTATGGCAGTGATCAGAATCCTAACGAGTCGTTAGAGTTTGACAGCTTTAGCCTCAATTTGGGCTGGGAGCGGAACCGTCTTAACAAGGGCATCTTCGCCACCGAAGGCTACTACCATAACGTCAGTGGCGAGATCACTGTTCCTGTTGGTGATGACCTGCAGTACTTCCGTACTGAGTATGAAGGTCGAGTCTATTTCCCGCTGAACCGTAGCCACAGCTTCTCGCTGATGTTCAAGGGTAACCTCGGCTACGGGAACGGCTACGGCAGCCTGGATGGCAATGACCATATCATGCCGTTCTGGAAGTACTTCCGTGCCGGTGGTGTTGAGTCGATTCGTGGCTTCTCCAGCAACACAATCGGCCCGCGCGCCATCCTGCGCGACCATAGAGAGTTGCCCGGGCCAGGGGGTGGTATCACGCTGCCTAATGACGAAGATATGGTGAGTGTCAGCAGTAACTCGTTGGGTGGTAATGCCATGGCGTCGGCCACGGTGGAGCTGTTTGTGCCGACCCCGTTCCTCGATGAGTCTTATAACAACTCGGTACGTACCAGCTTGTTCTTTGACATCGGCAACGTCTGGGATACTGAGTTCAACTACGATGCTTACACCGTACTCAGTGCTGATGAGCTGGCCAAAATCGATGATTACTCGGTTCCAGGCCGCATCCGTTATTCGGCGGGTCTGTCAGTACAATGGTATTCACCGATGGGGCCAATGATCTTCTCGCTGGCCAAACCGCTGAAAAAGTACGAGTACGATGAGAGCGAGGTATTCGGATTCACCGTAGGCCGCACTTTCTGATACGTCCTCTGGCCGCCCGTCGGGCGGCGGTGTAGATTGGCTGCGGCTCGCGCGGGTCGCGTTTTTAAGCAAAGGAGCATGGTCTTGAACAAGTTGATGATGGGCGTCGTGGCGGCGCTGATGCTGGTTTCCGGTTCGGCTCTGGCCGAGATTAAGGTGGGTGTGGTTGATGTGCCGCTGGTACTGAGCAAGCTGCCGCAGAAAGACGAGATTGGTGAGCGCCTGAAGAAAGAGTTTGCCGACCGTGTGCAGAAGGTCGAGAAACTGCGCAAGGACCTGGAGTCCCTGGACGCCAAACTGCAGAAAGATGGCGCGCTGATGTCCGAAACCGAGCAGTCAGAGCAGGTACGTAAAGCCAAGTCGCTGCAGGCCCAGCTGCAGATCGAAGGTCAATCGCTAGAGGACGACAGCCGTCGTCGTCAGGCAGAAGAACGCAACACATTGCTTCAGAAAGTAAAAGTTGCGATTGATGCGGTTGCTGCGCGTGAAGGTTACGACGTCATCCTGCAAGGCGGCGGTGTGGTTTACGCCAAGCCCGAAATGGATCTGTCGGAAAAGGTGATCGCCGAGATTACCAAGAAGTAACTTGCCATGATCACCCTGACCCTGGGCGCCATCGCGGCGCAGCTGGGCGCGGTGCTGGAAGGGCCGGCTGATCTTGAGATCACCGGCCTTGCCACTTTGGAGGCAGCGACCAGCGGTCAGCTTAGCTTCCTCGCCAACCCCAAATACAAACAGCAGCTAAAAACCACAGCCGCCTCGGCGGTGCTGGTCAGTCCGGCCGATCGTAGCCACTGTCCGGTGGCGGCGCTGGTGATCGATAACCCTTATCTGGCTTATGCCCGCCTGTCGTTGCTGTTTGAACAGCAGCCGCGCCCGGTCGGCATTCACCCCACCGCCGTGCTCGGGCAGGATGTGGTGATCGGGGCCGACGTTGCCATTGGCCCCTATGCCGTGGTCGGCGACGGGGTAGCGCTGGGCGACGGGGTGACCCTCGACGCGCATGTTGTTGTTGGAGACGACGCCTGCATCGGCGCCCGCACGCGTCTGTATCCACAAGTGACCCTCTATCCGCGGGTAGTGGTCGGAACAGATTGCCGCATCCTGAGCGGTGCCGTAGTCGGCGCTGATGGCTTTGGTTACGCCAATGAGCGGGGCAAATGGGTACGTATTGCCCAGTTGGGCAGTGTCCGTATTGGCGACCGGGTTGAGATTGGTGCCAATACCACCATCGATCGCGGGGCGCTGGATGACACCGTGATCGACAGCGATGTGATCATCGATAACCAAGTACAGATCGCTCATAACGTGCGTATCGGCCAGGGTACGGCCATCGCCGGTGCCACTGTCATCGCCGGTAGCACCACCGTCGGCAAATACTGCGTATTTGGCGGCGCTTGCGCCGTCAACGGCCATATCGAGATTGGTGATGGTCAGCAGTTCACCGGCATGAGCATGGTGATGAAGGGATTCAAGGAGCCAGGGGTTTATTCCTCCGGCGTCCACGCCGCCCCCAACCGCGAGTGGCGCAAAAACTCCGCGCGCTTTGCCCAGCTCGACGAGCTGTTCCGCCGGGTCAAACAGCTGGAACAGCAGCTCGCCGATGCAGGCGCACAACCTTCTACAGATGCTGACTCCCAGGGAGACTGACGTTGTCTACTGAAACTCAAAACAACATGCTGGATATCCAGCAGATCCTCAAGGCACTGCCGCACCGCTACCCGTTCCTGCTGATCGACCGGGTTCTGAGTTACGAGGTGTCCAAGAGTCTCCACGCCATCAAGAACGTCAGCTATAACGAGCAGTTCTTTCAGGGCCATTTTCCGGTCAAGCCGGTGATGCCGGGGGTGTTGATCCTTGAAGCCATGGCCCAGGCCACTGGTGTGCTCGGTTATCTGAGCTACAGCGACAAACCGGGCGACAGCACCATCTACTATTTCGCTACCCTTGATAATGTCCGCTTCAAGAAACCGGTGGTGCCGGGTGATCAGCTGCACATCAAGGTCGAGTTCATCCGCGAGCGTCAGGGCATGGCCAAGTTCAATGCCGTGGCTGAAGTGGACGGTGCTGTGGTCTGTACCGCTGAAATCATGTGCGCACGACGAGAGGCCTAAGCCATGAGCAACATCCCCCTGATCCATCCGACCGCCATCATTGAACCGGGCGCCCAGCTTGGCACTAATGTGCGGGTGGGCCCCTACAGCTATATTGCCGCTGATGTGGTTATCGGCGACGACTGCGAGATTGGCTCTCATGTGGTGATCAAGGGGCCAACGCGACTCGGCAAAGCCAACCGCATCTTCCAGTTCGCCTCGGTGGGTGAGGAGTGTCAGGACAAGAAGTACCGTGGCGAGCCGACTCAGCTGGTGATGGGCGATCGCAACGTGGTCCGCGAGTGCGTCACCATCCATCGCGGCACGGTTCAGGATCAGGGGCTGACCAGCATCGGCAGCGACAACCTGTTCATGGCCTATGTTCATATCGCCCACGACTGTGTGGTCGGCAACAACGTGATCCTCGCCAACTGCGCTACGTTGGCCGGCCATGTCAAGATTGAAGACTGGGTGATTGTCGGTGGCATGAGCGCTTTCCACCAGTTCAACCGGGTTGGTGCTCATGCCTTTGTGGCTGGCGGCAGTGCGGTGCGTAAGGATATTCCCCCCTATGTGATGGCCCAGAACGACAATGCCCACGGTATCAACGCCGAGGGGCTCAAACGGCGTGGCTTTAGCGCCGATCAGATCGGTGCCCTGCGTCAGGCATACCGTATTCTTTACCGTCAAGGGTTGACCTTGGCCGAAGCGATGCCGCAGCTGGCTGAACTGGCCGAGAAGTCGGTGGAAGTGGCGCCTTTTGTCGAGTTCCTGCGCCATGCTGAACGGGGTATTGTGCGTTGATGGTTGGCACTATCGCAGATCACTTGGCACAGCCTGGAGCACCAGCCAGCGGTCCTGTCATTGCCCTGATCGCCGGAGAACTCTCCGGCGATTTGTTAGGGGGCGGGCTGATCGAGGCTCTGGCACCGCAGCTGCCCGGTGCCCGTTTTGTCGGTATCGGTGGTGAGCGGATGCAGGCCGCTGGACTGACCAGCCTGTTTCCGCTCGACGCGCTGTCGGTGATGGGGGTGGTGGATGTGCTCAAGGCGCTGCCTCGGCTGCTGCGGCTGCGCCGCGAGCTGATCGCCCAGCTCAAGGCGCTCAAGCCGGCCGTGGTCATCGGCATCGATGCGCCCGATTTCAATATCGGGGTTGAACTGCGCCTGCGCCGCGCCGGCATCCCCACCATTCATTATGTCAGCCCCTCGGTGTGGGCATGGCGGCCGAAACGGGTGTTCAAGATCGCCAAGGCGGTGGACCGGGTGCTCTGCCTGCTGCCGTTCGAGAAGGCCTTTTATGACCGCCACCAGGTGGCCGCTGATTTTGTCGGCCATCCGATGGCCGACGAGATCCCGCTGCAACCCGATGTCGCCGCTGCCCGTGAGACCCTGGGGCTGAACCCGCCAGCTAAGCTGGTGGCGTTGCTGCCGGGCAGTCGCAAAGGTGAAGTGGGGCTGCTGGCGCCGCTGTTCGCCGCCGTGGCTGCTCGTCTGCATGCCGCCGATCCTAGCCTTAGCTTTGTCATTCCGCTGGCCCACGCCGGGCTGGAGCCGCTGGTCAAGGCCGCACTGGCGCCCCATCCGCAATTGCCGGTGACCCTCACCCTGCGCCAGAGCCGGGCCACTATCACCAGCGCCGATCTGGTGCTGCTTGCCTCTGGCACCGCCACTCTGGAAACCATGCTGCTGAAAAAGCCGATGGTGGTGGCCTATCGTTTTCACCCGTTCAACTACTGGCTGGCGCGCAAGCTGGTCAAACTTAGCCATTTCTCGTTGCCCAACCTGCTGGCGGGCGAAACTCTGGTGCCCGAGTTTTTGCAGGATGATGCCAGCGAGCTGAGCCTCTGCTCAGCCCTGAGCGAGCGCCTGTACGGTGACAACAGTGCCCTGTTGGCCCGCTTCAGCGAGCTGCATCTGCAGCTTAAACGTGACGCCAGCGCCCGCGCTGCCGCTGCGGTGATGGATCTACTCAAGGGCAGGGCGGGTTGATGGTCACCCTGATTGCCGGTGTAGATGAAGTAGGGCGCGGCCCGCTGGTGGGCGATGTGGTCACGGCCGCAGTGATCCTGGACCCGGCGCGGCCGATTGCCGGCCTCAACGATTCGAAGAAACTCAGCGCCCGCAAGCGTGAGGCGCTGGCTCTGGAAATCCGCGACAAGGCGCTGGCCTTTGCCATCGCCCGCGCCAGCGTGGCCGAGATCGACAGCCTCAATATCCTCCATGCCACCATGCTGGCAATGCAGCGGGCGGTGCTGGCGCTGCCGCTGCAGCCGACGCTGGTGCTGGTCGATGGCAATCGTGCGCCGCAGCTGCCGATGGCGGTACAGACTCTGGTCGGTGGCGATGGCCGCGAACCGGCCATCAGTGCCGCCTCGATTCTGGCCAAAGTGACCCGCGATGCTGAAATGGCCGAACTGGCGCTGCGCTACCCCGCCTATGGCTTTGACCGCCACAAGGGATATCCCACCGCCGAGCATCTGGCGGCGCTGGCCGTCCATGGCGCGCTGGCCGAACATCGACACAGTTTCCGGCCGGTGGCCGAGGTACTGGGCCAACAGGAGCTGTGCTGATGGCTGAACCTGCCTTTGTGCATCTGCGCATCCATTCCGATTTCTCCATGGTCGATGGTCTGGCCAACGTCAAAGGGCTGGTCAAGAAGGCCAAGGCACTCAAGATGCCAGCGCTGGCGATCACCGATCAGGGCAACCTCTGTGGCCTGGTCCGCTATTTCGGCGCGGCCATGGGCGAGGGGCTCAAGCCGCTGGTGGGTGCTGATCTCTGGCTGCAGTCGGCGGATTTGGGCGAGCAGCTTTACCGCCTGACGGCCCTGTGTATCGACAATCAGGGTTACG
The DNA here is from genome assembly GCA_017425245.1 of Gammaproteobacteria bacterium. Lineage (GTDB taxonomy): Bacteria > Pseudomonadota > Gammaproteobacteria > Enterobacterales > Neiellaceae > RGIG665. The sequence goes on from JAFOOX010000023.1 coordinate 31,054, forward strand.
CCAACCTCACCGAGCTGATCTCGCGCTCCTACCTGCGCCCGCGCATCCAGAACAAGCCGGTGGTCGATCAGGCCTGGCTGGCGGAGCTCAATGGCGGCCTGCTGCTGCTCTCCGGCGGGCGCGAAGGCGATATCGGCATCGCCCTGCTCAAGGGCAATGACACCCTGCTGGCACGAGCGCTCGGTTTTTACGAGCGCCATTTTACCGACCGTTTTTATCTCGAACTGCTGCGCACCGGCCGCCCCGACGAAGAGCGTTACCTGCATCTGGCGGTGGCTTTGGCCGCCGCCAACGAACTGCCAGTGGTGGCGACCAACGAGGTGATGTTTGGCAGCCGTGACGATTTTGAAGCCCATGAGGTGCGGGTGGCCATCCATGATGGCTACACCCTTGATGACAATCGCCGACCGCGTCGTTACAGCGCCGAGCAGTACCTCAAGCCGGCGGCCGAGATGGCCGAGCTGTTTGCCGACATTCCCGAGGCGCTGGAGAACAGCGTCGAGATCGCCAAACGCTGTAACGTCAGCCTGCGTCTGGGTGAATACTTCCTGCCCAACTTCCCCACCGGCGAACTGACCACCGAAGAGTTTCTGGTGGTGGAATCGCAAAAGGGGCTGGAGGAGCGTCTCGAATTTCTTTTCCCTGATGCGGCGGTGCGTGCCGAGAAGCGCCCCCCCTACGACCAGCGCCTTGAGATTGAGCTCAAGGTGATCAACCAGATGGGGTTTCCCGGCTACTTCTTGATCGTGGCCGAGTTTATCCAGTGGTCGAAAGATAACGGCATTCCGGTGGGGCCGGGGCGTGGCTCGGGTGCCGGCTCGCTGGTGGCCTACGCGCTGAAAATTACCGATCTCGATCCCCTGGCCTTTGACCTGCTGTTCGAACGCTTTTTGAACCCCGAACGTGTCTCCATGCCTGACTTCGATATCGACTTCTGCATGGACAGGCGCGACGAGGTGATCGATCACGTGGCCGAGCTGTACGGCCGCTCGGCGGTGTCGCAGATCATCACCTTCGGGTCGCTGGCCGCCAAGGCCGCGATCCGCGACGTGGGCCGGGTGCTGGGCAAGGGTTACGGCTTTGTCGATCGCATCTCCAAGCTGGTGCCGGGCGATCCGGGCATGACTCTGGCCAAGGCGTTCGAAGAAGAGCCACGGCTGAAGGAGCTGTACGACGCCGACGAGGAGGTGCGCGATGTGATCGACATGGCGCGCAAACTCGAAGGGGTGACCCGCAACGCCGGCAAACACGCCGGTGGGGTGGTGATCGCGCCCACCAAGATCACCGACTTCGCGCCGCTTTATTGCGACGATCAGGGCAACAACCCGGTCACCCAGTTCGACAAGAACGACGTTGAATACGCCGGGCTGGTCAAGTTCGACTTTCTCGGTCTGCGCACCCTGACCATCATCCAGTGGGCGCTGGAGATGATTAATCCGCGCAATGAGCAGCGCGGCAAGGCGCTGGTCGATATCGCCGCCATTCCGCTGGATGACGCCGCCAGCTTCCGCCTGCTCAAGGCGGCCAAGACCACGGCCGTGTTCCAGCTTGAATCGCGCGGCATGAAGAACCTGATCCAGAAGATGCAGCCTGACTGCTTCGAGGACATGATCGCACTGGTCGCCCTGTTCCGGCCGGGGCCACTTGATTCCGGCATGGTCGATAACTTTATCGAGCGTAAGCATGGCAAAGAGGCCATCGCTTACCCCGATGCCCAGTACCAGCACGACTGTCTCAAACCGATCCTGCAGCCGACCTACGGCATCATCGTCTATCAGGAACAGGTGATGCAGATCGCCCAGGAGCTGGCCGGCTACTCGCTGGGTGGCGCCGACCTGCTGCGCCGCGCCATGGGCAAGAAAAAGCCCGAGGAGATGGCCAAGCAGCGCGAGTTCTTCGCCGATGGCGCCCGCGGCAAGGGCATTGATCCGGATCTGGCCACCAAGATCTTTGATCTGGTGGAGAAGTTCGCAGGTTACGGCTTCAACAAATCGCACTCGGCGGCCTACGCGCTGGTCTCCTATCAGACCCTGTGGCTGAAAGCCCATTACCCGGCCGAATTTATGGCGGCGGTGATGTCGGCCGATATGGACAACACCGACAAGATCGTCGGTCTGGTCGAGGAGTGTCATGATCTCGGCCTGACTGTGATCCCGCCGGATGTGAACTGCTGCCAGTACCGTTTCACCGTCAACGACGAAGGGCAGGTGGTCTATGGCATCGGCGCCATCAAAGGGGTGGGTGAGGGGCCAGTGGAGGCGATCATCGACGCCCGCCGTGAGGGTGGGCCGTTCCGCGATCTCTTCGATTTCTGTGCCCGCGTCGATACCAAGAAGGTCAACAAGCGCACCCTGGAACAGCTGATCCGTGGCGGCGCCATGGATCGCCTCGGCCCCCATCGGGCGGCCCTGGCGGCAGCGCTGGATGACGCCCTCAAGGCGGCCGATCAGCAGAACAAGGCGGCGGCCATCGGCCAGGTCGATCTGTTCGGCAACCTGCTGGGTGGCTGTGAGCAGGAATCGGTGGTCAGTTTTCCCGAGGTACCGCGCTGGCCGGACGAGGTCTGGCTGCAGGGCGAGCTGGAGACGCTCGGCCTCTACCTCACCGGCCATCCGATCAACCGCTATCTGCCGGAACTCAAGGCGATGCGCATCACCCGGCTGGCGGATCTGCAGCCCACCGAGCGCGGTTTTGGCCGTGATCGCGGCAACCCCGGGGTGTGGGCGGCGGGCCTGATCGCCGATGTGCGCTTGCGCCCCGATAAAGAGGGGCGGTTGATGGCGATTATCCGCTTGGATGATCGCTCCGGCCGGGTCGAGGCGGTGCTCTATCACGACATCTACGAGCGCTTCAAAGAGAAGCTGGTCAAGGACAGCGTGGTGCTGGTGCAGGGACAGGTCCGCTTTGATGACTTCTCCGGTGGCCATAGAATCGGCGTCCGCGATCTGAATGATATCGGTGAGGCCCGTGCCCGCCATCTGCGGGCCCTCAGCCTGACCCTGGATGCCGCCGATGGCGAGCGTCAGCGCGAGCCGCTGCTGGAGATGCTGCGCAGCGAGCGCGGCGGGCTGGTGGCGGTGGAGATTCGCTACCGGCGGCCCGAGGCTGAAGCGACGCTGATCCTCGGCGACAGCTGGCGGGTGCAGGTGACAGATCCGCTGCTTAACCAGCTGCGGCTGCTGCTGGGCGAGTCGCAGGTCAGCCTCAGCTTCCGCTAACCGGTGGCACCAGCCGCACAATCGCGGTGGGGCCACACTTTGATCACGGCGGGCTTGCCAGTAACGGCGCCAGGTCCGCTAATCTCGCTGACCATGGCGAGCAGGCAGCCGCCACCGCAGCCGATGTTTTGCGTTTGGTCCGGCGTGCAACTAACATGGCGACGAATTTCGCGAGGTTAACCCATACATGAATCTGAACTATCTGGAATTCGAACAGCCGATCGCCGAGCTGGAATCCCGTATCCAGGAACTGAAGAAACTGGCCGAAGGGGCCAAGGTTGACCTCAATATCGAAGAGGAGCTGGTCAAGCTCAGCAAGAAGCGTGACGAGCTGACCAAGAAGGTGTTCTCCGATCTCGGCGCCTGGCAGATCAGCCAGCTCAGCCGTCATCCGCTGCGCCCCTACACCCTCGATTATCTGGGGCTGATCTTTACCGAATTTGACGAGCAGGCCGGTGACCGCGCCTTCGCCAATGATCCGGCGATTGTCTGTGGTACCGCGCGCCTTGATGACCAGCCGGTGGTGGTGATCGGCCATCAGAAAGGCCGTACCACGCCGGAGAAGATCCGCCGCAACTTCGGCATGCCCAAGCCGGAAGGCTACCGTAAGGCGTTGCGCCTGATGGAGATGGCCGAGCGCTTCAAGCTGCCGATCATCACCTTTATCGACACCCCGGGTGCCTACCCGGGTATCGGTGCCGAAGAGCGCGGCCAGAGCGAAGCCATTGCCCGTAACCTCAAGGTGATGGCCGGCCTCAATGTGCCGATCATCTGCACCGTCATCGGTGAAGGTGGCTCTGGCGGCGCTTTGGCCATTGGCGTCGGCGATCGCATCAACATGCTGCAGTACAGCACCTACTCGGTGATCTCCCCGGAAGGCTGTGCCTCGATCCTGTGGAAGAGCGCCGACAAGGCGCCGCTGGCGGCCGATGCCATGGGCATCACCGCCGCCCGCCTGAAAGAGCTGAAGCTGATCGACAGCATCATCGATGAGCCGGTCGGTGGTGCCCATCGCCAGCCGCAACTGATGGCAGAGCGGATCAAAGCCCACCTGCTCAAGGACTTGGCGGCGCTCAACATGCTCAAGGACGACAAGCTGCTGGAGCAGCGCTATGCGCGGCTGATGTCCTTCGGCTACTGCTAACACCGTCATGGCCTGTCGCCATGCCAACGGCCGGTACCCTGTCAGGGCCGGCCGTTACTGTTTCTGGTGCCAACCATGAGCCTGAGCGCGCGGCTGCTGGCTCATCTCGCCGCCCAGTTGCCGGTGGACGGCACCGTGACTGTCGCCTGGTCGGGCGGCCTCGACTCCACCGTGCTGCTGTGGCTGGCTCGCTGCTGGTGTCAACAGCAGCCGGGCCGACGTCTTGAGGCCATCCACATCCATCATGGCTTAAGCCCCAATGCTGACGGCTGGGAAACCCACTGTCAGCGGCTAGCCGATGGCTGGCAGCTGGCGCTTCAGGTGGTGCGAGTGACGGTGAACCCGGCGCCGCGCCAGAGCCTCGAAGCCTGCGCCCGCGATGCCCGCTATCAAGCCTTCATCGATCATGCCGCTGCCGGCGTGCTGCTGCTCGGCCATCATCTGCAGGATCAGGCCGAGACCCTGCTGCTGCGCTTGGGACGCGGCACCGGCCCGGCCGGGCTGGCAGCGATGGCGGCCCGCCGACCGCTGCGCCCGGATCTGCAACTGCTGCGGCCGTTGCTGGCGGTGAGCCGGCGCGAGCTGGAACAGTTAGCCGCAGCCGAGGGGCTGAGCTGGATCGAGGATGAGAGCAACAGCGATCCGCGCTTTAGCCGCAACGCCTTTCGCCATCAGCTGCTGCCACTGTGGCGCCAGCTACAGCCGGCCATCGATCAGCAGCTGGCCAAGACGGCCCGCCACTGTGGCGAACTGCAGCAGCTTGCTGACGAACTGGCGGCCGAGGACCTGGCCCGCTGCCTGAATGCTGACGGCGGCCTGCCGCTGGCAGCGCTGTGCCAGCTGTCGCCGGCCCGCCAGCACAACTTGTTGCGCCACTGGCTGGCCGGCCAGGGTGTGGCCATCAGCTCGGCCCAGCTGCAGGTGGTGATGAGCGAGGTGATTGGCGCCGGCGCGGATCGCCAACCGTACCTCAAGTTGGGTGATTGGCAGCTGCTGCGCAGCCGCGATCTGCTGTGGCTGTTGGCCGCCGAGCTGCCGCCATTACCGGCGCAACTGGCCTGGCCCAACTGGCAGCAGCCGTTGGCGCTGGCCGATGGCCGCGTTGTGCACCTTGTCAGTGGTGGCTGCCTGCGACCGCCTCGGGCGGATGAAGCGGTCAGCCTGCGCTTTGCTTTGCCCGGCAGTACCCGGGTTCACCCCCACTGGCGCCAGCAGGGGCGGGAGCTGGTCAAGATCTGGCAGGAGCTGGCGATCCCCGGCTGGCAACGGCCACGGCTGCCCATGCTGTTCTATGGCGAGCAGCTGGTGGCGGCCGGTGAGCTGTGGGTAGAGCAGGGGGCAGTAACGGACGCTAGCGGCGGATTGCGGCTGGTCGTCAGCGGCTGATCGCACAGGGGCGCGTTTAATGCGGCCCCTGTCTGTCGTCCGCTCCGGGTTTAACTATCGCTGCTGTGCAGCTGATTCTTGCCTGCCTCTTTGGCGCGGTAAAGTGCGGCGTCGGCGCGGCCACACAGGCGGCGCGGATCATCGCCCGGCTGCACCAGAGCAAAGCCGATGCTAACGCCAATGCCACTGGCAGAGAGACCGGAATGGTCCTGCAATCCGGTCAGCAGCCGCCCAGCAATGCGTTCGGCGGCGCCAGCATGGGGGTCATGGACGATCACTGCAAATTCGTCACCACCCAGTCGATAGGGGCTGTCGGTGGTGCGCAGTGACTGGCGTAGCAGGGCAGCAAAATCGGCCAACACCTCATCCCCACGCAGGTGGCCCTCGCGATCGTTCACCTGTTTGAAGTTATCCAGATCCAGCATCAGCAAACCAAGCGGCAGGGCGGTACGCCGCGCCTGTTCCATCGCCCGCCGAAGGCCGTCATCAAAGGCGGTACGGTTGCCAAGGCCCGTCAGCAGATCGGTCAACGCTTGCTGGCGCAGCTGATCATGGAGGATGGCGTTGCGCAACGGAAAAGCGAGCTTGCGATGGAGCCGTTTGAGCTTGTCGAGCTGGGTATCGGCCAGCGGCAACAGCGATTGATAGGTGATCTCGCCCAGCCGCTGGCCACCAATACCGATGGGGAACTGATAGGCATGCTGGGCGTGGTCACTGAGGGTGATGCGGTGGCGGCGCCCCGGTCGTTCAAACACCAAGCAGGCGAAATTGACCTTGGTGACGGCGTAGTTAGCGTAGATCTCCAGCAGCTGATCCAGATCGAGGGTGATCTGCAACCGCTCACTGAGGTTATCGCTGTCGCTGAGTTCGGCCACATGCAACTGGGGAATAAAGGTGGCAAAGCTGTCACCTTCGAGCAGTGGCGCGATGCGGTGGACGTTCTCCATGGGGGTACTGCCGTTGACTGGAGTGACTAGCTACCTCTAAAGCAGGAGTCGTGCCAGCCGGATTCCTGACGCTGGTTTCGGTGTGCTGTGGGGGATGCGGCAACGGCTTGCCAGTGGCGGCCGTTGGGCCTGCAATGTGCGGCAAACGGCCGCCTCAGGGGTCCAGTAGCAGCGCTTTGAGATCGTGGTGGCGGGCACTGGCGTCATCAAATCCGCACTGGATCAGCTCCTGGGTGTAGCTGCGTTCAAACAGCAGATAACTGAGCAGCGAGCCGCCGTAATCATCGTTGATCCCCACCACCCGCAGCAGTGCTCGCAGCGGCCGGGGCAAGGCACGATAGTGGCGCTGAGCGATGGCGCTGAAGTCGAGACTGGGGTTGATGAGCAGGCAATCGATGGGGCGCAGGTCACCAGCCGGGGCCACACCGTCAGGCAGATGACGCAGGGTACGGTTGATCCGTTCCAGCCGCTCTAGGTCCGACTGCAGGGTGTCAGCAAATACGGTATCGAGCAGATGGCCGGCGATGGTGGCCGATGATGGGTGATGGTCGATGCCAGTGACGCCACGGCCACCGGGCTGCTCGACGCCGACGATCAGTAGCCGCTGGGCACCCAGATGAATGGCCGGGCTCAAGGGCGCCAGCTGGTTGATAGAGCCATCGCCGTAATAGTGCTGGTGGATGCGCACCGACGGAAAGACAAAGGGAATAGCGCTGGAGGCCAGCAGATGGCTGGTGGAGAGCAGCGCCCGCTGGCCGTGGCGCTTGGCCCGCTGCCACGGCCGCAGGTAGGCGGCGCCCTGAAAAAAGGTGAGTGACTGGCCGGTGGTGTAGCTCGACGCCGTCACCGCCACTGCCCGCAAAATGCCGCGGCTGATGTTGCGATCGATACGGCGGAAATCCACCAGCCGGGTCAGCAGTTGGCGCAGTGGGTGGTTGTCAAACAGCGACACTGGCCGTTGATAACCGTAATCGGCCCGCCAGCGTGAGGCCAACTGGCTGAACAGATGGCGACCGATGCCGGCCCAGTCGCTGCGATAGACCTGACCTGAGGAAAAATGGCGCCAGACGTTATCCAGCCGCTTCACCCCCAGATGAAAACAGGCACTGTCGCAGGCCAGCGCGGTGGCGTTGATTGCCCCGGCCGAACTGCCACAGAGGATCTGAAACGGGCTGTGGTCACGCCGTTGGTAAAGCTTGGAGATGGCCAGCAGAACCCCTACCTGATAAGCCGCACGGGCGCCACCGCCCGTGAGCAGCAGCGCGGTGGTGGGGTGATAGGGCTGGCCTGATGACAAGTGGGAGCTAACCAACCACGGCTCCTGCCTGGTGACGGTGGTGTACTGCTGATGCAGGGAGTATAGGCATGACCGGGAGGGGGTTGCTGTGCGCGGCGCCGCAGCGTGGTGGTGGATGCGCTGCGCGGTGGCAGATTGCGGCTGCGCCGCAGCGGATTGCGCCTGCGGCGCCCGGATGCGGGGTGCCGCCCCCGCGCGACGGGCAGGAAGGCCGTTTCCGCACGGCCTCCCTGCAGCCACCGGCGGCCCCCGAGATCACCACCATCAGCAACCGTTGTCCGTTCTGCCGGCCTGCGGGGTCGCCACAAAGCCACATCCATGTGCCTTAGTGGCTTTCGCCGCCGTCCAGGCGACTCAACCCCTACGGCCAGCTGCCCGCGGTGTTGGGCATTGCCGTATCGGTGGTGATCAAGGGGTTAGGGCAAAACCGCTCGCTGTTTGGCTGTCCTGCCTTTGTGGCAGGTACGGTTCGCGCAACCCCGCGCGCAGGCCGTGCGCAGGGCGATGTGGTTGGGCTGGCGCTCAAACGGGTTGGGAAGAGGGATCTGGAGCGGGCTGCAAGGTGATCGCAGCGCTGCTCAAACGGGGTTGGGCGAACGGGGATGGTGCTGCCTAGTGGGCGATCTGGTGCTGCTCAAATGGGTGAAGGATTGACTATCCAGGTTGCTCGACTGCTACGGCTGGCTGTTACCCCACTTTGGCAAAGGGGGGCAGGGGGGATTTCTGGATGTGCTGGGTGACAGTGATCTGAAAGAGGCGACAGAGCTTGCTTGCGGTGGCGTACGTCAAGGCGTACGCTTTGTGGCGAAACAGGAGGTGGTTATGCAAACCATGACGGCGAGTGATGCGCGCGCCAATCTCTACCGGCTGCTGGATGAAACGGCGGAGTCGCATCAGCCGGTGCTGATCGCTGGCAAGCGCAACAATGCGGTGCTGGTGTCCTCTGAAGACTGGCAGGCGATTCAGGAGACGCTCTATCTGCTGTCGGTGCCCGGCATGCGCGAGTCGATCAAAGAGGGGATGGCGGAAGAGGTGGATAGCTGCGCCAAGGAACTGGATTGGTGAGTTGGCAATTGGTCTACACCAAGCAGGCCCAGAAAGACGCCCAGAAACTGGCCAGCGCGGGATTGAAAGCCAAGGCCCAGGAATTGCTCAAGCTGCTTGCTGATAACCCTTTTGCCAACCCGCCACCCTACGAAAAGCTGGTCGGCGATCTGGCCGGCGCTTACTCCCGCCGCATCAATATTCAGCACCGGCTGGTCTATCAAGTGCTGGAGCCACAACAGACCGTCAAAGTGCTGCGGCTGTGGTCGCATTACGAATAATCAAGGGTATTAACGCTCGCCACTGGTGAGCCCCTGGCCTGTTGCTAATGCTCGCGCCCAGTACCAGGCGGCCCCCATTGCCAGCAGCTCGATGGCCTGCAACAGCAGCGTCAGGGCGGCGTCATCCGCTGCCCAGTTCCATAGCAGATCCTGATTACCCATGATCTTCAGCCAGCGCCGGATGGTGCGGGAAGACGGCCCGAAAGTAGGCATGGTGGGCCATCCTCCAGTCTTGGGCCATCAGGCGTGCGTCGCATCATTGGACTGAAGGCGCAGTTCTGATCA
>JAFOOX010000024.1 GCA_017425245.1 Gammaproteobacteria bacterium
AAGGCCGCGTGGGTGAAAAGGCGGCGGAGTTCGGAACACATCATGGCGCGGTGGCCACAGGCCACCATCAAGACGCCGGATATATGTCCGCAAACCGTTCAGCTCAGGCCTTGCAACGTACGGGGCGTCCATATATGTCCCCTTAGATCGGAGGCCAAGCGACCCTCACCCCTGGCCCCTCTCCCATGAAGGGCGAGGGGGACAAAGGCCAGAGCGTGCGGCCATTCTGGATTCCCGCCTACGCGGGAATGACGGAGCGCAAATTCCGAGGACACCTGAGTCGCCTGGACGGCGACGAAAGCCACTAAGACACAGGGATGTGACGTTGTGGCGACCCCGCAGGCCGGCAGAACAGGCAACGGCTGGCGATGGTGGTGATCGTTGGGGGCCGCCGGTGGGTGCAGGGAGGCCGTGCGGAAACGGCCTTCCTGCTCGTCGTGGAGGGGGCGAAACCCCTCCATCTGCTGCCACGCAGTGGCATCCGGGCGGCGTATCTGCTGCCACGCGGTGACGACAGTTGCTTACGCGGCCAGCAACTTGCCGCTTGCCGCGTGCTTGCCTTGGTGTTCTCGTTTGTCCCGAGAACAGTCCGGCATCATCCATAACGCCCCTGACCATCATACTGAGACCGAAGGTTGGCTTCTTGTCCCCCTGCCCCCAAGTGATGTCAATCACAGTCTTTCTTAAAGAACCTCCATACAGGCTCAGCCAGCTAAACTCAGGCATACCAGAGCAATCCCGGAGCCGACGGATCGGGCAGTAGTCTGTCATGGACAATCACTCGCCGGCGGCATGCTCAGCCAACAAGATCCGGGAGTTGATTGATGGGAATTGGAGTACTGAGCCGATTCAGCCTGAGCCGGCAGATCACGGTTGTCGCGTCTGGCATCGCCTTTGTCGGACTCTTGGTGCTGGCGGTGGTGATCTCTGCCTATGTGCGCGAACGCTCGATGGTGGCAGCTAAACAGACGGTATCCGCCAATATCGGCATGGCCCGCGACATGGTCGACCTCAGCTATGCCATCGCCAGCAAGTTTACCGAGCGAACTTACCAGATTTTTGCCAGCAGCTATGACGGTCAGTTTGCCGTCGACGGCCAGCGGGTGGACGTCGCTGGCGTCTCTACGCCGGTACTGACCTTTGATGGCAAGCAGGTGAATGGCGACGTAGCACTGGTCGATCGCTTTACGCTGGATAGTGGGGGGGTAGCCACAGTTTTCGCACGTGACGGCGAAGATTTCGTACGTGTCACCTCATCGCTGAAAAAGCAGGACGGCAGCCGCGCGATAGCCACCTATCTCGGGGACAAACATCCAGCCCACAGCCGGTTGCTGGCTGGGCAAGAGTTTCAAGGCAGCGCCACCCTGTTCGGCAAGCCCTATATCACCCGATATGTGCCGCAACGAGATAGTAGCGGCAACATCGTCGCGGTGCTGTTTGTCGGCTTCGATGTCCAAGGTGTTATCGATAGCCTTCAAAAGTCCATTGCCAGCATCCGTATCGGCGACACCGGCTATATCTATGTGGTTTTCACCGACGGCCCTCAGAAAGGCAGCTTTTTTGCCCATCCACAACTGGTGGGACGCAACCTCAATGACATCGTCAAAGATCCGGATCACCCATTGTTGGCTATTGCAGACGCTGGCGACAGCCAGGCCATTTACCCGTGGCAGGACAGCAACGGCAATGAGAAGGACAAGCTGGTCTATTTTGTCCATACCAACAGTTGGGGTGGGCTAAACGTCGCTGGCGGCACCTTTTTGTATGAGCTCGAAAAGGACGGCGATACCGTTGGCCGCGGCATTTTGATCGGTGGTCTGGTAACTGCCGCGTTGTTGGCATTGGTAATCGGCCTGTTCGTGCGCTTCCAACTGCGGCCTGTATCCTCACTGCTGCAACTGTTGCAACGGGTAGGGAACGGCGATCTATCCGGCTTTGACGACCGAGACCAGGAGCCAGAACAGTCGCAAGTGGCCAACGAAATTGTGCTGATTGAAAACGAGGTGCAACGCACTGCCCGTCAGGTTCGGGCGCTGGTGTGCGATGTCCAGCGTAGCGCCGTTGACGTGCGAGAAACGGCTCAGCATCTATCACAGAGTGCAGGGGTGTTGTCAGAGTCCGCATCGGTACAAAGCAGAGCCACCCACATGATGGCCGCAGCAATGGAAGAGATCGCGGTCTCCATCAATACCGTCAGCCAAAGTGCCGATCAGTTCCATGTCCAAACGTCGAAGACGCGTAGCCTGTCTGACGACGGAGCCAAAGCCCTGAGCCAAACCGTTCAGCGCTTTAGCCAGATTGAACAAACCGTCGACGGCGCCGCCCAGCAGATCGAAACTTTGGGCAGCAACTCAGAGTCGATCTCCAAGGCCGTTTCAATCATCAAGAGCATCGCCGATCAAACCAACCTGTTGGCACTCAATGCGGCCATTGAGGCGGCCCGCGCCGGCGAGCATGGACGAGGGTTTGCAGTCGTCGCCGACGAGGTGCGTGAACTAGCCAAACGCACCACCTCCTCAACTCAAGAGATTTCGGAAATGGTGGGCACCATCCAACGCGGTGCCCAAGACGCCGTATCCAGCATGCGTGAAACCACGATGCGAGTACGCAATGGCGCCGCCAGCGTGCGCGAAGCGGGAACCTTGATGCAGAGCATCGAATCGAGCACCGGCGGCGTGGTGGCTGCTTCTGACGAGATCAACCGCGCCTTGTCAGAGCAGGCCGCAGCCAGCAGCTCGTTAAGCAGCGAAGTCGATAACGTGCGCCATCTAACCGAAAAGATGGATTCTGAAGCACACACCACTACCGAAGCCGCCAGCCGCATGAATAACATCGCCGGTGACCTGCTATCGGTGGTATCGCGCTTCCGTGTCAGTTGATGGCGCTGCACGGCAACGGCCTCTGTCGCCGCAGGCGGGGCCGTTGTCTGACAGCAGCAAACCAGATCGTTCCCCAAAAGCCATTACTGCTGCCCCAGCGTGAATCCTAGGTCTCTGCATCCGGCGGCGATTAAGGCTGGTGCACTACCTCTGCTGCGACACCCTTCGTCCGGCTGCCGCACCTGCCAACACAGTTGGCCGCCCCCCGTGCGCTGCTTGACTAGCCACCCACCAACAGCGGATACACCGCCAAGTGCGCCAGCAAGCTGCGCCGATAGCGGTCGCACGCATCGGCAATCTCCACCCGTGGTGGCAGGGCCAGCCACCACAGCAGGGCCAGCAGCTGGTGCAGGGCATAGCCGGCGGCATAGGCCAGATCCAGCGCCGGGCTGGGGGTCAGGCCACGCAGCTGGCCATAGTGGGTCAGCAGTTCGGCGCGCAGCGGCGCCGACCACCACTCGCCGGCGGCGGCCAGGTCAAACAGTGGCGCACCGGCACAGGCGTATTCAAAGTCGACCAGCCACAGCCGCTCGCCATCGCACAACAGGTTGCCGGCCGTGGGGTCATGGTGGCACAGGCCCACCTGCGGGCCGGCGGCAAACACCAGCTGCTGCCAGTGGTCAGCCAGCGCCGTCCACTGCTGCAGCTGAGCATCGGCCCCGGCCAGCTCGGCCAGCGCCTGACGGGCCAAGCCTGCGTAATCACGGCGTTCGGCGGTGAGCGGCGGCAACGGGTGAAAGGCAGCCAGCAGCGCCGCTACTGCCTGCGGCTCCGGCTGCTGCAGCGGGGTGGCCGATAGATAGCGGCAGAGGCTGAAGCGATGTTCGCGATCCCAGTAGCACAGCTCCGGGGCGAGGCCGGCGGCGGCTGCCAGCTGCCAGCTGTGGCGCTCGGCCTGACGGTCGATGCCGGCGGCGGGCTTGGGGTTGTGCAGCCGCAGCAGATAACGGCCATTGGGGGTATCGACCCGCCACACTTCGTTGCTCAGGCCACCATTCATGGCGCTGAGCTGGCGCTGGCGCGGCAGGCCGGGGATCAGGGCGAGGGCAGTCTCAGGCGACAGCGAACGGCGCCTGCTCATGGCTGCGCGCCAGCTGATGGGCCTGACGCCAGCGCCAGTAGCCCACCACCACCATGGCCAGATAGAGCAGAAACAGCGCGGCAGTCAGCCATAGCCCCTTGGCCACATACAGGTAGATCGACACCGCATCTATGATGAACCAATAGATCCAGTTTTCCAGCACCTTACGCGCCACCAGCACGGTAGTGACGACGGCAAAGCAGGTGGTGGCGGCATCCAGATAGGGGAAATCGGCCTGGGTGTAGCTGGCCATCAGCCAGCCCAGCAGCAGCGACGCCAGCCCGGTCAGGCTCACCAGCCACAAATGGCGCGGCCAGCGCCAGCTGTGGATCGGCAGGCCATTGTCGCCACGCGGCCCCTGCCGCCACTGCCAGTAGCCATAGATCGCCATCGCCATGTAGTAGACCGACAGCAGCGACTCAGACAGCAGCGCCACCTCCCAGAAGATCACGGCGTAGATCAGGGTGCTGACAAAGGCCGCCGGCCAGCACCACTGACTCTGGCGCATCGCCAGCCACAGGTAGGCGATGGCCAGCACCACCGCCACCGCTTCCCAGCCACTCATGCTGTGCAGTTGGCCAAGCAGGCCATCCAGCCACTGGTTCATCGCCGCCTCCCCTGCCGTTACTCGCTGTGGTCGAGGTTAACCCCACCGGGGATGATCTTGCACACAAACACCGCCCGCCCGAACTCACGGTGGGCGCTGGCAGTGGCATCCGCCAGCAGCTTGAACAGCTGATCATGAGGCCCCTGCAGCTGGGTGCTCATGCCATTAGTCTGGCGCCTGATCCCCGGCTGGCCATCCAGCTGGCGGATAAACCAGCGGATCACCTCGATATAGTTGTCCTGCAGCGGATAGAGACTGATCTCGATAGCGGTTTCCATGGCCGGGCTCCTTATTGCCACAGGTAACGGACAGTCACGCCCAGCTGACGCGGATCGGCATAGCGTTCATACAGCTTGGGGGCCCAGTCCTGATCCGGCTCGTTGCCGAAGTAGAAGCCGCGCACGCTGTATGTCTCGTCAGTCAGGTTGCGCCCCCACAGATAGGCCGACCACTGGCTGGCCTCATAGCCAAAGCGGGCGCCGAGGGTGGCGTAGCCGTCGGCCATCTGGTTGTGGTCATCGCTGTAGTAGAAGTCATCGCTGGCGGCCAGCTGCAGGTTGCTGAACCAGCCGCTGCCACTGCGCCAGGTGGCCCCCAGCGCCCCCTGCCAGTTGGGCGCGTGGGCCAGCTCCCGCCCCTGCTGATCGAGGAAGCTGCCATCACTCTGGGCGGCCATGAACTCGTCGTACTCGCTCTGCAGCAGCCCCAGGCTGGCATAAAGCTCGACGCTCGGCAGCAGCAGCCAGCTGCCTTCCAGCTCGGCGCCATAGCTATTGGAACGGGCGGCGTTGCTGGTGTAGAGGATGAAAGCCTGGGGGTTGGCCGGATCCTGCACCGAGCCGTTGACCTGCTGGTTGTCGCGCACCATGTAAAACAGCACCAGCTGTGCCTGCAGGCGGCCATCAAAGCCGGTGCCCTTGAGCCCCAGCTCGCTGTTGTAGAGGGTCTCGGAGTCATAGGCCTGATACTGGCGGAAATCCTCCGGCAGCCCCATGTTAAAGCCACCCGCCTGATAGCCACGGGCCACCTTGGCAAACAGCTCGCGCTGCTCGTCCAGCAGATATCTCAGGGCCAGATGGCCGCCCCACAGGCTCTCATCGGGGTTGAATGACTCGCCGTCGCTGTCGTCGTAGCGCAGCTGGCGCTGTTCGCTACGGGCGCCCAGCGACAGCCGCCAGCGCTCACTTAGCTCAGTGTCGAGCTGGCCAAACAGCGCCCAGGCGCGCACTGCGGTGTCGCTCTGCACCACCTGATCGGGGTAGCCGTTGTAGCGGCTGTCGAGATCATTGGTTTCATCCAGGCGCTGGCCCCACACCCCCACCAGCCAATCGGTGGTGCCGGCAAACAGCCGGCTGTTTTTGGTGGAGAGCAGGCGCAGCTCCTGATTGAGGTTGCGCCGCTTGGCCTGCTTGTCCCACCAGTAGTCGTACTGGCAAGGGATCAGATCGCTGCTGTCACCGTTGCCGTTTTCATCGTAGTAGTCGACGCAGTCGCGCCCTGCCCAGTAACCGGGGTTAGCCCAGTCGCCGTCGTAGGCGTGGCGATGGTCGGTGGCGGCGCCGCTGGTGATGCTGGTAACGCCCAACTGCTGTCCCTGCCAGTCCAAGCGTAGCGAGCTGCCGGTGGTGCGCTGACTATCGAAACCGGGCTCATCGCTCAGGGTGGTAAAGCCGTTGTTATCCAGCGTCCAGGCGTCGTAGCCGTTGTCAAAGTCGGCATGGATCAGCGCCAGCGAGGCCTTGAGCTGCTCGGTGACCTGCCAGCCCAGTTTGCCGCGCAGGGTCAGCTCGTCGCGACCGTTGCTGTCGTCGCTGCCCAGATAGGCGTTGTCACGGTAGCCGTTTTGCTTATGCTGCTGCACCGCCACGCGGTAATGAATGTCGTCATGTAGCCCCACCTGACCACCACTGTGAGCCGCCAGACTCACCAGATCGTCATCACCAATGGTGGCTTCCGCACCGCTCTCAGCCTGGGCGCTTGGTTCGGCACTGCGGTAATAGAGCAGCCCGGCCATGGCACTGCCGCCAAAGCGGGTGCTGTGAGGGCCACGCAGCACCTCCAGCTGGTCGAGATCATAAAGGCTGGTGGCCATGCCGACGCCGGTCAGATCGATATCATCAACCACCACCCCCACCGCATTGCTCGGCACGCCACGGTAGTCTTCGGTTTCGCCCACCCCACGGATCTGGAAGAAGCGCGGCCGCGAGCCGGTGCCGGCCCAATTGAGGTTGGCGATGGTACCCATCAGATCTTCGACATTGACTGCGCCGCTGTCGTCAATGCGCGCCGCGTCGATCACCGACACGCTGGCCGGTACCGTCTCGGCAGCATCGGCGCGAAAGCCGGAGCGCACGGTAATGGTCTCTATGGGTTCATCAGCGGCGGTCGCCGCACAGGCAAGGCCAGCGAGCGCCAGCACTAAAGGATTGAATCGCACAACACACCCCGTTAACTCGTCATACGGTGGCGGCTGAGCGCAGGCAGAGGGCATCCCGGAAAATACTGTTTCGGCAGCAAATATTCTGTGGGTAGCAGCCATCCCTACGCCGGTATCAGCCGGATCAGGTTCAAAGGGTTCGCCTTTCTGGCATCTCAGTTCGTTGCCGAACACCCCTTGGCACGACGCAGTATACCGATCCAGCTGGCTAACAAAACCCTTGGTTTTGCAGGTTATTGGGCTGCTGCGCAGCGGGCTTGGCCTGCCGCTGCGCGGCAAATGCCACTGCGTGGCGGCAGAATGCGAGGCTGCCCGCCTCGCGCTGGGGCAGAGGGGCGTAGCGCCACGCCCCTCTGCACACCCGGGCGCCCCCGAGATCACCACCATCACCATCTGGCTGTCGTTCTGCCGAGCTACGAGGTCGCCACAAAGTCACATCCATGTGCCTTAGTGGCTTTCGTCGCCGTCCAGGCGACTCACCCCCTACGCCCGACTGGCCGTGGGTTGGCAGGCGTAGTGCGGGTAGTGATCAAGGGGTTGGAGCGACGCGACCATCCAGGTCGCTCGCCCGTAACCCAGCACGCAGCCCGTGCTTGCTGCACGGTGGTTGGGTTGGCGCTCAAACGGGGCGGTAAGACTTGCCCGGCCCACGGCAGCCGTGGGCTTACCACGGCTGTGTGGGTGGTGATCAAGGGGTGGAAATGCAGCGCCGATTCAAGTCGCCGAGGGCGTATCACTGATTTCGGCGTTCTAACGTTGGAGATCAGCGGCGCCGGCATGGCGTCCGCCGGATTGACTTGTTAGGCATCGATTGGCGTCACGGGGAACTTGATTCTTGCATTTCTCCGCGCGATATGCTCATTCAGTCGCGACTTGCGCTCATGCTTGTAGTCAAAATGGGAATCAACAATAGCCATGTACTTACTTAAGTGAAATATCCAAGAGTCGTTGCTATCTAGGTTATCAACCAGCAAATCTCCCGTAAACGACGGTCCTATGGTCTCAAATGTAAGAAGAATTACGATAGTACATGCCTCATGAACCTCGGAGACGATGTCTTTTAACATCTCGATTGTTTCCATACCAAGAACGACGCATTCATCTCTAAGTCTAAGTTTTTCGTCGATTCTTCTTTTGGTCAGGTGAACATAATTTGAGGCTCTGACCCATGCAGACTGGACTGACTTTGCGAATAATTCCCTGTGATCTCCCAGTAGCCGAAGAGGTAGCTCAAAGATGTGATCTACATTGCTCTTCTTAACCGCTTTGCCTCTGTAGTAACTAATTCTTTCCTCAAACGTATCCTCGGCGCGAAACTCATCAACATAGGCAATATTGACGATTACTTCTAGCATGAAGCGCAGCTCTCGCCGCCCGGGGTTTAATGCGCCGTTTTCTATGGATAGTTGAGCGGACAATGCTGCCTCAACGATATCGTCGAGATGTCTTGGTAAAAGATAATTTTCTGAGAAGTGACTCCACCTTGAGGTTGCAAGTGAACACAACCGAAGCGTCTGAATCAGGTCATGAATAGTTTTTCTAAGTCGACTCAGCTCAAGCGCGTATTCAGAGCTAGATCGCAACTCACCATGCTCCTTGGACATCCGCGCTGCATCGTCGCGCAACTCATTAAGGTGACCGAGTAATGGACCTTCCATGTTTCAATGCCCGTTCTTCGGAGATTCTGACGCCTAAAGATAAGGGTAACTTGCCGGCGAAAGTAAAGCGGCGATAGCAGCGGAGCTTTTGCCGTTCAAGTTTACCCTCTGGTTATGCCGTATCACTTGATGCACCCAGAAGAAATTGCAATTGCAACTCCAAAAAGAACCAAGATACAGACCCCTGGTATGTAAATGCCCATGAGCTTTGAGACTCGGTACTTCGATTTATTGCCCTCCAGCTCCATGAGCTTTTCGATCTTGTTGGCAGGATGATTAGCCTTATTGCGAAAAATAATTTTCAGTATACGGTCATGCTTCTTATATCCGCGGTAAAGAGGCAACCATACAAGGATCAAAACAAAAGCACCGATATAGAACACGAGAGATTTGTAAGTCGTAAAGCTGTTGGCAAAGCCTGCTGTCATGAACAAAGAAAAAACGACCAAGAAATAGTTGAATCGCCCTACATGAAGGTTTTCTATGAACTCACGCTCATCACTTAACGACCAATCGCCAATGTCCAGGGATGAAATAATATTTTCAACGTCTTCATTCTCATAACTCATTTCGCAATCTCCGTTCATAGGAACTGTTTTGCGGCATAACGCCAAGCTAACCGCGCGGGGCGAAGCCAGGTCCGGTTGAGCGCCTTGTTAACCCTACGATGGTTGAATAATGTGGTATGGGCTGTCATTACTTAGCCGTTGATTAGATACGCTTATTATACGACTCAACTCTTCTGCAAGAGGCTGGAGTGCCATTTCTTTTGGACCATCGGATTCTTGAGTTATAAATATATCCTCTTCGACCAGATAAACTCTACGAACAACCCAGCGCTCTTTGCTTAAGTAATCGTATGCCCTTCTATTTGGAAATACACTTTCGAGAATACCCTTACCTTCTTGAGTTAACCAATTATCCATGCGCTCATCTAAGTGTTCGACAGCATTTCTAGCATCTCGATCATTTAGAGCGCTGGAGCTATCAGTTTCAAGATGATCCCGGAGGATCCGGGCACGTTCTCTCGACACCTGCGCCCTGGAGCTAGGTGCATAGAGTAATTTTGAAACCATACCGAAGTGCGATAGGAAGCTTTGCAGATGCATCCAAGCTTCTCGACGTTGCCGATCTTCGTGGTTATGCACAATATTTTGAAAAGTTACAAAATTAGATAGTGCTAGCTGAGCATGTATATTGACCTCTTCCGTGTAGACAAATAACTGCTCTGGAGTCATGGGTATTCCTTAGGGTTAACGCCGTTATAAACGGCGCGAGGTACGAGCGTCCGGCGGAGCCGGAGCCGGAGCCGGAGCGAATTTAATAACTTTGTTAGGCTAAAAGCCATTGTTCGGCAGCCTACCGCCAACCTCAATCTGCTTGGTGGCAACCTTTGCGTTGCTTTCATGCCAAGCGGCATTCATCTTGGCTTGGTTGTCATTCCAATTTTTCTGAACATCAGATGTTTGTGAAAAATATGCAATATCGAATTTCGTTTTCTGCTCAATCAGAGCAACATATGCCTTTACAAGCTCAGTATTTTCAGGGAGCTCCTGAATCCTCTGCTCAAGAAAGAGTTTACATTGATAAAACGCATTGTCGTTCATGAGAGCTTTCCTTCTATATTTGAATGCCTAACGCCGCGCTTTGCGGCTGGTTTGGAGCGCAGCGGAAAAGCAGTCCGCCAACAGCGCTTTGTTAACTTTTATCCGACATTCCGCACCCGATTCATGAATAAATCTGCCGGTATCTAGGGCCGAGAACGTCGATGATGGTCTCCTGAACGATGTTGATGTCGGTCACTTGGGATGGCCCGTCTCCCAGGTTGTATTCATGGATCCCGGCAA
>JAFOOX010000025.1 GCA_017425245.1 Gammaproteobacteria bacterium
GGAAGTTGGAAGTTGGAAGTTGGAAGTGTGGGAAGTGGGACAGCGTCCAACTTCTTACTTGCTTCTTACTTCTTGCTCCTTGCTCCTTGCTCCTTGCTCCTTGCTCCTTGCTCCTTGCTCCTTGCTCTTGAAAAAACAGCAAAGGCCGGATAACCGGCCTTTGTCTATTTGACGCTTCAGCGCTTTATTTCAGCTTCTTCACTTCTTCGACGAAGGTCTTGCGCGCCGAAGCCGAACCGGCCCGCTCAGCTTCTTCGACCAGCTTCATCGCCTTGTCGATATCACGCCCGGCCACCGCCTGAGTGATCATCTGGTTATACATGGCCTCGGTTTCCGCCATCATGGCGCCGGAAGCGGCAGCGGCAACCGGTGCCGGCACCGCAGCCGCAGTCGTGACCACAGCAGCAGAAGCTATAACCGGTGACGAGCTGTCGGGAACACTGCGGGCAATCGCTTCAACAGTAGCGGGTGTTGAACGATCTGCAGTAGCCGCGGGGACGTCACCCCAAAAGGAATCTACCCACCGGTCAACCATGTCTTTTTGCTGGTCGGCAGGCGTTACAAATGTGCCTACAACGCTAAGTTCAAACAATCCGACCGGTGAGTGTTTGGCCTTGGGGTTAGGCACACCGGGGTCGGAAAGGCTTTGGGCCTCAGCGTATGCGCGAGCGGGATGCACATATTCGGTGGAACCGCTCAACGCGTCATCGGAGGTAAAAACAAGCAGATAAGCAGCGCCAAGCTCTGGAGTAATGTTCAAGGTATAGTTCAGGCGGTCGGTAGACATCCCTTTGGCACGCAAGTAAATGAACTGGTTAGGATTAACTGCGTCAACGACGTTGAACTGGCCATCGAGCAGCAGCAGTGCCGGAGCAAAGATCTCGTCGTTACGAATCAGGCTCTCGATCACTACCGCATAGCCGCTACGGTTGGCGGGCAAGGCATAGGCTTCGACCCAGGATTTGCCTGTCTTCAGCTTGAGCACCTGCTCACTGCCATCGATCACAATGCGCTCATTGAAACCCTGGCTGATGGTCTGATAGCGCAGCGCCTGAGGACCCTCGCAGCAGGGCTCGGCAGCAGCCAGAGCCGCCATCGCCGCCTCCCTATCCGGGATATCCGGGGAATCAAAACCCGATAATGAGCCACAGCCAAGCAGAGACAACACCAAGCAAGCAACAACCAGAACACGCATCGGTCACCAACCTCACCAACAAAACGGACGCCAGTCTAATCCAATTCAACGACTGCCGGAATGAAAAACCCCCGGCAAGTGCCAGGGGTTGTACTTCAGACTTCAGCCTAAAGTGGTGTTACCACCAAGCTTCAACCTGAGCACCGAACATGGTTTCGGCTTCCTTGACTGCGCGGTCACCCGAGTAGTTGCTGACGAACAGGCGGAACTGCGGACGAGCCCAGAAACCACCGTTCTGCAGCGGCGACCACTGCTGAGCAAGGGTAACTTTGAACAGATCTTCACCGCCTTCGCGCGCCTGATGACGATCGCCACACAGGTTGCCATCACAGATTGCGGTACCGTTCCAGTCAACGTTGTCATAGCCGACTTCCAGAGCAGTGCTCATGACGTCGTTCCATTTGAACATCGGGCGTGCCACAGCAGAGTACGACTCGCTTTCTGCCCAGCCATTGCTATCCAAGTCAGTATTGGTGTACTTCAACACGTAGGCCATCTCGACTTTTTTGCCGAACTTGACCAAACCGTGGTTGATAACCCCGTAACCTTCACCTTCACCCAACCAAGTGGCATAGTTAAGGCCCCAGAACGCATCACGCAGGTCCGCGAAACCGTTGGTTGCATAGGTACCTGACAACTTGTTGAAGCCACCCAGAATCGGCATTGTCCACTCGACTTGAGCCAAGTAACCTGCTTCATCAAAAGCGCCATTGTCCTTCTGCAGGTCAGTCAAGGTGGGAGCGCCATAAATGGCTACAAAGTCAATGTTCTGGCTGCCGACCGGCAAGTTATAACGAACGTCAAGCTTGTTGGTGCGATGCCAAGTGTTGGTGCCGCCGTTAACAACATCCTGATCCATGTCCGGATGATTTTGACCCGGAGCATTGCTCCAATCAAAATCGGGGAATGCTGGGCCACCGTCGCCGGTATTGGCTTGGTTCCACTGGAACGAGAGCTTGCCAGGACCTGCGCTGAGGCCGTCAAAACCAACACCAGTACCGCTGTTCATCAGGTAGAAGAAATCCAAGATGTGGATATCTTTACGCTGACCGAAGCGCTTACCAGCCCAGAAGGTGGAGTCGCCGATGATGCCTTTGGCAGTGGCATACATTTCACGAACTGACAGACGGCCGCCTTCCCACGGGCTGGAGCTTTCGCCACCCTGAGCCTGCCAGCTGTTACCCTGAGAACCCATCTGCGGCACGCCACCTTCGCCCGGGCCAGATTCATGGGTACCATACGCGATGGTGGAGACCACGCCGAAGGTCTTGCCATCACGGTTGAAAACTTCCTGCCCGAGGGTCAGTTCTGCATACATGTCGCACTCGTCACCCAGACGACCAACAGCATGAGCATAAGCGCCGCCGTTGCCGTAGCAAACCTGGCCGCCGCCATCAGCGTTCTGGCCAATGCCTGCGCGCATGTAACCGTGGAATTCAACTGCAGAAGCGCTCATCGCTACCAGCACGGTAGCAACGGCAGCTGCAATCGGAAGTGCTTTAAATTTAGCCATATGACTCAGATCCCTTTTTTAGGTTTGTTAGCTCGGAAGAGAAAACCAACATTCTCTTTCGTCGGTCGGGTGCCGGGGGGCTCCCCGACTCAAAACCACTAAGATGCTTTCGCATCCGACTCTGTCCGCCCCCGGGCGCCAAAGTCAGATGCATGCTAATGACCGGGCCGAGGCCAATCCGTGACAGTCATCACAAAGCGGCAGTGGGCAGGGAACAAATCCACTTTTTTGTTACACAGCTCGAAGGATTGAGATTTCTGGCCGCCGGCCAGTGCGCCTGATGATCGCCAAAGCTGTGATCTGCCGCGCAAAACCCTTCATCCGCACGTGCTCCTTACAATCGCTTGAGGAGAGGACTGACCACCAAGACATGCGGACGGTGGTCAACGAACCGCACTTTTCTAACGGCAACTGGACGCTGCCGATATCGTTCATCCGCAATTTTCTCGCCACCTTCGGCCTCATCCTATGGTTGCTAACGCCACTCTGGAGCGGTCTGGCCCTGATCATCTCAGCAGGCGGCCTGTCACTGGCGGAAAGTGCAGCAGATGGCGTGGGATGATGGCCCCTATCTGGCCTGGATCACCGCCCTCACCGTCGGTTACGGCGCTCTCACCCCAAAAACCACTGTGGCCCGGCTGCTGGGCATCGCGCAGGCCCTGACCGGCGTGATCTTCACCGCCGTCATCACCTCATTAGCGCTAACGCCGGTCGCATCGCGCTTGAGCGCCATCAAGCACTCAGGGAACGCTGGTTACGCATGGGCGATCTTTGACCCGCTGCCAGTCATAGGCGCGTCATGCTAGAGTTTAACCCCTTTCATCCTCAAGGAACGACTGATGAAGACGCTGAACCTAATCGCCACCATCCTCTTTGCCCTCGGCGCATCTGGCCTGGGCGGCTGCGTGTGGTGGGTAAACAGCATTCAGGATTTCAAATCCCATGCGCAATCTGCCACCGGCACCGTGATCGGCCACCAGCTGCGACGCAGCAACAACGGCGGCACCACATACGCGCCCGAGGTCAGCTACATCGGGCTCGACGGTGGTCGACATACCTTCGTTAGTTCGGTCAGCACCAAGCCGCGTAGCCATGATATTGGTGACCAGGTACAAGTGCTGATCGACACGCGCAACCCCAACGATGCACGGCTGGCGACCACCAGCGGCCTGTGGCTGGGACCGATCATCCTGGCCATCCTCAGCGGCAGCTTTACCCTGATGGGTGGTGGGCTGCTGCTGTGGCGACTGCAGTCGGCGCGCCGCCGCCGTTGGTTGCAGCGCCATGGCCAGCGCGTCGAAGCACGCATCGTCAACGTTGGCGCCAATACCAGTATTCGCATCAATGGCCGTCATCCTTGGCAGATCCAGTGCCAATGGCAAGAACCGCGCAGCGGCAAAATCTATCGTTATGCCAGCGACAATATCGATTACGATCCCGCCAGTTATCTGCAAGGTGAGGCAATCACAGTGTTGATCGCCCCTGGCAACCCGAAACGCTACTGGGTCGATACCTCGGCCCTGCCGGAGCCGGCTTGAAAAATGCCCTATTAAGGGCGTCAGCCCTGCTGACCCTGATGTTAAGTACCGCCATCTACGCCGGCAGCAACAGCGCTGGCGTGTCACCCGGTGATGACTGCCCCGCAGCGATTGAGTTTGTCGGCCAGCGGCAGTTTCGTGCTGACGGCGAGACCTTTATCGCCTTGGCCGAACAATCACTGAGTTATCGCGCCGAAACGCTCAAAGTGGTCAACCAGCTACTGACCAAGTTGGACGCCAAACAGCCGCTTACCGGGGCCGAGCTGGATCTGCTCAACAGCGGCACTCTGGCCCATCTGGAACTGCGCGCCAAGCTGCTGGCCGTGGCCCACCAACATGAATGCTGGCTCTACGCCACGCCGCAGATGTTGCGCACGGCCGGCATCGACAGCCGTACCCGTCTGGAAGGGGTAATGCGTTCCTATGCTGCGGCCCTGCTGCTGTACGACAACTATCTGTTAGCGATCGCCGTGCTCGAACAGACGCCCGAACTGCGACGCCTGCTTAACGACGCCGATAGTGGCTACGGCAAAGCCCGCGCCTCGCTGACCGCGATCACCGCCTCTTACGCCTCGCCGCGCAATCGCAGCCGGGTGGAAAGGGCCCGCCAATTTCTGGCTGAACAGCAATGGCTGCGCGATGGCTGGCTCAGCGATCCCGACATCCATTACCTTAATGGGCTGATCGAGCAAAGCCCGTCGGCCCGTCAGGCCGACAGCCTGAGCCCGCTGTCCGGGGTCGGCCAGACCCTGCGCCTGTTTGGGGTGGTCGGCGGAGATACCCTGATCGGCATGAAGGATGAGGGGGTCAACCTGCTGTCGATGTTGTTCGGCAACGCTGTGGGGCTGGTAGAGACGCGCCGCGGTAAGCTGTTTGGCGACGAAACGGTGGCAGCGACGGTCAGCGACATACTGCAGCCCGGCGATATCCTGCTGGAGAAGACGCCCTTCCGCCTTACCGACGCCCTGATCCCGGGGTATTTTGGCCATGCCGCCATCTGGATCGGCAACGAGCAGGATCTGCGCCAGCTCGGGCTGTGGGAACACCCGCTGGTCCAGCCCCATCACGCGGCTATCCGCACCGGTCACGGGGTGGTTGAGGCACTGCGGGCCGGCGTCGAACTCAACCCGCTCAGCCAGTTCCTGAACATTGACGATCTGGCGGTGATCCGTGGCCAGCAGATGGATGACGCGCAGCGGGCCAAGGTGGTATTGCAGGCGTTGCGTCAGCTGGGCAAGTCCTACGATTTCAATTTTGACATCGCCACCACTGATCGCATTGTCTGCTCTGAACTGGTCTACGTAGCCTACACCGACACCCACTGGCCCACCGATCGCGCTCTGGGCCGTTTTACCATCAGCCCGGATCAGATCGCCCGCAAACTGTTTGAAGATAACGAGCTACAACTGGTGCTGCTCTACCTCAATGGCCAGCCGGTCAACCATGAGCCTGTCGCCACTTTGCAACCACTGATTGCCACCAAGCGCAGCTAACCCACCATCAACATGAGGACAGATATGAGCGAGCCGGCTACGTCGTACCCCCAGCCCTTGCGCCAGCGCTTGGCGCAGCTACTGGCTCATTCCCGCTTTCAGGGCACTATCCTCGCCCTGATCCTGCTCAATGCCATCACCCTTGGCCTGGAAACGTCGCCTGAGATCATGGCGCTGGTTGGCACGCACATCCTCGTCCTCGACAAGGCGTTGCTGACCATTTTTGTGGTTGAGCTGACTCTACGGCTCTATGTCCACCGCCTGGCGTTCTTTCGCGACCCCTGGAGCCTGTTTGACTTTACGGTTGTCGCCATTGCCTTGATCCCGGCCAGTGGGCCCTTTGCAGTACTGCGAGCCCTGCGCGTGCTGCGGGTGTTACGAGTGCTGACCATCGTTCCCTCGATGCGTCGCGTGGTCGGGGCTCTACTTTCAGCCATCCCCGGCCTGGCGTCGATCGCCATTGTGCTGCTGCTGATCTACTACGTCTTTGCGGTGATCGCCACCAAGCTCTTTGGTAGCGCCTTCCCTGACTGGTTCGGCACGCTTGGCCACAGTTTCTATACCCTGTTTCAGGTGATGACGTTGGAGAGCTGGTCGATGGGTATTTCGCGTCCGGTGATGGAGACCTACCCTCTGGCGTGGGCGTTTTTTGTGCCCTTCATCCTGGTCGCCACCTTCACCATGCTCAATCTGTTCATCGCCATCATCGTCAATGCGATGCAGAGCTTCAGTGAAGCGGAGAAGCAGCAGACGGTCCAAGCAGTGGAGAAATCACGGGATCATATTGAGGCTGAGCTTCACCTTGAGGTGAAGGCGCTAAGAACAGAACTGGCGGAACTGCGCCAGCTGTTGCGCAATCGGTCAGCCGAATGAGTAATCAGGCCACCCTGGATCGCGACAGCAGCGAACTGCTGGCGCTGTTGCGGGCGCTGGCCACTGTGTTCATCGCGGTTGGCCACGTTGGCCTGTTCTGGATGAACCGGCCATGGACCGAGTTTCTGCAGTTCACGGTGCCACTGTTCTTCTTTATCTCCGGTACGGTCAGTTACCACGCCTTCTGTCGCTCGCCGACGGTCGGCAACAATCTGCTCAAACGGTGTGTCGGGCTGCTGGTCCCCTTCTACCTGATCGCGCTGCTGTCGTTGCTGTTCTATGTCGCTGACAACCAGCAGCTGCCGCCCTGGTCGTGGGAAGGAGCATGGCGCTGGCTGACCATCGCCCTGCTCAAAGCCTGGACCCCGTTTCCGCTGATTCAGGTCTGGTTTCTTGGCGTGTTGCTGCTGATCTGCCTGATCTCGCCACTGCTGTTCCGGCTGTTGCAGCAACGCAGCCCGGTGCTGTGGTTATGGCTGGGCGTCGCCCTGCTGCTCTCCACGCTGCAGCTGTGGTGGCCGGTGGGCCGCCAGTTCTGGCTGGCGCACCACAACTTCTACAAACCGATTGTGCACAGCCGGTTTTTTGTGGTCGGCGCCCTCTGGCTCAGCCATGCCAGCCATTGGCCGGCCAGTCGCCACTGGCTGACAGCGCTGCTGCTGACGCTGGTCTCGGCAGCGCTGGTGATGGGGCTGGATCTGGATATCGACTTCGCCGAGCACACCTATTACCCGAGCATCTACTATGTGGTGGGCTGCTTGGCCCTGATCACCGTCTGTTGCGCCCTGCAACGGCCGTTGCTGTGGATCTATCGCCTGCCATGGCTCCGGCCGCTGTTCGCTTTCTTTTTCACCCGCACCTTCAGCGTTTACCTGCCCACACCTTTGCCCTCTACATCACTGAGCGCTGGTTCAAAATGACTGACGCCAGCTTCAATGAAGGCCGGCCATTCTGGGGCAAATCGCTGCTGATGCTGGTCATGACAGCCATCATGGCGGTGCCGTTCTCGGCCGCCAGCAACCGCCTGACCCAGATAACCCTGCGTCTGTTTCAGCCGCGTCACGGGGGATAAAGAGATGCGCCTGCTGTGTTGTCTGATCACACTGCTGACCCTGCCGGCGCTGGCCGCCAGTCCTCAACTCACGTTGGTAGAAGCGGCACGCAATCAGATCGGCGTGACCGTCAGCTATGACCCCAGCTACCGTCAGCTGAGTTACCCCGGCGGGGATGTGCCAATCGACCGTGGGGTCTGTACCGATGTGGTGATCCGCGCCCTGCGTCAGGCCTGGCAGCTGGATCTGCAACGTGAAGTGCATGAGGAGATGCGCGCTCACTTTACCAGCTATCCGCAGCATTGGGGGTTGCGCGGGCCCGACCGCAACATCGACCACCGCCGGGTACCCAACCTGCAAACCTGGTTCAAACGCCGCGGCTACAGCTTGCCGTTATCGACCGACGCCAGCCAGTTCCAGAGCGGTGATCTGGTCACGGTGACTGTGCCGCCCCACCTGCCCCATATCATGCTGGTCAGCGACAGGCGCAACGGCGAAGGCATACCGCTGGTGATCCACAACATCGGTGGCGGCACCCGCGAAGAAGATCGGCTGTTCGAGTTCAAACTCACCGGCCACTACCGGCTGCAGCCACCACGCTAATCAGCGCTTGGCCAGTAGCCGGTCCAGCGCGGTGACCCCCTGCTCAACGCTGATGCGGGCCATCAGCGTCTCACCGCGATTGCGCTTGCCCCAACGGTGATCGCCGGCCTGGCCGCCGCTCTGCTCGGCCAGTACCTGCTCATAGACCGACACCACCTCAGCGTTAGGGGCCAGCGGCCCGGTGCGGGCCGGATTGGAGTGGGCATAAAGACCCAGCGCCGGCGTACCGACGGTGGCGGCCATATGCAAGGGTCCAGTATCGGGGGCCACCACCACCGCAGCTTCCGCCATCAGCGCCAGCAGCTGCTTGAGCGAGGTATCGCCCACCCGGTTGTCCACCTCGAACGGGCAGTTAGCCACAATGGCTGAGGCCAGCTGGCGCTCCATCAGCGACGGACCACCGCAGATCATAATGGCCATACCCCGCTGCTCGGCGTGGGTCAGCAGCGCCGCGTAACGCTCAGCCAGCCAGTTGCGTTCAGCCTTGCTGGCCGCCGGGCAGAGCAGCAGCAGCGGCCGCCCGTCATGTTGCAGCGCCGCCCAGTGGCGAGTGGCACTATCCAGCGGCATCTGCCAGCGCGGGCCGGTCCAAGCCACCCCAAGAGTGCGGATAAAGGCGGCAAAACCATCAATGACATGGGGGCCAGCGGCGGGCAGCGCCTTGGCATTGGTCACCAGCCATTGCCCTTCACGCGCCCGCTTGCGGTCAAAGCCCAGGCGAATGCGGGCCGGAATGGCCAGGCTGAGCCAGCTGGCGCGCGCGGCCACCTGCATCATCAGCAGGGCGTCGAAACGGCGGCCGGCGAAATGGCGGCGCAGTGCCCACCAGCCACGCCAGCCGCTTTTCTTGTCGTAGACCACCAGTTCGATGCCGTGCAGGCCGGCCAGCAGGTTGGCCTCCACCTTGCCCACCACCCAGCTGATGCGCGTGGTCGGCCACTGCTGCTGAATCGCCTGCACTACCGCCACCGCATGACAGACATCACCAATGGCCGACAGCCGCAGGATGCACAGTGAGGCCGGGGCTTGGGTAAACGGCAAAGGGCTAGGGCGGGTCATCGACAGCCTGTGATGGGCGAGCACGAAGGGGTACATTATGCGCACCCCCACCCATCGGGACAACGCAGCATATGGAACTGCGCGCCAGCGGCAGCAGCTGGCTGATCTGGAACAGTAAACACCTCGCCACCATCGAGCCCTGGCAGTTCGATGCTGACCAGTGGCAGCAGCGCGGCCTGCTGCAGGCGACACCCGGCGGCCGGGGCGGCAGCCACTTCATCAGCCATGCCGGCGGCGAGTGGGTGGTGCGCCATTACTGCCGCGGCGGCCTTATCGGCAAACTGGTGCGCGACCGCTACCTGTTCACCGGTCTCGAACAGAGCCGGGTCTACCGCGAGTTTGCCCTGCTCGAGCAGATGCTGGCGCTGGGGTTGCCGGTACCGGTGCCACTGGCCGGACGACTGGTACGCCACGGGCTGACGGCCAGCGCAGATCTGATCACCGAACGGGTGGCGGGCGCCCGCGACTGGGTCAGCTGGTTATTGGATGCGCCGCTGGAGCATGGGCTGTGGCGCGAGCTGGGACGGCTGATCGCCCGCTTCCACCGCCATGGCATCTGGCACGCCGATCTCAACCTGCGCAACATCCTGCTCGACGGCCACGGCAACCTCTACCTGATCGACTTTGACCGTGGCCAGCAACGGCCGCCAGCGCAGCAATGGCAAGCTGCCAATCTGGCGCGACTGCATCGGTCCTGTCTCAAGGAAGCCGCCAAGACCCCGGCCATCCACTTTGCTGACAGCGCCTGGCAGGCACTGCTGCAGGGTTATCAGGACTGAGCAGGGCTGGTCGAGATCCAGTCCAACCAGCCGCACTGCACCAGTAACGGCTGCCAGTGTTCGGGCGGCGCAACCTCAAGCTTGAGCCGCTCGCCGGTTAGCGGATGGGGAAGCGCTAGCTGATGGCTGTGCAGCAGCAAGCCGGGCACTCCCAGCTCGTCGCGCATAAAGCGGTTGTGCTTGTTGTCGCCATGGTTGACGTCACCAACGATCGGATGGCGCAGATGGGCCAGATGGCGGCGCAACTGGTGACGACGGCCGGTCAGCGGTTGCAGCGCCACCAGACTGTAGCGGGCCGTTGGATAACGACCAACGGCAAAGGGCAGCTCGGCCTGGGCCAGGCTCTGCCAGCGTGACTGGGCCGGCTGGGCCTCGCGGTCACGGCTGCCCGCCAGCCGGCGATCAGCCATTGGCACCAGCGGGTAATCGATCTCCCCGGCCCCCTGCAGATGGCCACGGGCCACCGCCAAATAGCTTTTGCTCACCTGCCCGCCCTGCCAGTCAGCGGCCAGTGTGGCCGCCAGCTCACCGGAGGTGGTCAGGGCCATCAAGCCGGAGGTGGGGCGGTCGAGGCGATGCACCGGAAACAGATGCTGGCCGAGTTGATCGCGCAGCGTCTGCAGCAGAAATACTGTCTCACCATCAGCCACCCGCGAGCGGTGCACCAGCATGCCGGCGGGCTTGTTGACCACCACCAGCGCTTCGTCGCGATACACCAGCTGCAGCTCGGTAGCCGCCTGCGCACTCATCCTTTGGCGACCCAAGCGTCGAGGGCAGCAATGGCGGCAAACAGCGGTGCCGCCTGGTCATCGCTACCCCAGCTCATCTCGGCCATCGGCAACAGCTGGAAATAGGGCAATGGCTGACCGTTATCGAGCAAGGCATGGCAGCGGGGCAGAAACAGAAACTGCAACCAGCCCTCAAAGGCCAGGGTGTCGCAGCAAAAGGGCTGGCTGCTGGCCAGCGCTTCTGCGGGAGGCGGCAGGCTCTGCCAGCGCTGACACAGCTGCAGTGCTGTAGCTAGCTGTTGCAGTAACTGGCGTTCAGTCGCAAGCGGGCTCATCACAGGTTGCCAGACTCATCGCCGGGCTGTTCATCCGCCAGCTCAACCGCCACCGCACAGGGGCCGCGATCATTGCTGCCCTTGCAGAAAGTCACGGCATCACCGGGGCGCAAATCACCAAAATCGGCGTTGGCCAACTCGGCGTGGAAGAAGAAGATGGTTGCCCCTCCTTCATCCGGGGCGATAAAGCCAAAGCCCTCCTTGAGGCTGTGAACCCGCCCGCCCTGGCGCGGGCCGGCGGCCACTGCTGGCGCAGGCGCGGCAGCATCTTCGCGCACCCGAAGCTCACGCGGGGGAACAAACAAGCCGTTTACCAGCGCATCAGCTCGACTGCTGGCACCGCCCATCAACTGATGCATGGGTACCGGATAGGAGGCCTCATCCAGCAAGCGTGCCGCCGTGCGGGTTTCCCGCTCATTGCCATTTTGGTCGATGTAGCTGAACTCCCACGACAGCACCATCACCCGCGATCCCAGGGTATTGAGCTTGCGCACCAGCGGCAGAAAATCGCCGTCACCGGCCACCAGCACCACCACATCAAAGCGCTTGTGCATCGCCAGTTCGAAGGCTTCCAGCGCAAACCAGACATCGATGCCCTTCTCGCCGTCTGGCCCCAATCCCAGATAGTGGGTGGTGACCCCCTGGCGCATCAGGATGTCTTCAAAGATCCGCTCTTTGAGCAGAATGTCGCGCTGCTCTGCATCCTGAGCGCGCAACCGGCCACGGAAATAGTGGGCATCGACGATCTGGCAGTAGCGGGTCTCGGTGCCCTCTTCCTGTGCCACCCGGGCGCGAATGTAGCTGTGCAGCCCAGAGATGTTGATACGGCTACGCCGCTCATGGACATAGTGGTAGTAGTTGCTCACATGCAGGAAATAGTTGCCATCGTAAAAGATGCCGATGCGGGTCAGCTTCTGCTG
Organism: Gammaproteobacteria bacterium; assembly: GCA_017425245.1. Classification (GTDB taxonomy): domain Bacteria; phylum Pseudomonadota; class Gammaproteobacteria; order Enterobacterales; family Neiellaceae; genus RGIG665. Next base: position 12,089 of record JAFOOX010000025.1, read on the forward strand.
CATGGTGTCGCGCGCTCCCGGAAAGTAAGTCGGTACAAAATCACTCGCCGTCGCGGCCTAAGCGGACGGGACGGCGATGATAACGGAAAAGCAGCCGTCTGTGGTTGACCGCCACTGTTACTGACGTCTGCGGACTTGCCACTGGCTGACAATCCCCTGGAGCGTCGCCGCCAGCTGGCTCAGATGACTGCCGCTCTGCCGCGTCTCTTCCGCTTCGCCGGTGGTGGCTGACGCCAGCTGGCTGATGCGGTTGATGTTTTCGCTCATCTCCTCCGCCACCGCCGACTGTTCCTCAGCCGCCGTGGCCACCTGGCTGGTCATGTCATTGATACGCTGCACCGCCTCAGCAATCACCAGCAGCGCCTGCTCAGTGTTCTGGATGCCGCTGACCGCCTGCACCGTGCGCTCACGGCTGCTGTCCATGGCCGCCACCGCTTGTCCAACCCCACCACGCAGATGTTCAATCATGGTGCGGATCTCACCGGTCGCCTGCTGGGTACGAGCCGCCAGGGTGCGAACCTCATCGGCCACCACAGCAAAACCACGCCCCTGTTCGCCAGCCCGCGCCGCCTCAATAGCGGCGTTGAGTGCCAGCAAGTTAGTCTGCTCGGCAATGGCGTTGATCACGCCGGTGATGGTGTTGATCTTCTCGCTGTTATCGGCCAGTTCGCGGATGACAACGCTGGCCCGATCCACCTCGCCGGCCAGCGATTCGATGGTGTGACGGGCGGTCACCACCACCGACTTGCTGGCAGCGGCTTCAGCCAGCGCCTCATTAGCGGCGACTGCGGTACGGGCGGTATTAGCTGCCACCTCCTGAACCGTAGCGCTCATCTCATGCATGGCAGTGGCCACTTGATCGGTTTCCTGATGCTGTTTCTGCATCGACGCCAACGTCTCATTGCTGGATACCGCCAGTTGCTCGGCTGCGCCGGCCACCTCCAGTGTCGATTCACCAAAACGGCCAAACAGGGTGCGCAGCCGCGCCTGCAGCAGCTTGGTAGCCATGCGCATCTGGCCGATCTCGTCATCGTGGCGCACGTCAAAGCGTTCGGTGAGATTACCGCTGGCCAGCCGGCGCAGGTAGGTTGTGGCCTGACGCAGCGGCTTGCTGATGTTGTTGCGCAACTCAAAAAAGGCCACGCCGGTGGCCACCAGACTCAGGCTTGCCAATACCACATGAACCCAATCAATACAGTCGCCTTTGGCCAATTCGACCACAAGCACTGCGCCAGAACAGAGACCACTTAACCCCAGCCAGATGCCGACCTGCAGTTGCATCGAACGGTCGCGCCAGCCTCGGCTGCGCGGCAAGGCCATGCTCGGCTCGGCGCGCATGCGCGCATAGAGGTTCTCGGCCGCTGCCACCTGTTCACGGCTCGGCTTGGTACGCACCGACTGGTAGCCAACCTTGTCTCGGCCGCGAAACACCGGGGTGACAAAGGCATCCACCCAGTAGTGATCGCCATTTTTACAGCGGTTCTTGACCATGCCGCGCCACGGCTTGCCAGCAGCAAGGGTGGCCCACATATCGGTGTAAGCTGCTGACGGCATATCGGGGTGACGCACAATATTGTGATCGGCGCCGATCAGCTCCTGTTCCGAGAAGCCGCTGATCTGAATGAAATCGCGATTGCAGTACTCGATTTTACCTTTGAGATCGGTAATGGAAACGATGATGGCACTATCATCAAAAGTAACGTCGCGTTGAGTGACCGGCTGGTTATTGCGCATGTTTGGGCTCTACTGCTTTTTCAGGGAATAACGGGCGGCTCCGCCAACCCCGCCATCAGGGTGGGTGATGAGCTCCTTTCAACGCAGCGGGCCGCAAAACACCTCTACTAGACCACCGCTTTATGACCAACAAAAGGGGACCGACCGGGCTTTTTGTGGAAACGTGAAAATGACCTTGTTAACCCACCCATTTTGTCACCGGCATGTTAAAGCTCAGGGGCGCAACTGGCGGAACAGACGTAGCGTCCAGAAGACACCGCCAATCATCAGCACCATCGCCAGCCACTCCAGTGGCCGTGGCCAACGGCCATCAAACATGAAACCGTAGAGCAGGGCAAACAGCGTCTCAAACAGGATCAGCTGGCCAGTCAGGGTCAACGGCAGGCGGCGACTGGCGCCATTCCACAGAGCATTGCCCACCACCGAGGCTCCGATCGCCACCGCCACCATCACCAGCCAGAACAGCGGCCAGGATTGGCCAGATTCAGCGCCACTGAGATCGGCAAAAGCCAGCGGCGCCAGCAGCAGCGCCAGCGCGCCGGTGGCCACCCCGGTAAGCAGGCTCCAGTGCTGGCTGGAATAGCCGGGGCGCTGCCGTAGCCAGTGGCGATTGGCCACCGCATAAGCCGCCCAACTGAGCAGGGCGCCAAAGGCACACACCAGCCCGGCCCAGCTCTGCCAGCCGGGGCGCAGCCCGCTTCCGGCGCCTGCCTGATAGCTATCAAGGGCAATGGCCGCCGTGCCCACCACCATCAGCAGCAGCGGCCCGATCAGTCGGCGGGCCGGCGGTGTGCCCTGCTCACGGCTGCCCGCCACCATCACCACCACCGGGATCAGCCCAACAATCAACGAGCTGGGGGCGATGCCCACCCACTGCACCGCTTGGGCCAGCAGCACAAAGTAGAGGAGATTGCCGAGCAGGCTCAGCGCCAATAGCCGCAGCCAGTCGCGGCCACTGACGGCAAACAGCAGCCGATGCAGCGGCAACAGCAGCGCCACCGCGCCGTAAGCGAGATAGCGGCCAACCGTCAGCTGCAACGGCGAGAAGGCGGCCAGCAACGCTGGCGCCAGAAACACCATCCCCCACAGCGCCCCGGCCCCCAGCCCCCAGCCCATACATCAAGCCACTCAGCCACTGGCGCTGCATCAATCCGCCCCCCTTGTCTTGAGGGCGGACAGTCTAACAGCGCTTGGCCGCCGCTGGGGCCATCAGCTCAGCTCTGGGCCCACAGCGCCAGCTGGTGGTACAGGGGAATACCCACCAGCGTATTAAAGGGAAAGGTAACGGCCAGTGAGGCGGCAATCGCCAGCCCCAGATTAGCCTCGGGTACGGCCATACGTATCGCCGCAGGCGCCGCGATATAGGAGCAGGAAGCGACGAGCGTCATCAGCAGCACGGTGCCACCCAGCGACAAGCCCATGGTCAAGGCTAGCGGCAGGCTGAGCAAAGCCAGCAGCGGCGGCACGACCACGGCAAACAGCGCCAGTCGCCAGTGTTCGCGCTTCAGATCCGGCAGGGCACCGGCGGCGCACAGCCCCATCTCCAGCAGGAACAGCGCCAGCCAGCCCTTGAACAGGTCGAGGAACAGCGGGGCAATCGGCGCCAACCCCTGCTCGCCATAGAGCGCGCCGATCAGCACGCCGGAGCCGAGCAGCAGCATCCCCTTGCTGGCCAGCACCTCATGGGCCAGCTTGCCCCAGTCCCCGCTGGCTTTACCCTGAGCCTTGCGCGCAAGCAGAATACCGACGGCGATGGCGGGCATCTCCAGCAGCACCACAAACAGGGTGAGCTGGGCTTCATAATCCAGATTGAGGTTATCGACAAAGGCCAAAGCCACGGCAAAGGTGCCAACACTAACCGAACCGTAGTGGGCTGCCACCGAGGCGGCATCAACACCGCTCAGCTTGACCAAATGGCGCAGCACGGGTGCCAGCAGCAGCGGAATGACAAACCCCAGCGCCACTACGGCCAACATCTGCGGCAGCAAGGTTGTCCACTGCACCGGGGTGGCCGCCAGTGCCATTCCTCCTTTCAGGCCAATGGCAAACAGCAGCAGAATGGAAATGAGGTCGGTGGCCCCCTTTGGCACCCGTAGGTCAGAGCGGATCAGGCCGGCACAGAGACCAAGGGCAAAGGTGGTGATGACAACATCGGGCATGGCGGGCTCCGTCAGTAACAAACTGTGGCCACCTTAGATGCCACAAGCCATAATCGGTAATGAATTGGCTGTCAGATTTTGATAACAAAAAAGTTATGGAAAGCCGTTATCCCTCCCCGCGCCTACTGCAGCTGTTCGCCACCGTGGTGCGCACCGGCTCGGTCACCCGTGCCGCCGAGGCGCTGTTTCTGTCACAGCCGGCAGTATCGCAACAGCTGAAGCGGCTGGAGCAACTTATTGGCCACAAGCTGTTGGAGAACCGAGAACAACGCCTGCAACCCACCGCAGCCGGCAGCGAACTGTTGCGCGCGGCACGCGAAGTCAGCGAAGCGCTAGCCGATCTCGACAGCCGGCTGGCGGCTCTCAATCAAGGCGAGCGGGGTCAGCTGCGATTGGCGGTGGTCAACACCGCCGAGGTACTGGTGCCCCAGTTGCTTGGGGCGTTCGCACGTCACCATCCGGGCATCGAACTGCAACTACGAGTGGGCAACCGCCAGCAGGTTATCGATCGCTTTACCGCCCATAGCGACCATTTTTACCTATTCAGCCAGCCCCCTGATGCGCCGGGGCTGGCGGCTTGCGCTATTATTCGCAATCCGTTGGTGGTGATCAGCCCGCCGGGGATGAATGGCAACGAAGCACGCAGTCTCGACTGGCTGTGCCAGCAGCGGCTGCTGGTGCGCGAAGAGGGTAGCGGCACCCGCCGGGCACTAGCGGCCCACCTGCGCCAGCACCACCAGCATCTGCAGCAGCCGATGCTGATGGAGAGCAACAGCGCCATCCTGCTCGGGGTGGCCAGTGGCCTTGGGCTGGCGGTAATCAGCCAGCATGTGGTGGACCACGGCAAAGCCGAGGTGCAGCAGCTGGCGGTGGAGGGCTTTCCGCTAGCCAGCCACTGGTATCTGGTGTGGCATCGCAGCAGCCGTTTGCCGCTGGCCGCCCAGCGCTTCGCCCACTTCCTCCACCACCAGCTACCCCAACTGCTGCCGGCCGAACTGCTGGAGCCGGAGCTGAGTGAGTTGCCGGCCCTGCTCGGCGATTAAGCCTTAGGTGCTACTTCCAACTTCCAACTTCCAACTTGCTACTTCCAACTTGCTGCTCGCATCTCGCATCTCGCATCTCGCATCTCGCATCTCGCATCTCGCATCTCGCATCTCGCATCTCGCATCTCGCATCTCGCATCTCGCATCTCGCATCTCGCATCTCGCATCTCGCATCTCGTCATAAAATGTTTACTTTCTGACCAAAAGATCCGAACAGTCGATCCGTTCACATTTTCAGCACCCCATTTCCTCTCTCCTTTGCATTAGTGATTGCCGATAGGTAATTTGACGCCAGCCGCCAAAAAACCGACGCAGCATTGGCAAGCGGCCTTTGTGACCCTACAACCATAACGATGAGAACAGGAAAGCCCCATGAACCAACTGACCCGCCAGCGTCTGCTGCAGCGAGGGCTGTGGCTGGCCCTTGGCCTTGCCACCCTGCCCGCCCACGCCGACTGGTTTTTTCGTGGTACCCCCAATAGTTGGGGCACCACTGCCCTGACCCAAGTCGACGCCACTACCTACACCACCTGCCAGAGCTTCGCCGGCAGTGATGCCAGCGGCGGCCCACGCTTCAAGATCGATCGTTTTGGCAACTGGGCAGAAAACTACCCCAGCACCGATTACGCCGTCAGCGCCAACACCAGCTACAACATCAGCTTCAACAGCAGCAGCAAAGCAATCAGCGCCACTCCGGTGACCAGCTGTGACAGCACGGGCGGTCCGGACAAAGTGTTCAGCCAGCTCCATTTCCGCGGCACCGCCAACAACTGGGCAGCCACCCCCATGGCCCTGGTGGCCGACAACACCTGGGAGCTGACGGTCAGCTTCGATGGCCAGGCCAGTCAGCGCTTCAAGTTCGATGTCTCCACCAACTGGAGCAACAACTACGGCGACAACGGTGCCGATGGAGTGCTCGATAAAACCGGTGCCGACATCTACACCGCGCTGGTGGGCAGCTACCAGATCCAGGTCAACGACAAAACCCTGCGCTACAGCCTGACCCCGGTCGAGTGCACCAGTAACTGCGGCAGCCCGGTCACCACGCTCGGTGCTGTTTATAGCCCGGATGGCACCACCTTTTCACTGTGGTCGCCCGACAGCAGCAACGTCAAAGTCGTGGTGGATGGCACCACCCACAGCCTTACGAAAGTGGCCGACTTCAATGGCTACAGCAGCGTCTATCAGGTGTTTGTCCCCGGCGATCTGCACCTCAAGCCCTACACCCTGCTGGTCAACGGCATTCCGGTACGCGACCCCTACGGCAAGATGGCTCAGCCCGGCACCGGCGACTATGAAGCGGTCAATATCGTCATGGATATGAACCGCACCGGCCCCAACGGCGGTTGGGCTGCCCGACCGGCACTGGTTAACCGCGAAGATGCGGTGATCTACGAAGTGCATGTGCGCGACTTCACCATCCACCCCAGCTCCGGCGTCAGCGCTGACAAGCGCGGTAAATATCTGGGGATGGTGGAAGGTGGCACCCGCTACAGCGGCGTCAAAACCGGTATCGACCACCTCAAGGAGCTGGGGGTCACCCATGTTCAACTGCTGCCGGTCTATGACTTTGCCACCTGCGACGGCCTGCCTGACGCTGACCCCTGCTACAACTGGGGCTACGATCCACGCAACTATAACGTGCCGGAAGAGCGCTACAGCCAGTTTCCGACTGACTACGAAGCCCGCGCCAACGAGTTCAAGACCATGGTCAACGAATTCCACAAGGCCGGCATCCGCGTGGTCATGGATGTGGTCTACAACCACACCTACAACAAAGAGATGTTCAGCCCCATCTCCAGCAAGTACTACACCCCTACCGATCTGTCGGGCACCGGCAACTCGATTGATGCCGATGTGGGCATGGTCAGCCGCATGATCCAGGACTCGCTGGAATACTGGGTGCGTGAATATGGCATCGATGGCTTCCGCTTCGATCTGATCGGCATCTTCAGCCATGCCGAAGTGGAGAAATGGGGGCGCCACCTCAACGCCACCTTCCCCGACCGCAACCTCCTGCTCTACGGCGAGCCGTGGAACGGCTACGCCTCTGATCCCAAAGAGGGGCAGCGGGTGCGTTACGGCACCACCCGGTTTATGGTGGAAGAGCGCATAGGGGTGTTCAACGGCGCCTACCGCGAAGCCATCAAAGGCAACAACGACGGCACCGCCACCGGCTACATGTTCAATAACCTGGCGCCGGCGGACAGCGGCTGGGCGATCTATGATGGCTTCCGTGGCAGCCCCTACAGCAGCAACGACAGCCGTAACGGCACCTGGTTCCGCAACTACACCGCCGATCCTGAGCAGTCGATCAACTACATCTCAGCTCACGACAACTTTGGCCTGTGGGACAAGGTCTACCTGAGTCTGTCAACCAATGTCAGCCAAAACAGCAGCCATCAGGTGCTGTCACTCACCCCGCCGGCCAACCTCAGCTACGCCAAACGGGTGGTCGATTTCGGCATGGGCATGGTGCTGACCAGCCAGGGCATTCCGTTCCTGCACGCTGGCGACGAGTTCCTGCGCACCAAAACCAACAGCGAGCAGATGAATGTGGCCTCCGCCTGGAATTACGGGCAACACGGCGGCACCCACAACACCTACAACGCGCCGGACAGCTTCAACAGCATCAAGTGGCAGCGCAAGGTGGATAACGCCAGCACCTTCAACTACCTCAAATCGCTGGTGGCACTGCGTAAAGCCCACGCCGGCCTGCGTATGACCAGCAACAGCCAGATTAGCCAATACTTGCAGGTGAGCCGTCCGGCGGATGCTGGCGGCCAGCTGCTCACCGGCCTGATCACCGCCCCGACTGACAGTCACCGCCTGTTTGTGGTCTACAACAGCGGCGCCAACTACAGCGTTACCCTGCCCTCAGGCAGCTGGAGCAAAGTGGCCGACGCCAATGGCGCGGTGAACGTCACCGGCCTCAGCGGTGCCGTCACCGTTGAAGGCACTGCGGTAACGGTATTCCGTCAAGCCAAGTAAAAGCGGGCGTCGCTGACGCCCCGCCTCAGCGGACAACGGCAGCCAACAGGCTGCCGTTTTTTTGCAACTGCGCCGCAGCTTGTGCAGGTTGCTCGCTACCCGTATCTCGTCACTGAGATTGCGGCTGCGCCGCTGATCTGACCCGCTATGAACCACATGACTTGATTGAAAAAAGAAATAAGCAAAACCAGACATTGGCTAGCAGCAGCGACAATTTTATCGCACTCCGAGCAAATGTAGGGATATCCCGCCACCAGTATAAATAGCCGATGAGGATCCACTGAACAGCAAGCCACAACATCGATAAATAGAGAACGCCCTGGTGGCACTCCGTCTCAGGGAGTGTGTAATACACATACCACCAAGACAGCACAGTGCCCGTAGACAACGCAAGCAGAGCCACACCAGAAAGCAGATTACGCCATTGCGGATAATTCGTGTTTAATAGCCTTGAGCCAAATTTATCTGCCATTCGCTCTCTTCCTATAAACTGCCGCCAACGCGACCTGATCCGATGCGGACACAATATGGACGCTGGTAGCGGCACTCGTGCTATGGGCGTGGATGCCTCTTGGATCTCACAAAAAGAGTAAGTGCATGGCCGAATGCCCCCAAAACAGCGGCATAGTACTTTAGAATGATTTTATGTTCCTCCCAGTGTGCATGGCCGCACAGCAGCTGCATGTCTTCATATATTCCGATGACACCGAGGATTCCGACAAATACAACAGGCACAGATAGGTAGCTGCTGGTCAAAATGGTTGGTTTCACGCCCACTGCCTCGATACAACGTTCGCCGCACAACCGTACAGAGGCTAAGGCCACACAGTGACCGATGGTGGCTGCGCTGATCAGGAATTTTTACCTACAATTGACCATTGCTGCCACGCACCAATAACAAACAGACCGCCGATCGACAAACAAATACCCCAACTAAATATCCAGAATGTCAGACTGTTTTCTGGGAACATCGGCATTAACCAGACAAAGGATAGGCCACGAAGTATAAAGATGCCGGCAATAACAACTAAAGCCAACCTTGTGAGCGGCAAGCGCTTGATGGTACCAGCGCCTCAAACAGCGCGTCATCCTGGTCGTGGACCACTTCAAATTTCACTGAGGTTTCTCCGGCAATACTGGCGTCAAAAGCCGCTTCCACGGGCAATGGTACAAGGGCAGGTTTTGCTTACCTGCGGCAGGCGCAGTGACTGTCCGGCGTACCAGATATCAATCTGGCGGGGGGCATCGGCCAGTGAGCTGTTGGCGACGCTGGCGCCCTTGATGCCCCAGCCGGTAAAGCGCTGATAGGCGGCAGCCAAGGTTGCGACCGGGTGAGCGATAGTGTCCTTCTGGTTGAGCTTGATGTACGACAGGGTTTGCGCCGAACCGGGGACAACGGTGGCCAGCGCCAACAGCTCAACCTCGCCACAATCGTAGCGACGATAATGGTGAACCCCCCGGTAACGCTCAACAAAGGCTTGCGCCCCCTGATAGCCGGTCTGCGGGTCATAGCCCTTGATGGAACAGGTCAATCCGAGTTCATCGATCAACCGGCTGGCGTAACCCGAAGTCAGCGCGAACCCCTCATCAACCAGGGATTCAGGATCGCCATTGGCATGGCTGGTGGTCCATTTGATCGCCGTTGCGCCGCTGCTGATCGCCCCCACGGAGGCGTTAAGAAACTCTAACTGACGCTCATCAAGGGCGGCGTTAACGCCATCCACCCACGGCTGGTCGCGATCGATGGTCAGCGTCTCGGCACCGATATCGAGGGCCAGCGACAGCGCCGTAACCCGCCGCGCCGGCTGTGGGCGCGACGGCTCGCCGGCAAACAGCTGCTCGGCCAGCAGCATGTAATGCTGCAGGCTGTCGGCCGTATCCCAGGTGTAGTGAGTGGCACGCGCCAGCTCGTTGCCCACCATCTGGCCATAGGGCACGGCTTCAGCATCGGCGAGCGAAAAACTGGCCGACGACTGGGCACAGCCAGCAACGATGAGCAGCAGGGCTACAGGAGTGGCGGCGCTCAAGGCGCGGGACTTTGGCAACATGGCTCTAATCCTTGATTGAAACTCTGGTATTCCGTCACAACGCCATTACAACGGGGCGGCAGGCGTATCGACCAAGCCTAAGGTCCGCAGGATGAACGCCATCTCCTCGACACGCTCCAGACGGTCCTTCTCCGGCGACACACCACCGAAGTGGTTGCCATCGTAGCGGGTGTTCAGCAGCACTACCTGTTGATCGGTTTTGCGGGCGCGCAGCCGCGCCACCCATTTGGCCGGTTGCCAGTAAGGGACAAGGGTGTCGCTGGTACGAGTGGTGAGGTAAAGCGGCGGGTAGCTTTGCGCTTTGATCTGGTCGTAAGGGTTATAACTGGCGATGTAGTCATAGTTGCCCTCGCTAGCGAGGGGATTGCCATATTCCCGCCACAGCCACTCGTGCTGTGGATTGCGCAGATCCAGCATCTCCGCCAGTGGATCCAGCCAGGGCGCATTGAGCACGGCGCCAGCCCAGAGCGCAGGGTTTTGGTTGACCACCGCCGCCACCAGGGTGCCACCCGCACTGTCCCCCACCAGGGTGATCCGGCCGGCCTGGGTCAGACCCTTGGCGATCAGGCCTTGGGCGACATCTTCACAATCATTGAAGCTGTTCTTGCGCTGCAGCCATTGGCCCGCCTGCGCCCACGCCGGCCCCAGTTCGCCGCCGCCACGCACATGGGCCATCACGTAAAGCACGCCGCGATCAAGCAGGCTCAGCCGCTCATTGGCAAAGCGGAAGTTGCCCGGCCATTTATCGCCGGTGTAGCCAAAGGCGCCATAGGCGGTCAGCACCGCAGGCTGTTGCGGCCGCTTGAGGTCTTTGCGATAAAACAGGGTAACCGGCACCTCAACCCCATCACGGGCGGTGATGGTGGTGCGCTCCAGCACATAGCGACTGGTGTCGATGGCAAGGCTCTGCAGACCGGTTAACTGGCCACTGGCCACGTCGAACACCGCCTGCGATTCAGGATGCAGCGGCGAGAAATAGGCGATGTTGACCCGCTGGCTGGCCGGATCCTGGCTGTAAGAGAGTGACGACGAGTAGAAGTTGTCCGGAAAGGCCACCCAGCGGACCGGCTGCTCCGCAGCCACTATGGCCACCTGATTGAGGCCATCGCGGGTCGCCTCCACCGCCACAAAGTCGGCAAAAGGCACCATCTTGGTCAGGCGGGTATTGGCGTCACCACTGAGCAGGGTCTGCCACTCACCCGGTTTGCCATTCACATCGTCAGCGACGGCCACCCGATAGTTCACCCCCTGATCATTAGTGCGGGTAAAGAAACGGCCGTTGTAGTGGTCAACAAAGTGCATCACGTTCACCTTCAGCGGCGTTAACGCCACCGCCGCCAGCTCTGGCTGCCGGGTCGACAGCGCCAGCACCTGCAACGAACGTTCATTGCCACGAAAGATCAGCGCATAGTCACCGGACTGGGATGGGTAAAGCTCAATGTTCAGCGAGCTTTTGCTCTCCTGATAGACCACCTTGTCACTCGCCGGCGGCTGGCCGAGGCGGTGCAAGCGCGCTTCAAACAAGCCATTGTCGCCCGTTGTGGGGTAGAACAGTTGCTGACCATCGGCCGTCCACACCGCCATCGGCACCGAGGCTTTCAGGGTGTCGTCTAGCAGCTGACGCTTGCTGAGGTCATAGATGCGCAGCACCGCCCCCTGTTCGGTGAGCGCCCCCCACACGGCATAGCGCCCATCCGGGCTGAAACTCAGCCGCTCGATCCCCTCGTCAGGAAATTGGGCGTTGATCAGGTTCTCGTCCAGCACCAGGGTAAAGCTGCCATCGGCCCGATCCGCCCGGTGCCAGCGCTTGAGGTAGCTATCGGCTATGGGCTCGGCGTAATACCAGAACTGCCCTACCCGGACGGTCGGTCGGGTGTCACCGCCAGCAGTGATTTGGCGTTGCCCGACCTCCGTGAGCAGCTGCTGGCGCAGCGGCGCCAAGGGGGCCGTTACCTGCTGGTAATAGCCGTTTTCGGCCTCAAGATAGGCGAGCACCTTGGGGTCATCGACGACCGGAAAGCTCTCGTCTTTGAGCCAGCTATAGTCATCCTGTCGCACCCGGCCGTGGTAGGTCATCGAGGTCGGGACAGTAGCAGCGACTGGCGGGACCACAGACTCAGGCGCGGGATATGCCCCTTGGGCAGCAGAACTGCCCAGACAGGCCATCAGCGCCCAAGCGCACAGCCGCGAGCGCAGCAAAAACATCTTCATATCCAGTCATCCTTAACCAGCAGGCGCCAAAAACTCGAGTCACACCTTACCGGCCTCAGGACAGACCGTCAGCAGGTAAATGGGTTGTTACTGAGGTCGTTATTAAAGATTTTGGTGATGATCACAGGAACCGTGCATGCGACTGGCGCCACCCGTCAAAGAACAGCAGCGGCGGCTACTTGCTGCTCACATCTCATCTTTGCTGGTCTGATCCATCCATGATGGTCAGTGTTACCAATGGCACAATAGCCGGAACTGACGCTGCGAGCGTCAGTAGGTCTAGCACATAAAGTAGCGGTCAAGGCCATCGGTGGTGTATGTCTGCCCACTTAGAAGCCCCAGTCACCGCTACCGTTGCCAAGATTTGATACTAGTTCGGGTAGTAAGGCGAGTTCATATCCTTGCTCGCTTCAGCCACCACGTCACCATCAAACAACTTGACAGAAAGGCTGGCGCCGGCAGCCTTGGCGAACTGGACCAACATACCTTCAGCATAAGCTCGTGCATTGTGCTCTGAGTCGAACTCGTAGAAGCCGCCCACGGAATGGGTTTTGATACCGCTTAGCCACGTTTTGTTACGTAATCCAGGCACCGTGTGCATGGCAGGGTTGGCCTCACGCCATACATCGTCACTAAAGGGCACGGAAACCTGGAACTCAGCATAAAGAAAAATTCGCGTAATGTTGCTCATGGCACACTCCTCGGGTAACTGTTGCCGATCCTATCCCCATTTATTTACACTACACAAGTACGCACCTTTTGGTAACAATTGAGATATGCAAGACGCTGCCGACCCTTACAACATGAACTGCCCGTCACGCGATCTGCTCGAGCTAATCGGCGGCAAGTGGACAATCCTCGTTCTCTGCTGCTTACAACAAGGCCCTGTCCGAACAGGAACGCTGACACGTGCAGTCGGCGGGATCTCGCAGAAGATGCTGACCCAAACCCTGCGCAACCTCGAGCGAGATGGTTTCGTTGAACGCATTAGCTACCCGGAGGTACCCCCTCGAGTCGAGTATCAGTTAACGGAGCTCGGCATCTCCCTGAGCAACTTGGCGCGAACGATTGAACAATGGGTCGTTGCGCACTACCCAGCGATCATCGCCCAACGCGACGATCTTTATAGCAGCACCAAGCGGAGCCCTTAGACCCATTCGCTATTGATCATCCAGACCGCTACTGATGATGCTAAAAAGGATAGCAGGGCTAACGCATGATCAATCGTTGAGCAATCTGATCAAGAAGTGATCGAACGACAGGTCGGAGATGCGATTTTGGTTGAATTTTCGATTAAGGTCGGGCAAATGGTGGCGATCTGAACAGTAGACATCCATCCATGA
>JAFOOX010000026.1 GCA_017425245.1 Gammaproteobacteria bacterium
CTTGGCCCAACAGCCGCATCGACGAGCTGCTACCCATCCCCCTCAACACCTGACTGTCAGTGCGAGTGCATCCCTTCCGCATACTCACACGATGCCAGTCACCACTGCCTGAAGACAGGTGGTGCCGTTGGACGCTTACAGCCAGTCGGCGCTCTTATCAAATCGCCAGGCGATTTGTCTTAATGGCTGCGGCGCAGCCGCAATCTCAGCATCGAGTTACGAGATACGAGATACGAGATACGAGATACGAGCAAGCAGCAGCAAGCCGCCATGCGATGGCATCACCACAAACAACAAGGCGGCCATCGGGCCGCCTTGTTCATCTGCGCAAGCTAAGGCTGTAGCAGCAGCTTAGCCAGCAAGGCCGACGTAAACGTTCTGCACGTCGTCGTCGGCGTCGACCTTCTCAAGGAAGGCTTCGACTTCGGCGCGGTCGGCGTCCGACAGGCTCACCGGGTTTTTCGGCTGGTAGCCGAGCTTGGCGCTGTTCACGGTAAAGCCGAAATCGGGCAGGGCGCGGCTGACGGCATCGAGATCGGTCGGATCGGTGAAGAACAGCACTTCGCCGTCCTCGCCAATTTCCAGATCCTGGGCGCCGGCTTCGATGGCGGCTTCCTCAGCGTTGATGCCGGGCTTGCTGGCGGTGGCTTCGATCATGCCGACGTAGTTGAAGTCCCAGCTGACCGAGCCGGAGCTGCCGAGCTGGCCGTTACGGAAGGCCAGACGGATGTTGGAGGCGGTGCGGTTTTTGTTGTCGGTGAGACATTCGACGATCACCGGCACCTGATGGGGGGCAAAGCCCTCGTAGGTCACCAGCTCGTAGTGGACCACTTCATCCAGCAGGCCGGCGCCTTTTTTGATGGCGCGCTCGACGGTGTCGCGTGGCATCGAGGCTTTGCGCGCCTGCTCCACCGCCATGCGCAGTCGTGAGTTAAGGGTCGGATCGGCGCCGGAGCGGGCCGCGACCATCAGTTCGCGGGCCAGTTTGGTGAAGATTTTGCCTTTGGCGTTTGCCGCTTCGGTACGGCCTTTGGCCTTCCATTGTGCGCCCATGATGGCTCTCTCGTATTTGGCTGAAGGTTCGATGAGGGCAGGGCCAGATAAGGCCCGCCCGAAAAAACCCGCGCAGTATATAAGGTCAGCCCCGTCAGGCGCAGCCGCTGCGCGCTAAGTTGTGCGCTGGCGCAGGGCTGGCTTAGTGGCCCAGCCCCTTGGTGGCATCTTTGCTGTTGATCAGCTCGATCTTGTAGCCGTCCGGATCTTCGACAAAGGCGATGACGGAAGTGCCGCCTTTGACCGGGCCGGCTTCGCGTGTCACTTTGCCGCCGGCTGCTTTGATCTTGTCGCAGGCGGCATAGGCATCGGCCACTTCAATGGCGATATGGCCATAGGCACTGCCCAGCTCGTAGCTGTCGACGCCCCAGTTGTAGGTCAGCTCGATCACCGCTTGTTCGCTCTCGTCGGCAAAACCGACAAAGGCCAGGGTGTATTTGTATTCGGGGTTGTCGTGGCGGCGCAGCAGGCGCATGCCTAAAACCTGGGTGTAGAAGACGATGCTGCGGTCGAGGTCGCCGACGCGGAGCATGGTGTGAAGGACGCGCATAGGGATCTCCTGGAGCTGGTGGGCACCCTCAGGTGCGGTTGGTTTTCTCTTTGAAATCGCACAGCGGGGCGATGATGCAGGCGCCGCATTTGGGGTTGCGGGCGGTGCAGGTGTAGCGCCCGTGCAGGATCAGCCAGTGGTGCACATCCAGTTTGAACTCGGCCGGCACCACTTTGAGCAGCTTCTCTTCAACCGCTTCCACCGTTTTACCGGGGGCGAAGCCGGTGCGGTTGCTGACCCGGAAAATATGGGTATCGACGGCGATGGTTGGCCAGCCAAAGGCGGTATTGAGCACCACGTTGGCGGTCTTGCGGCCGACGCCGGGCAGGGCCTCCAGCGCTTCGCGGCTTTCTGGCACCTCACCGCCGTGCTGGTCGATAAGGATGCGGCAGGCCTTGATGATGTTGTCGGCCTTGCTGTTAAACAGGCCGATGGTCTTGATGTAGTGTTTGAGGCCATCGACGCCAAGGTCGTAAATCGCCTGGGCGCTGTTGGCCACGGCAAAGAGTTTGGCAGTGGCCTTGTTAACGCCGACATCGGTGGCCTGGGCGGAGAGGATCACCGCGATCAGCAGCTCGAACGGGTTGCTGTAGTTGAGTTCGGTGGTCGGCTTGGGGTTGGCCTCGCGCAGGGTTTCGAGGATCACCCGGCGTTTATGCTGGTTCACGCTCGCCCTCGCTGCCGCCGCTGACCGTGGTCACCCGCGCCCGCACTGGCTTGGCCACCGCCACCGGCTGGGCCCGCGCCTTGAGGCCGGCGTCGATGGCGTTTTTCAGCGCCACCAGCAGCCCCAGGCCGATAAAGGCGCCGGGGGCGAGAATGGCTAGTAGAAAATGTTCACCGCCAGCGCCGATATGCAGGGTCCAGTTGCTGGCGATTGGCCCAAACAGCAGGGCGGCGCCATCGAACAGGGTGCCTTGGCCGATCAGCTCGCGCAGGGCGCCAAGCAGGGTGAGGACGATGGCAAAGCCACCGCCCATCATCAGCCCGTCGACCACACCATCGACCACTGGATTTTTCGAGGCGAAGGCCTCGGCGCGGCCGATGATGATGCAATTGGTGACGATCAGCGCCACAAAGATACCGAGGTTCAGATAGAGCCCTGGGGTAAAGGCCTGCATCAGTAGCTCGACACAGCTGACCAGCGAGGCGATTAGCAGCACAAATACCGGAATGCGGATCTCGCTGGGGATCCAGCGCCGGGTGAGGGCGATGATGAGGTTGGAGCTCATCAGCACCGCCATGGTGGCCAGCCCCATGCCCAGACCGTTGACCAGACTATTGGAGACCGCCAGCAAGGGACACAGGCCGAGCAGCTGGACCAGCGCCGGGTTGCTGTGCCACAACCCGTTAAGGGCGATAGTGCGCCAGTTATTGGTCATCGCTGGTCTCCACAGTCGGGCTGGCGGTTAGCCAGCAGCGGTGCCTGTTCGGCATGGTAACGCAGGGCATTGGCCACCGCGCCCACCACCGCGCGCGGGGTGATGGTGGCGCCGGTGAATTGATCAAAGTCGCCGCCATCTTTTCTGACCGCAAAGCGCGGGTCCGGGTCGCGCTCGAGGCGGCGGCCCACAAAGCTGTCGAGCCAGTTGCTGCGCCGCCGTTCGATCTTGTCACCCAGCCCCGGCGTTTCTCTGTGGTTGAGCACGTCAACACCGGTCAGCACGCCATCATGATCGATGGCCACCAGCAGCTCAATGGTGCCGCTGTAGCCGTCTGGCGCTGTTACTTGCATGGCGATGGCGCTGGTCAGCTGCTCTTTACGGGCGATAAACGCCTGATGCTCACCCGGCCCCAACCGGGGGTCGGCGGCCAGCCGCACGCAGCTGGCGGCCAGATCATTGTCGTAGCTGCCAGCCGGCAGCAGCCGGGTCAGGCTGGCGTACTGCTGGGCTCGCTTGGCGTTGGCGATCCGCTCTTTAGTGAACTGGTGAGTCAGGGCGATGAGGCCGGTGGTGGCGATGGCGAACAGGGTCAGCAACAGGCCGTTGCGGCCGGCACTACGCAGCATGATCATCTCCCGTCGGGCGGTGGCCGAAGGTGCGGGGCTGGGTGTAATGGTCAATCAGCGGCACACACATATTGGCCAATAGCACCGAAAACGCCACCGCATCGGCATAACCGCCATGGCGGCGGATCACGAACAGCAACACGCCGATGATGGCGCCATAGATCAGCCGGCCACGCATCGTGGTGCTGGCGGACACCGGATCGGTGGCGATAAAGAAGGCGCCAAGCATGGTGGCGCCGCTGAGCAGGTAGAACAGGGTACCGGGGGCGGTGTCGCCGCTGAGCCACTGATCGCCCAGTGCCAGCAGGCTGAGGCTGACCAGCATGGCCAGCGGGATCTGCCAGCGGATGGTGGCGTGCGCCAGCAACCACAGGCCACCGGCCAGATAGGCGAGGTTGACCCACACCGCGTTGATGCCACCCCAGATGCTGCCAACCCCAGCGGCGCGCGCTTCATCCACGGTCAGACCACGGCCGAGGGCGGTGCGCATCGCATCCAGTGCGGTGGCGCCGGTGCTGCCATCCACCAGGGTGCGCAGCTGCTGCACGCTAAAGCCGTCGCGGTCGTAGCCGGTAAAGATCAGTGCCAGCGCATCCAGCAGATCAATCGGGTGCTGCTGATCGCTGATGGCCGGGGTCCAGCTGGTCATCGATAGCGGAAAGGAAACCAGCAGGGCGACGTAGGCGACCATCGCCGGGTTAAACAGGTTGTGGCCGAGGCCACCGTAGAGCTGCTTGGCGATGACGATGGCGATAAACACGCCGATCACCGTGATCCACCACGGCAGGTAGGGCGGGATGGCGATGGCCAGCAGCAGCGCGGTGAGCAGGGCGCTGCTGTCAGCCAGGGTACGGCTTACCGGTCGGCCGCGCAGCCGCAGAAACCCGGCCTCAAACAGCAGGGCACAGCCGACGGCGAGCAGGATCTGGATCAGCACCCCCCAGCCAAACAGCCAACCCTGCACGGCAATGCCGGGTATTAGCGCATAGCAAACGCCTCGCATTAGCTGGCCGGTGGTCTGGCGCTGGCGTTGATGGGGCGAAACGCGGACGCTCAGGCTCATGTCGGATCCTTGGGTTGGCTGTCGTTATCGCTGCCGGCCGTGCCTTGACGCTCAGCCTGACGGGCTTTGGCGCGGGCCACGGCGGCGGCAATGGCGGCCTTCTTGCTGTCGATGCTGGCATCAGCGGCGGGGGCTGCGGCCTGATGGTGATCTGGCGCCAACACCGCCATTTCGGCATCGCGTTCGGCCGCGTGGGATTTAGCGCGGGCCACGGCGGCGGCAATGGCGGCTTTTTTGCTGTCGAGACTGGTGGCAGCCGGCTCGGTGGTGGTTGCCGGGGTAACGCTGGGTTGGCTGGAGCCGACCGCCGGAGTAGCGGCTGCGGCCGGGCTGGTGGCCTGTGGCGCGCTGGCTGCTGCGTTTGCCTGCGCGGCGGCGGCCTGTTGGGCTTTGGCCTTGGCGCGAGCGATGGCGGCGGCTTTGGCATCGCTGGCTACGCTTGGCGCTGGCGGTTCGCTCGCCTGAGCTGCGGGTTCACTGACCGGGGTTGCAGCGGGCGCCCCAGCGGCCAGCTGGGCTTTAGCTTTGGCGCGGGCGATAGCGGCTGCCGCGGCGGCTTTGGCATCGATGGCTACGGTTGGCGCTGGCGGTTCGCTCGCCTGCGCTGCAGGTTCACTGACCGGGGTTGCTGCGGGCGCGGCAGCGGCCTGCTGCGCTTTGGCCTTGGCGCGGGCGATGGCTGCTGCCGCAGCGGCTTTGGCGTCGGTGGCCGGCGCAGCTGTTGTTTGCGCTGCCGCCACTGGCGCGGTGTTCTGCTCGGCCTGACGGGCGTCACGCTCTGCCTTGCGGCGGGCCCGCTCGGCCATTACCGCGCTGTTATCGGGTTGGGCATCGGTGCTGGCTGGCAGCGTCGGCTCAGCTACAGCAGGGGCGGGCTCGGCGCTGTGCTGGCGGCGGGCTTGGGCGCGGGCGAGGGCGGCGGCCACCGCAGCCTTGGCGGCATCATCGCTGTTGCTGGTCTGCTGGCGCTGCTGCTGGGCCTGCTGGTGGCGGGCTTCGCGCTCCTGCTTTTCCCGCTCCAGCCGTTGCTGGCGGGCTTCAAAACGTTCGCGCGCCTGTTCGGCCTTGCGCGCTTCGTCGTCCGTGGCCCGGATCTCGGCTTTGGCCACCCGATAGTGGTGTACCAGCGGAATGGCCGAGGGGCAGACATAGGCACAGGCCCCGCACTCGATGCAGTCGAACAGGTGGTACTCGCGCGCCTTGTCGTGATTCTTGCTGCTGCTGTGCCAAAACAGCTGCTGCGGCAGCAGCCGTGCCGGGCAGACCTCGGCGCAGGCACCGCAGCGGATACAGGGCTGGGCATCGCTGCCATCGGCCAGCTCACCACGGGCCGGGGCCAGGATGCAGTTGCTGATCTTGACCACCGGGATCTCGGTGTGGGGCAGGGCAAAGCCCATCATTGGCCCGCCCATGATCACCTGGGCATCACGATAGGGTTTCCAACCCACATGGGTGAGCAGGTGGCCCACCTGGGTACCTAGGGGCACCCAGTAATTGCCGGGCTGAGCGATGGCGCCACCGCATAAGGTAACCAGCCGTTCGATCAGCGGCTCGCCATCATCCAGGGCGCGCTTGATGGCAAAGGCGGTACCGACGTTCTGCATCAGGATGCCGATGTCGGCCGGATAGCCGCCACTGGGCACCTCGCGGCCGGTGAGCAGCTGCACTAGCTGACGCTCACCACCTGACGGGTATTTGGTCGGCACCATGCGCAGCTGGTAGGGGCGCTCGCCGAGCGCGGCGCGCAGTGCAGTAGCGGCCTCGGGCTTATTGTCTTCAACCGCGATCAACACCAGCTTGGGCTGGGCAATGTGCGCAAGAATATCGACACCACGCAGGATTTCGCTGGCATGTTGGCGCATCAGCGCGTCATCGCAGCTGATATAGGGTTCGCACTCGACGCCGTTGATGATCAGCAGCTCTGCACCGTGACTGAGGGCCAGCTTACGGGCGGTGGGGAAGCCGGCGCCGCCAAGGCCAGCGATACCGGCCGCGGCGATCGCATCCAGTAGCGGCCGCCGCTCCAGGGTCAGCGGGTCTTGGCTCAGGCCGCGATGGGGGAACCACTCGTCGAGACCATCGGCATTGAGGATCAGTGCCGGCTCTGGCAGCGCTGAGGGGTGGGCGCTGGCCCGTTCCTCGATGGCGGCGACAGTGCCCGAGGTGGGGGCATGCAGTGGCAGGCCGCCGGGGGTGGTGACACAGGTCAGCGGCTGGCCTTTGCGTACCCGCTCGCCCACCTGGACCAGCAACTGGCTGGCGAGGCCGGCATGCTGGCGCAGTGGCAGCACCAGCTGGGCACCGACCGGCAGCCGGCGGATCGGCTGGCTGGCACTCTGCGCCTTGTGTTCTTCGGGGTGGACGCCGCCGGGGAAGTCCCACAGCTTGCCCTTGGTTACCGCGCTTAGCCAGTCGCTCATGGTCACTCCACCACCCGCAGCGGGATCTGGTCCAGTTGCCAGCGCCAGCTGGCCGGGGTCAGCGGCAGTGGCCGCATCTCAATGCAGTCCACCGGGCAGGGTTCGACACAGAGATCACAGCCGGTGCATTCGGCCACCATCACCGTGTGCATCAGCCGCGGGGCGCCCACAATGGCATCCACCGGGCAGGCCTGCAGACACTTGGTGCAGCCGATGCACTCGGCCTCACGGATATAGGCAACCTTCTTGACCGGCTCGCTGACGTCGCCCCCTTGCAACGGCTTGGCTTCGCGCCCCAACAGATCGGCCAGTTTCTTGATGCCGGCTTCGCCGCCCGGCGGGCACTTGTTGATCTCATCGCCGTTGGCGATCGCCTCGGCATAGGGGCGGCAGCCGGGGTAGCCGCATTGCCCGCACTGGGTCTGGGGCAGGATGGCGTTGATCTGGTCGACCACCGGGTCGGCTTCGACCTTGAGCTTGACGGCGGCAGCGCCGAGCAACAGGCCGAACAGCAGGCCAAGCGCGGCAAGAATGAGGATGGCGAGGATCACGGCGCTCACGGCTTAACCCCGGATCAAGCCGGCAAAGCCCATAAACGCCAGCGCCATCAGGCCAGCGGTGACGAGACCGATGGAGGCACCCTTGAATGGCGCGGGCACATCGGCTACTGCCAGCCGCTCACGCAGGGCGGCAAACAGGATCAGCACCAGTGAGAAGCCAACTGCCGCGCCAAAGCCATAGACGGTCGACTCGATAAGGCCGTGGGCCTCATTGACGTTCAGCAGGGCGACGCCAAGCACGGCGCAGTTGGTGGTGATCAACGGCAGATAGATGCCCATCAGCCGATAGAGCAGCGGGCTGTTCTTCTTCACCATCATTTCGGTCAGCTGCACCACTACCGCAATCACCAGAATAAAGGCCAGGGTGCGTAGATAGAGCAGGTCAAAGGGGGCCAGCAACCAGCGGTTGACCAGATAACTGGCCATGGCGGCGACGGTCAGCACAAAGATCACCGCCAGCGACATGCCGACAGCGGTGCCGAACTTGTTCGACACCCCCATGAACGGGCAGAGACCGAGAAATTTGGTTAACACAAAGTTGTTAACCAGCACGGTTCCGATCAGCAGCAGCAGCAGGTCGCCCATCGCTCTTTAGGTCACCGGTAAAAATGGCGGGCCATTATCGACCTTTGCCCCTGCCATAACAACCGCATAGGGCGCAAGGTCTGGCTGCTCACTGCGGCGCTGCTTGTGGCTGGTGGGCCCTTTGGCTACCCTTGCGCGTCTTTTTTATCAGGCTCTGCTCATGCCCGTGACCCAACCCCTTGCCGTGGCCGCCCTGCTGGTGGCCATGGCGCTGTGGGGCAGCTCCTTTGTCGCCCTCAAGATCGCCTTTGCCGACTATCACCCGATGTGGGTGATCTTCCTGCGCATGCTGGTGGCGGCGATCTGTTTTCTGTTTCTGCTGCGGCGGGTGATGCAGTTCAACTACCACAAAGGCGACTGGAAACGGCTGCTGGGGCTGTCGCTGGCCGAGCCCTGCCTCTATTTCGTGTTTGAAGCCAAGGCACTGGAGTACACCTCGGCCGCCCAGGCGGGGATGATTGTTGGTCTGCTGCCGCTGATTGTGGCGCTGCTGGCCCGCTGGTGGCTGGGGGAGCGGGTGACCCGTTTCATGATCATCGGCAGCTGCGTGGCCATCGCCGGGGTGGCCGGGCTGTCACTGCTCTCCAGCGCTACCGCCGATGCCCCCAATCCGCTGCTGGGAAACAGCCTTGAGCTGCTGGCCATGGTCTGCGCCGCTATTTACAGCATTCAGTTGAAGGCGCTGTCGCCGCGCTATTCACCCTTTGCCCTCACCGCCCTGCAGGGGTTAACCGGCTCCATCTTCTTTCTGCCGCTGGCGCTGCTGGCACCAGCCCCCACCACCATCTCCTGGCCGGCGATCGGTGCCATTATCTATCTGGGGGCGGCGGTCACCCTTGGGGCCTATCTCTGTTACAACATCGCCATCAGCCGCTTGCCGGTGACAGTGGCCAGCACCTTCTCCAATCTGATCCCGGTATTTGGCCTGCTGTTTGCCTTCGCGGTACTGGGCGAACGCTTTACCTCCGGCCAGCTGTGGTGCGCGCTGGTGGTGATCATTGGGGTGGTGATCAGCCAGCGCCGGCCAGCGGCGACCACCCCGTCTTAACTGGCGCTCAACCTGTGAGCCGACCACTCTGATAGTCGCTCACCGCCTGTTCCAGCTCCTCGCGGTTGTTCATCACGAACGGGCCGTAATGGGCAACCGGCTCGCCCAGCGGCTGGCCCAGAAGCAGCAGCGCCTGGCTACCGGCGGCACCTACCAACGCGATCTCGGCCTCATCGCCATTGCGCAGCAGCAGGGCTTCGCGGGCGCCCAGCGTCTGCCCCTGCACTCTGACTTCGCCCTGATAGACGTAGAGCAGGGCGGTATCACCGCGCTTTAGCGGCAGTGCCAGCGGTTGGCCATCGCCGAAACCGAGATCCAGATAGCGCAGGGCGGTGGCTCCGGTGTCCAGTGGCGCCCGATGCAGTTGACCAGCCATGGTCAGGCTGCCGGTCAGCAGCTTGATCTGGTGGTGACCATCGCTGAATTCAGGCAGTTCGCTGCGGGCGAAGTCACGGTACTCGGGGGCGCTCATCTTCAGCCGCCCCGGCAGGTTAAGCCATAGCTGAAAGCCGTGCAGGCGGCCATCTTGCTGGCTGGGCATCTCCGAGTGGATGATGCCGCGGCCGGCGCGCATCCACTGAATGCCACCGCCGGTGACCAGGCCGCGATGACCCAGATGGTCCTCATGGGCCATGGCCCCCACCTTCAGGTAGCTGATGGTCTCAAAACCACGGTGAGGATGGAGCGGAAAACCGGCCAGATAATCACGCGGCTCGTCGCTGTTGAACTCGTCGAGCATCAGCAGCGGGTCGAAGTGGCTGGCGGCGTTGAAGCCGGCCAGCCGGTGCATCTTGACTCCGGCGCCGTCTGATGCTGGCTGGGCTTTGAGGCGCTGGAGGATCTGCATCTTATACCTCCAGCGCGTCGATGGCGGCGTGGGCGGCGGTCAAGGCCTTGGTGCGCGGCTCTTCGCCCATCGACAGCCCTTCGGCGTAGATTTTTTCGATGTCAGTGATGCCGATAAAATTGAGGAAGGTGGTGACAAAGCCGCTCTGGCTGTCGGCTGGGGTGCCCAGGTAAAGGCCGCCACGGCTGAACAACAGTACCGCCTTTTTGCCTTTGAGCAACCCTTCCGGGCCATTGGCGGTATAGCGGAAGGTAACCCCGGCGCGGGCGATATGGTCAAACCAGGATTTGAGCATCGACGGCACCGTGAAGTTGTACATGGGCACGCCAATCACCAGCAGGTCTGCTGCCCGCACTTCGGCAATGAGTGTGTCGCTGTAATCGGCCAGTGCCTGCTGCTCGACGCTGCGGTCGGTAACCGGGGTCATGAGCGCGGTGAGATGGGCGGCATCCAGGTGGGGCACCGGCTGCTCGGCAAAGCTGCGGCTGGTGATGGTGGCGCCGTCGGCGCGTAACCGTTCCAGCAGGCGGGCGCTCAGCTGAGAGGAGACACCTTGGCTGCCGAAAATGCTGGAGTCGATATGCAGTACGTTCATGGCTCAATCCTCGTGATGTCGGGCGAGAGGGTGCGGAAAACGATGTCAGTTTAGGTTGAGTGGATCGTACAATGGCGCCAACAACTGGCATGGAATGGACGAAATTGTCGATGAAACAGCGACTGCCCGAAGTGCCACTCGATTACTGGACCGCCTTTGTCGCCGTGGCCGAGGAGGGCAGTGTCAACGCTGCGGCCGAACGGTTGGGCAAAGGCAATTCGACCATCAGCTATGCCCTCAAACAGTTGCAGCTGGCGCTGGGGGCTGAACTGCTGCAACCGGCCGGGCGTGGCATTGCCCTGACCGATGCTGGCAAGGCGCTCAAGCGCCGAGCCGAGCAGCTGGTGCGTGATGCGGCCGCCACTGAGCAGTTGGCCCGCCACTACGCTGCCGGTTGGGAGGCGGAGTTGAAACTGGCGGTGGATGCGGTCTTTCCCCAGGATACCCTGATGCTGGCGCTGGAGCGTTTTGGCCGGGTGTGCAGCCAAACCCGGCTGCAGCTGCTTGAGACCACCCTGTCGGGTACTGATGAAGCGCTGTTTTCCGGTCAGGTCGATCTCGCCTTAAGTTACCGGGTGCCACCGGGTTTTGTCGGCGAGCGGTTGCTCGATATGCGCTTTGTGGTGGTGGTGGCGCCGCATCATCCGTTGGCGGCCGCTACTAGCCTGATCCTTGATGACTTGCGCCAGCATCGTCAGTTTGTGGTGCGCGACTCCGGCACCAAGCGTAATCAGGATGCGGGCTGGCTGGGCGCCGATCAGCGCTGGACGGTGAGCCATTTCGAGGCGTCACGGGCATTGATCCGCCGTGGCTTGGGGTTTGGCTGGCTGCCACTGGATCGTATTCGTGAGGATCTACAGGCAGGCCAGTTGAAGGCGTTGCCGTTGCAGCAGGGGCAGGTGCGGAGCTTTCCGCTCCATCTGATCATCGCTCGTCATGGCGAAGAGGGGCCGGCCCAGCAGACGCTGATCGAGGCGTTGCGCCTGTCGGCCAGGGAATCACGGTTGCAGCAGTGGCCGCTGGCACGTTGGGGGATCAGCGACGAACCCGGCTGAGCCCGTCGCCGTGGCACCAAGGATCAGGCGACGGCTACCGGCTGCGGTGCAGCAACGTGGTCGCCGCATACCAGGTCAACCGCCAGCCCCTCAATGGCATAGCGCTGTGGCTGGCTGCTGATGCCGGCCGCGATCACCCGACAACCGACGCGATGGCAGACATCGACCAGCATCTTGACGTAGTACTGAACGTTTTTGTCATGCTCCACGTCGTTGGCGAAGCTGGCCGCCAGCCGCACAAAATCCGGCTTGAGGTCGCGGAAGAACAGGAATGAGGTCATGCCATGGCCGAAGTCATCCACCAGCACGCGTGCGCCAACGCGGTGGAGGGTTTCGACAAAGCGACTTGCCGCAATCAGATCGCGCTGCAGGGCCCCTTCACTGACTGCGAACACCAGCTGCGCAGACAACTGTTTGTCAGCCGTTAGTTGGCGTTCCAGGTTGTTGATAAAGGCTGCCGAGTGCACCGCAAAGCCGGATAGTGGCACCAGTGTTTGTGCCGGATCGCGGCTGGCACGCAATGACGCCAGGCTGTGGTCCACCACCAGTTGATCAAGACTGTCGGCGCGGCCCAGCCTTTCGGCCATGCCATAAAGGGCTTCGGTTGCCAGCGGTTTGCCATCACGACCCATGAAGCGTGGCAGCAGTTCATGCAGGTTACGGTTTTCGCGCAGAGCGGTGATGCTGCGCTTGAGCAGGGTCAGCTGGCGTTGGGCCAGCAGCTGGTCGATCTGATCGCGCCATTGTTGCTCACCGAGAATGGTGACGTCGTTGTCGGCTTCCGCCAGCAGGTAGCCGCTGCCGGCGTTGCGCGCCCGTGAGGTGGCCGCGTCAACCTGGGCCAACAGTTCACTGATGGTGCGTTCAGGCCCAAAGGCAACGGCGCCAACCACGGCACAGCGGTTGACGCAAAACGCCATGCTCACCTCTTCGAGGCGACCGAGCAGGGTTTTGATTAAGGCCTCGACGTCGCGGCTAGCCATCTGGCTCATGACGATGGCGAAATCGGAGCTGTTGAGGCGATAAGCACGGGCCCGCGGGTAGCGGCCGAGAGTTTCACGCAGGGCGGCCACCGCAGCCTCGATGAATTTGTCACCGTGGCTGTAGCCGTGTTCGCGGTTGAGTTCGGCCAGCACAGTGGTGCGCAGCAATGCCAGCTGTCCAAACTCGCGGCCACTGCGGTCGGCCAGTACTTGGGCCAGCTCTTCCATAAACTGGGCGCGGTTGGGCAGTCCGGTCAGCTGATCGCTGTAGGCGATGCGACGCACGTCCTGCAGTTCGCGCTCGGTGCTACCAAGCCGACCAACCAGATCCTGCTGCAGTTTCTGCAGCCCGTCTGACAGGCTGCGAAACTCACCAGCAATCCCTTCGCTGACTTTGAGCTCACCTTGTTCGCGGCGGGCTAACCGCTCCAGCAAGCGGCTGATCTCGCCCAGTGACTGGCGCAGCGGCCGTTGCACTGTGCTTCGCAACCAGAACAGGCTGATGGCCACCAGAACCAGCCAGCCGATGAGCATCGTCGCGCCCTGGCTAGCGGCGCGAGCATGGGCGCTGAACAGATCGAGGGCGAGGGTGGCGCGCAGGTTGGACCCTTCCACCACAATGGCGGGTGCCGTTAGCCCCAACGCCGACCAGAGCTTTGAGGTTGTACTCGGCGGTGCTGCACTCGTAGGGGCGCCAATCGCTTTGCCTTTACTGTCGAGAACCTCGACATTAACCGCCCCGGGTAAGTTGCGAATAGCGCTGGCACGCTGCGCTGGGGTTAGTTTCAGATCAGGTTCCAGCAGCAGGGCAGCACTTTGCTGCAACCGCACCACTTCCGATTCGATCTGGCTGCGCAGCGTCAAGTACTGGGCCGCTGCGGCCAGCCCCAGCAGCAGGACCAAAATGAGGATGTTGGCCACCAAGGCCTTGCTTTCGATACGCATCGACATACTTCCATGCTCCTTGTCGTTGGGCACCACTCGACCACCGGTCGTGATCGCCCGTCGCCATTCTACGTAAAACCCGGATGTTGATCAGCTTTCGTGCTTAATAATTACTCGTCGCTGATCAGAATTCTGAGATTAACAGTTGTTTGCCTTTCTGCCTGATGTGGCTGCGATGCCCCTGTTACACTGCCATTGGCCCCAACTTATTAACGTTGTTGAGGATTATTTGTGGTTTCGTCCTCCATGCTCCGTAAAGGTCGTCGCAGTCGCCCCGGGCTGATTGCTGGCGGTTCATTGCTGCTGGCCAGCCTCATTGCTGCTGCTTTGGTTGCTGGTCGGCAAAGCCCGCAGCAGCAGGTCAGTCTGCCGCCGCCGCTGGTGGTGGATGTTGTTGCGATTAGCAAGGCGCCGGTGGCGTTCAGGGTCAATGCTCAGGGCTCGGTAACCCCCAAGGTGACCACCGTGCTGGTGTCGGAAGTTCAGGGGCGAATTGTCGAAGTGGCGCCAGCTTTTGTGGCCGGAGGCATGGTGCGCGCAGGCGAACTGCTGGTGCGGGTTGAGCCCGATGATTACCAGATCGCGGTGCGCGCTCGCGAGGCCGAGCTGGCCAAGGCCCGCGCCGCACTGGAAGAGGAGCGGGCACGTGGGCGGGTGGCCGAACGTGAATGGCAGACGATCCGCGCCGACAAGGTGCCGGAACTGGGATTGCGCAAGCCACAGCTGGCTCAGGAGCTGGCCAACGTCAAATACAGCGAAGCGGCGCTCGACAAAGCCCGCCGCGATCTGGCCCGCACTGAGATCCGTGCGCCTTACGACGCATTGATCAGCGCCCGCCAGGTCGATCTCGGTCAATTCGTCACTGTAGCCACAGCTCTGGGCACCCTGCTCGGCACCGATGTGGCGGAGATCCGCCTGCCGCTGACCGATGCGCAGTTGACCACGCTAGCCTTGCCAGCGGTTTTCAGCGCCGACCAGAGCCTGCCGACGGTAACCATTGAAGCAACGCTAAACGGCCAACTTCAGCAGTGGCCGGCACGACTGGTGCGCAGTGAGGGGACGGTAGAAAGTACCTCTCGCTTCTCTTATGTGGTTGCTGAGGTGACGGATCCGTACCTGCGTCAAGGGGCGGTCGATGGTCGCCAGCCGCTGGCCTTCGGCCGATTTGTCAGCGCCCGTTTGATCGCTGTGGATCAGCAGACTTTGGTCGCTATTCCGCGGGCCAGTCTGCGTGATGGGAACCGGATTGTGGTGGTCGATGATGCCAGCCTGCTGCAGTTACGGCCGGTTGAGGTGGCCCATGCCGATACTGATTTTGCCTACTTGAGAACGCCGCTGGCAGCTGGCGAACGGCTGGTGGTGACGCCGCTGGCCAATCCGTTGCCAGGAACCAAGGTGGCGGTACGGGGTGATCCCGTGGTTGCCAAGGCGGACGCCGACGCCAAAGCGGTGGGCCCGACACCATGAGCACCAAACGCGGCATCATTGCCTGGTTCGCGCGTAACTCGGTTGCCGCCAACTTGTTGATGTGGATCTTGCTGATCGGTGGTCTTGCCTCTGCTTTCACCATTCAGCGCGAGATTTTTCCGGATATTGAACAGCAGCTGATCACGGTCAGCGTGGCTTACCCGGGGGCATCGCCCGAAGAGGTCGAGGATGGGGTAATTCTACGCATTGAGGAGGCAATTGAGCAGATCACTGGCATCAAGCAGGTGACGGCGGTGGCTGAAGAGGGGGTGGCCAATGTCACCATCGAAGTGCAGGAATCCTATGACCTGCAGCAGGTGTTGGATGAGGTCAAACTGCGCGTAGATGCCATCGTCAGCTTTCCGGAGACTATCGAAAAACCATTGGTTTACGAGCTGAAGTTCGAGAAAGAAGTGATCTGGGTACAGTTGATGGGCGATGTCGATGAGCGGGTACTCAAGGAGCTGGCCCGTCAGGTGCGTGACGAGATCGTGGCTCTGCCCGAGGTCAGCACCGCAGAAGTATTCGGCGCCCGCGACTACGAGATTGCCATCGAAGTCAGTGAACAGCAGCTGCTGGCCTATGGCATCACCTTTGATGAAGTAGCGACTGCCGTGCGCAATTCGTCACTGGATCTGCCCAGCGGCACTATTCGCGCCAGCGGTGGCGACATTCTGGTGCGTGCCAAAGCCCAAGCCTATGACGCTGAAGCCTTTCGAACCATTGTTTTGCGCACCTATGGCGATGGCCGCGAACTGCGCGTCGGCGATGTCGCCAAGGTAATTGACGGCTTCAGCGAGGACTTCGGCTACGCCCGCTTTGACGGCAAACCCACGGTTGGCGTGCAGGTGATGGCAGTGGGTGATGAAGATGCGATGCGGATCTCGGCGGCGGTGAATCGCTACATCGAACAACGCAAGCAGAGCCTGCCGCCATCGGTGACCTTGGCCAGCTGGGGCGACTCCACCTATTACCTGCAGGGGCGTCTCGATCTGATGCTCAACAACATGAGCTTCAGCGCTTTATTGGTGTTTATGACGCTCGCTGCCTTTTTGCCGTTGCGCCTGGCGTTCTGGGTGATGGTCGGTTTGCCGGTGTGCTTTCTCGGTACCCTGCTGTTGCTACCAACGTTTGGTGTCACTATCAACATGATCAGCCTGTTTGGCTTCATTCTGGTGTTGGGCATTCTGGTCGATGACGCCATTGTCATCGGTGAGAGTGTGGCTACCCGGGTACAGCGGCATGGCCACAGTGTTGATAACGTCATTCGCGGTACCCAACGGGTTGCCACGGCAGCCACCTTTGGGGTGTTGACCACCGTCTGCGCCTTCATTCCAATGCTCATGGTGTCCGGTCCTTTTGGCATCATCTGGAACACCATCGGCTTTGTGGTGGTGCTCTGTCTGTTGTTTTCACTGGTGGAGAGCAAACTGATTCTGCCGGCTCACCTGGTGCATATGAAGCTGACGCCAGATGCTCCCGATAGTCGTAATCCGTTGACCCGCATACGTTTGTGGTGCAGTGGTAAACTCGACTATGTGATTCACGATCTATATAAACCCGGTCTGATGCGCAGCTTGCGCCATCCTTGGGTAACGATCTGCGTGTTCTTGTCGCTGATCATTATCACCATCGGCCTGGTGGCCGGAGGCAAGGTGCGGTCCGTGGCTTTTCCTGATATCCCCAGTGATTTCATCCGTGCTCAGGTGAATCTGGTGGAGGGGGCGCCGCAGCAGAGCACGGCCGCCGCGCTTGATACCCTGATTGAGGCGCTTTATCGCATGGATGACCAGCTTTACGCCGAGACCGGCGAGCGGGTGGTCAAGCACGCTATTGCCTTTGATCGCGGGAACACCCGTGGTTTGGTGTGGGTGGAGTTATCCAAGGGCGAAACCCGCACCATTGATGGCGAACAGCTGTCGAACCGTTGGCGCGATCTGGTGCCGCCCATTGCCGGGGTGCGCAACCTCAGTTTTGACGGCTCGACGTCGCCGGGCCCGGGCGCGGATGTCTCCTTTATCCTGCGTGGTGGTGACCTCCAAACCCTGACGGCTGCGGCGGCAGCGGTCAAACAGGCGCTGGCCGATTATCAGGGGCTGTTCGACATCAGTGATGATCTGGCCTTTGGCAAAGAGGAGTTGACCATCCGCCTGAAGCCAGGCGCTGAAGGCTTGGGCATCACCTTGGCTGATGTCGCCCGTCAGGTGCGTCAGGGTTTTTATGGCGCTGAAGCCCAGCGTATCCAGCGCAGCCGTGAAGAGATCAAGGTGATGGTGCGTTACCCCGCCAATGAGCGAGTGTCGGTTGGATATCTGGAACAGATGCGTATCCGTTCCGCCAGTGGTCAGGAGCTGCCGTTTTCGGCGGTGGCCACGCTGGAGCGCGGCCGTGGCTATGCCGCTATTACCCGGGTCGATAGCCAGCGCTCGGTCACCGTCTCGGCGGCCGCCGACAAGAGCAGTGTCGAGCCGGGCAAAGTGGTTGCCGAACTGACGGAACGCCTGCCGCAGATTCTGGCGCCGTTTCCCGGAGTGGTGGCCGACAAGGAAGGGGCCGCCAAAGAGGAGAGTGCCGCCTACAATGAACTGCTGATCGGTGGCGTGCTGGCGCTGCTCGGCATCTATGCGCTGATGGCGATTCCGCTGCGCTCTTACAGTCAGCCACTGATCATCATGGCGGTGATCCCCTTCGGCATCATCGGAGCCGTGGTTGGCCACTGGATTCTGGGGTTACCAGTCAGCGTACTGTCCATGTGCGGCATCATCGCCCTGTCGGGGGTGGTGGTGAATGACTCGCTGGTGATGGTCGAGTTTGTCAATCAGGCTCGCTATCGCGGTCTGTCGCTGGGGCTGGCGGTGGTGGAGGCGGGCACCCAGCGCTTTCGCGCCATCCTGCTCACCTCGCTGACCACTTTCTTCGGGCTGATCCCGATCATTCTGGAGAAGAGCCTGCAGGCCCAGATCGTCATCCCGATGGCGGTCAGCCTGGCATTCGGCATTCTGTTCGCTACGGTTATTACCCTTTATCTGGTGCCTGCCATCTATGTCGCCGGAGCAGGCCTTAAACGCTGGCTGTTCGGCGGCAACGCGGAGTCGGCACAGGCGCTGGCCGTGGGTGAGTGATGGCGTTGTCAGTCGTAGTGGGGCGTGGGATGATGGCGCCCCTGCACGGCCAGAGGTGGGAATGAGTAAGGTAAATCGAGGGCGTAGCCTGCTGCGCGACTGGGCGTTGGCGATGGTGGCTGGGGTGGCCTATTACAGCTTGGCGCTGTCGGTGGGAGCGGTGGCCGGTACCAGTGAACTGTTGGAGAATCTGACCGGCAGCCAAATGGATGCGCTGGTGTGGATCACGCGTGCTGCTACCGCTTATGGTATTGCCGCGCTGTTGCCAGCCTTTGTGCTGAACGCCTTTATTAGCCGTCATATTTGGGGCTGGGCAGTGGTGGCCGCCGCAGTGCCGATGGTGGAAACGGTCTATTTCCGTTTCGAGACCGGCATCGGGTTTGACCCCTATGCGCTGGTGTTGGCCGCCTGCTATGTGGCTCTACTGTTGGCCTGGATCGGCCTGTTCCGCCTGTTGGCGATGAGGGCAAGGCCCCATTGTCCGGTGGATAGTCAGGACTAATCGCTGCTCGCTACCAAAAACAAAAGGCGCCGATTAGCGCCTTTTTTGTTACTGCTAGAGCGATATCAGAACGTGGCGTTACGCGGGGTACGCGGGAAGGCGATCACATCGCGCACGTTGCCAACGCCGGTGACATAGGCCACCAGTCGCTCAAAGCCGAGTCCGAAGCCGGCGTGAGGCACAGTGCCGAAACGGCGCAGATCGCGATACCAGCCGTAGTCTTCCGGGTTGAGGCCCATCTCCACCATGCGCGCATCCAGCTGTTCCAGCCGCTCTTCGCGCTGGCTGCCGCCGATGATTTCGCCAATGCCGGGGGCCAGCACATCCATAGCGGCCACGGTCTTGCCGTCTTCATTGAGGCGCATGTAGAAGGCTTTGATGTCCTTCGGATAGTTTTTGACGATCACCGGCGCCTTGAAGTGCTCTTCGGCCAGATAGCGCTCATGCTCCGACTGCAGATCGATGCCCCAGGCCACCGGATATTGGAACTCTTTGCCGCAGCTGAGCAGGAGGTTGACCGCGTCGGTGTAATCCACCTGCACGAACGGGGTCTGCACCAGGGTCTCAAGGCGGCTGACCGCATCGGGCAGCAGATGCTTGGCGAAGAACGCCATGTCATCAGCGCGCTCGGTCAGCACTGCCTTGAACACATACTTGAGCATTGCCTCGGCCAGATTGGCGACGGTGTTGAGGTCGGCAAAAGCCACTTCCGGTTCCACCATCCAGAACTCGGCCAGGTGGCGGCTGGTGTTGGAGTTTTCGGCACGGAAGGTGGGGCCGAAGGTATAGGCCTTGGACAGGGCGCAGCAGTAGGTCTCGACGTTGAGCTGGCCAGAGACGGTCAGAAACGCCTCTTTGCCGAAGAAATCTTCGCTGAAATCGACCTTCCCCTCAGCGGTGCGCGGCGGGTTAGCGGCGTCCAGGGTCGAGACGCGGAACATCTCGCCGGCCCCTTCACAGTCGCTGGCGGTGATGATCGGCGTGGCGATCCAGTAGAACCCCTGCTCATGGAAGAAGCGGTGAATGGCCTGGGCCAGACAGTGACGAACACGAGTGACGGCGCCGGTGATATTGGTGCGCGGGCGCAGGTGCGCCTGCTCGCGCAGGTACTCCATGCTGTGGCGTTTGGGGGCCATCGGGTAGGTATCGGGGTTTTCCACCCAACCGATGATGTCGACGACGTCGGCGCGGATCTCAAGGGCCTGACCGGTACCTTGGGAGGCCACCACCTTGCCTTTGACGATCACTGAACAGGCGGTGGTCAGGCGTACCACATCGCTGTAATTGGGCAGATTGTCGGGCGCCACCACCTGCACCGGATCGAAGCAGGAGCCGTCATGCACGGCGAGAAAAGAGAAGCCGCCTTTGGATTCGCGCAGGGTGCGCAGCCAGCCGCGCACTTCCACATCGCTGCCAACCGCTACCTGGCCGGCGAGAACTGCCGCCACCGTTGCCTGGGTCATGAAAACGCTCCGTCACTCTTGGAAAAGCAGGTGATTCACAAAGAGCGACTATCTTACCGGGGCAATCGTTGCGCACAAGGCCAAAGGGTGGCCCGAGGAGCCGCCCTCAGCGGCAGAAATCAGCGGCGGGCAAACAGCCGGTCGCTGGCTCGTTGCAGCAGCCAGGAGGTCAGCAGCGCGATCGGGCCACCCACGCCAGCCAGCCACAGCCAGGTAGTGATCACGGTCTGCGGATCGATCCAGCTGTCGATCAGCACAAATACCGGGCGGTGGAACAGATAGAGGGCAAAACTGGTGTAGCTGAGCCAGGCCAGAACCGGCCCGGCGACCAGCGGCGTCAGCCGCTCTGCCGCCCAGTAGTAGCTGGCGATCAGCAGCAAGCCGCCGATGACCGATGCCCATAGATTCTGGCTGGCATCACCACCAAACAGGCTGGTAACGGGTTGCGGGCCGGAGCGAACCAGGGCCAGGACCGCGAACAGGGCGCCGGCCAGCGCCAGTGGCCAGCTGCGCCACAGCTGGTGGAGGGCGGCTTCGCGGCCGCAGGCCAGACCGAGCAGATAGCAGGGCAGATAGATCGCCAGCCGCTTGTCGAACCAGCCCAGTTGCAGGTGAGCGGTGAACACGGCGACGGTGAGCAGCAGGGCGATGACAGCGAAGCGGCTGCGCTGATAGCGCCACAGCAGCAGTGGCGTGACCAGATAAAAGAGCATGATCAGGGTGACAAACCACAGGGTCAGCAGCGGCTCGCCGTTGATCATGTTAGAGAGCAGCAGGCTGGGTAGCAGCGCCTCATCCTTGACCAGACCACAGCCCCACATCAGCAGCAGGGCGAGAGCAAACAGCGGGTAGATGCGCAGCATGCGGTTGCGGTAGAACTGCCAGGGGCTGTCGCCGGGAAACTGGTAGCGGCTGAGCAATACCCCGGAGATAAACACCAACACCGCCAGCATGCCGTTGACCAGAATGCGGCCGGGGTAGAGAAATAGCGGCAAGGCATCGTCGTGATAGCCACGCACATGCCAGAACAGCACGATAAAGAGGATTGCTGTCACTCGCAGCAGGTCAAAGGCGGCGACGTGGCTAGTGCCCGGTTTGGGCGCTTGGGCAACGGGTCTGGCGGCGGTCATTGGGGTCCTCAATGTCACGGTGTGCGCGCCTCGCTACGGATTTGGACGCGTAGCGGGTTATGCTGGTGCCGATGTTAGCTGACTGTTATTGAACACGCATGAGTCATTCTGCGGGCGGTGGATTTGACGACCAGCCCGGCCCGGATCATCACCATCAGGGGGTTCCGCCCCAAGACCGCCGCCAGCTCAGTGAGCCGTTGTGGCCGTCACTGCTGCGTTGGCTGTCAGTGATTGGCTGGCTATTGATGGCGGCCGTGCTGATTATGGTGCATGACGCCCGGCCGGAGATGAGTACCGGTCTGGTGCGTTACTGGGGGATCGAAATCCGCACCCATTGGCGCGCTGATCTGACGGCCATCATTGAACTCTTGTTGTGGTGTAATGCCGGCGTAAGCCTGCTGGCTGTGGTCATCAACCGTCTGCGGTTGCGGCGTAAGGACGATAACCGCTATTACAATCTGTGGTTGCTCGGTGCCCTGTCCACAGCGTTGCTGCTGCTGTTTCAGAACGTCGTGGTGGGATAACGCTTGTCGAGAGCTCAGGCGTGTCTGTTGTCAACAGCTGCTGACAG
Organism: Gammaproteobacteria bacterium; assembly: GCA_017425245.1. Lineage (GTDB taxonomy): Bacteria > Pseudomonadota > Gammaproteobacteria > Enterobacterales > Neiellaceae > RGIG665. The sequence goes on from JAFOOX010000026.1 coordinate 21,971, forward strand.
CCAGATTTTATCGCATGGACTAGGGGTGATGGTCAGCGGCGCCTGCGCAGGTTAAGGTAAAGCCAAGATGCCGCCCCGTGCGCCAGTTCACGAAATGAGGTCGGTGATTGGCGCGCTACCATCTGCTTGGTGCAGACGGGTACAGGAGCAGGCATGAGGCCACGCAGGATGCCGGTAAATTGGAATGGGGGGCGAACATGGGCCGTGGTGGCAACGCCATTTGCTGTACTGCTGTTGATGGCCGCACTGGTCGCCCACTATCAGACCCAGCGCCAAGCCGATAACTTGATCCAGTCGCTCAGCCAGCATGCCAACAACCTGATCAGCGATAGCCAGCGGCAATTGCAGCTCTTGGCCCGCGTCCAAAACCAGTGTGATCCGGCCACGCTGCAACTGCTGCGCACCATCCCTTATAACCATCCCGCAATTCGTGAAGCCGCAGTGATCGTAGATAGCGCCTTGGCTTGTACCAGTTGGGGATTGCATCCGTCGCCGCTGCCGATCAACAACCATCATGCGCAGTGGCAGGAAGGGCAATGGGTGCTCTACCAGCTGCGGGGTTCAGCCTTCGAGGATCGCGATGTTCATTCGTTAGTGATTGGCCTTGGGTTGGATGAGCGGCGTGGCGTCAACCTGCTGCTTGATCCCTTGGTCTTGTTGCAACCCTTGCAAGCTCAGCGTGGTTTTCCGTTTAGCGGTCGACTGGCGCTGGCCAACGGCGAATTGCTAGTTGCGGTGATCAGCGATGATGGCCAGCGGGTGCGGCTGGTCGATGGCGCCAGCCGCCGTTTTACCGATACCCCTTATCAACGGCAGCAGCAGGCTGGTAATGACCAACTGCTGGCCAGTATCGCCATCAGTCCCCGGCTGTGGCTGAACAACCTGCTGGCTCTGCTACCGCTCTTTATTATGGTCGGGCTGCTGTTTAGCGTCGCTGGGTTATGGCTGGTCCGGCTGCTACGGCGGCCGCCGTCGTTGCGCGCCGCGTTGCTGCGCGGGCTGGAGCGCGGCGAGTTTCATGTTGCCTATCTGCCCACCATCGAGCTGGCTACGGGCCGCTGCGTTGGCGCCGAGGCGCTGCTGCGCTGGCACCATCCGCAGCAGGGGGCGATGGCGCCTGATGTGTTTGTCCCTTTTGCCGAACGTACCGGGTTGATCCTGCCGTTGACCGAATGGCTACTGCAGCGCGCCTTGGCCGAGTTGGGGCCTTGGCTGGCCGCTGATGATCGCCGCCATCTGGCCATTAACCTCTGTGCCCGCCACTTTGAATCGACGGAGCTGCTGGTCAGTCTGCGCCGTGAATGCACGGCACACGGCATAGCCCCTGCCCAATTGTTGCTGGAGTTAACTGAGCGTGAGGTGCTAAACCTTGATGAGCATGCGGTGCGCGGGGTGCTGACCGAGCTTCACGCCTCAGGTTATCGCCTGGCCATTGATGATTTTGGCATTGGCTACAACAATCTGGCCCGGCTGATGGAGTTCCGCTTTGACCAGATCAAGATCGACAAATCGCTGATTCAAGCGATTGGCCGCCGTGATGGCGTTGAACCACTCATTGATGGCGCATTGACCATTGCGCGTGGCTACGGTTCGGTATTGGTTGCCGAAGGCGTAGAAACATCAGCGCAGGCAGAATTTCTGGCTGCACGCGGGGTGACCTTGGTGCAGGGCTATCATTTCGCCCAGCCGCTTGATGCTACAAATTTCTTCTCTTGGTTAGCCACGCGATATTGCGTATAGATGGTCTGTTGAAAATAAAATAATAAGGGCGGCTTGACGCCGCCCCTGATCTCGCGCACAAGGTCAATGCTCAAATTTTCAGTCGTTTTTCCAGCGTTTTGATCCGCTCCTGAGCCTTGTCAACGTGAACCCCTTGCGGGTATTTATCGATATATGCGCCGTAGTAAGCCTTGGCACGTTCCAGCATATCGACTTTGGCCGATAGCGTTTCCATGTTGTCTGCCCGTTGTTCCTGTTCAACGGCATACTCAAACACCCGATTTTGATCGACGATGGTTGAATCGGCTTCCAGCTTTTTGCGGGCAGCCAGCAGTGATTTGTCTTCAGGAAAGGACTTCAGCGCGTCTTCAACATTTGCCAGAGCGGCGGCCGGACTATCCTGCTTAGCAGCGAACAACTGCTGCAGCTGCTTCAGCGGTTGGCCCACAGCCAAAGCATAAACACTGTCCAAATCATGGATGAACAGCACGTCATTGGCAGCGAGATCTGTAAATGTCAGTCGATAATAGTCAGCGCTATCCAGCGGCTCGATTACCGGTTTGACTTCGGTGTAGAATTCATGATTGATAATGGCAATTTTGCGAACAACCGCTGCCATCTCAAATTGGTCAAACTCTTTCTTGTGTAAAAGCAGTACGGTCTTGCCATTGGTGTTGGCATCCGCTATTTGGTTGACCTCTGAAAACCGGCCGAAGTCAAATTTCTGGTGCGGGTAAGGTGTCAGGCGTTGGTAGCTACCGCCTGTTTCGGCGTAGTAACCATACTCTTTTGGCAGTTCGGTGCTCAATGCCGTTGCCGACCATAGGGTGGCCAATACAGCTAGCAGCAAACGGAAACGGGACATAGTAGTTCCTCCTTGATTGATGACGGGCTTGATCCCCGGGTGTGCATCCTTGTGCGCGAGTCTACTCTGGTGATTCGCCCTGATGATGTCAATGGCCTGATGTTGGGTTTGTTTGTCGGGGGAGGTCATAGCGTGCATTGGCGCCCATTTCGACCGTCAATAGTGCCGCTGGAAGAGGCGGCAAGGTACGCTGAGGATGCAGCCAAGGGCACCATTGGTAGCGAGCTTCTGCTATCTTGGGCCCCTTGTCGATTGCTCTGGAAGTTCGCCCGTGCCCTTGTCCAGCCCCTTGATCCTTATCCTCTTTGTCGTATCCGGCGTGGCCCTGCTGATAATCGGCCTGTGGCTGGGGCAGCGCTTGGCCAGTAGCCGGCTGGCACTGTTGCAGGCCAACTGGCAACGTGAGGCTGAACTGGCCCGCCAGCCACTGTTAGAGCAACAGGCTGAACTACGTCAGCAGCTGGCCCTGGCCGAACAGCAGGGGCAGATGGCACTGCGTCAGCAGGCGGAGCTGCAGCAGCGGCTGCACCAGCGTGAGCAGCAGTTTGATGCTCTTAGCCAGCAGGAGCGCAGCAGCAGTGCCAGCGCCCGTGGTGAGCGTGAACGGGCCGACTCGCTAGCCGAACGGCTGGTTCAGCGCGAAGCGGAGCTGGCGAGCCTGCAGCAGCGTTTGGATCAGCTGCAGCAGCAGCAATCCCAGCTCCAGCGCGAGTTGGCCGAAGAGCGCACCGGTCGCTTGAAGGAGCGGGAATCGCTGGAGGAGAAACTGGCGCTGCTGGAGCGCAATAAGCTGGCCCTCAAGACCGAATTCGAACATCTGGCTGGCCAGATCTTTGATGCCCGCCAGCGTCAGTTCAGCGAACAGAGCAGCCTCAGCCTGACTGCCCTGTTGCAGCCGATGCGCGATCAGTTGGAAGGCTTCCGCAAGCGGGTGGATGAGGTTCATACCCAGAATGTCGAGGGCCAGAGCAACCTCAGGGGTGAACTGGACAAGCTGCGCCAGCTCAACCTGCAGATTACCACCGACGCCCAAAATCTGACCCGCGCCCTCAAGGGCGACAAGAAGATGCAGGGCACTTGGGGCGAGCAGCAGGTGGAGCTGCTGCTGGAGAAATCCGGGCTCAAGCGCGGCGAACAGTACGAGCGTGAAGCCAGTTTCCGCGATGACGAGGGCAACCAGAAGCGCCCCGATTTCATCGTCCATCTGCCCGATCGCAAACACATCATCATCGACTCCAAGGTGTCGCTGGTCGATTACAGCCGCTATGTCGAGGCGGACAATGACGACGACCGGCGGCTGGCGCTGGCGGCCCATGTGCAGGCGCTGCGCAACCATGTGATCACCCTGCGTGAGCGTAATTATCCCGGCCTGGCTGAGATGAACAGCCCCGATTTCACCTTTCTGTTCCTGCCTATCGAGCCTTCCTATCAGGTGGCGGTGGAGCACGACGCCGGGCTGTTTCAGTGGGCCTATGAGCAGAACATCGCTATCGTCACCGCCACCACCCTGATGCCGATGCTGCGGGTGGTGGCCAACCTGTGGAGCCTGCAGCGCCAGAACCAGTTCAGCCGCGAGCTGGCCGAGCAGGCCGGCAAGGTGCATGACAAGCTGGCCACCTTTATCGAAACCATGGACAAGTTGGGCAACCAGATCGACGGCGTTCACAAAAGCTATCGCAAGGCCTTCGATCAGCTCAAGGATGGCCGCGGCAGCCTGGTGCGTCAGGTTGAGCGCTTTGTCGATCTGGGCGCCAAGGCTAGCAAAAAGCTGCCGTTGAGTGTCGCCGGCGGCGATGATGACGGTGCTCTGGCTGTTGATGAGTAACCGTTCACCAGCCCTACATTGACAGCGGCGGATCGAGGCCGAAGACGTCCGGATAGGGGCGTTGTTGCTGAATTGCGGTCATGATCTCGGTGAGCACCTTGAAGGGGGACATCCCGCGCTTCTTGCACGTTTCCA
>JAFOOX010000027.1 GCA_017425245.1 Gammaproteobacteria bacterium
GGGGTGGGGGGGGGGGTGGGGGGGGGGGTGATGGTGGTGGTGGTGGAGATGGTGAACCGGCGACTTTGAGCTTGCAGTTGGCTGCCTTCACCTGTCCGACGTCAGTACCGGCCAATAGTGTCGAGGGTTGTCAGGCGACTAGTCAGATCACACCCGAGTCTCCGGCTCGCATTCGTGCCACTTTGGGTGTGACATCAGGTACATTTGATGTGGCTAACCGCCGTATTCAAGTCAGCGCAGAAAAGACCCGCCTTGATCGTGGAGAATCACTCACTGACGAACAGGGCATCGCTTATTTCAACTTGAGCGTTGGTAGCGAGCTCGAAACATCTGATGTGGTTATTGCGACCTATACAGAAACAGTTGGAGAGCAAAATTATCAGCAGGAAGCCCGCTTGACCGTATCTGTCGTGCAGGTAGCGGTAGATGAGGTCACAGTAACCCTGTCAACGCCAAGCTGGGATAGCTCTCAGCCTTTGCCTGACGGCTCCACCATTGAGGTGCAGGCTCAGGTTGAGATAGATGATGCTGCCCCCGAAGTTCCGGTAACCGTTAACTTCTCCTCGATTTGTAGCGACCAGGAAAAGGCCGAGATTGATGGTCAAGTTCAGGTTCGCCGTAGTGTTGGTGTCAGCCCTGAAATCGCATTCGCGCCAGCATCTTATCGGGTGAAGGGATGCTCTGGCCAAGACACTATTTATGCCACTGTGCAGCTGGGTGGTCAGAATGCAACTGCGTTTTTGACGTTGCCGATTTTGAGTTCCCCAGCAGCCCGCATTGAGTTTATTGAAGCTGAACGGGATTACATCTGTCTGGATGGCACTGGTTGTCCTGGTAATTCGACCCTGACCTTTCGGGTCGTTGATGCATTGGGACAGCCCAAACAGGGCGCCCAGGTCAGCTTTGAACTTCTCTTCAACCAAAATGTTGATGGATTGGTCGGATTGAGCCGTATTACCTCTAACTCTGCCCTGACCAATAACAGCGGTGAGGTCCGTGTCAATGTGGTTTCTGGCAACCTGCCTGTTTCTGCCCGCGTCAAGGCGACGACTCAGGCTGGTGAAAGCGGCGCTACTTATCCGATCTCAACGGTGTCATCGGTGCTCGCTGTTGGTACTGGTTTGCCACACCAGATGGGGTATAGCCTTGCGCTTTCTGCCTTTAACGTCGAAGGTGGCAATCTTGACGGTATCGAGATCGATATCACTGCGACCTTGGCGGATCATTTTGGGAATCCAGTGCCAGATGGCACAAGTGTGACTGTTGTTTCACCAGAAAGCGGTGTAGTGACCTCAAATTGTGTTACAGAAGGCGGGCGTTGCTCCGTGCAGTGGTTGAGTGGGGCCGAGCGCCCGCTTGATCGCAGGGTAACGGTGCTGGCCTATGCTACTGGCGAGGATTCGTTCCATGATGCTAATGGCAATGGCTTGTACGACGCTGGTGATGTGCTGCTACGTGACATGGGCGAACCCTATGTCGACGCCAACGAAAACGGCGTTTACAACAGCAACATGATCCTTGAACAGCTGATTGATGCCAACCTCAATGGCACTCGCGACGCCCCTAATGGTGTATACGATGGCATGCTCTGTGATATTAATTTGGACGGAGACATCTGTAATCGTACCCAAGTGCAGATTGCCCGCTCGTCGGTAATTGCTTTGTCTGATATCGGTAGCGTAGTGGTGCGATTCTGTACAGATTGGAGTTGTACCTCATTTCTCGGTAGCGGTGCATCTCTGCCGCAGGGCACTGTTTATGCCTGCGCTTTCTCTGCTGCGCCAGATGGCCTGACTTGGAACCCGATCGCTGCTGGCTCCTCGGTCAACTTTGTAGTCGAAGAGCCGCTGAAGATCATCGGTCGTTCCTCATTCCAGCAGATGAGCACGTCCAGCCCGATCCGCGTGTTGCCGGGGGCAATCTCCCCTGCTGTCGCTCTAACGGATAGCCAATGTGCCGCCGGTAAATTTGCGGTTAGCGTTGTTGGCGTTGGGCCGTTGACGGTGGAAATTAGCACCGATAAAGGTAGTTATGCGGCAGCTGGCGTCTCCATCTTTTAATAGATATTAATGCATCGGTAAGGCGAGCTTCGGCTCGCCTTTTTTATGATCAAGGGGACAACATTGGTCGAACAATTGCTACTCCTCATCGCCTCCTTCATCGCCAACACCTTTTCGGCGTTTTCCGGCGGTGGGGCGGGGTTGATTCAGTTTCCGCTGCTGATTTTTCTCGGGCTGCCGTTTTCGCTGGCGCTGGCCACTCACAAGGTGGCGAGTGTGGCGCTGGGGGTTGGTGCCTGCCTGCGTCATGCGCGGGAGCGCAATCTGTGGCTGCGGATCTCGTTGCTAATGGTGGTGGCCGGGGTTCCTGGAGTGTTGATTGGGGCGCTGCTGATTGTCCATGTACCTGACTGGGCGGCCACCAAGGCGTTGGGGGTACTGACGCTGGGGTTGGGCCTCTACTCGGTGTTCAAACCAAAACTGGGTCAGGAGGTTCGGGTGGTCGAATCCACCTCTCGTCACTTGCTGATTGGTGCGGCCGGACTGTTTGTGATCGGTGTACTTAATGGTTCGCTGACCTCAGGTACCGGGCTGTTTGCCACCATGTGGCTGGTGCGCTGGTTTGGCCTCGATTACAAGCGGGCGGTGGCTCACACCCTGGTGTGGGTGGGCACGCTGTGGAATGGCAGTGGTGCTTTAACACTTGGTTTGATAAGTGATATTCATTGGCCCTGGCTCCCGGCGCTGCTGGCCGGTTCACTGCTGGGGGGCTATGCCGGCGCTCATTTGGCCATTACCAAGGGCAGTGGCTGGATCAAGCGCGCCTTTGAGGTGATCACCCTGATCACCGGGGTGATGTTGCTGTTGAAGTGATTCAACCGCTGAAAGCAATAAGGGCGGCCTAACGCCGCCCTTGTTATGAGTAACACAACCGATCAGTCGCAGTGCACTTTTACTGCAGCGGCGGCTGCTTTGGCCCGCTCGATCGCCTGTTCGATGCTGTCGCCCTGGGCCAAGGCAACGCCCATGCGCCGGCGACCATTGATGGCCGGTTTGCCAAACAGCCTTAGCTGAGCGGTTTCGATCCGCAGCGCTTCATCAAGACCATCAAACTGCACGTCGGTAGAGACACCGCTGGGCAGGATCACGGCCGAGGCGGTCGGGCCGTATTGGCGGATCTGGCCGATTGGCAGTCCCAGAATCGCCCGCACATGCAGGGCAAATTCCGACAGAGACTGGGAGGCAAGGGTCACGAGACCGGTGTCATGGGGGCGTGGTGACACTTCGCTGAAGATCACCCGATCGCCTGTAACGAACAGCTCGACGCCGTAAAGTCCGTGTCCACCCAGGGCTTGCACCACCTTGGCTGCACAGTCGCGGGCGGCCGCCATCGCATTGTCGGTCATCGGTTGGGGCTGCCAGCTCTCGCGATAGTCGCCATCTTCCTGGCGGTGGCCAATGGCATCACAGAAGTGAATGCCATCAACGGCATTGATGGTAAGCAGGGTGATCTCGTAATCGAAGTCGACAAAACCCTCAACGATCACCCGGCCGCCGCCAGCACGACCGCCTTGCTGGGCGTAGTCCCAAGCCTTGGCGATCTGGCTGGATTCGCGGATCAGACTCTGGCCCTTGCCGCTCGAACTCATCACCGGTTTAACCACGCAGGGCAGGCCGATAGTGGCTACCGCTGCTTCGAACTCCGCCTGGCTATCGGCGAAGCGATAGGGCGAGGTGGTCAGGCCGAGGGTTTCGGCGGCCAAGCGGCGGATGCCTTCGCGATCCATGGTCAGGCGGGTGGTGCGGGCATTGGGGATCACCCGGAACCCCTCGCTCTCCAATGCCTCGAGTGTGGCGGTAGCGATCGCCTCAATTTCGGGAATGATCAGGTGGGGCTGCTCCAGCTCGACAATGCGACGCAGTGCCTCGCCATCGAGCATGTCGATCACATGGCAACGATGGGCCACCTGCATTGCTGGCGCATCGGCGTAGCGATCAACCGCAATGGTCTCGACCCCCAGACGCTGCAATTCGATCACTACCTCTTTGCCGAGTTCCCCTGATCCCAGCAACAGGGCGCGAGTAGCGGACGGACGCAGAGCAGTTCCAAGCATGGGGCGATCTCCGGGTAGGGACTTTTCAGCGCGGCATTATAGCGATGGCTGGCGGCTGATTGGTGACATCTGTCAGCGCCTGTCGCCACCACATCTGCCGTGAAACTGTCACTATTCAATGACAGTGGCGCTGCGTATGCTGCCTAGCTGAGTTTTTCCTGAGTGTGGGACAGGCGTGAACAAGCACAGTGGTTTTACCCGGGTGATCAAGGCGACCGGTTATTCTTGGCAGGGGCTGAAGGCGGCTTTTGCCCATGAAGCGGCCTTTCGTCAGGAGCTGACGCTGGCGCTGGTGCTGGCCCCCGCAGCCTGGCTGTTGGGGCGTAGTGCCCTTGAGTGGGCACTGCTGCTGGGCTCACTGTTTCTGGTGCTGATTGTCGAATTGCTTAACTCGGCTATTGAGGCGATCACCGATCGCGTCGGTACCGAGCACCATGAATTGAGTGGCCGAGCCAAAGATATGGCCTCGGCCGCAGTATTCCTGTCGCTGGCCAATGTGGCGGTGATCTGGAGCGCGGTGGCCTGGGGCCGTTTCTTCGGCTAACCGCTGTGCTGAGCTGTCAGGCCGTAGCGCGGACAAAACTGCGCTACCCACCAGCTGGTGGCGCCGCACACCGCCACCGGCATGATCACCAGATTGACCAGCGGCACCATGGTCAGCAGGGTGACGACAGCGCCAAAGCTGAGGGCACCGCCACGCCGCTCGCGTAGGGCTTCTTTCATCTCGTCAAAGCTGACGCGGTGGTTATCGAAAGGGTAATCGGCGTATTGCACGGCGGCCATCCAGGCCGCCAGCACGAACCAGGCCAGTGGCGCCAGCAGGGTACCCACCACAGGTACAAAATTTAGTAACAGACAGCCAATCGCCTTGGGCAGGAAATGGGCCAGCTTCTGCCATTCTCGCTTCATGATGCGCGGCAGGTCGGCGGCCATCTGTTTGACGCTCAGCTCAGCACCAGCCTGGCCGCGCAGCAGGATCTCGGTACGTTCGGCTAGCAGGCCATTAAAGGGGGCAGCGATCCAGTTGCCGACCAGATTGAACACCAGCGCCACGCCAAGCAGCAGGGTCAGCACCGCCAGCGGCCACAGCAAGCCGGTGATCCACTCCAGCCAGCTCGGCAACCAGCCAATTAGCCACAGGTCGAGGGCATCAAGCTGGGCCAGTGCCCACCAGCACAGGCCGCCCAGCAGCAGGATGTTGGCCAACATCGGCATCAGTACAAACAGCCGCAGCTCAGGCCGCCAGATGAGGCGGGCACCATGGCTGAGGTGATCGATGGCGGAGAGCGGTTGATGCATGGCATGTCTGCGGCAGGCGGAACCTGAAGCGAGTATCGGGGAGAGGTTTCGCACAGAAAAGCGGCTGGCTGTTACAAACTATTCACGAAGCTGGTAGATTCGCGCCAACTCCGTTGCCATTGTCCGGGAATTTTACGCCACCCCATGCGGCTCAAGCAGATCCGCCTTGCCGGCTTCAAGTCCTTCGTGGACCCGACGACCGTACCGCTGCCTGGCGCTATGACCGCAGTGGTGGGGCCTAACGGCTGTGGTAAGTCCAACATCATTGACGCAGTGCGCTGGGTGCTGGGCGAATCCTCGGCCAAAAATCTGCGCGGCGAATCGATGACCGATGTCATCTTCAACGGCTCCAGCGCACGCAAGCCGGTCTCACAAGCCAGCGTCGAACTGGTGTTTGACAACAGTGAAGGGCGCCTTGGTGGCCAGTGGGCCAGCTTTGGCGAGATCGCCGTGCGTCGCCTGGTCAACCGCGACGCCGACAACAGTTACTTCCTCAATGGCAGCCGCTGCCGCCGCAAAGACATCACCGATCTCTTCCTCGGTACCGGGCTTGGCCCGCGCAGTTACGCCATCATCGAACAGGGGATGATCTCGCGCCTGATCGAGTCGCGACCACAGGAGCTGCGCATCTTCATCGAAGAGGCGGCCGGCATCTCCAAATACAAAGAGAAGCGGCGCGAGACCGAGACCCGGCTGCGCCACACCGGGGAGAATCTGGAGCGGCTTAACGATGTGCGTGCCGAGCTGGATCAGCAGCTGGAAAAGCTCAAACGCCAGGCCAGCGCCGCGCGCCGTTACCGTGAGTTGAAAAGTCGCGAGCGCCAGCTCAAGGCTGAACTGGCGGTGGTGCGCTACCTCGGATTGGGCGAGCAGATGAACGCGCTGGATCGCCAGATCAGTGCTCAGGAGCTGGCCTTTGCTGCTGCCGATGCCGAACTGCAGCGCGACGAAACCGCCGATCTGGCGCTGCTGGAAAACTACGCCGGAGTTGAGCAGGAGCAGCGTCAGCTGCAAACCCGGTTGGTGGCTGTGGCCACGGCGGTGAGCCGGCTGGAACAGCAGCTGCTGATGGCCCGCGAACAGCGGCGGCGGCGACAACAGGATCGGCAGCAGCTGGCCGCCACCTTGGCCAATGCCGAGCAGGAGATTGCTCAAGGCGACGATCAGCAGCTAGAGCTGAGTGGCCAGGCCGAGCAGCTGACGCTCACCTCGGCTACTGCCGAACAGCAGGTGGCGGAGCTGGGCGAGCGACTGGAGCAGACCGCTGATGATGAGCGGGACGCCCAGCAGCAGTGGCGCCAGTGCGACCAGCAGCAGCGCGAACTGACGCGACAGCGCGAACAGGCCAGTGCCCGGTTGCGCCATCTGCAGCAACAGAGTCTGGAGCTGCAGCAGCGGCTGGCCGCCTTGGTTGATGATGATCGCGAGGCCCTGCAGCATGAGCTGGCCACTTCCGAAGAGGCGGTGGCCATGGCGGAAGTGGTCAGCAGCCAGTGCGAACAGCAGCTGGCCGACCAACGCCAACAGGCCGACGCGCTGCAGCAGCAGCTTGAGGGTCAGCAGCAGAGCCTGACCGTGCTGCGCGAACAGCTGGCGGATGCCAATGCCCAGTATCAGCTGCTCAGTCAACAGCTGGCGGCGGTGGTGGCTACGCCAGCGAATTCAGAGCAGTCGCCAGCGGTATTGTGGTTAACGACCATCGAGGTGGCCGCACCTTGGGCTAGCGTGGCTGAAGCCTTGCTGGCGCCCTTTATGACGGCGGTGATTGGCGATGGCAGCGAGCAGCAACCACATATCGCCCGCCACAGTCACCAGCCGGCCCAAGCCGGTACCCTGGCCTCTGTGGTCGCCGCTGCTGGCGGCCTCACCAGCTGGCTCAACACCATTGTGCTTGCCGATGATCTGCTGCAGGCGCGGCTGCGTCTGGCCAACTTGCCACTGACCCACAGCCTGCTCACTGCCGATGGCCACTGGCTGGGTCATGGCTGGTGGGTGGTGGTTGGCCCGCGAGAAGCGACGCCGCTGGCCTGGCAGCAGCAGTTGCAGCAGCTGGCACCCCAGATCAGCCATTGGCAGCAGCAGCGCCAGCAATTTGAGGATGGACTGCTACAAACGCAACAGCTGCAGCTGGAGGCCCGCCAGCAGGGCATGCAACTGCAACAGCAGGCGCGTGACCAGCACCAGCAGCTGGCCTTTGCCCGTCAGCGGCTAGCCCTTGCCGAACAGGCGCTCGCTGCGGCCAGCAGCGCCCATGAGCGCCAGCAGCAGCAGCGCGCCGCCGAGCAGCAGCGGCTGGATGAACTGGCGCCGCAGCTGGATGCCGTCGATGAACAGCTGATGCTGCTCGACGACGCCCTGGCGGAGCTGCAGCCGCAGTTGCTGAGTGCCGAGCAGCGCCAACAACAGCTGCATGGTCAGCGTCAACAGCTGATGGGCGGCCTGCAGCAGGCACAGCAACAGCTGCAGCAGGCGTCGATGCGGCTGGCCAGTGTGCAGGCCCATCTGCAGGCCAATCACGACAGCCAGCGCCGCGCCCGCCAGCAGCGCGACGCTCTGGCCTTGCGTCTGGCGCAGCTGGATGACGAACTGGCGGTTGAGGTGGATGCGGGCGAGCAAGATGAAGAACTGCAGCTGTTGCTGGAAGAACGGTTGCAGGTGGAACAGGCCCTGGCCGAGGCGGGAGCCCGACTGTCGGCGATGAGTGATGAACGGCGCGTCGCCCAGGAGCGTCGCCGTCAGGTTGGCCAGCGGCGAGAGCAGGTGCGTGGCGAACTCGACCGCTTGCGATTGGAGCGTGAAGGGGTGTCCAGCCGGGCGGCGTTGGTGCTCGAACAGCTGCAGGAGATGCAGGTCGAACTCAAGAGCCTGATCGAGACCTTGAATCCGGACGCCGATGAACAGGCGATGGTCGGCGAACTGGAGCAGATCGCTACCGTGGTCAGCCGGCTGGGGCCGATCAACTTGGCGGCGATTGAGGAATACGACGCCCAGGCCGAGCGAAAATCCTATCTGGATGCTCAGTACGAGGATCTGCGGCAGGCAGTGGAAACGCTGGAAAATGCGATCCGCCGTATCGACCGGGAAACCCGGCAACGTTTTCGCGATACCTTCGATCAGGTCAATGCGGGGCTGCAGATCCTGTTTCCCAAGGTTTTCGGCGGTGGCAGCGCCTATCTGGCGCTCACCGATGAGGATCTGCTGGAGACTGGCGTTACCATCATGGCCAGACCGCCGGGCAAGAAGAACAGCACAATCCATCTGCTCTCAGGTGGCGAAAAGGCATTGACCGCTTTATCATTGGTTTTCGCAATATTTCAGCTCAATCCTGCGCCATTTTGTATGCTGGATGAAGTAGATGCGCCACTGGACGATGCTAACGTCGGGCGCTTTTGCAACCTGGTGCGGGAGATGTCGGTAGCTGTACAGTTTGTGTTTATTTCACACAACAAGGTTTCAATGGAGATGGCTACTCACCTAACCGGGGTAACCATGCACGAACCGGGCGTATCGCGCATGGTCGCGGTAGACATCGAACAGGCGCTCAGCTACGCGCAGAGCGTCTGACAAGCGGGAAGGAAAGATGGAAGTAGGCCTCAGAATTGTGCTCATCCTGGTTGGCATCCTGTTTATCGGGGCGCTGCTGATCCATGGACTCTGGTCGATCCGCAAGGAACGGCAGCAGAAAAAAACGCCGTTGCCGCGTTATGATGAAAATGGCGAGGTAATTGATCCGGAAGGCTTCGATCGCGATGGCATTGGCAAACTACGGGTGATCACCCCCGATGAAGCCAAGACCAAGGTGCCGCCTCGTGCTGCAGCCCGCGAAGCCGCCAAGCGGGAGCGCAAGAGCAAACCTGAAGCAGCGCCGTCCAGCAAGCCGCGGCAAGAGCCGAGCCTGCGCCAGAATCCGCTGTTCGAGGAACCGCAGGAAGAAAGCGTCAGTGCCAGCTTGGGTGCCGAGTCGATGATCGATGACAGCGAGCCCTTGGGTGAGCCAGAAGATGTCCTGGTACTCAATGTCATGGCCCGCGAAGGTAAAGATGTCAAAGGTGCAGATCTGCTCGATGCGTTGCTGCCTTTGGGTTTCAAGTTTGGCGAGATGTCGATCTTCCATCGTCATCAGGACACCGCTGGTAATGGCGCTGTGCTGTTCAGCATGGTCAACATGGTCAAGCCAGGCACCTTTGATGTCGATGCCATGGCCACCTTCCGCACCTGTGGTGTATCGCTGTTTATGACGCTGCCGTGCCGGGGTGAAGCAGAAGCCAACTTCGATATGATGTTGCGCGCCGCCGAGCAACTCTCTACCGAGTTGGGAGCCGAGCTGCTAGACGACCAGCGTATTCCGCTGGGCAAACAGAAGATCCGCCATTACCGCGATCGCATTCGCGAGTATGAACGGCGGCGGTTGCTGACCCACTAATCACCACGCCAGCAGCGCCTCCATCCGGAGGCGCTGTGCTATTAAGCCCTTTTGAACGGAGTCTGACGTGAGCCCAGCCCAACGCATTGCCGAACTGCGCGACCAGCTTCACCGCCATAATCACAGTTATTACCTGCTGGATGAGCCAACCATCCCCGATGCCGAATATGACCGGCTGATGGCCGAGCTGCGTGACTTGGAGGCGGCGCATCCAGAACTGATTGCCGCAGACTCGCCCAGTCAGCGGGTGGGCGGAGCGCCGCTGGCCGCCTTTGGCCAAGTGCGTCACGAGCAGCCGATGCTGTCGCTCGATAACGCCTTTGACGAGGCCAGCTTTGGTGAGTTTGTGCGTCGCGCTCAGGAGCGCCTCGCCACGGATCAACCGTTGCTATTTTGCTGTGAACCCAAGCTTGATGGGCTGGCCATCAGCCTGCGCTATGAGCAGGGGATCCTGGTGCGCGCCGCGACCCGCGGCGATGGCGAAACCGGCGAGGATGTGACCGCCAATGTGCGCACGATCGGCGCCGTGCCGCTGCGCCTGCAGGGCGATGACTGGCCGGCAATTCTGGAGGTGCGTGGCGAAGTGGTGATGCCGCGTGCCGGTTTCGAGGCGATGAACGAGCGAGCGCGGTCGACGGGCGACAAGGTGTTTGCCAACCCGCGCAATGCCGCTGCCGGCAGCCTGCGCCAGCTCGATAGCCGCATCACCGCCACTCGGCCGCTGAGCTTCGTAGCCTATGGCCTGGGGGTGGTGGACGGCATTCGCCAGCCGCTGGCCAGTGGTCAGTATCAGCGGCTGCAACAGCTTAAGGGTTGGGGTTTGCCGGTTACGGTTGAACTGCAGCAATGCCTGGGTGGCGAGGCGGTGATCGGTTATTACCAGCATCTGCTGGCCCGTCGCGATCAGCTGCTGTGGGAGATCGATGGCGTCGTGGTCAAGATTGACGCGCTGGCCGAGCAGGAGCAACTGGGTTTTGTCGCCCGAGCGCCGCGCTGGGCGGTTGCCTACAAGTTTCCGGCGCAGGAGGAGATGACCGAGCTGGTCGATGTGGAGTTTCAGGTGGGGCGCACCGGAGCGGTGACGCCGGTGGCACGGCTCAAGCCGGTGACGTTGGCCGGGGTCGTAGTCGCCAATGCTACTTTGCATAATGCCGATGAGATTGCCCGTCTGGGGTTGATGCGCGGTGACACTGTGATCATTCGCCGCGCCGGTGATGTGATCCCGCAGATCGTCGGTGTGGTGGTTGAGCGCCGTCCGGCGGATGCCGCCGCCATTGTCTTTCCCAGCTGTTGCCCGGCCTGTGGCAGTGCCATTGAGCGTGCCGAGGGCGAGGCGATCGCCCGGTGTAGTGGTGGCCTGATTTGCCCAGCCCAGCGCAAAGAGGCGCTGCGCCACTTCGCCGCACGGCGCGCGCTCGACATTGATGGTCTGGGAGACAAGCTGATCGAACAGCTGGTGGATAACGGCAAAGTGCAGGACCCGGCCGATCTCTACGGCCTGAGTGTCGCTGAGCTGGCGGCGCTGGAGCGCATGGGCCGGAAAAGCGCCGAGAATCTGCTGGCCGCGATTGAGAAGAGCAAAATGACCACGCTGGCGCGCTTCCTGTTTGCTCTCGGCATTCGCGAAGTGGGTGAGGCCACGGCGGCGGCGCTGGCTAACCATTTCCGCACCCTGGAAGCGTTGCAGCAGGCGGACCAAGCCGCGCTGCTGGCGGTGCCCGATGTCGGGCCGGTGGTTGCCAGCCACGTCTGCCAGTTTTTCCAGCAACCACGCAACTTGCAGGTGATCGAGCGGCTACGAGCGGCTGGTGTTCACTGGCCTGAGCTGGCGGATACCAGTGGCCCACTGCCGCTGGCGGGCCAGACGTTGGTGCTGACCGGCAGCCTGACCAGCCTCAACCGAGATGATGCGACTGCGCGGCTGGTAACCTTGGGCGCCAAGGTCGCTGGCAGCGTGTCGGCCAAAACCACCCGGGTATTTGCTGGCGCCAATGCTGGTAGCAAGCTGGCCAAAGCCACCCAGCTCGGTATTCCGGTGGCCGATGAAGAGGCGTTGCTGGCCCTGCTGAGCGAACTTGAGGCTAGCTGAAGGCGAGGGTGTCGCGGTAGCGGATCGCGGCACTCTCGTTCTCTTCGGAATAACTGATCACCAGTTCGCCGCGCTTGAGCGCGGCCATCACTTGGGCGGCATGGTGGTCGCAGTCAACCTGAGCCAGATCGTCACTGGCCTCGGCCAGCAGAAACTGGCTGATCAGGCCACGTAGGGCCTCTGTCGACAACTCTTGATAGGGGATCAGCACGGGCTATGGCGTTGTATCAGGTTCCGGATTGCCATGCTAACGGCTTGTCTCGGCAATAGGTAGCACTGCCGTCCATCCTGCTTTACGCCCATCCCTCGAAATGAGTAACGCTTTGTCACACATCGTGGCCACCACAGGCTGCGGATCTCGCCCCCAGTCGGGTAGAGTCAGCGGCGGTATGCTGCGGCCTGCGACAGCCGTGGTTTGGTGAAAATCGGGTGTTACAGAGAGAACAACATGAATAAAACCGTATTGGCCACTGCCGTTGCCGCCGCTCTGGCGCTGGCCGGCTGTGGTGATGACAAGACTAGTGAGGCAACCATGGCCAACACCGCCGTAGCCGAGCAGGCTGCCGCGCCTGCAGCAACGCCAGCCACAGCGGCGAATCCGCTGCTGGTCAAGAGCGTGCTGCAGTATGAAGCGCCAGATTTTACCCAGATCCGGAATGAGCATTTCCTGCCGGCATTTGATGCTGGTATGAAAGAGCAGCTGGCCGAAGTGGCAGCTATTGCTACCAACGCCGAGGCACCGACTTTTGACAATACCATTGTTGCCATGGAGCGTTCCGGCGCCATGCTGCAACGTGCCGGTGTCGTGTTCTTTAACCTCAATGGCAGCGACAGTAACGACGCCCGCCGCGCCATTGAGTCCGAAGTGTCGCCCAAGCTGGCCGCTCACAGTGATGATATCTATCTCAACCCGCAGTTGTTCGCTCGGGTCAAGTCAATCTTTGAGGCGCGCGAACAGGCTGGTTTGACGCCTGAAGCCAAGCGTCTGGTTGAGGTCTATTTTGAGCGCTTCGTGCGCGCTGGCGCCCAGTTAAGTGACGCCGATAAAGCCAAGATCCGCGCCCTGAATGAGGAGCACTCGTCGCTGGTTAGCAAATTCAGCCAGAACCTGCTCAAAGCCAGCAGTGACGCTGCGGTGGTGGTGGACAGCAAAGAGCAGCTGGCCGGTTTGAGCGATGCCGAGATCCAGATGGCAGCAGAAGAAGCCAAAGCCAAAGGGCTGGAAGGCAAGTACCTGCTGCCGATCACCAACACCACCCGCCAGCCGGTGCTGATGAGCCTCAAGGATCGCGCCCTGCGCCAGAAGGTGTGGGAAGCCTCCGCCAACCGCGCCATCAGTGGTGATACTGACAACCGGCCGCTGGTGCAGCGGATGATCGAGATCCGCGCCGAGCGCGCCAAGCTGTTGGGCTTTAATAACTGGGCTGAGTACAGCCTTGAGCCGCAGATGGCCAAATCGCCACAGGCGGCGCTGGCGATGCTGACCACCATGGTGCCGGACGTGGTTGCCAATACCCGGCTGGAACAGGCCGACATCGAGGCCAAAATCAAGGCCGAAGGTGGTGACTTCGAGGTGCAGCCGTGGGACTGGGAGTACTACGCCGAGCAGGTGCGCAAAGAGAAATACGCCCTCGACGAAAGTCAGGTCAAACCCTACTTCGAGTTTGAGCGGGTACTGAACGACGGCGTGTTCTTCACCATGAACAAGCTGTTCGGCATCAGCTTCAAGGCCCGCCCTGATCTGCCTGTTTACCACCCGGAGGTGAAGGCCTATGAAGTCTTTGATGAAGACGGCACCAGCGTTGCCCTCTTCTACGCCGACTACTTTGCCCGTGAAGGCAAACGTGGCGGCGCCTGGATGAGCTCTTTCGTTGACCAGTCCACCCTGCTCGGCAAAAAGCCGGTGGTGGTCAATGTGATGAACATTGCCAAAGGTGCACCGGGCCAGCCGACCCTGATCAGCTTCGACCACGTCACCACCATGTTCCATGAGATGGGCCATGGCGTGCATGGCATGCTGTCACAGGTCACCTACCCGAGCCTGTCGGGCACTGATGTGTCGCGCGATTTTGTTGAATTCCCCTCCACCTTCCAGGAAGACTGGGCCTCTTACCCGGAAGTGCTGGCCAACTACGCCAAGCACTATCAAACCGGCGAAGCCATTCCGGCGGAGCTGTTGGCCAAGGTGCAGGCTGCCAAGAACTTTAACCAAGGTTTCGACACCCTCGAATACTTGGCGGCGGCGCTGTTGGATATGGAGTGGCATATGCTGTCGGTGGATAACGCCAAGCAGGATGTGGCAATGTTCGAAGCGGCGGCACTCAAGAAGTACGGTGTTGACCTGCCGGCGGTACCGCCGCGCTATAAGACTCCTTACTTTTCTCACTCCATGGGCGGTGGCTACTCCGCAAGCTACTACGCCTACATGTGGAGTGAGATCTTGGCTGCTGATGCCTATGCGTTCATGCAGACTCGGGGCGGTCTCACCCGCGACAACGGCATGAAATTCCGCAAATCTATTCTGTCGGTGGGCAATACCAAGCCGCTGATGGAAACCTACGTCGAGTTCCGTGGTCAGGAGCCGACGACCGATGGTCTGCTGATTCGCCGCGGTCTGAAAAAGCCTGGCTGAAGGCTCTCAAGTGAGTGACTGCCAATGCCGCCGCAAGGCGGCATTGTTGTTTGTGCAGCAGGGGGCAGGACGACAGCTAGCCGCTGTCATCAGGGCCTTTCGTCATCGCTGACCGTTGTCAGTTGATCTAGCGCAGGCAGTGCATGATCTGTTTTGTGACAGAAATGGCGCTGCGAATGCCAGCGCCTTCTACACTTGGTCAGTGCCTCTTCCTGTGTTCTGGAACAACAACAGGTGAAGGGATCACTAATCCTCGCTTAGGTGCTGATACATGATGTTGTGGCTGCCTTTGATATCACCCTTGTTGATGCTGGCGTTAGTCGCGGTGACAGGGGGCTCCGCTGGCGTGCTTTGGGTAATGTTCTTGCTGCTTCTGGTCTCAGCGGCCTTTACATGGTGGCAAGGTCAAAACTACAAGAGCACCCAACTTGCGCACCAGCAGGCACAGGACGCCTTGCAGCAGCAGTTGCACAGTGTCAGGCAAACGCTGGCCTACCACCTCAGTGTCTCAGATGTAATTCGCCGTGCATCACCACATTGGGTGCGTCACACAACCTTGGTCAGAGAGCAAAGTGGTGAAGCCATAGAGTCGCTGACTCAGCGTTTTGACACCATTATCCAGCGTCTGACGGAAACCTTGGATCTCGCCGCGACCACCTCTGCAGATGATGAGACCCTCAACCGCACCATCGTTGATAGTCGCGCTGATCTGGCAGGAATGCTCGCATCCCTGCGTCACGCGTTGCTTGAACGGGTCCAACTGGTTGCCGAATTTTCAAACCTTGGTCAGTACACGACGGTATTGGTAGACATGGCCCAGGAGGTCGCCGAGATCGCCAATCAGACTAACCTACTGGCGCTTAATGCTGCCATTGAGGCAGCGAGAGCGGGCGAGGCCGGCCGTGGCTTTGCGGTAGTCGCCGATGAGGTGCGCAAGCTGTCATCTCAATCCGGGGCAACAGGCGAGAATATTCGGACTAAGGTTGAAGAGATCAACAGGGCCATGACCAACGCATTAACTGCTGCAAGTCGGTTGTCCGGTCAGGACCAGCAGTTGATACAGCAGGCAGAGAGCGCCATCGACTCGGTTGCCAACAGATTTGATCGCGTCGCCCGGGAGCTGGGAGAGTCACATCAACGGCTGTCCGGCGACAGTTCAGCCGTAAGGCATGATCTTGAAGATGTGTTGTTACACCTTCAATTTCAGGATCGTATTAATCAGATTTTGGGGGCATTGGCTGGCGACTTGGAACGTCTTGCGGAGGCCGCAAGCCAGCAAGCGCCTCTCCAAACACCATTGGACAGTCAGCACTGGCTGGCTGAGTTACAGCGGAGCTATACCACCCTTGAACAGCACGATGAGCGACATAGCTCGGGCAACAACGGCGGTATTACCTTTTTCTGACGGCAAGGATCCTAGCCATGGCACTGAACAAAACCATTCTGATCGTGGACGACTCAGCGTCTCTTCGGCAGGTCGTGGCTATCACCTTGCGTGGTGCGGGCTATGACGTGCTGGAAGCAGGGGATGGCAAGGATGCGCTGGCCAAACTCACCGGCCAGCGTGTCCACCTGATCATCTCTGACGTCAACATGCCCAACATGGATGGCATCACCTTCCTTAAAGAGGTGAAAAAGAACCCGCACTACCGCTTTACTCCGGTGGTTATGCTGACCACCGAAGGTTCGGAGGACAAGAAACGTCTGGGTCAGGAAGCGGGGGCCAAAGCCTGGATGGTCAAGCCATTTCAGCCACAGCAGATGCTGGCTGCAGTTGCCAAACTGGTGATGTGAGGTTTTATGGCCACCCAAATTCACGAACAGAACGACGGTAAGCGCCTGGCGATTGGTGGTGAACTAACCATCTATGGTGTGGCCGACGTTAAGGAGCGGCTGTGGCAGGCAGCTGCTCGCTACCCCCAGCTTGAAGTTGACTTGTCAGGCGTTGACGACTTTGATACCGCCGGCTTGCAACTGCTATTGATGTCGAAGCGCTGGCCGGCGACTCAAATTAATTACGTTAATCACTCGGCCGCCGTCCTGCGCCTGATTGAACTGTCAAATGTAGTATTGGGTGATCCGCTGATACTGAGTGGTCAGGATTAACAGGAGTTGCGCCATGGATTTGTCACAGGCACTCAATACATTTATTGATGAAAGTCACGAGCTGCTATCTCAGATGGAGTCGATATTGCTGTCGGCTGAGAGTGGCGATTGTAGCGATGACGAGTTGAATGCCCTGTTTCGCTGCGCCCATACCATCAAGGGCTCGGCCGGTCTCTTTGGTTTGGACGAACTGGTACGTTTCACCCATGTGGTCGAAAACCTGTTAGATCGACTGCGCGCCCATACCCTCGAATTTAGTCCAGAGCTGGTGTCGTTGCTCTTGGCCAGCAAGGACCAGATTGCAGCTCTAATTGGTGCGGTTGTCGCTAAGGAACAGTTTGCTCTTGATGAAGAACTATTGGCGATATTGGGCAACTATGACACTTCCAGAAGTATGGCGCAGTGCGCCAGCGAAACATCACAGGTCACAGTGGAACCATCGATCGCCAGTGGTACCGAACATTGGCACTTGTCGTTGCGTTTCGGCCCGGATGTTCTGCGTAATGGGATGGACCCGCTAGCCTTCATTCGTTATTTGGGCAATCTTAGCCGGCATATGCATGTCGAAACGTTATGTGATCACCTACCGGCGATCGCGGAATACGACCCAGAAACTTGTTATCTCGGGTTTGAAGTGTCACTCGAGGCAGAAACCAGCAAAGCGGAGTTGGAGTCAGTATTTGAATTTGTGCTCGATGATGCCCATATTGTCATTTTGCCGCCAGATAGCAAGATCGAGGATTATGTCAGCCTGATTCAGGAACTGCCTGAAGGTAAACAGCGCTTGGGAGAATTGCTGCTCGCCTGTGGTTCAATTACTCCCTCAGAACTAGAGAGCGCCTTGAGTCTTCAACGCAAGAATGAAGGCTTGAGACTTGGCGAAATATTGGTGGGCGAAGGTCATGTCCAGTCGCCGGTGGTCGATGCCGCGTTGGCCAAACAAAAAAGAGGTGAAGAACGACGTCAGCTCGAATCTCGTAGTGTCAAGGTGCCATCCGATCGGCTTGATGCCTTGATCGATCAGGTTGGTGAATTGGTCATTTCCTGTGCTGCAACCCAGGTTCAGGCACGCCGTGCAGTTAATCCCGAGTTGCTTGAAGCGGCTGCTAATCTGCTGAGATTGGTGGAAGAGGTCAGAGACACTGCGCTACGCCTACGGATGAGCCCAATTGGTGAAGTCTTTGGCCGCTTTCCGCGCGTGGTGCGTGATGTTGCCAAGGAACTGGGCAAAGAGATTGAGCTGCAGATTACCGGTGCTGATGCCGAACTCGATAAAGCGATGATTGAAAAGATCAGCGATCCGCTGATGCACTTGGTGCGCAATGCCATAGATCATGGTATTGAATCACCAGAACGCCGCCTGGCGTCAGGCAAAGACTTACGGGGAACGGTTTGTCTTAATGCCTACCATGAATCTGGCAGTATCGTTATCGAGGTCACTGATGATGGTGCCGGGCTTGATCCCGCGCACATTCTTCGTAAAGCCGTGCAGCGAGGTGTAGTCACTGCTGATGTCAGCTTAAGTGATGCAGAAATATTCAGGCTCATTTTGGAGCCAGGGTTTTCTACCGCCGAGACAGTTACCAATTTGTCCGGTCGTGGGGTCGGTATGGATGTGGTCAGAAGTGGCGTAGAAACTCTGCGCGGCAATCTGGATATCCTTAGCGAACTAGGCTGCGGCACTACTATGCGCATCTGCCTGCCATTGACCTTGGCCATTATTGACGGTTTTCAGATCGGCATTGGCGCTTCTGCCTTTATATTTCCTTTGGATGCAGTAGTAGAGTGTATTGATTTGCCAGCCGACATTGGCCATAGCGAATACCTGAATCTGCGTGGCGAGGTACTGCCATTTATGAGGCTGGGTCAGCTTTTCGGTATTTCCAGTAATCACAAGGCCCGCCACAACGTGGTGGTCGTACGTTTTGGCGGCAAGTCCGCAGGGATTGTCGTGGATCAGTTGCACGGTGAGTGCCAAGCGGTGATTAAACCGCTCGGTCCTCTATTTTCTGGTGTCGCAGGCATATCAGGATCAACCATTCTGGGGAGTGGCGAGGTGGCGCTGATTCTTGATGTGCCGCAGTTGGTTCAGTTGGCTGCTGCAGGAGCAGGTGGACGCTCGGCGGCGGCTTACATGGCTCACCATTGAGTTAGGTTACAGCAGCGGTGCTGCACGGTTGTGGTGCTTGATCATTTGAACAAGGGGTATTCCATGGCTACACGGATGACATTATCGACCAAGCTGATATTGGCCTTTGGCGCGGTATTGCTGTTGCTGGCGGTTACCGCTGCTATCGCCTTTGTCGCCCTGACCACGGCAACGGATGGCTTTGGTAACTATCGGGAATTGGCCAGAAACACCAATAATGGTGGCCGGGTGCAGGCCAATTTGTTAACGATGCGCTTGTCTGCTGCCAATTTTTACTACACGGCAGATCCAGCCCAGTTGAAAAACCAGCAGGAGCGTTATGCCATGCTGCTGGAGCTGATTGAGGAGGCGGAAGCCAGTATTAAAGACAAGGACGAGCTGAAAATATATAAGGACAACGATGTGCGGCTTGATAAATATGCTGCAGTATTTGAACAGGTCGTCAGCTTGGTAAATAAGAGCATTGAGTTGATTGATACCCAGATGACTGTGGACGGTGCCGCAGCGGAAAACGGATTGACCTCGATATTGGTGTCGGCACGCAAAGATGGTGACATGGATTCAGCCTATGCCACAGCCGAAGCTTTACGCAGCTTGCTGTTGGGTCGCTTGTATGTGGTTAGATATGCTGCTTCCAGCGCAGAAAAGGATGAACAGAGAGTGCGCAGTGAAACATCAGAGCTGATGGCGCATTTAGTCGAGATGGACCAGCAGATTCAAGATCCCGGTCGTCGGGCCAGTCTGAGTGAAGTGCGGAGTGCGGTCGAACGCTATCTGGCCACCTTTGACGAGGTTGTGCAGGTTATCCAGCGCCGCGATCAACTTAAAGCGAGTGAGCTGGATCCGCTCGGCCGGGAAATCGCAGCCGTGATTGAGGATCTCAAACTCGAGATCATGGCAAAACAAAATGAACTGGGGCCAGCTTTGGCTGCTGCCAATGATCGTGCACGAACACTGGTAATGGTTGCCAGTCTGCTGGCTGTAATTGTTGCCATGGTGTTGGCGTGGCTGCTGATTCGCAATGTCCTCAATACCTTGGGTGGGGATCCGGCTTATGTGGCGGATGTGGTACGTACCGTGGCTGATGGCGATCTGACGGTCAAAATTGCGACTGATGAGCGTAATCAGAACAGCTTGTTGTTTGCCATCCGACAGATGGTGGAGAAACTGGGGCAGACGGTCGGTGAGATCAAATCTGCAGCTGGTTCGCTCTCCTCGGCATCGGAACAGGTGAGTGCGACGTCGCAGTCGTTGTCCCAGGCATCGTCTGAACAGGCGGCAAGCCTCGAAGAAACATCGGCATCTATTCAACAGATGTCGGCATCCATTAACCAGAATACAGAAAATGCCAAAGTGACCGATGGCATAGCGTCCAAGTCCGCTGCTGACGCCCAAGACGGTGGTCAGGCTGTGCGGGCTACCGTTGAGGCGATGAAATCAATCGCCGACAAGATCGGTATCGTGGATGACATCGCGTATCAAACCAATCTGTTGGCCCTGAACGCCGCCATCGAAGCAGCTCGTGCTGGTGACCACGGCAAAGGTTTTGCGGTGGTGGCGGCAGAGGTGCGCAAGCTTGCCGAGCGTAGCCAAGTGGCTGCACAAGAGATTGGTGAGTTGGCATCAACCAGTGTCAAGACTGCAGAGCGCGCTGGGGCATTGCTTGAGCAGATGGTGCCCTCGATTCGCAAGACTGCTGATTTGGTACAAGAGATCACGGCTGCCTCGCGCGAACAGTCCACGGGCGCCAGTCAGATCACGACGGCGATGAATCAACTCAATCAGACGACCCAACAAAATGCCTCTGCATCCGAAGAACTCTCGGCCACGGCTGAGGAGATGAGTAGTCAGGCGGAACAGCTGCAGCAATTGATGTCCCAGTTTCGGGTAGAAGTTATTGCCGGAGACCGCTCCCAGCCAGCATTACGTTCTGTAATGCGCCGCGCACCGCAGAAAGCTGCCTTCAGCGGGGACGACAGCGGCGAGTTCGTGCGCTTCTGAGGAGATAACCATGGGTCAGTTAGTGGCATCGCGCCAAAAGGCGACGTCTGGAATGACTGAGATTGGCGGAGGACGGCAATTTCTGGTTTTCTCTTTGGCTGACGAAGTGTTTGCGATCGACATTTTGCGCATTCGCGAGATTATCGAATTCGGTCATGTCACTACCGTCCCGTTAATGCCCGATACCGTGCGCGGCGTGATTAATCTGCGTGGTGCGGTGGTGCCCGTGGTGGACTTGGTTGCACGCTTTGGTCGTGGCCAGATGCAGACTAATCGGCGTACCTGCGTCGTCATTCTTGAGGTCGGTCATGGCGACGATCTGCAGGTGATTGGGGTAATGGTTGATGCCGTGAATGAGGTGCTTGAGATCGCCGCTGCGGATATCGAACCGCCGCCAGCGTTTGGCACGCGCCTCCGTGCCGACTTTATTTCAGGCATGGGTAAGGCGGGGGGGCGCTTCATTATTCTGCTGGATGCAGATCGCGTGTTGTCAGTAACAGAGATGGCGTCCCTTGGCGCAGCATTAAAGACGTCGGCGGTTGATGGATGATGAACCGCCGGTAGCCAGGAAACTGGCCATTTGTAGTAATGGTCAAACTGAGTGGGCAACGATAGCTGTCCGACAGGTGGTGAGTAGCAGCCAGTTCGAGGGGGCTTATGTCCGTTGCTGATCCGCTGCGTCTGTTCGACCGTGGGTGCCCACAAGAGGTGGGGATGAGCGATCTGGAGTTTAATCGCTTTCGCCGCCTTGGATATGAATTGATGGGCATTGATTTTTCTCCCCACAAGCAGTCACTGCTGTGTGGTCGTCTGGCCAAACGACTCAGGGCGTTTGGCTTTAGCAGTTACAGCCAGTATCTCGATTGGGTGCAATGTCCCGAGCACCGGGATGAGATGGAGCGGATGATTGATCTGTTGACCACTCATGAGACCTATTTTTTTCGTGAACCTGCGCATTTCAAATTCTTGGCCGAGCAGTTGTTGCCAGACTGGCCATCATCCAGACCTTTGCGGGTGTGGAGTGCCGCCAGCTCGACGGGTGAAGAAGCCTACAGTCTGGCCATGGTGTTGATGGACCGGCTAGGCGAACACTGCCCATGGCAGATATTTGCCAGTGATATTAGCCGTGAGGTATTAGCCAAGGCGCGTAATGGCATCTATTCGATGGAACGGACAGACGGTATTTCGCCAGATTACCTGAAACGCTATTGCCTGCGTGGTGTGGGACCTTCTGCTGGCACCTTGCGTATTGATGGGCCATTGCGGCGGCGCGTTGATTTCGCAGTAGTAAATCTGAATGAGAGTCTAACTGCTCTGCCTGAGTTTGATGTTGTGTTCCTTCGGAATGTTCTTATTTATTTTGATGTAGAGGCCAAGCGACGGATCGTTGAAAGAATTGTCGGTCAGTTGCGCCCTGGAGGTTGGCTGTTTATTGGTCATTCTGAAAGTTTGCATGGCCTTCATGATGGCCTACGCCTGCATCGCCCCACGGTTTACCGGCGATTGCCACTATGAGCAACTCTGACCGTGCGCAACAGGAGGTGTATTTAAGACCAGGCGACTTCTATTTTGGTGATCAGCGGGTGCGTATCCGTACCCTGTTGGGTTCTTGCGTGTCTATTACACTGTGGCACCCACAACGATTGATTGGAGGAATGTGCCATTACATGTTGCCAGGAGATGGACGGGTGGCGGCTGAGCGCCTGGATGGCCGTTACGCGCCTGATGCATTGGCCTTGTTTAGCCGTGAATTACAGCGCAATAGCTGCCTGCCGTGTGATTTTGACGTAAAGCTGTTTGGCGGCGGCCGGATGTTTATGAGTGGCAACGGCATGGATTTTGGATTGCTGGATGTTGGCATCCGTAATATTGATGCTGGGCGTCAACTGCTGCATCGTCATGGCTTTGCAATCAAAGCCGAGCACTTGGCAGGTGATGGTCATCGTACTCTGGTTTTTGACATTGCCACTGGCGACGTTTGGGTCAGACACTGCAACGAGGTGGCTCTCAGCGCGGAAAAATCTAAACATGACCGTGGGAGACGCAGCTGATGTGGATTGAATGGCAGCCGCAGTTTGATATTGGAGTCACTCGCGTGGATGAGCAGCACCGCCAGCTGGTCGCCATGCTCAATAGCCTCTATCAAATAATTGGCCCAGAGATCGAACCAAGTGCCGTGTGGCAACTGTTTGGAAGTTTCAATCGCTATGCAGATACTCATTTTCGGTTGGAAGAGAGATTGGCAAAGGAGTATGGCCTTGACCCCAGTAAGTTACAACAACACTGGGCCGAGCATGAAAGCTACCGGCTAAGAATGCGGGGTTTTGCCCGTGCACTTGAAAATAACGACCCGCATGCGCCAGTGCAGATGATGTCCTTTCTTTATAATTGGTGGGTCGGACATATCTGTGGCGTTGATCGTGCGCTTGGCCGTCAGCTCGGCGAAAAGGGAGCACACTAAGCATGGCTGAACCTGTCCGGGTATTGGTGGTCGACGATTCGGCTGTTGTTCGCCAGGTGATGACCGAGTTACTTCAAGTCGCTGGCGATATCAAGGTGATAGGGACAGCATCTGATCCGTTGTTTGCACTCGACAAGATGCGGCGTGAATGGCCGGATGTCATCACCCTGGATATTGAAATGCCGCGCATGGATGGCTTGACCTTTTTAAGACAGATCATGGCTGAACGCCCAACCCCAGTGGTTATTTGTTCCTCGCTGACAATTGCGGGGTCCAAAACGGCGATGCAGGCTTTGGATGCGGGCGCCTTCACCGTGATCACCAAGCCGCTGCTTGGGGTTAAGGACTTTCTCACCGGCAGTGCTGCAGAATTGATCGCAGCAGTGAGGGCGGCAGCCAAGGCCAACGTCGGCAACCTGATGCTGGGGCGGCCGAGCGTTATTCCATCCGTAATTACTGCCGCCTCTTCTGGGCAATCTGCGATGGTGCAGACCACTGAGCGAATTGTGGCGCTGGGCACGTCTACTGGGGGAACTCAGGCACTGGAGCGAGTGTTGACCGGGTTACCCAGGGTCTGTCCGGGAATTGTCATTGTGCAGCATATGCCTGAGCGCTTTACCGAGTTGTTCGCACAGCGACTAAATAGTATCTGTGAGCTTGAAGTTGCGGAGGCGCATGATGGTCAACGCATATTGCCCGGATTGGCGTTGATTGCTCCTGGCGGGCGACAAATGCAGGTCAGGCGCAGTGGGGCTTATTATTACGTTGATGTCAAACCGGGTCCGCCAGTCAATCGTCACTGCCCATCGGTGGATGTGCTGTTCCGCTCGGTGGCCAAAGCTGCAGGGCGCAATGCCATGGGGGTGATCATGACCGGTATGGGTGATGATGGCGCCCGTGGTCTTAAAGAGATGCGCGACGCGGGCAGTTGGACCTTGGCCCAGGATGAGGCCAGTTCGGTGGTGTATGGCATGCCCAAGGAGGCGGTCAAGTTGGGTGGCGCAATAGCCCAAATTGGCTTGGGGCAGATCGCGGCGGCTATCTTGGCCGGACCGTCAGCGCATCTTTGATATTCAGTAGGAGAATGTCGGCCTTTCTCGTTTGTTTTATCCAAACATCCTGACCAACCCTTCCAGATAGCGGCGATAACGCTGCCATTCATCAATCGCCCGCTGATGCACCCCTTCACGTACCTGGGCGGCGCTGGCGGTGGCGATGCCGCGCGGGCTAGTGGTCGAGATACCTTCGTGCGGAGCTAACCCCAGCCACTGGTGAAGCTGGGCCAGAGTCTGCTCTGGTGCTGCAGCCAACTGCTCGTAGGCAATGGTGGTCACCCGTTGTGGGCTGCGCTGTTGGTAGTAGCCGAGCAGGGCGTCATGGTGCTGATAGAAATGGGCGGCACTGTCAAGGCTGTGGCCAACGGCGATGGGAAAGGTGAGGTAGCGGCGGAAGTTGGCCCAGCAAGCGGCCACCGGCGCGCGGCGGATGTGAATGATACGGGCATCGGGCCAATGGGCCAGGATGGCACCGGCGTAAAGCCCATTAAACGGTAATTTGTCAGTCAGGTAGCGGTCGCTACGCGGCAGATGGCTGCGCAGTTGATCGTAACGCTGGCGCACTGCCGATCCACTGAGCGCAGGCAGTCGTTGCAGTAGTTCAGGTTCTAGGCCGTCACGGCTGCGCACTCCCGCCAGTTCCTGCAGGGTGCGAGGCAAGGCCCCCAGCTCACCACCTGCTGTGATCTGCGGATGGGCGGCTAGCAGCTGTTCCAGCAGGGTTGAACCACTGCGCGGCAGACCCACGATAAACAGAGGGCTGCCCTGAGTCGCCGCTGTTACCGGGTGAACGCTGTAACCATGAGCAAGTTGCTGGCATGCCAGGGCGATGCGTGGTGCGTCGTAGGGGTGGAAGGGCGCCAGCAGGGCGCGTGCTTCGCTTAACACCGCAAAGCTGTCGTTGATGGCATCGATATCGTCCAAGGCCTTGGCGAGGGCGATACCGACCAGTCCGCGATGGCGGTTATCGAGCCGCGGATCGCCCCAAAGTGTACGCAGGGTTTCCAGATGGGGGTCACCGCTGCGGTAACGTTCGAGATGGGCCAGGGCCCAGTGGTGGAAGCCATCGCCGGGCGCCAGACTGAGTGCCTTACGATAGGCATCGGCAGCTGCTTTTCGATCCCCCAAGAAGTTGCAGGCGGCGCCCAAATGGTTCCACCAGCGTGGTTGCTTGCCATCCAGTTTGCAGGCTTGGGCGAAACATTGGCGAGCCAATGGGTGCTGTTCCAGCCGGGTGGCAACATTGCCGAGGGTGTCCCAGTCCAGCGGGTTGCGGCTGTTCAGGCTGCCGGCCGCTGTAGCTACCCGCAGGGCTGCCGCCATATCGCCTACATCCAGCAGATAGCGTGCCCATTGAGCAAGATATTCGAGTCGTGTGGGCGCCAGTTTCACCGCTTGCTGCAAGGGTTGAAGCGCTGCGCGCAGGTTCCCCTGTTGCCAATGAGCCAGCCCCAGCAGGAAGTAGGGATCAGCCGCGCTACTGTCTGCGGCAATCAACTGTGTGGCGAGCTGGGCCAGTAGTGGCCAGTGACGACGGCGCAGGGCGTCGGTGGCGAGTTGGGTCAGGCGGTAATCGATCATCAGTCACGCTGAAAGCCAAAAGAGGCCCAAGATTACACGCCACTGGCGCTGGCGGCGAGCCTTGGCCATCGCAGTGTTTAGCCGTCTCGACCGAATTGCCGGATCATGTCGTAGTTCAGCCCGTTGTGCTCAAACTCGCCCAGCTGGCGAAAACCAAACTTGCGATAGAACTGGCAGGCGCGTGTGTTGCCCGCCTGTACGCCGCCCCATAACACTATCTGGCCTTGGCCGCGCTGTTCTAACTCGGACAGCACATGGGCCATCAGGACGGAACCGACCCCGCTCGACTGCCAGTCATCGGCAACAGAAGGGGCCAAGGTGTAATCCTGATCATGGTTGAGCAGCAGGCCGTAGCTGCGGTAGCGCTCTTCCTCAAAGTGAAGATAACCGGGTTTGACCACCAGATAGGCGATGATGCGATCACTTGCCGGGTCAATGCCGATCCAGCCCTGAAGCTGGTCGTAGCTATGGTTGCAGATCGCCGTAACCGTTTGCTTGTCGAATGGGTGGGGGCCAAAACGGCTGCGGGTCAGGTGCGACAGCGCGCAGAAATAGCGCAACAGGGCAGAATTGTCGGTGGTTTGCAGGCGGCGGATGACAACAGCGGTAGCAGACACGACAGATAGCTCCTGTGAACAACGGAACCCTATTGGTAACCGTTATGGGTCAGGGAGATGGTAGCCATCGACAACCAGCAGCATTACGGTAATTGGCTGGCTAAAAGGTGCCAAAATTGGATGGCTACAACCAGCCAATTTGCGCCTAGCATGGTTACTGATCGCCACGGGGGTCGCTCATGCTACTTAACCTTGATTGCCATTCGTCAACGCCCCTTTATCGCCAGATTCATGATCAGATTTCAGTCCTGATCGATGGGGGCCAACTGTTGCCCGATCAGCAGCTACCGCCAACGCGTACTCTGGCACAACGCCTCGGAGTGAATCGTAGCACCGTGGTCCGCGCCTATTCGGAGCTTGCCGCCGCAGGCTATGTGGCTAGTTTGAGCGGTTCCAGCGTAAGGGTTCGTCAGCGGCTGCCCTTTGCCAACCGCACTGCTGCGGCTGGCTGGCTGCAAGCAGGATCCCCCCCTTCAGTTGCAGCTGATAGTGGCGGCGCACTGCCGTTTGATCTGGCAACGCTGGCACCTGATCCGCGGCTAGCCCCGGTGGCTGAGTGGCGTCGGGCTTTGGCGCAGGTACTGGCCCGACGAGGTGCAGAGTTGTTGGGCTACGGCGAACCTCAGGGCGATCTGCGCTTGCGGCAGTGGCTGGCTGACTACCTGCGTCGCCATCGCATCGACATTGATGCTGAACAGCTGCTGCTGACCAACGGCGCCCAGCAGGCGCTGGACTTGATCCTGCGCTGGCGGATCAGGCCTGGCGACCGGGTAGTGGTGGAGTCACCGACCTATGCCCAACTGCTGCCTTTACTGGCGGCCGTGGGGGCTGACGTGGTGGCAGTGCCCATGACTGTCGAGGGGATGGATCTGGCGCGGCTCTCCACTGTACTGGCAGAGCGCAAGCCGGTGCTTGTATGCACCATGCCCAGCTTTCACAACCCGACCGGCATTACCACCAGCCAGAGCCACCGGGAACGGCTACTGGCGCTGTGTGATGCGGCCCAGGTGATGGTGGTCGAGGATGGGTTTGTCGAGGAAATGAAGTATGCCGGGCCGGCAGTGCCGCCGCTCAAAGCGCTGGATCAGCATCAATCGGTGGTCTATGTCGGCACTCTATCCAAAGTGATGGGGCCCGGTTTACGGATTGGCTATGTCGCAGCACACCCCGCAGTGATCCATGCGCTGACCGAACTGAGCCAGCAAACCAGTCTGGGTGGCGCGCCATTGCTGCAGGCTGCGGCGTGGCAGTTTTGCCGCAATGGCTGGTTTGCCGCTTATCTGCAGCGCTTGCACCGGCATTATCGGCGCCGCCTGCAGACCTTGCTCCGGTTGCTGGATGCGGCGGCGCTGCCGGGAGTCTGCTATCAGCGCCCAAGTGGCGGCTATCTGTTGTGGCTGACCTTACCGAACTCTAAGAAGAGCGAGGACGAACTGGTTGACGCCCTGGCAAGCGCCGGTGTCGCGGTCAGAGGCGGGCGGCGTTTTTATCCGGAACCTCCAGCCACGGTTGCGCTGAGGCTATCAATTGCGCGCCTGGATGAAGGGCAGATAACCACCGCCGCGGCGATCTTGGTGTCGGTATTGAGGCAGTCATTGGCGCTGTCAGGAGAATTGACGTATGAACATCCATGAGCTGCAAACGCCCAGACTATTGGCTCGGCGCCTCACCATTGCGGACATCCAGCCATGGCTGGCTTACATGACGGCACCCGGGGCCATGCGCTTCTTTACCGGCGTGGATGGCAACCGGGCGGGCGCCGAGTACTGGATTGAGCGCCAGCTGATGCGCTACAAGCGTGACGGTTTCGGCTTGATGGCGCTGATTGAACGCAGTAGCGGGCAGTTGATTGGGCAATGTGGCCTGTTGAGGCAAGTGGTCGACGAGCAGCAGGAGTTAGAAGTTGGCTACCACCTTTTGCCAGCTTGGCGGGGCAAGGGGTTCGGATTGGAGGCGGCTCAGGCATTTCGTGACTTTGCCTTCGATAACCAGATGGCGACGTCGGTGGTGTCACTCATCCACATTAACAACCACGACTCCCAACGCCTTGCGGAGCGTAACGGCCTGCAGCGTGAACGACTGACACTCAATTACGGCACCTTTGCTGACGCACCCCACTATATCTACCGCATCAGTCGGGAGCAGTGGCAGGCACTGCAGCAGCCCGCCAGTGACAGCCAGCCATTTGTGGTCAGCACTGATAAAAGCCGTCTGGATCGTGCGCTAATACATCAGTTCTTGAGCTGCCAGAGCTATTGGGCCCAGGGCATACCTGAGTCGGTTCTCAACCAGGCACTCGAGCATTCCCTCTGCTTCGGTGGCTATCTCGGGCACCATCAAGTTGCCTTTGCCCGGGTGGTGACAGATCAGGCTACCTTTGCCAATCTGCTTGATGTCTTTGTGCTGCCGCAGTGGCGGGGTAGGGGATTTTCAGGACAGTTACTCAAGGCGGTGATGACCCATCCTGATCTGCAGGGGCTGCGACGCTTTATGTTGGCAACTCGCGATGCCCATGCCCTTTATAAAAGGTTGGGCTTTGGCCCTCCCCTTCATCCGAATTCACTGATGGAACGCTATCAACCTGATTTGTAACGCTTATCGACACAATGACGCTTCGCCCCTGCAGGGCGGTGTGCGAGTGATCGCCATCGATGTTATTGACCGATCGGCATCGTGGTAATATGCAGCGACTGCGCTGGCGGCGACAACGGAACCATCGGTTGGTGGAAACCAGCTGCACTGGACGTTGGGTATTGCCTTCAACGAAGATAGCCTCGGTGCGCGCGTCGGTCATGCCGCAGAAAATCTGGCGGTTCTCCGGCAATGGATCCTCATCCTCAAGCAGAACACATCGCGTAAGCTGTCGATGGCCAACAAGCGAAAGCTATGCTGCTTGAATGAGGACTACCTGTTTGAGTGCATGGGATGTTCAATTTATGAACATGCGTTAGCCTTGGCCACTACAGCAGGTTATCACGGCTGTGACGGTAAGAAACAAGATCGAACAACGGGAAACGGATCTTGGAGAACTGACGTGGTTCGGCGATGGTACCGGCGTCTTCGTGATTGGTGAAAGCCAGCTCACTTAGTAAGGGGAGCCCAAGCGGCGGGGCGTGCATCATTGCATTCCCAAAGCTGTCACCTAAGCACTTGCCTATCCTCAAGCCGGTATGGTTAAGCAACAATGTTTGAGCTCCAGCTTGGCATGCCATCTAGCAAGATTCTAGCGACTTTTCGCTCCGATTCTGACCTTTTCGGTACACAAAGGGCCTATATCAGCGAGTGGATTCGCCATAAAAAAGCCCGACAGCACTGTGTCGGGCTTTTTGCCAAGAGGCATTAAGACCGCCGATTAGTTGCGACGGCGCGATGCACCCAGACCGATCAGGCCAAGACCCATCAGCAACATCGCGGCTGGGGCGGGAACTGCTACGACGTTCAAACCGATAACCAAGTCGTCATGGTTGTCGTCGTCAACTGGGTTCCAGACCCCGTCCACAAGGCGACCAGGTCCTGTGTCATCGAACACCAGCAGTGCGTCATAGAAAACGCCTTTGTAGGTGTAATTAAGCAGGGTGGCAAAGCTATGAACGTTGCCAAGAATGTCGACCACATTGGCGCCGTTTGTCACGCTGCCAGCATCACTGCCCGGAGCTGGGGAAGTCCAACTTCCGTTGGTTGAGAAACTGAAATCCAGAAGCCCCGCCAACACATTGTTTACGGTGAAACTGTCACCTTTGGCGTTAACTTTATTGCCAAGAACACTGCTATATGCGGTAAACGTGTTCCAGTAGCCGGCTTCGGCTTCAAGAAACGTGAATGTCAGGTGAGCTTCCTCAGTCAGACTGACATTGCCACCCAAGTTGTAACTGCCTGTAACAAAGGCGTTATTTGAAGGAACTGGCGCCATCATGCCGCCATCGACCGTCAGCAGGGCAGCCTGTGCACTGAGAGAAGCGGTGGCAGCAAAAGCGAGGACCGAAGATTTAAGGCATTGCATGAGTCATCTCCCTATTTTCAGAACCAGCATCCGGTGGCTGTCTGCTACTGTACGCAAATCAGCAGCAGCTAGAACCCGATGTACGAGTGCATCAAGCATTCTTCGTGCCACTTTTAATTTTCTATGTTTATTAGTGTGTTGCGCGAATCTGATGGCGACAGTAGGAATGTAACGTAAAGGGAGCTGACGTGTACGATGCGGAACGGTTTGGGCATCGGGATAGGGAATGTGACCTAAAAGGAGCTGATGTGTTAACTCGCTGAGTCGTTGGGCCATGGCCATCGTACGCTTCCCCCGGACGACCGGATTAGACAAAAAAGCCCGAGAGACTCAGGCTTTTGCAGGGCTGATGGTACGCTATCTAGCCGCGACGACTCACACCTAGGCCAAGGATGCTGAGGCCTAGCAACATGATGGTCGCCGGGGCTGGTACTCCGACTGCCTTGACGCCGATGACGTGGTCGTCATGGTTGTCATCCGGACCAGCACCCGAGTCATCAAACAGCAGGATGGCGTCGTAGTACTCGCCCATATACCAATAGTCGAGAAGCACGGCAAAGGAGCGGATGGCGCCGAACGGATTGTTGGCTCCATTGGTGACTGTGCCGGTGGCACCACCGTAACTGTAGAAGTTGAAGTCAACCAGACCGGCCATGACTGCGGCAACGCTGAAGCTGTCACCGATAGCATTGCTCTTGTTGTTGAGGGTGTCACTGTAGCCGTTGAAGTCGTTGGAGTAGCCGGCTTCGTGGCCCAGATAGGTAAAGCTCAAGTTAGCTGTGGCGTCGAGGTAAACATTACCGCCGATGTTGTAGCTGGTGACCCCGTCGTAGAAGAGATCGTTGTTGAGTGGGATGAGATAGTTGCCACCGCCAGACACTGATAGCAGCCCTGCGCTGGCGTTGAATGCCAAGCCGGCGATGACGGCCAAAATCAAGTCTTTTAGACCTTTCATGAGTGATCTCCTTGCTGTTCGATTCGCCTGAAAACCTTGCGTGGTCAACAACGGTTCGGCCAGCTCCCAATCTCGTGCATAACGTGATCCATGCCTCAAAGGGCGTCTTTATCAGTTGTTTGCGTGGTGCCTTTTGTGGTTTCCGGTGAAAGTCGTAAAGATTCAGGACATCTTGTCGTTCGCGCTATAGCCAGCAGCGGTTAAAGTGTGGGCCAGCGCAGCTGAGGGGCAGTTGCGGGTGGAGACGGAGAGCGGCTGCGTGAAAAGTTATGGTTCGTCAATCCTGGCCCTGATCGTGCTGATGGCCGTTGGTTGTGCAACGACCAGTGAACCCGTTCCAGAGTTGTTATTGGCCGATGAGCGGGCCATGTTGTCGCCACTCGTCAGTCAGCAGGTGAGCAACCAGGCTCTGTCCGGTATCAACTCGGCGATCCACATTCGTGGTCATGGAGCGTTGGCTCGGAGTGGCTTTGACTCCGCAGCGGATAGCGGTTTGATTCTGTCTACCCTCCCACTAGATGAGGAGGAGCAGGCAGAGATCGCCGAAGCCAATCGTTTAGCCTTACAACCAACGGCATACGGTAGTGACGAACGTCCGGCCGATTTGGCACTTTACACCTTGGTTTCCTGGTTGCCCGTGGATGGCGATCAAGCACTACTGGAAGTGGTGACCGCCCTCGCCGATAACAGCGCGGCTCAGTTGCGTGGCGGCGAGTCACAGCAGCAGGCTTTTGCGGCTTCCACGCTATGGTTTGCGGTATCGCGCAAAATGGTGAACCGGGCCGAAGTGGAGGACAATGGCCAACCCAGCGCTGACGCCTTGTTGCCGCTCATCATCGAGCTGTCTGGCAAGGCGATCAGTCTGCTACCCAAATAGTCAGGATTTCAACGACATAGGCCCGCCAGATGGCGGGCCTATGCGGCTCAAGACGTCACCGTTAGAACTTGTATTGCACCTCAGCGCCGATGGTCAGCGGCTTGTTGATGTAGTAGAACTGACCCTGTTCGCCATAATCACGGGCGCCTCGAGCGCCCACTTTGGCGTACTTATTGAACAGGTTGTCGGCATAGAGACGGAACAGCCACTCGTCGTAGCCTAAGCTGGCTGAGGCGTTCACGATGCCAAAGCCGGGCAGTACCTGATTATCCTCGTTCTTGCTGCCCGCCAGATCGTTAACTCGAGTGTAGACCTCGCTTTTCATATAGGTGCCAATGAAGTAGCGGGCCTCGACCCCCTGGAACGAATGGCTGTAGGTGGCGCTCAGTGCCCCTTCGTGTTCCGGTACCCCCGGCACCCGATCACCATCGAAACCATCCAGCGATGGCGCATCCTCAGTCAATTCGGCGTTGGTGTAGGCATAGCCTGCCTGCAACAGCATCCCTTTAAATGGGTTGTAGGCGATCTCCATTTCTATCCCTTGGGAGCGCGCTTTACCGCCGTTTTCGGTGATAGGAATGGAGCCCTCAGCGGTTTTACCCGCCACCTGGATATCATGCCAGGCGATGTAATAGAGGGCGCCATTGACCGACAGATCGCCATCCAGCCATTCGCTGTGCCAGCCCAGCTCGTAGTTATCGACGGTATCTGGGTCGAACGATTTTTCGTCTTCGGTGAAGGAAACCTGGCCACCTTCGGGGACGCCGTTAGAGCCACCGCGGCGGAAGCCCTCACTGTAGAGCAGGAACGCATTCACATCGTCGGTGAAATAGTAAAAGGTGCTGGCTTTACGAATGAAGTCCTTGTTTTCACCTTCGCCAATGGTGCACTCAGGGGTCAGCTCGGTGCCTTCTACACCTTCGTAAATCGGGAAATCGAGACAGTTGGTGGCATTCTGCTTGAGTCTGAAAGCGCGTCCGCCGACGGTTGCATCCCATTTGTCGGTGAACTTGTAGGTGACTTCACCAAAGGCTGCGATCTCTTCGACGTCCTCGACAGTGCTGGAGTAGTACTCCAGATCATCCGGGCGATCCATGCCGATGAATTCCGGGTAGCCCGGGGTGAACTCTTTTGAGCTGTCGACGTTGTCTTCGTTGCTGTAATAGCCGCCAACCATCCACAACACAGGGCCATCATTGTTGGAGGTTAACCGCAGCTCTTGGGTGAAAACCTCTCGATCAACATCCTCGCGGGTGAACGCGGAAAATTCAGGGTAATCGGCATAGTCTGGATTGATGTTGGTCACCAGCAGATCGGTCTGGTCGCGCTGGCCCTGCTCTTCCAGTGTGGTGTAGCTGGAGGAGGAGGAAAAGGTGACGGCATTGAGATCCCAGCTAACTTCCAGGCTGGTCAAGTCTGCCACGCGATCCAACGGTTCGTCGTAACGTAAGGCCGAGTCGTAATCGTTACCGGTGAACGCGGGGTTGACGGCACTGCGACTGCCTACTTTCTGATCCTGGCTCAGGTAGGTGAGGGTGGCATCAAGGCTGTCGGTGGGGGCATAGCGTACTGCTACCCGGCCACTAAACGTCTGTTCGTCATCGGCATCTTCAATAGGACCGGAAAGAGCAAGCGGATAGTCGACGTAACCAGCATCATCCAGCCGACTGGCGGCTATCCGTACAGCCAGCTTTTCGCCGGCCAGGGGGACGTTGAGGGCACCGTAGATTTCGTTGCTAAGGCTATCGGATTCCTTGGTCTGATAGATGCGGGTGCCCACATAACCTTCAGTGGTTGCCAGTTCCGGCTTATTAAGGATGTAACGCAGGGTGCCCCCCAGTGAACCGGCACCATAGAGGGTACCCTGGGGGCCACGCAGCACTTCAACGCGGTTGACGTCGATCATTTTGAGGTCGACCAGCATCGGCGTGTCATTGACGTAAACCGAGACAGTGCCGCCGTTACCGCCCTGATCGTTGGCGGACATTTCGTCGACCGTCAGGCCACGCATTGCCATTGGCTTGTCGTTGCGCGGGCCGGTATCGATGACCGTTAGCCCCGGAATGGTATAGCCCAGTTCAGCCACGTTGCCGATGCCGGCATCGCTTAGCGCATCACCATCAAGCACGCTGATGTTGTAAGGGATGTCGGAGGTGGTGGTCAGACGCCGTGAGGCAGTGACCTCAATGCGTTCGATATCGTTATTGTCGCTGTCTGCTTCGGCGGCAGCCACTGGCACAGCGGCGAGCACGGCACTAACGGCCAGTGCCAGACGGCTGGGGGTAAAACGGGTTCTGATCATGCGTTGCAATCTCCCTGGAGAATGGAGTTAAAGGCGCACTGTTGTTTTTTAGTAGGTGCGACCGCGGCGAGATAGCAACTAACGTGCCGGGCTTGAAACTGCGGGGCGTGGTGGGCTATCTGCGGTGTTGCGCCCTGTTTTGACTCGGTAGATCTCTCTGGCGCACAACGATGGTGCAATGGCGAGCAGTCTGGCCTTGTGATCACCGCTGCCTCAACAGGTGTTTGCGGCTATGCTGAGAGTCCAACTGACAGGGAAGGTACCCCTATGACCAAACCACTGCTGGTGATCGGCAACTGTAACTATTCGAGCTGGTCACTACGCGCCTACATGGCCCTGAGCCATGCCGGTATCCATTTTGATCTCAAACGGTTGCCGCTGGACACCGCCGAGTTCAAGCAGGAGATGGCCCATCTGGGCGGCAGCGGCAAGGTGCCCTTGCTGGTCACCCGCGAGGGGGTGATCTGGGAGTCGCTGGCGATCTGCGAATATGCGGCCGAGCAGAACCCTGGATTGTGGCCGCGCGAGCCCTTTGTGCGTGCCGAAGCCCGGGCTGTGGCTTGTGAAATGCACGCTGGCTTCGGTGCACTGCGCTCGGCCTTGCCGATGAATATTCGTGCCCGCCGGCGGGTGGAGATGAGCCCGCCGCTGGCAGCTGATCTGGTGCGCTTGTTCAGCCTGTGGGAGCACTGCCGTCAGCGTGCCATGTCGCTGGGCCCCTGGCTGTACGGCCGCTTTAGTGTCGCCGACGCGATGTTTGCGCCGGTGGCATCACGCTTGGCGACCTATGGCATTGAGTGCCCGCCGCTGGTAGCGGCTTATCGCGATACAGTGCTAGACGATGACCATTTCGCCCAGTGGCGGAAGATGGCGCTGGCGGAGAGTGAAATAGTGGTAGCGGATGAGGCTGGTGAAGAGGTTGTTGGTTAGTCACTGACCCACAGGGTGGCCGTTGCCGGGCCACCCATCTTTGTATTTCGCATCAGGCCTTGAAGCTGTTGTGGCATGCCTTGCATGACTTGCCAACAGCGCCCACTGCCGCTTCCAGTTTCTTCTGGTCACCGCCTGCTGCATCCAATTCGGCCACGGCTTTCAGGAACTGTTGCTGAGCTGCGGCAAAATCATCAGCCTTGCTCCATACCTCTGGCAGCGCTTCGCTGTCGGCTTTGTCACTGCCGCTGACCGCGAATGCTTCCCACGGCATGTTGGCCAAGGCGCTGACGTTGGCCACGCGCTGGCTGACGATGGCGGCATCAAAGGCTTTTTTGCCGTTGACCCGCGCGGCCAGATCACCAAAGTTGGCCGCCAGCAGGCTGAAGGTCGCTTTACGGTAAGCCACCGCTTCTTCGCCGTTATCCAGCGACATCTTGTTGGCCACCGCAGTGGATGCAAACAGGGCCACTGCTGCAGCCAGGATTAGCTTCTTCATGGTCTCTCCTTAACGTCGGATTGGGGCGCAGGGCCGCCCTGTTGGTTACGCGCCTTGATCAGCGCCAGTCGTAATGTGTCGCAGTCTAGCCCGAACTCGGCAGCGGGCAGATAGAGATCAAACCCCAGATGCTGGCGCAGCCGCGCCATGCGTTGGGCAAACATGGCAATGACGCCATCGTAATACTGCCCGCTGGCCAATTGCACCTGATCCTCTTCCCAATCGAGGCGGGCATCTGTTGCCCCCTCCTGTTCGGCATACCTGAGCAGATCGCGCTGCTCGATCAGCCAGCGGGATGCCAGGCGCAATGACAGGTTGTCCAGCAACAGTTCAGGCTGACGCAACTGGATGCCCACATAGGGCAACTCCTGATAGCCGTTACTGATGCCCAGCCTGACGGTGTCGATGCGGGCGATGGCGGACCAGGGTAACTGAAAGCGGCCCCAGCGGTGGTCGAGGGCCATGCCTGTTGCTGTCAGCGACAGCATGGATGGGCGGGGCAGCATGATGCTGGTTAGCCACAGCGCCGGAGCAGCCACCAGCAGCAGGGCAATCAGGCTATGGGCCTCAGGCAGGGTTGCCCGCACCAGCGCTGCTCCTGCGAGTGACACGACCGCGGCACGGCGTAAGAGCATGCGCGGACGTTGCTGTGACTCGCCGATGCGCATGAGTGGCGGCTTAGCTTTTGGCGGAGATAAACACCACCACCGAGTGGCCTTTGACCGAGTAGCTCGGCGCAGTCCAGTCTTCGGCGTCCTGGCGGGAACAGATGTCATCGGGCGGCGCCAGGCTGGTGTCTACCACGCGGCGCCAGCAACCACTGGCCGGAATTGGCAGCTCGAATGATAGTGCGTCATTCCAAGCATTGATGATGGCGTAAAACACCTCGTTGGTTCGCGGCGCACGAATGGTATAGGCGATGCTATGGGCCGACTCTGACCAGTCGGCTTGATTAGGTTTGACCCCATGCCACTGGATTTTGGTGCGGTCGAGCACGTCAGCCAGCGTGTGATGGCGCTGCTGGTCGAGTGTGGGATCTCGCAAGCGCCAACGGATCATGTACTGGGCAAAGCGCAGTAACTCGGCATTTTTGTCCACCAGCGACCAGTCAAACCAGCTGATCTCGTTGTCCTGGCAGTAGGCATTGTTATTGCCTTTTTGAGTACGCGCGACTTCGTCACCCATGGTCAGCATTGGTGTGCCGAGCGCGGCCATCAACACCGTCAGGAAATTCTTCATCTGGCGCTGACGCAAGGCGAGAATTTGGGGATCCGTAGTATCGCCCTCTACCCCGCAGTTCCAGCTGCGGTTGTAGTTTTCGCCGTCGCGATTCCCTTCGTTGTTGGCCTCATTATGCTTGTCGTTATAAGCGACCAGATCGTGCAGGGTGAAACCGTCGTGAGCGGTGATGAAATTGATAGAACGGTGCGGTGTCCGTTTCTGGTGGTAATAAAGATCGGGGCTACCGATCAGGCGATCGGCCATGCGGCTGACATAACCACGGTCGCCACGCAGGAAGGAGCGTACCTCGTCACGGAACTTGCCGTTCCATTCCTGCCAGCGGCCACCCACGAAATTGCCCACTTGGTAGAGACCGGCGGCATCCCAGGCTTCTGCGATCAGTTTGGTACCGGCCAGAACAGGCTCGGTGTCGATTGACCAGAGTACCGGTGGATCCTTGAGTACTTCCCCCTCGGAACCCCGAGAAAGGATCGAGGCAAGGTCAAAGCGGAACCCGTCAACGTGCATGGTCTGCACCCAGAATTTGAGGCTGTCGCTGATCAGTCGGCGGGTGATCGAGTTGTGGGCATTGATAGTATTACCGCAGCCGCTGTAGTTGGCGTAACTGCGCTTGTCCGGGTTAAGAATGTAATAGGCGTTGTTCTGCAGCCCTTTGAAGCTGAGCATTGGGCCATCGGCACCGCCTTCGGCGGTATGGTTGAACACCACATCCAGATAGATCTCGATGCCGGCCTTATGCAGTGCTTTGACCATATCGCGGAATTCGCGAAAGGCACCGAGCGGGCTTTTATCCGAGCTGTAATCAACGTGGGCGGCAAAAAAGTTGATGGGCGAATAACCCCAGTAATTGGACATGCCCGGCGGGCAGTCCTGGGGGTCAAACTGCTGCACTGGCAGTAGCTCGACAGCGGTAATGCCAAGCTGTTTCAGGTAAGGGATCTTCTCAATGACGCCGCGATAGGTGCCCCGAATGCTGGCGCTCAGGCCGGAGTTGGGGTGGGCGGTAAAGCCCTTGACGTGCATTTCGTAGAT
The DNA here is from genome assembly GCA_017425245.1 of Gammaproteobacteria bacterium. Classification (GTDB taxonomy): domain Bacteria; phylum Pseudomonadota; class Gammaproteobacteria; order Enterobacterales; family Neiellaceae; genus RGIG665. The sequence continues at coordinate 38,365 of JAFOOX010000027.1, forward strand.
CACACTTTCTGCCAGCGGGCGATTGAGCGGCGCGGTGCCCTCCCAATCATAGCCGCGCAGATCAACCACCACCCCTTTCAGACAGTGAGCGACGTTGTCACCCCGTCGCGCTGCGGCGGCCCGTTCATAATTCGGCCCCATAGCCACGGCCATGGCATAAGGGTCGAGTAGCACCTTTTCCGGGTCAAACACCATGCCGCGCGCCGGATCGTAAGGGCCATAAACCCGATAGGCGTAGAGCTGACCTTCACCGATATTAGGCACATGGGCATGCCAGTAATCACCCGTACGGTTGCGCACTGGATCAAGGCGGATCGTAAAGCTGGGGCGCCTGTCGGCGACATCGTCAAACAGCAGCAGGTCGACACCGGTGGCGGTGCGGCTGTAGAGGCTGAAATTGACGCCATCTGGCAGCAGGGTCGCGCCAAGTGGAAAGCTGCGACCAAACTCAGAAATACAGGTCATAAGGTCTCTGTCGTTGCGGCGCCGTTGCCGTTGCAGATGGTGCTGTATTGGGCCGAGTGTAACGCAAAAGCGTGGCAGCGAAATGAACCTGCCCTTTACTCACCGTGATTTGCGATCAGCTCAACAGCTGGCGTAACGAATATTCGGCCTGCTGGCGTGACAGCAGGCAACAGACGGATGGCCGGATCTGCCACAGCAGACGGCGCGGGCTGATCGCCAGCCGGTCGCGAAAGGGGCCGCCGGCGGCAAACCAGGTGGCCTGCCAATAACCGGGCTGTTTGCTGCTCGGGGTCACCAAGACCAGCTCGCCACGGCGGTCACGAAAGGCCAGCCCGCCTTCGCGGTGCAGGGCGCGGACCAAACGATTCAGCCAATCGCCCTGTTGACCGTTGGTCTGTGGTTGTTGCTGTTTCATCTGGCTGCGCCTTTCCACCGACACCAGCCCTTTGCGCAGCATCAACTGTGCCGGGTCAGGGCATTGACGCCAGCCGCTGTTGCAGTTGTTGGCGCTCTGCCGGTGCCAGATAGTCAGCAGCGCGCTCCAGCGCAGCAATCGCCAGCTGTTTGTTCCCCTGTTGAGCATGGGCAAAGATCAGCGCTTTCCACGCTTCGGGGTTGCGGGGATCGCTGGTGAGTGCGCGTTCAAGGTAGCGTACCGCCCGCCGCCCGTCTTGACGCGACAGCAGCAACGCGCCAGTTGCGAAGTTGGGGCCGAACTGGCTGGGAAAGGCTTGGGCCAACAGGCGGGCCGAGCGCAGCGCGTTGAGGCTGTCGCCACTACTACGGTAGTGGCCGAGCAGACTCTGCTGGCTCTTGAACCAGTCCAGTTTGCCCATCTGATATTGGGCGGCGATCTGCTCAACGACGTTGGTGGGTGTTGGGAAGGGGATGTCGCGTTTGACTTTGGTGAACGGATAATCGGCCTTCAGAACACGGATCTTGTAGTCGGCGATGATGTCGTCGACTGCGGTCAGAGGTTTTTCTTGCCATGCCTGATCACGCGTAATCAGTTGCTGCCAGCCGCCCAGTTGCGGATGTTGCTGCAGCGCCTGATAGAAGGCATCGGCCAGCAGAAAGTAACCCCAGCCATTAGGATGCAGATGCTCGAGCATCACGCTGTTATCGATAATGTTGTGGGGACAGGCACCGCGTAGCGCGGCCTCACCATCGACCAGCGTGGCCTGGTGGGCTGTGGCCAGGGTGCGGATCAGCTGGTTGACTTCAGCGGAAGCGCGAAAGCGCAGCTGATCGCGATCGCGGGCGGCAACAAAGGCGGTACGCGCAGCGTCATGGGCGCCGGCTTGCCACTCAAGTTGGCCAAGGGCGTACCAAATATTGGCGGCGTCATCGAGGGCCAGCAGCGCCTCCAGTGCTGCGCGCCCTTGGGCCCAATCGCCAGCCTCCAGCGCACCACGATAGTCGTTCCACAGGGGTTGCCACTGTTTGTCAGCAATCTGTGGCTCGCCAACAAAAGGCGGCTGGTCGTGCTCGTTGCTGGCAAGGGTACTGATCAATACCGGAATGCCGGCCCGGGCGTAGTGGGCGAGCAACAGATCCATATTGCCCTCAAACTGGGCCAGCCCCTGCTGGTAGATGTCGGACTGATAGGGGATCTTTTGCTGGGCTGCAGCCCGAGCCATCAGGGTGCCACGGGCCCCCTCCTGCGGCGCGACGGTCACCGGTGCCAGCAATCGCTGCCATGCCTGATAAAGCCGCAGATGGCGCAGCTTCAACATCAGCAGTTTGGCGCCCCGGCTGTTGTCACCCGCCAACGCTGAGCCGACGCCCATCACCCCGACAAACTCATTGTGGCCGGCATAGATGAGCACGGCATCGGGCTCTATAGCAGTGATCTCATCGGCGAAGTCGAGCAGGGTGTAACTGTTCACTGCACTCATGGCGGTGGTGATCACCTCGATCGGGCGCTCATTCAGATCGTTTTCCAGCCGGTCCTGAAGCATGCCCGCCAGCCCGGCCCAGCGGCCATAGGGATAGCCGGCGGCGCTGCTGCCGCCCTGAACCACAACGCGCAGGGTGCCTGGTTCTTTTTGCTGTCGAAAATAGATGGTATCGATGCTGACTTTGGGAGCACTGCCCGCTGGAAAATAGCGTTCGATCACCGCCAGATTGGCCTGCAGATAGCCAGGCATCCCCTTGGCATCGACAAACAGCGGTTGACTGGCACCAAAGCCCACCAGCCGCAGCAGCAGTTCCAGCAGAGCCAGGATCAGCAGCGGTACGACTACTGCGGTAATGACCGGGAACAACACCCGGTTGCGTAACGATATTGGTGATGACATCTACTTGGTCCACTCGCTTCGGTCGAAAGACGCTGCGCCGCGATGGTGCAGCGAGACGCTATTCTGACTGCTTGAGTTCAGCTTGGCGTATGGTCTGAGCCAGTTCCGCCAGCGTACCTTCGGGTACGCCGTTGCGCACTGCACGTTCCAGCGCTTCGCGTGCTTCACGGATGTTGCCTAGACCCGCTTCGGCATAGCCGACACCGACCCAGGCCTGGCCGTTAGTGATGTTGATGCTCAGTGCTTCACGCAGGTAACGACGCGCCAGTGCATTCTGGCCAGAAAACATGAACAGCATACCGGCAGACAAGTTGGCGCCTTCGTTATGGGGCATCGCCTGGGCCACCATGTGCGCGACCACCAAGCCGTTTTGCAGCTGGTTTGCCTGCTGGTAATAGGCAAGCATGGCATTCATCGCTTGTAGCCAGTTGAGCTTGTCCTCATATCGGTCTTTGGCGATCTGTTGCAGCGGCATCCGCGGTGTTGGGTACTCAACCGCTACCCGTTGCGCACGAAAAGGGTAATCGGCCTTGAGCACGTTGATCTTGTGACGGGCAATCAATTGATCGACCACGGTGATCGGCATCAGCGCTTTGCGACTGTCGAAGTCTGGATTGGTCGAGGGCATGCCGGTTAGCAGGGGGGATTGGCGCAAGGCCTGATAGTAACTATCGGCCAGCAAGAAGTAGCCATCAGCATTTGGGTGGAGATGCTCAAGGATCAGCTCATCTCCGATGATGCCACCGGGAGCCTGGCCAACGAAGGCCGCTTCAACATCTACCAGGGTTGCACGATGATTGCTGGCCAGAGAGCGAATAGCCTGATTAATCGCTTCCGGCGCCCGAAAGCGTAGCAGGTCTCGATCCTTGGCTTTGATATAGGCCTCCTTGGCCAATGCCAGATCACCTAGGGAGTCTGCCTGTTGGCCGATTGCATACCAAAGGGTGGCCGAACCATCAAAGTCGGCACCCAACGGGCGCAGGGTGGCCAGTGCCGCTGCCGCGTCCTGTGTGCTCAGCGCCTGCTGATAGGTTGCCCACGTCTGTTGCCAACGTTGCTGAAGTTCGGCGTCAACCTGCTCAATCTCTGCGCTTTCGAAAGGTGGTTGATGGCGCAGGTTACTGACGACCGTACCTATCCACACCGGGATTCCCTGTTCCTTATAAGTCTCTAACAACATGCCGATGTTGGCGGTGAACTGGTCGATCCCGCGCTGATAGCTCTCCGAATCCATAGCAATGCGTTGGCTCAGAGCTGCTTTTGCCATCAGGGTGCCGCGGTTTTTGTTATCAATATCGGGTTCAGCATCAATCACCGACACGGCATATAGATGTTGCATCAACTGGAACAAGCGCAGCTCGCGCAGTTTCAGGTAGAGCAGGTTGGCACCTTCAGATTTTACCGGTGTCAGTGCCGAGGCAGCGCCAAAGACCCCTACATATTCGTTGTGACCGGCATAAATGAGTACGGCGTCTGGCTCAATGGCGGCGATTTCATCGGCGAAGTCGAGCATGGTGTAGCTGTTGACCGCACTCATGGCGGTCGTGATGACCTCAATCCGTTTATCGGGATAAGCCAGTTCCAGCTGGCTTTGCAACATGCCAGCCAGACCACCCCAACGCCCATAGGGGTAGCCAGCCGCAGAGGACCCCCCCTGCACCACGATCCGGAGGGTTTCTGGATCTTTGCGGCTTTTGAAATAGATCGGGTCGATCTGCACCTTGGTGGCCATTTCCGGAGTGGGGAAGTAACGCTTGATGACATCGGGGTTGGCCTGCATATACCCGGGCACATTGGCCACTTCAATAAACAGCGGGTAGCTGTTGCCGAAGCCGACCACGCGCAAACCTAGTTCAAGGGCTCCCAATAGCAGCAACGGCAGGGAAAGGGCTATGAGGTAAAAAACCAAGGTTCGACGGGGCGTGGTACTGGTATTCATGGCGTTCGGGTAGGGCTGTGGCCGTAGTTGAGGCCGTCACATTAACGATGGCCTCGCGTTGCATCAAGGTTGACTAGTCCCTAGCATGATCGCCGTCTTTGTTTCCCGGCAGTTGGATCTCATGGCCATTATTCTCGGCATTTCGGCCTTCTACCATGACAGTGCCGCCGCTCTGGTGCGTGATGGCGAAATCATCGCCGCCGCCCAGGAAGAGCGCTTCAGTCGCATCAAGCATGATCCGGCGTTTCCGGCCCAGAGCATCCGCTATTGTCTGACTGCGGCCGGGGTGACGCTGGCGGAGGTCAGTGATGTGGTGTTCTATGACAAGCCGCTGCTCAAGTTCGAACGGCTGCTGGAGAGCTACATGGCCAGCGCGCCGCGTGGTTTTGGCTCTTTTGTCCGGGCCATGCCGGTCTGGCTGACCGAGAAGCTCTATCTCAAAAGCCTGCTGCGCAAAGAATTGGCCAAGCTGTCAGGGCTTGACAAGCGCGCCTTGCCGCCGCTGCGCTTCAGCGAGCACCATCAGTCTCACGCGGCCTCGGCCTTCTTTCCCAGCCCCTTCGACCGTGCGGCCGTACTCTGCCTGGATGGCGTGGGCGAATGGGCGACCAGTTCGGCCTGGCTCGGCGATGGCAATCGCCTGACGCCGTTGTGGGAGATCCAGTTTCCCCATTCACTGGGGCTGCTCTATTCCGCCTTCACCTATTACTGCGGTTTTCGGGTCAATTCCGGTGAATACAAGTTGATGGGGCTAGCCCCCTACGGCGAGCCACGTTATGCCGAGCTGATCCGCCGCCATCTGCTGGATATCAAGGATGACGGCAGCTTTCGCCTGGACCTGAGCTATTTCAATTACGTCACTGGCGACACCATGACCAATGCGCGCTTTGCCGCGCTCTTTGGCGGTCCGCCGCGTCAGCCTGAAGCCCCGTTAACCCAGAAAGAGATGGATCTGGCCCGTTCCATCCAGCTGGTGACCGAAGAGATCGTGCTCAAACTGGCGGCCAGCCTCAAGGCTGAAACCGGCGCCGACTATCTCTGTCTGGCCGGTGGGGTGGCCCTTAACTGCGTCGCCAATGGTCGGCTGCTGCGCGAAGGCCCATTCCGCGAGATCTGGATCCAGCCGGCGGCCGGTGACGCTGGTGGCGCGCTAGGGGCAGCGCTGGCCTGCCATTACCAGCTCCATGATCAGCCGCGAGCGGTCACCAGCAGTGACTGCCAGAAGGGGAGTTATCTCGGCCCCGAGTATGACGATGAAGCCATTGCCGCAGCACTGCGTGACTGGCAGGTGCCGGGCGAGCGCCTGGATGACGATGCACTCTTTGCCGAAACAGCCACGGCGCTGGCCGATGGCGCCGTGGTTGGCTGGTTTCAGGGGCGAATGGAATTTGGCCCGCGCGCGCTGGGTAACCGCTCAATTCTCGGCGACCCGCGTAGCCCAACCATGCAGGCGCAAATGAACCTCAAGATCAAGGAGCGGGAGTCATTCCGCCCCTTCGCCCCGGCGGTTCTGGCCGAGGCGGTGAGCGACTGGTTTGCCCTGGATCGCCCCAGCCCCTACATGCTGCTGGTGGCACCGGTAGCTGCCGACAAGCAGATTGCTGACCCTGAGGGTGAGTCGCTGTTTGGTCTTGACCGGCTCAATCGGCCAAGGTCACAGGTGCCGGCCATTACCCATGTCGATTACTCGGCGCGGGTACAGACCATTCATGCCGATACCAATCCCCGTTTCCACCGCCTGCTCCGTACCTTTGCCGCCAGTGGCGGGGTGCCGCTGGTGATCAACACCTCCTTCAACGTGCGTGGCGAACCGCCGGTCTGTAGTCCGGCCGATGCCATTCGCTGCTTCCTGGCCACCGCCATGGACCAGCTGGTGATCGGCAACTACCGGCTGGTCAAAAACGCCATGCCCGCTGACGCTATCGCCCGTGCCCGGGCCGTTGAATTTGCTCCGGACTGATCAACATGCAACAAATCGCTCGCGACGATGTGAAAAACCTGCGCCAGTTTGGATTGGGACTGGCCGCCCTGATTTGGCTATTTTTCTTCTTGCTGCTGCCTTGGTGGTTTGGCTATGAGCGCCACCCTTGGCCCCATCTGGTGGCTGCCTTGATTGCTGCGGCGGCGGTGCTAAGACCGGTTTCGATTCACCCACTGTTCGTCGGCTGGATGTGGATTGCCCGACCTCTGGCCTGGTTCAATACCCGATTGATTCTCGGGCTGGTGTTTTTCCTGATGCTGCTACCGTTGGGAGCCTGGTTGTTCTGGCGTGGCAAGCTGCACTTCAAGGCCGGCTTTGATGGCGCAGCGGCCAGCTACAAAGTGCGGCGCACTGGCTTTGACCCCAAACAGATGGAGCATCCGTTCTGATGATCGAGTTTCTGACCGACCTGTGGCAGTTCATGCGGGTACGCAAAAAAATCTGGCTGTTGCCGGTAGTGCTGATTTTGGCGCTGCTTGGGGCGCTGGTTGCCGTTACCCAACAGAGCGCCCTGGCCAGCTTTATCTATACTCTGTTTTAAGGTGACGCGGTCGGCCCTCAGACCGGCTCCAGTTGTTCTTGTGGGCTGCTGCGCCGGTGGGTGGTGAGTTGTCCCAAATCCGGCTGTTCTGGCGCCCGGGCCGCAATTGGCTGGGCACGGAACGCCCATGGCTGGAGCAGATGTAGCTGGCGCAGGTAGCCGTGAGGCGTCATCTCTGCCAACTGATTCATGCATAGGCGATGGTTGTACAACCACAACAGACGGGCGAGTAACTGGCGTTGCGTTGCTAACTGATTGGCATCAAGGCTATCTTCCCCTTGACTGCCAGGATCTGGCTGGCGTTGGCACTGACTCATCAGAATAGGTGCGCGACGTTGCAGACGGCTTAGGAAAGCGGAGCGGGTACGCGGTTGGTTACTGCGCAACTCGGCATGAAGCCAGCGCGATTGCTGCTCAATGGCGATGTAGAGTGCCTGGTCCGTGCCAGGCAGCGCGATCTGCCACCAGTCAAAACTCCCCAGTTTGCGCAGTTGGGGCGTCTCTTGGCGCCCCAAGGGGGTAATGCGGTGACGGCGCAGACAGCGATCCAGTCCTGACCGTGAGGCCCCAGCATTGATCCCTCGACGGGTCAGCCACAGCAGTTCATCCAGTGGCAACCGGGTGACATGACGCAGATTGATCACCCACCACTCCTCCTGCCGGCTCAGGGTGGTGCGCAGATTGCGCGCAGCTCTCGGCAGATCGCGCACATCCTGGCGTTGGCGCCAGCGGCGAATAGTTGACTCGGCCACTCCTAGTTCAAGGGCAAGCTCACGCACGCTTTTGGTACTTTGCTGGATGTGGCGGCGAAGGCCTGCGTCGGTATGGCTACGGCTTGAAATGGCGGAATTAGATGACATGGCAGCAACTTTCCTTGTGATAAATGGTACCGGTAATGCCCTGACCGGGGCGGTTAAACTCAAACTTTGTTAACCAGCGTTAGTAGCAGCGTGGCCTGCCGGGTGGCATGCTGGGCGGTGCGTACCTGGCCCCGCTCCAGTAATTGATCTGCGATTCTCAGGTAGCGGTCCGCTAACTGGCGGCGCAGGCTGGTAATCAGCGAAAAATCAGCCGGCAGCTGATCGAGCAGCACTTTGGAATCACTTTGGACTTGGTCGAGCTGGTCAGTGGTGCGCGCATCGCCGATCCGGTCGAAGTAACTGGCAAAACTGGGCTGGTAAAAGAGTTCCGCCTCGGCATAGGGAAACGGTGGCTTATTGCCGATGGCGCGCTGCTGCTGCCAGCTAACTAGGGCATCGATGGCGTTAGCCAGAGTGTGACCCCTGTCCAGCAGCGGCTTGGCTTCAGCGTCATAGGCAAAGAAAGCACTGCCGACCTTGAGCAGTCCCTTGAGGGCAACGACATCGTGGGTTGCTTCGGCTCCCTGATAGCGTTTGACGAAGGCTGCGCGGGCATTGGCCGACGGCTGAAAGGGGGTGCGCGGGTCGATACGCTGTAGCACTGCCAGCACGGCAAAAGGGTCGTCGCCGTTGTCGCTGGCGGTGTATTCGCCGCGGCTCAGGCGTACATCAAGCTGCTGGTTGAGGGCCTCGACGGCCAGTTCACGGGCGCTTCGCACTTCGGTCTGTAGCCGTTCCAAACGCCGCGAATCGGGGTAATATCCGACCATCGTCAGTAGCAGTTGTTCAGCTGCCGCATAGTCTGGGTGGCTGTCGACACGATGCGCCATCAGTTCGTCAACCTGACGCTCAAAATGGGCCAGCAACTCAGGTTGGCGGGTGTAGAGCAAACCGGCCGAACTGAACGGCTCCTCCGTTTGTAACCGAGGCAGCGCTGTTAGCAGCTCAGCCACTGGCGCATTCATGAGCCCATCCTGTTCATGGCGCGATTCCACCACCACAGTCGCGGCCTGATGCACAGTCTGCTGGCTTCGGTGATAGTTAATTCCCAACCAGCTGGCACCAGCCACGACAGTGGCCAGCAGCGTCAGGGTGAGCAGCGCTGGCGTGTAGCGGCGCTCCAGTGGGGCCATCAGAGCGCTTATGGTCGTAGGGCGTTGCTCTGCATCAAAACTGAGGGCACGCTTGAGCGGGAACCAGCGTAACCAATCGAGATGCGCTGGTCGTTTGACGTTCAGGCCTCGCTTCTGGGCCATGTCAGCCGGCAAGCGGTCATAGGGGTGGCGAGAACTGAGCAGTTCGTAGCAGATACAAGCAAAGGCATAAAGATCGTCACTGACCCCAGGGCTTTCGCCAGCCAGCACCGCCGGGGAGGCGTAGGTCGGGGTGTAGCCGGACAGGGGTGAGGTCAGTTCACCATCGGCACCAGCATCCGCATCGCTGTCACCATGCAGCACCCGGGCAACACCAAAGTCGAACAGGCGCACGCTGCCGTTGCGACTCACCATAATATTGGCGGGCTTGAGGTCGGTATGGACGATGCCACAACGGTGGGAATGGCTAAGTGCCGCTGCGACCTGACGCAGGATCGCAAGGGCGCGGGATAGTGGCAGCCCGGTTGGTCGAGCACGCATAATCACCTGATCCAGCGATTCACCATCAAGCCACTCCATCACCATGTAGTGGCGATGCTGATCTTCGCCGATATCGTGAACGCGGATGATGTTGGGGTGGAGCAGCTGGCGGGTGCGCACCGCCTCTCGCAGCAGCATCTGGCGCACATCACCGCTCCGGACCAAGCATTCCTTGAGTATTTTGACCGCGACACTGCAGTCACTCAGGCCCCCCTGTTCCAGCAACAGATCGGTGGCACGGTAGATATCGCTCATGCCACCACTGCCGATCTGCTGTTCAAGTCGGTAGCGGCCAGCCAAGACTATGCCAACCAGCGGCGCGTCGTCATCGGCAATGCTGATGATCGGACTGTCATTGGCAAACGCAGGCCGCTGCTCGCCGTCGCCGGCTTTCAGGGCTACGGCGCGGTGGTCGGCGAGCTTGGTCTGCTCGGGTTGTTCGTAACTTTCGGACAGGGTGTTGGCTGTGGTCATATTGGCAACTCCTTCTGCGCGCAACAGGTGCAGGACAAGGCAGGAGTTACTCAATCGACCACCGGTGAGCGTGCAACGTACAGGCTCTCAGCATCCAGGCGGGTGGCGGGTCGGCATCCTGCCAGACGTTTGGTACTCTAATCGCCGTTGCCGTCCCCCGCAAGAGGTGAGATCGGCGCAAGGAAAAACCTTGACCTTGGTCAGGCGCAACCGCCGGGATTGCGCACGTTGACAACAATCGCCGCTGGAAGTAGTTTAGTGACCAGCCGGCCCGCGCTATAGCGGGGCGTTGACTTTATGGAACGAAGTCGAGGTAAAGGATATGGACATCACGCTGTCAGTGGTCAGCTACCACCGTCTTTCTCCAAACCAGATCAACAGCAAATGCTTTGATCGTGACGGCGGCACCTTGGGTCGCTCACCCCAAGCTGATTGGTCTTTGCCCGATCCCGAACGGGTGGTCTCTGCCATTCACGCTAAGGTGCTGTGGACTGAAGGCCAATACGCCGTCGAAGATCTGTCCACCAACGGCCTGTTTATTAATCGCAGTGCCCAGCCTCTTGGGCGCGGTAATCGTCAACCGTTGGTCGAAGGTGATCTGCTACGTCTCGGCGACTACGAACTGGCCGTCGCTCTGAGCCGGCCTTCTGCGGCCGATACCCCACGTGATCAGCCACAGTCAGAACAGAGCGATAGCGACAACGGGCTGTTGCCGTTAAACAGCCGCATCGAACCGTCGTTGAGCGACGTGGACAGCTGGCTCCAGCCCTCGCCAGCCAAACCCGTGGCTGCAGCGAGCATGGCGCCAGCATCGCCGCTCGAAGAACATTTCGCCCCACCTGCAGTGCAGATTCCGGATGATTGGCAGTGGCGTTTCGACTGCAACAGTGAGCCGGTGCCTCAGCCATCACTGCCGGAGGTGGCTGTGGTCGCTCCGGTGGTGGCACCCGAGGCGCAGTTCGGCAGCGGAGACCGTGACCCTTTGGCCGCCTTTTTTGATGGCCTTGGGCTGGCCCCTGAACAACTGCCACCGGCGGGTGACCATCGCTGGTGGTTCGCCGTGGGCTGCGCCATGCAGCAGCTGTGTGCCGGCCTGCTTGGTCAGCTACGGGCCCGGGCCAACCAGCGCAGCGGCATGCGGGTGCAGCAGACCACCTTCCAGATGCGCGAGAACAACCCGCTCAAATTTTCAGCCTCGGTCGACGAGGTCTTTCATAACCTGTTCAGCCGGCGCGGCGGCAGCTTCATGAGCGCCGAACATGCGATCCGCGATGCCTTTGCCGACCTTCGCGACCATGAACAGGCGCTGATGGCTGGCGTGAAAGCAGCGATGCTGGGCCTGTTGGCCCAGCTTGAACCGGCACGCTTGGCCGAGCAAGCTGGCAGCGGCGGCTGGTGGGGACGGCGGCGGCGAGAACGGCAACGATGGGATTACTATCGCCAGATGCATCAGGATTTGGTCGAAGAGATCAGTAACAACCCCAACGGCGGTTGCAGTGACGAATTCGTCAAAGCCTACGAAGCGCGCCTTAAACGGCGTCAGGGGGGCAACCCGTGAAACCGGTGATGGCCGTTATGATCGCATTGATGGTGCTTGGCTGTTCGGCCGCCAACATGGTGGTTGAACCGGATACCGAGTTTCAGTTCAAGGTCGCCACTGGAGTCAATCCTGATGGTGCCGGCCGTCCGTCGCCGGTAGTGGTGCGTTACTATGAGCTGAGTAGCCGCTCGCAGTTTGACAATTCATACTTTGATCCGCTGTTTGATGCGCCGGAAACCGCGCTCGGGCCCGACCTGTTGGTACGTGAAGAGCTGGAACTACAGCCGGGCACCGAGCTGGAGATCACGCGCCGGCTGAACCCAAATGCCCGTTTCGTGGGGTTAGTGGCGGCCTATCGTGACATCGAGGTCGCGCGCTGGCGGGTGGTGATCGAAGTTGATCCAACAGGCTATGACGAGCGCGTGATCCATGTTGAGCCCTTGGCGCTCTACGTTTTGCCTGACTGACCGCAGGCCGAGGTTGGCCGCACCGGTGTGACAAGGAGTCATGAGTTGATGAGTGAAGTAAGCCGAGTTGCCTGGACCGAAGGGATGTTTCTGCGCCCCCAGCATTTCCAGCAACAGGAGCGCTATTGGCACTACGTGCAGGGACAGCTGCTGGCCCGGGTTCACACCTGTGGCTGGGGCATCTACCAGCTGCGCTGGGACAGCGCCTTGTTGCGTCTGGGCCAGCTGTCGTTGAGCGCGCTGGACGCAGTAATGGCCGACGGCACCGTGATCAGCGCCCCGGTCGATGAAGCCCTGCCACAGCCGTTGACGGTGCCAACGGGCAGCCGCGATCTGCTGGTTTACCTGGCACTGGCCGTGGATAAGCGCAATGGCCTGAACATCGCTGATGGCAACAGCCCTGCAGTGACCCGTTTTGTTTATGGCGAAGCCGAGCTGGCCGACACCAGTGTTGGTAACGATGCCCGCGAGCTGGTTCAGCTGGCGCGGCTAGCACCATTGCTGCTGCTCGAAGGGCAGGAGCGTTCCGGGTTTGTCACCCTGCCCATTGCCCGCATTGTCGATGTTGGCGATGAAGGAGAGATCCGCCTCGATCGCCGCTTCATCCCACCGTGTCTGAGCGTACGCGATAACAGCGTGCTGCATGGCTATGTGCAGGAGGTGCTCGGAATGGTCAAACAGCGCGCCGAAGCCATTGCCGGTCGCCTTAGCCGTGGCCAGGGGGCCTCCGCTTCGGTGGCTGATTATCTAATGCTGCAGGTGCTGAACCGGGCCGAACCGATGCTGCGCCACCTGCTGGCCACCGCCATTCACCCCCACCTGCTGTTTGAACGGCTGGCCGGGCTAGCGGCGGAGCTGGCCACTTTCTGTTCGCCGCAGAAGCGGCCGCCGGAGATGCCGCTCTACCAGCACGAACAGTTAACCTTGTGTGTTGGCCAGCTGATGGGCGTGCTTGGTCAGATGCTGTCGACTGTGTTTGAGCAGACCGCCATACCGCTGCCGCTGGAGGAGACCCGATTCGGCATTCGCGTGGCGGCACTGCAGGATCAGAGCCTGCTCGACGACGCCAGCTTCATTCTGGCGGTCAAGGCCGATCTGCCGCCGGATGAGCTGCGCCGCCGGCTACCTAACCAGATCAAGATTGGGCCGGTCGAGCTAATCCGCGATTTGGTCAACAACCAGTTGCCCGGCATTGCCATTAACAATCTGCCGGCGGCACCGCGTCAGGTGCCGTACCACGCCGGATACCACTACTTCCAGCTCGACAAGAGCGGTGAGTTCTGGCGCAAGCTGGTCAGCAGCGGTGGTATTGCCCTCCATCTGTCCGGCCCCTATCCGGCATTGCAGCTGGAGCTGTGGGCGGTTCGTGGCGGTTGATGGCGACAGGCACGCCTGGGACGGTGCGCCATGACAGGAGACAGGGATGAGCGAAGCGACATTACTTAAACCAACCCCGGGGCGGCGGGCGGCGCCACTGCAAGTGGTCGCCGACAACAGTCATAGCAATGTTGAACAGACGGTGATCATGCCGCCGCCGGCCGCCGGTCAACCCCTCGTTCGGCTACCAGCGGTGGCCGATAACCCGTTGATCGACGAAGCCGGCACCTTGCTCAGCCTGGTCAGCCAGATCCGCCACACCGGTCATGCCGTTGATGTCGGCCAACTGCGCGGTCGCTGTCTTGAACTAATGCGTCAATATGAGGCGGGGCTACGTCAGCGTCAGGTAGGCACCGAACAGCTGGAAGCGGCCCGCTACTGCCTCTGTTCCTTTGTCGACGAAACGGTACTCAACACACCTTGGGGTGAGCAAAGTGAATGGAGCCGCTGCAGCCTGCTCTCCAGCTTGCATCGTGAAACCTTAGGTGGCGCATACTTTTTTTCACTGCTAGAGCAGGCACTGGCGGAGCCCCATCGCCATCAGCCCCTGCTGGAACTGCAATACCTATGCCTGAGCCTCGGCTTTATGGGCAAAATGCGCCTGGAAGGTAATGGCCATGAACGGCTGATCCAGTATCGCCAGCGTACCTATGAGGCGATCCGGCGGTTGCGCGGTGAGGCCGAGCGTGAGCTTTCGCCCAGCTGGCGCACCCGGTTGCAGCAGATGCCACCGAGGCACGCCACGCTGCCGGCGTGGGTGGTTTTAGTGGTGGGATCAGTGCTGCTGCTGGGCAGCTATATGTGCCTCAGTCGCGATCTCAACGCGCGCGCCGATGCCGTTTTCCGCCAAGTCAACGCTCTGGCGGCGACCAAGGCGGCGCCGACTGAGGTTGTCGAGCCAGTGGTTGCTGATACCAGCGTCGCCGATCGCTTGCGCCAGCTGCTGGCCACCGAGATCGAGCGCGGCTTGCTAGAGATTGAGCCATTACCGGATCGGGTACGGCTGCGGATTGGTGCCCATTCGCTGTTTGCCTCTGCCAGTGCCGAGGTGCGAGAGGATTACCTGCCGGTGCTGACCAAGATTGGCCGGGCCCTGGAGGGCGAGACAGGACGCCTGCTGATCACCGGCCACACCGACGATCAGCCGATCTTCACCAGCCGTTATCCCTCCAACTGGCACCTGTCGTTGGCCCGGGCCAATGCGGTGGCTGATCTGTTGGCCGCCAACAATGCCCTGAATGGCCGGCTGTGGCCGGAGGGGCGGGGCGATAGCGAACCGCGGGTGGATAACAGCGATGGCACTCAGCGTGCCCTCAATCGTCGTGTCGAAATTGATCTGTTGATGTGACAGGGATGGTCTCATGAGCGTGAAAAGCTTGGCTGGGCGCATTGGGCGTGCCCTGATTTCGCGACCGGTGATGGTGGCCATTGGCGCCATTGCCATCGCGTTGCTGGTCTGGTTTGGCGGGCCATTGGTGGCCATCGCTGGCCGCGAGCCTTTGGCGTCGCCGGCGGCCCGGCTGTGGACACTGCTGGCTCTGGCCTTGTGGTGGTGCCTGTTGCAGCTGTGGCATTGGTGGCTGAAACGTCGGCGTCAGGCCGCGTTTGCTGCGGCGCTGAGCGTCGAAGAGCAGGCGCTGGACGCCGGCACTGCCCGCGAACTCAGCCTGATGCGCGAGCGGCTGCAGCAGGCATTGGCGGTACTGCGCGGTGGCAAGTTTGGTCGCGGTCGCTCGCTCTATCAGTTGCCTTGGTACTTGCTGGTCGGCCCCCCCGGCGCTGGCAAGACCACGCTGCTGCACAACAGCGGCCTGGAGTTTCCGCTGGCGGGCCAGTTCGGTCCGGATGCCATCAGTGGCATCGGCGGCACCCGCCACTGTGACTGGTGGTTTACCAACAAAGCGGTGCTGATCGACACTGCTGGGCGTTATACGACTCAAGACAGCAACCAGCGTCAGGATGGTGCGGCCTGGCTTGGCTTTCTCGATCTGCTGCGTCGCCACCGCCCCCAGTGCCCGCTGAATGGTTTGCTGATCAGCATGAGCATGGCCGACCTCATCACCCAGACCAAAACCGAACGGCGCCTGCATGCCCGCGCCATCAAGCAGCGCATCGGTGAGGTGCAGAACCAGCTTGGGGTCAGGCTGCCTGTCTACGTGATCCTGACCAAGGCCGATTTGGTTGCCGGCTTTCGCGAGTATTTCGCTGATCTGGGGCGCGAGGAGCGGGAGCAGGTATGGGGGGTGACCCTGCCACTGGTTGCCGAGGACGCTGACAAAGGGGTGGTGGCCGGCTTTAACCGAGAATTTCATGCGCTGGTCAGCCGGGTGTATGACCGCCAGTTCCAACGGCTGCAGCAGGAAGGGGACAGCGACAGGCGCAGTCGCATCTATGAGTTTCCCAAGCAGTTGCGCTTGTTACAGTCCGCCGCCGATGATTTCCTCAAGGAGATCTTTGCCCCCAACGCCTTCGAGGAAGCCTCCCTGCTGCGCGGCGTCTATCTGGCCAGCGCCACCCAGGAGGGGGCGCCGATTGACCGGGTGATGCAGACTGTGGCCAGTGGCTTTGGCCTCAATGCCAGTCGCCCGGCGCCGGGCTCAGATGAAGGTCGCGGCTATTTCATTCGCCGCCTGCTGGATGAGGTGGTGTTCAGTGAGCAGGCACTGGCCGGCGCCAACCGCCATCATCAGGCCCACAATCGCTGGCTGCTGCGCACGGTCAGCGCCGCCACCCTGGCGACCTTGGCGGTGGCCGGCTGGGCCTGGTGGCATAGTTATCACTGGAACCTGGCGCTGGTTGAGGCGGTGGCTAAGGCTACCAGCAGTCTTGCCGCGACTGAGCCGGACTCCAGCGAACAGCTGCAATTGCTGGCGCTGGCCAATCGACTCGACGAGCTACAGCAACTGCCAGCCAGCCATGAGCCGGGAGCGGTGGCCGCCAGCTTGCCGGGTTTTGGCCTGGATCAGGAGCAACGGCTGCAGCAGGCGGCCAAGGCGGCCTATGAGCGGGGGTTGCGCCAATACTTACTGCCCTACCTTCTGTCGGCGCTGGAGCAGGAGATGGCCAACAACAGCCAGTATCTCGATTACCTCTACGAAACGCTAAAGACCTACCTGATGCTGGCGGACCGTGAACGCTATCAGCCGGAACAGGTGGGTGCCTGGTTTAACCTCTATCTGGAGCGGCAGTTGCCGGGCGATGGTAACAGCGCCAAGCGCGAGGACCTGAGCGCTCATGTGCGAGCCTTACTTGGCCTGCGGATTCGGGCTGAGCCGGTAAATCAGCAGGCAATCGCCAATGCTCGCAGCCAGTTACGTACCATTCCGTTGGCGGATCGCGCCTACCAACGGCTGCAGCAGGACTACCTGCACAGCCATATTCCAGACTTCCGTCTAACCGACCATTTGAGTGCCGAGGCGATTCGGGTGTTTGAGCGGGCCAGCGGCGCCGGACTCAATCAGGGGATCCCGGGGCTCTATACCTACAACGGCTTTCACGGCATTTTTCTGGGCGAAAATGAACGTTTGGTCAAACGGCTGACCGCTGACAGTTGGGTCTATGGTAACGGGGACGGTGAACTGGATGGCATCGACCAGCAACAGATCCGTGAACAGGTGCTTCAGCGTTACCTGCAAGATTACCTTGGCTACTGGGATGGTTTTATTAGCGATCTACAGCTGCGCAGCTTCAGCGATGCCGATAATGGCGCCTGGCTTGTGAAAACACTGACCGGCCCCAACCGTCCGCTGCAGGCATTGCTGGCGGTGCTGCGCAAAAATCTGCAGCTCAGTCGGCCACCACTGGTTGATGGCGCCGAGCAGGTGCTTGAGGTAGCAGATAAAGCGGGACAGGTGACCAACAACGCCCGCCTCAATGATCGGCGGATCGATCAACTGCGCCAACTTGCGCCTGAGGATCTGCCGGCGCTGCCGGCGGCCCCGGGGGCCGAAGTGGAACAGGCCTTTGCCGCTTTGCTGGCGGTGACCGATGCCGATCTGGATCGGGTGCTGATGCTGCTGCAGGAAAGCGGCCAGCAACTGGAGCGGATGGCCAATGCCGGTGGGGACCGTCGCATCGCCTTCCAATTGCAGGCCAGCGATGGCAGCCGTCAGGCTCAGGCTGAACTGCGACGGTTACAGCGCGAACTGCCAGAGCCGCTGTCCAGCTGGGTGAATGGCATCGCTGATGGCACCGGCAATCTGACCAGCAGTGGTGCCAGCCAACACCTTAACGAGGTGTGGCAGGATAGCGTCCTGGCCGAATTTGAACGGGCACTCGCCGGCCGTTATCCACTGCAGCACGATGCCTTGCAGGAGGCGACCCTCAAGGATTTCGGAGATTTCTTTGGCTATGGCGGCATTCTCGACCGCTTTTTTAGCGAGTATCTGGCGCCCCACGTCAATACCCGCAGTTCAACCTGGCGGTTGGAGCGAAACATAGGTGTTAGCCCTCATACCCTGGCGATGTTCCAGCGCGCCGCAGCCATACGCCGCCTCTATTTTGCGCCGGGCAGTAAGGTACCCCAGGTTCAGTTTGGCCTGCGCCCCCTCTATCTCGATCAGGATGTGGCGCGGCTGTTGGTCAGTATCGATGGCCAGGAGCTGATCTACCGCCACGGCCCACCCAAAGTATCTACCTTTGTGTGGCCACGTGGCGACAGTGTCGGCCAGACCCGGGTGGTGCTGGCACCGCTGTCGGGCGAGCGTTCGGTCAACGCTAGTTACAACGGTGACTGGTCGCTGTTCAGGCTGCTCGATCAGCTGACTCAGGATCGCCCGCAGACCTCCGATGATCGTGTGCTCGACATTCAGATTGGCGGTCGCCGGGCCAAACTGGAGCTAATGCCCGACAGTGTCAATCATCCTTTCTGGAACCAGCTGTTGGAGGGATTTACATGTCCACGCCGGTTATGACTGCGCCGCTTGGCTACTACGGCAAGCTCCCGGCTCGCGGTGATTTTCTTGGCGATCGCCTGCCGCCCGAACTGCAGGGGGTCTGGGGCGACTGGCTGCAGTCAGTGGTGGCGGTCAGCCGCGAGCAATTGGAGGGGCGCTGGCTGGACTACTATCTTGCCGCCCCCATCTGGCATTTCGCCATCAGCGCTGGCGTTTGTGGTGATAGCGGCTGTGCTGGTGTGCTGCTGCCCAGTGTTGACAGCGTCGGTCGTCACTTTCCGTTCAGTGTGTTAACTCCGGTGACATTGGCGCCAACCCTGATGCAGCATCAGCAGCCATGGTATGACAGCGTCGAGGTACAGGCGCTGGCGGTGCTCGATGAGGGCTTCTCATTGCCGGATTGGCTACAGGGGTTGAGCCAGCCCCAGGCGCTGCCGACCATCACTCCGACCAACTGGCGCCAGCCCGGCGGCAACCGGCGGCGTTTGGCAATCGTTGGCGATAGCGCCAAGGTGGATCACTCCACCTTGCTCGATCATCTGCTCCGTCAGCAGTATGGTGGCTATAGCCTGTGGTGGACCCGTGGATCTGATGACCTGCCACCATCGACCCTGGTGGTGGAAGGGCTGCCACCAGTTGGCATGTTTGCGGCGATGATGGATGGTGATTGGGAGCGCCCATGCAGTTGAGCTGTTTTGCCCATAGCCATCGCGGCGTGGTGCGTGATCATAATGAAGATGCCTATCTGGCCTTGCCGTTTACCGGCCTGTGGGCAGTAGCCGATGGCATGGGCGGGCATGCCGCCGGCGATGTCGCGAGCCGGCTGGTGGTTGACCATCTGCAGCAGAGCTTTGCTCATCTGTCTGCCACCCAGCTGGATGAACGCCAGTTGCGCCAGGCGGTGTCTGAGGCCAATCAAGCGCTGCTTGCCTACAGCCAGAAACGGCTCGATGGCCGCGTGGCCGGTACCACGCTGGTGGTGTTGTGGTGCTGTGGCGCGCGCGCTTTGTGGCTGTGGGCGGGAGATAGCCGTGGTTACCGTTTTCGCCGCGGCCAGCTGGAACAGCAGACCCGTGATCACAGCCGGGTCGCTGAGCTGGTGGCCGCCGGGTTACTGGCCGCCGCCGCTGCCGAACAACACCCCGATGCCCATGTGATCACCCGCGCGCTGGGGGTACACAGTGAACTGGAGCTAGAGGGACGCTGGGTCGATCTGCTACCCGGTGATCAATTTCTGCTGTGTAGTGATGGCCTCAGCCGCGAATTGAGTGATGCCGAGATTGGCCATGCACTTACGCAGGGGCAAGTGGTCAATGGCGGCCAGGCATTGCTTCATGGCGCGTTGGTGCGCGGCGCCCGGGACAACGTCACCTGCATTGTGGTTCGGGCCGAAGCCGGGCGAATGGTCGGCGATGATGCGCCAACCATCCCCTTATTGCGCTAAAGAGGGTTGCACCACGGCCCAGCTTGTGTCTAAATGGCTCGCATCCCCCGGGACGGGGGCAGGATAAACCAACATCGTGCAAGGACTGCATGAACTCATGGATGACGTGACTTCTCTCCCGGTAGCCGCGCTCGTGGCGCCCATTAGCGATAGCAGGCCTTGCGGCGACGATCTACGCGCCGACGTTTCGCCTTTTTCCCTTTACTACCAGCTTCGCGATCAGCGTAGCCGCGCCCGCGCAGCTGAACGTCAGGCGCTGGTTGAAGAAGGCTCTATCGCCACTTGTACCAGTGAATGGCGCCCCTTGCTGGAGCGCATTCCGCCGCTGCTGACCAGCCACAGCAAAGATCTGGAACTGGTCGCTTGGCTGATTGAGGCCTTGTGCCGCGTGGATGGTTTTGCTGGCCTTGAGCAGGGCTTTACCTTGGCGGCGGGGCTGATTGAAGAGCACTGGCCCCATCTTTACCCACAGGCTGAGGATGGTGATCTCGACGTGCGCCTAGCGCCATTGGTCGGACTAAACGGCACGGATAGTGAAGGGGCGCTGATTGTTCCTATTACCTCCATTGCCCTCACCGCCGGCCAGGAAGGGCCCTTCTCAACCTGGCAGCTGGAACAAGCCAGCGATATCGCGCGCCTTGATGAGAAGCGCCAAAAAGCACGACTGCAGCACGGCGGCCAAACCCTCAAAGTGATTCAGCAGGATGCCCAGGAGACCCCGGCTGCATTCTTTGCGGCACGTGCCCGCGAACTGAGTGGCGCCCAGCAGGCCTTTGCCCGCCTTTCAGCCGCCATGGACAGCGCCTGTGGCAGCCCGCAACCCGCCAGTCAGATCAGTCAGGCGCTGGAGCGCTGCCTCAGTGCCCTGCGTTTTCTGGGCGGTGACAAACTGCGACTGGCCGAACCGTTGACTACGGTGGCCGGCGAAGAATCCACCGCTGGTGATGAAGACACCAGCCACTCGGCGGAGCTGGACGATCGACAGCAAGCGTTGCGCCAGCTGCAGGCGATTGCCCGGTTTTTCCGCCGTACCGAACCTCATTCGCCGATCTCTTACGTTATCGACCAAGCGGTGCGCTGGAGCGACTTGCCATTGCCCCAACTGCTGGCGGAACTGATCAGCGACAAGGACGCCCGCAAGGGTTACTGCCGGCTCACGGGGATCCCCCTCGACGAGTAAGTTCACAGGATGGCAGCGGCGGTATCGCCGTCGCCTGCAACAGGCGAGCAACAGGAGAGAGCAACGATGGGAAGCATTCACGACAAGTTGTCACGCGTCCGCAAGCCGCGCGTTCATATCACCTATGACGTCGAGACCGAGGGCACCTCGGTCAAGAAGGAACTGCCCTTTGTGGTCGGGGTTATGGGTGACTTTGCCGGCCACAACAAGGAATCACTGAAACCACTTAAGGATCGGCGTTTCATCCAGATCGACCGCGACAATTTTAATGATGTGCTCAAGCGCATGAGCCCGCGGCTGGAACTGAAGGTGGATAACACCCTGGCTGGTGATGGCAGCCAGATGAGCGTCAATTTGGCGTTCAACAGCATGGCCGATTTCGAACCAGCATCGGTCGCCGCCCAGGTAGAACCGCTGCGCAAGCTGATGGACACCCGCAACAAGCTGCGCGATCTGATGACCAAGGTTGACCGCTCCGAAGAGCTGGAAGAGTTGCTCGAACGGGTACTTAACAGCAGCGATGCGCTGGTCAAACTGGCCGACGAACTGCAACTGGAGGAGCACAAAGCATGAGCATGGAAGCACTGGCCGAACGCGGCAATGATGTCGCTGTTGCCACCTCGCTGCTGGATCAGGCGATCACCGCCACCAAGCAGACCGAGCCGTCGCGCGCCGAAGAACTGATCCGCACCCTGACGGAAGAAGCGCTCAAAGGCACCTTGAGCTGGAACAAAAACCTGACTGTCACTTTCAATGAGGCCATTGCCGCCATTGATTCGGTGATCTCCCGTCAGTTGGCGGCGATCATGCACAACCAGCAGTTTCAGCAGCTCGAAGGCAGCTGGCGCGGTCTGCATCATCTGGTCAGCAATAGCGAAACCAGCGGTACTCTTAAGGTGCGCATGCTCAGCATGTCCAAGAAAGAGCTCTACAAGGATCTGTCCAAAGCGGTGGAGTTTGACCAGAGCCAGACCTTCAAAAAGGTCTATGAAGCTGAGTTTGGCACCCCCGGTGGCGAACCCTATGGCGCAATCATTGGTGACTATGAGTTCACCAACCACCCGGAAGATATCGAGTCGCTGCAGCTGATGTCGAGCGTTGCCGCTGCCGGTTTTTGCCCCTTCCTGTCCGCGGCCTCACCGGCGCTGTTTGGGTTCAACAACTGGACCGATCTAAGCAAGCCGCGCGATTTGGAAAAGGTGTTCGAATCGCTGGAATACACCAAGTGGCGCGCTTTCCGCGAAAGCGATGACTCCCGCTTTGTGACTCTGACCATGCCGCGGGTGCTGGCCCGTCTGCCTTACGGCGAGGCCACCAAGCCGGTGGAAGAGTTCCGCTATGAGGAGTTCGAGCTCGACGCCGAAACTCAGATTGCGCGTAATGCCGAGCATGATCAGTACTGCTGGATGAATGCAGCTTATGTGCTGGGCTCGCGTTTGACTGCAGCCTTCTCGCGCTACGGCTTCTGTACCGCCATTCGCGGTGCCGAGGGTGGCGGCCGGGTCGATGGGCTGCCGACTCACCTGTTCGTCAGCGACGATGGCGACCCGGATCTGAAATGCCCGACCGAGATCGGCATTACCGACCGCCGCGAAGCGGAACTGGGCAAGCTGGGTTTCCTGCCGTTGTGTCATTACAAGAACAGCGACTATGCAGTGTTCTTTGGCGCCCAGACCTGTCAGAAACCCAAGGTCTATGACAATCCGGATGCCACCGCCAACGCCGCCATCTCGGCCCGTTTGCCCTACATGATGGCCACCAGCCGCTTCGCCCATTACCTCAAGGTGATGGCCCGCGACAAGATTGGCAGCTTCATGGAGGCAAGCGATGTGGAAGCCTGGCTCAACCGTTGGATCCTGGCTTACGTCAATGCGTCGGAAGGTGGTGGCCAGGAGATCCGCGCCAAGTATCCGCTGGCCGATGCCAAGGTGCAGGTGCGCGAGGTGGCGGGTCGTCCCGGCTCGTACAACGCCATCGCCTGGCTGCGTCCATGGCTGCAGATGGAGGAACTGACCACCTCGCTGCGCCTGGTCGCCAAGATCCCTGAGATCGGCGGCTAAGCCCGTGCCGGTACTGGCCGCTTGTCAAGGGCGGCCAGCGCTGATTGTTGCCACTACCGACAGGATATAAAGCACGCATGGATGCGTCTGTTACTGCTGCGCTGTTGCGCTCGTCTACTGGTGCGCCGTCGACCAAGGCCGTCAGTCATGACTGGTTATGCCAGCCGCAACTCCACGCTCGGCTCGCCCGAACAGTCGATAGCGACGAGGCGTTACTGCTGCTCTTGGAAGCCGCTGCGGCCGCAGACGATCGCCCAGCCAGCAAGGCAGCGTTACTGGCATTACTGCTCGATCTCATTACCCGTATCGATCACCAGTTCAACCAGCAACTCAACGCCATCCTCCACCATCCCCTGTTCCGTCGTCTCGAATCGGGGTGGCGCGGTCTGGTTTATCTGGTGGAGCAAACTGCGACCCACGACCGCGATGAACGGGTACGGGTCAAGATGTTGGCCTTAAGTTGGGCCGAACTGGCGCGCGACGCCCAGCGTGCCATCGAGTTCGATCAGACCGATCTGTTTCGGCTCATCTATAGCACCGAATTCGACCAGCCTGGCGGCGAGCCCTACGGCCTGCTGGTGGGTGACTACCAGATCGATCACCGTCGTATCAGCGGCGCCATCAGTGACATGGAAGTGATCAAAAGCGTGGCTCAAACGGCGGCTGCCGCTTTTGCTCCGTTTATCACTGGCGCCGCCCCGGCGCTGCTCGGCATCGAACATTTTGCCGAACTGGCAGCGGTGCGCGATGTCGCGGCCCAGTTTGAACAGCCTGAATACGCCGGCTGGCGGAGCCTGCGTGCGCTTGAGGACAGCCGTTTCATTGGCATCACCCTGCCACAGATCCGCTTGCGCCAACCGTGGTGCAGTGATGGCCGGCGGGCCGAGGCTATTCCTTTTAAAGAACAGGGGCAGGGTAGTGATGATGGCAGCCTGTGGGGCAATGCGGCTTGGGCGCTGGCTGCCGTGGCAGTTCGCGCATACGCCACCAGCGGCTGGTTTGCCCAGATCCGGGGGCTGCGCCCCGGCCACTACGGCCGCGGGTTGGTGGTCGATCTGCCATCGCTGCCGACCATCAGCTCCGGTAGCTGGGGGCCAAGCGCCGTCGATCTGCAGATTGGCGACCGGCTGGAAAAACTGCTGGCGGATGCCGGTCTGGTGCCGTTGTCAGCGGTACCCTACAGCGACCATTTGGCATTCTTCAGTAATGCCTCGGTCCACCAGCCACCCCGTTATGACAGCGCAGGTGCACGGGTTAATGCCCGACTGTCGGCGATGCTGCAATACACCCTGTGCGTGTCGCGCTTTGCCCATTACATCAAGGTGATCGCCCGCGATCTGGTGGGCAGTTTTGCCACCGCCGCCGAGTGTGAACGCGAACTGCAGCGCTGGTTGCACGGCTATACCACCGCCAGCGACAGCGCCAGCGATGAAGTGCGTGCCCGCTACCCGCTGCATGAAGCGTCCGTTAGCGTGCGCGAAGTACAGGGCCGCCCGGGCCGTTATCTCTCCGTCATCCATCTGCGTCCCCATTTCCAGTTGGATCAGATGGTGTCGACCATACGTCTGGTGACCGAGCTCAGCCCGCGCCACCCCACTACCGCATGAGGACCATCATGAACTCACTCCGTCTGCTACTGACCGAAGGCAAACTGGCCGAAGCATTGAGCCAGCTCACCGAACAGGTACGCAACAAGCCGGCAGATCTGGCGGCACGCGGCCAGCTGATCGAGCTGCTGTGCCTCGATGGCCAGCTGGAGCGGGCCGATCAACAACTCAACCTGCTGGTGCAGCAGCACCCGGAAACCCTGACCGGGGCCTGGAAGCTACGCTTGCTGATCCGCGCCCAACAGGCCCGACTCGACTTTCATGCCGGCGCAGACAGTGCCGAGCTGTTTAACCCGGCTGGCGACGACGTTGCCGCCTTGCTGGCCCTCAATCTAGCCCGCCGCGACGGTGACAGCGCGTGCGTGAGTGATGCAGCGGCCACCCTCGAGACCCAGCGCAGCGGCACCAGTTGCCAGGTTAACCAACGACCGATCACCGAGCTGCGCGACATCGACGACACCCTCGGTAGCTTCGTCGAGCTGTTCGGTACCGATGGCAAGTTCTATCTGGCGCGGATTAATGAGCTGGTTGAACTGACGCTCAAACCGGCGACATCGCTGGTTGAGCGCATCTGGCGGCCGGTGTCAGTCATCATCAAGAACGGGCCGGAAGGGGACGCCTTCCTGCCGCTCACCTATGTCGACAGCAGCAGCGATGCCGAGAAGCTGGGGCGTGAAACCGACTGGCAACAGCTAGCCCCCCAGGTGTTTCGCGGTCGTGGTCTCAAGACCTGGCTGGTCGATGATGAGGCGCTGCCACTGGCGCAGCTTGAGGCGCTGGTGGCGGCATGAGATCAACGGTGGCCACGCTGGCTATTGAGCCGTCGCTGCTCGACAAACTGGTGGACGATGCGCCGGGGCAGAGTGAGCACTATCGCGGCGCCAGTCTGGCCTTGATGCGCCAAAGCGTACGCCGTGATCTGGAAAATCTGCTCAATGCCAAGGTGCGCTGGCACCAGTGGCCAGCCAGTTTCACTGAGCTGGATACCAGCCTGGTCACCTATGGTTTGCCCGATTTCTCGGCACTCCCGGTCGGTGCATTGGAGGGGAGACAGTTGCTGTGCCGTCAGGTGGCGGACGCCATACGTCGTTTCGAACCACGCTTCCAGGCGGTAGAAGTGGAGGTGGTGGATAACGACCTACCACTGGACCGCATCTTGCGACTGCGCATCCATGCCTTGTTACGCGCCGATCCTGTACCCGAGGCGTTGGTATTCGATTCGGAAGTGGAGCCGGTCCATCTAGGGCTAACGGTGATGGAGGGACGGGGATGAACGAGCAGCTGCTGAAGTACTACAACCGGGAGCTGACCTATTTGCGGCGTATGGGCGCCGAGTTTGCTGAGCGCTATCCCAAGATCGCTGGACGGTTGAAGCTGACCGGCGAAACGGTTGAAGATCCCCATGTGTCTCGTCTGCTTGAGGGGGTAGCGCTACTTACCGCCCAGATCCGCCAGCGTCTCGACGACAGTTTTCCAGAGCTGACCGAAGCCCTGCTCGGCCATCTCTATCCCGATTATCAGGCCCCCATTCCATCAACTGCCATTCTCCATCTGGTGCCACAGAACCTCAGTACCACCGGCATCGAACTAACCCCCGGCACTGCGGTGGAGATCAGTGGTGGCAGTTTCAAACCTTGCCAGTTCCGCACCTGCTATCCGCTCACCCTGTGGCCGATTGAGGTTGCTGCTGCCAGCTTCCGCAATGCACCTTTCAAGGCGCCGCCAACCCCTTGGAACCGTGTTCCCCGAGGGTTGTTGCGATTGTGGCTACGCCCGCAGATCTCGACCGTCGCCTGGGCCACACTTGGCATCCGCCAGCTGCGTTTTTTTCTCCATGGGTCGGCGCCTCATCGCCATGAACTCTATGAGCGTCTTTGCCGCAACCTGATCGGTATCGTGGTTTGCCGTCCGGGCGAGCAGCAGCCGCTACTGGTGCTGGAACCCCGTCACCTGCAACCAGCTGGCTTTGGGGATGACCAGCACGTAGTACCCTGGCAACAACGCTCGTTTGCTGGCCATCGCTTGCTGGTGGAGTACTTTGTCTGCCCTGACAAGTTTCTGTTTGTCGATCTTGTTGACCTTCCTGCCGAGATTTCCGGTATCGACCATGAGCTGGAATTCTGTTTGTACTTCGACGATGGCGATGACGAACTGGAAAAACAGGTCGATGCCGGCATGTTCCGCCTCGGCTGTACCCCGGTCATCAATCTTTTTGATACCGATCTTGAGCCATTCAGGCTTGAGCCGACTACCGTTGAGCAGCGTCTGGTCGCCCGTCATCTGGATGCCGACATCAGTGAAGTGGTGCAGCTGACGCGCGTTGAAGCTTGGCACCCGGCGGGACAGAGGACCACGCTGACCCCCTTCTATGGTCAGACCCATCCGGCCTACAGCGAGCAGCAACTGTTCTGGCAGTTACGCCGAGAGGCTGCAGATTGGGCCGGTGGTCGCGCAGAGCCGGGTATCGACAGTTGGTTGACCATCGTCGATCGGCAGCCTGCTGGCGAGCGCGGGCATGGTCAATTGCCCAGCGACGAGCCGATGCAGCAGCTGACCATCTTCTGCCGAGCGCTGTGCAGCAATCGTAATTTGCCTGCCAAGCTGCCCTGGGGCGGCGGTCAACCGGATGTCTGCATCCGTTCGGCAGGTGATTACCTTAACCAATTGACGCTGCTCACACCGCCTACCCAAGCAGTACGGCCGATGCTGGGTGATGCCAGCCGCTGGCAGCTGATCGCACAGCTGACGCTCGAGCAATTCAGTGGCGAAGACGGTTGTGAGCGTTTGCGCCAGCTGCTGCGTCTCTATGATTTCAAGGGCAGTGCCGCCAGCAGTAGTCAGATCGACGGCATTCGGGATCTGCGGTTGACCACTGCCAGCGCCCGGATGCGGGCTGGGGGGCGAATCGCTGTCGTGGCGGGCACCGATATCGAGATCACCTTCGCGCTCAGTGCGTTTGCTGGCAGCAGCCTGTTTTTCTTTGGCGCTGTGCTGGAGCGCATTTTCGCTCACTTTGCCGCCATCAACAGCTTTACCCGGTTATCGATTCGGCGACTGGGGGATGAGCAGATCTATCACCGCTGGCCAGCGCGCAGCGGTAGCGGAGCGCTGTTGTGAGTAACTCAACACCTGTAATCAGCGCACCGTTGCAGCTGCCGTCACTGGCACCGGCCACAGATTTCTTTGTCACGGCCTTCGTGGCCCAGCGTCATCTACGGCGTCATCTGGGGTTGGCTGCGGTGGGTGAAGATGCCGATCCCAAGCGTGAAGCGTTGCGCTTTCGGGTCACCCAGAGCCTTGACCATGGCTCGGTGGCGGTTAGACGAACATCAAGCAACGCGGCGGGACAACTGGAGTTGCAGGTCGCCCACTTTGGCCTTACCGGACCCTCTGGGGTGATGCCGCTCCATTATCGTGAACTGGTGATGGAGCGGGTGCGCCACAAGGATACGGCCCTGCGAGATTTTCTCGATCTCTTTAACCATCGCCTGTTGTCGTTACTCTACCGTAGCTGGAGCAAGTACCGGCTGGCAACGGATGTCGCTGAGTATGGCTGTGGACTCGAGGGTCGCTTCGCCCGCGCTATGGCGTCACTCAGTGGCGCGCGCACGCCGCTGGAGCTTTATATGGGTGGGTTGCTGCAGCGGCCAGTACGCAGTGCAGCGACCTTGAGGGCTCTCTTGGCCGAGGTTCTTGGCGTGCCGGTACAGGTGCGCGAGTGGCAGGGGGCTTGGTTAACGTTGGCCGCCGACGAACAGAGTCGCTTGACCAGCCGGGCGCGGCCTGAAGGTCAGCATGCCCGCCTCGGCGAGGCGATGCTCGGATCTCGTGCATGGGATGTGGCCGCAGGTTTTGACATCGAACTAACACTTAACCAGCGGCGGCAGTGGCAGGAGTTTCGCCTTGGTGGCGCCCGTCATGCCCTGGCTGAGGCATTGGTCAAACGTTTTGTCGGTTGTGGCTGGCGTTACCGCATCGTTCTTGATCTGCCACGGCGGTTGTTGTCACCGGCGGTACTGGGCGGCCAAACCGCTCTGGGTCATGGAGATCTACTCAGCGCCAGCCAGCCATCACATTCAGGAAACTGCCTGTTTTCATTGCGGCCGTCAGGCAGGGCTGCATCCATGAAAGGAACTCATGATGTCCACCATGACCCTCAAATCACTGGTTGAACGGCTGGCACCCGGCTGCCGACAGGCGCTGGAGCAGGCCGCCGGCCACTGCCATCAGCGCCGTCACCAGGCGGTCGAGATCGAACACTGGCTGCTGGCCCTGCTGAGCCCGCCCACTGCTGAACTGGCGGTGTTGTGCCAGCAGTGTGGGGTTGACCCGGGGCGCTGGCAGCAGGAGCTGCAGCAGACGCTGGAACGTTTACCGGCGGGGCAGGTGAGTGCGCCTAGCCTGTCGCCGCATCTGGTGACCCTGCTGCGTCAGGCTTGGCTAATCACCTCACTTGAATATGGTTGCGAGCAGGTCGGTCCGGTACAGCTGATCGATGCGTTGGTCCATGACGACGCACTGGCGGCCTTGACTGCCCGTCGCGGGCCGCAACTGGAGCGGTTTGACGCCGCCCGGGTGCGGGCGTTGGGGCCCTCTCTGGCTGTTGCCAGCCCCGCGCCGGGGGCAACCGCCACCGGCAGCAGCCCGGCACTTGATCAGTTCACTACCGATCTCACCGCCTTGGCGCGGGCCGGCAAGCTTGATCCCATTCTTGGCCGTGACAACGAGATCCGCCAGATGATCGATATCCTCACCCGTCGCCGCCAGAACAACCCGATCCTGACTGGCGAGGCCGGTGTCGGTAAAACAGCCGTGGTTGAAGGGCTGGCTCAGCAGATAGTCGCTGGCAATGTGCCGACGATGTTGCAGCAGGTTAGCCTGAGAACCTTGGACCTGGCATTGCTGCAGGCCGGTGCCGGTATGAAAGGCGAGTTCGAAAATCGCCTGCGCTCGCTGATCGATGAGGTCAAAGCGTCGCCACAGCCGATCATCCTGTTTATTGATGAAGCACACACCATGATCGGCGCCGGTGGCCAGGCCGGTCAGAACGATGCCGCCAACCTGCTCAAGCCAGCCTTGGCCCGGGGCGAGTTGCGCACCATCGCCGCCACCACTTGGGCTGAATACAAGAAGTACTTTGAAAAGGACGCGGCCCTGACTCGCCGTTTCCAGGTGGTCAAGGTGGAGGAACCGAGTTCCGAACTGGCGGTGATCATGCTACGTGGGTTGCTGCCGGTGATGGCTGGCCATCACCAGGTAGCCATTACCGATGAGGCCTTGCATGCCGCCTGTACCTTGTCCAAACGTTACATTCCCGCCCGCCAGCTACCGGATAAAGCAGTGGCGCTGCTCGATACTGCCTGCGCCCGGGTGGCGATCAGCCAGATTGCGGTGCCAGCGATGATCGCCGATGGCCGCCAACAGCAGGCGGCGCTGCTGGCCGAACAGCAGCAACTGGATCAGGAGCAGCTGACTGGCACTGATCACCAGCCGCGACTGGATGAGATCCGTGCGGCTCTGGACGCTAATGCCACAACCCTGGCGGCGATGGAGCAGCGCTGGCAGCAGGAGCTGGCA
Source organism: Gammaproteobacteria bacterium (assembly GCA_017425245.1). Taxonomy (GTDB): domain Bacteria; phylum Pseudomonadota; class Gammaproteobacteria; order Enterobacterales; family Neiellaceae; genus RGIG665. The sequence goes on from JAFOOX010000027.1 coordinate 68,706, forward strand.
GAGGTCCGCCAGCTAACAGCCCTTAGTCAGCAGTTGCAGGCATCCGAACTCGACGATGAGCAGCGCCAGCAACTGCGTACTGAACTGGCCGAGCTGCGTCAGCAACTGGCGGCAATCGAGCAGCCGCTGGTCCATCATCAAGTCGACAGCCAAACCATCGCCGCCGTGATTGCCGACTGGACCGGTATTCCGGTTGGGCGTATGCGTAGCGATGAGATTCAGACGGTGCTGCGGCTGGCGGACCGACTGCGTCAGCGGGTGGTGGGCCAGGACCACGCCTTACAGCTGATGGCGGCGACTATCCAGACATCGCGCGCTCAGCTCGGTGACGAGCGCCGTCCGATCGGTGTCTTCCTGCTCAGCGGTCCCAGCGGCGTCGGCAAGACTGAAACGGCGTTGGCCCTGGCCGAACAGCTGTACGGCAGTGAAGATGCGGTTACCGTGATCAACATGTCGGAGTTTAAAGAGGAGCACAAAGTCTCACTGTTGCTTGGCTCGCCTCCTGGGTACGTCGGTTACGGTGAGGGTGGGGTGCTGACTGAGGCGGTCCGCCGTCGCCCCTATTCGGTGGTGCTGCTTGATGAGATGGAGAAAGCTCACCCCGGGGTGCAGGAGATCTTCTATCAGATTTTCGACAAAGGCACGGTACGTGACGGTGAAGGGCGGGATATCGATTTCACCAACTGCGTGATCCTGATGACCGCCAATGTAGGTAGCGAGACCACCTTGCGTCTGTGCGCCGATCCCGAGCTGATGCCGACCATCAAGGGGTTGGCTGAGGCGTTGCAGCCGGATCTGCAGGCCGCGTTCAAGCCAGCGTTTCTCGGCCGGCTAACGCTGGTGCCTTATCTGCCGTTGGGTGAAGTGCAGCTGGCGGCTATTGCACGCCTGCAGCTGGCGCGCATTGGTCAGCGCTTGCAGCGGCAACATGGTGCTCAGCTGGTAGTCTCGGACAGTGCTGTCGACGCCTTGGTTGCCCGTTGTCAGGACAGCGGGTTGGGCGCCCGTGTGATCATTAGCAGCCTGCAGCATCAGCTGCTGCCCCGACTATCACGGCTGGTACTGGAAGCGCTGGCGGGAGGGCGTCCAGTACCGTCGCTGCAGCTCGATTGGGATATCGATGGCGCCGTTGTGGCCCCCCGATCGGTGAACAAAGTGAACACCGATAAATGTCCGCAACAATCTGAATTTATTTAACTTTAACCTAAAGGCGGGGCGTAATGAGCGCTTCCGCCGGGATTGCTGGGCAAGGCAGGTGGGCGTAGCCGTTGCTGCGACCACCACCTAGGGTAGAATCGGTTCGCGTCTGCCAGTCAGATGCAGCCAAAGGGAGTTGGCGAAATGGGATACGGATTTCCCTGTCTACGTTCCCCTTCCCCCTCCCGAGCCCGTAACAGATCTGTGGCGCTGGCATTGCCTGTGCCCGGACGCATGGTGTCCATGAAGGACATCGAAACGACACCAAAGGAGCTTTGAGATGCAAGCCAATACTTATCTCGACTATCAGGGGATCAAGGGCGAATCGACTGCTGAACAGTTCAAGGGCATGATCACCGTGCTCTCCATGGACTGGAACGTACACCGCGAAATTACTGCATTCACCGGTACCGCTCAGGACCGTGAAGCCTCTGCTGCCCGTCTTGGCGATGTCACCATCACCAAGCTTCAGGACAAGGCCTCTCCGGATCTGTTCAAGGAATCCACCATCGGCAAAGGCAAGAAAGCGGTTTTTCACATCACCAAACAAGGTGAGAAGATCGAAGAGATCATGAAGATCGAGCTGACTGACGCCATGATCTCTGGCTACAGCATCTCTGTTTCGCAAGACCGCCCGGTCGAGACCATCACCATCAGCTATACCGAAATGCTGATGACCGTAACCCCGACCGATGACAAGAACAACGTCCAGGCTCCGCTGGTTTACGGTTACAGCGGCGTTAAAGGCCAACAGATGTAAGTTGGTAGGCAGGCCGCCCTTTTGGGGGCAGCTTGCCGCATTGTTCAGGGTGCGGACCCTTTCGGGTCCGCATGCCTCAAGGATGATGGCAACGCTGCCAACAGCAGCGTCAAGCGGCGCCTGGCAGCCGCAACAGGGAATCCGGGATCCACATGGCGGTTAGCAAAGAGTCTCAACAGTTCAGTACCCTCGCCATTACTTCGGTGTTGGGCACAGATGCCCTGAAAGTCACCGCGATTAGCTATAACGAGGGAATCTCACAATCGTTTCGCCTGCACGCCAGCTGTTTCACCAATCAGCTGCAGGTCGCGCGTGAAGCCCTGATTGACAAGCCCGCTGTCTGCACCCTCAAGATGAATATTGGCGGCGCCCTTCAGGAGCGCCACTTCCACGGCATAGTTGCGGCGGTGACCGCCGGTGGTAATCGTTTGCCCAGTGATGCCGATGGCGATGAGTTTCAAGATATTGAACTCAGCATTCAGCCGCGCCTTGACTGGTTGCGGCAACGTAGCAACTGTCGAATTTTTCAGGGAAAGAGCGCCGTTGATATCGTAACTGAACTGTTCGCTGAGCATCAGGTTGCGTTTCGTAATGCCTTGTCTGGCAGTTATCCGCCACGCGAATACTGTGTCCAGTACCAGGAGTCAGATTACGAGTTTGTTCATCGCCTGCTGGAGGCTGAGGGGATTTTCTATTTTTTCGAGCACAATCAGGGCGCTCATACCTTGGTGTTGGCCGACAGCACGTCAGTCTACCAGCCTTGTCTGGAAGAACAGGTGGCCTGTTTTCGGGGTGATCTGGCCGAAGCTCACATTACCGACTGGCACGGTCAAACACGCATGACCCCGGGTAAAAGCAGTCAGCTCGGTTACAACTTCCGCCAGCCAACCAAGGTCCCTGGGGCAAATAAGGCAGAAGCCCCACTAGGAGGAAGCCAGCCGACGCTGGAAGTCTACGAATATGTTGCTGAATCAACCTGGATCAACCGACCGGCGCAGCGAGCCAATGCTGCTCTTGATGGCCTCCAGCGCGACATGCAGGTTTCTGGTGGCATGGCTAACTGCCGCAGCTTTATGGCTGGCCGCTATTTCACCTTCAAGCGGCATGATGACAAACGTGAAGAGGGCAAAAGCTACGTGCTGGTCCGGGTCGGTTTGCAGGTTAGTCAGCACAATCAACTTGGTGCCAAACAGGCTAATGGCCAGGAGATTAGCTGTACCTTTGACTGCGTCCCCAAAGCGGTGATCTATCGCTCTGCCAGTCAGGAGCCGCGTCCCCGCATCAGCGGCGTACAGACTGCAGTCGTTACCGGAGGTAAAGGCGATGAGATCCATGTCGACTCTTTTGGTCGCATCAAAGTCCAGTTTCACTGGGACCGGTCGGGTGAGCTTGACGAGCACAGCAGCTGCTGGGTGAGGGTGGCACAGAACTGGGCGGGCAACAAATGGGGGGCATTCTTCTATCCGCGGGTTGGCCAGGAAGTAGTGGTGGAGTTTCTTGAAGGAGACCCGGATCAGCCGTTGATTATCGGCGCCGTTTATAACGGTGACCTGATGCCACCCTATGATCTGCCTGCCAACAAAACGCAAAGCGGACTAAAAAGCCATTCAAGCAAAGGGGGGGGCGCGGATAACTTCAATGAGTTGCGCTTTGAGGATGAAAAGGGCAAAGAACTACTGGCCCTGCAGGCCGAAAAAGATCATGAGTTGCTGGTTAAAAATGACCAGCGCGATCAGATAAAAAATGACCGTATTACCAGCATTGACAACAATGACAGCCTCACGGTGGGGAAAAAGCTGTTGGTCGATGCGGGACAGGAGATCACTATCCAGACTGGCGCAGCCAGCATTACCATGAAAAGCGATGGTACTATCACTATCAAGGGCACCCAGATCGAGATCAAGGGCACTACCATTGCTCTTAAGGCCACAAAAATCTCGCTTAATTAGGGGTCGCCTGACCATTCACGGAAGAGGGTTCAGGAATGAGGGGTAATACAGCCGTGGTCCAAGCACCATGGCCTGTTGATCATCAATCCATGGTTGCCGATCAACCAGTAACGCCGCTACTGCGTGATGAGCTGGCGTGGTGGTTAGCACAGCGTGAAGCCACGGCCAGCGCACGCCATACGACATGCTTGCAATTGGCCCGTGTTGACCAGCAGTTTCAGCAGTGGTTTGCTGCACTAGACGGTAGCGAACGCAGAGCATTGCAGGCGGTCAGTGCCGATGCCGGCAACGGCTGGCCGGTTGCTGCAGCAAGTGGTGGCGATGAGCTACGGTTGACTACAGCGCTAGCGCTGCAGCTGGCTGAGTACAGCACCCGCACTGACCTGGGCTGGCTGGATCTGCGCCAGCAGGCCTTGGTGCGCTGCTGGCAAGGTGAATGGCAGCACGCAACGCAACTACCAGTCGCCGGCGACCGTTTAGGGCTGGCTCAGGCGCTGAATCAACCGGAGGCGCTGGTTGCCCGCTGTCAAGAATGGCTCAGTGCCAGTCAACCTCTGCTGGACAGCGATCTGCATTGGTTGGGGGTTGCCGCACGCGAGACGGATGCGCCAGCGCTGGTCAGTTTGCTGGCGCGCAGCCGTAGCGCCCAGGCTGCCATTGCCGTCGCTGCGGCTTCTGGCTGGTGCCGTTTCGTGCCTTGGTTGGCCGAACTGCTGGGAGTCTCCAGCTTGCGCCACGAGGTGTTCGCGGCACTGGAATTACTGCTGGGCGAGCAGATGGCCAGTCTGTTGCCCAGTGCGATACTGGCAGAGGAACAACCCTGGCTGGATGACGACGCCGTCAATCTGTTGCAGCGTCAACTGTGCCGGCGCTGGCAGGCGCCACAAGGGGCCAGACTACTGGCGGGGAGGCCGTTGCGCAGTGACGGGTTGGCTGACATCTGGCGTCAGGGTCGGGGTCCGCAGCGCAATGTCGCCGCTGCCCATCTTTGGTTGCAAGGGGAATGCCGCTGGCAACCGGCGGCAGCCTGGATGGGTGGAATATGGCCTTGCGCTTGATTGACCATGGACACCAGCAGCAGTTGCTGGCAGCAAACCCAGAGGTAACCACGCTGGCCAAGGCTATTGTCCGTTTGGTGAATACCATTCCTACTAGCCCTAGCACCGATACCATCTGCTGGCTGCTCGGCGAACATGACGATGGTGAGCAGGCGCTGCTAGTCGCCGCCCTGACCGAACATCTGCCTCAATGGCATCACCAACCATGCCACTACTTGCCGTTTGGGGCAGCGGCGGTTGCCGCACTCCTGGCAAGGCCACCACACGGCGATCGCTGGCTGTTGCTGGCCGTTGATCTGGTAGCGGCGGATGCTGGACAACTGCAGCTACAACTAGGCTGGCAGCTATGGCAGCGCAGTGACCATGGACTACAGCTGCAGGCTTTGGTTGTCGGTATTGCCGGTCAGCGGCTGGAACTGGCCATTGCCGACCTGCTTGGCCAGTTGGCGAAGCAGCTGGCGGGTACCTTGCAAGCTGCCATTCTGCCCGCCCATGCCAGCGAACTCTGGGCCGGGGCCTTTGTTGCCCTCGATGGGTGCGTCGATGGTACCACCGACTACCGCTTCCCCTCGTTACCGCATCGCTCAGCCACCGCCAGCGCCGGTCTGGACGGCCTACTGCTGCTCTATCAGCAGTTCAGTCGTGGCTGGTGGTTTGGTCAGGCGCTGATGCTGACATTGGCAGAACGGCGCCATGCGGGAGCGATCATTGCCCGCTGGGGCAGTGTTTGAGTCCGCATAAAGCTGTCATCTGACTGGTCTAGACTGCTGCTGACAGCCTGCCGGAGCAGCCATGGCCACCTTGAGCGAACGACTGCCGGAATTGGCCCAGTTGGAGCAACTGATAAACCGCGGCCAGCGCTGGCTTAAGGTTGAAGAGCTGGCTTCGGTTGCCGATCCCCTCAGCGACGCCCATCTGCCCATCCACGCTTTGACCTTGGGCAGCGATGGCCCGAGTCAACCCTCGCTGGTTTTGGTAGGTGGCATTCACGGACTCGAACGTATTGGCACCCAGGTGGTATTGGCCTGGTTGCAGAGCCTGCTTGGTCGCATCGACTGGGATCTAAGCTTGGAGCCGCTGTTGCAGGGGATGCGCATTGTGCTGCTGCCGTTGATCAATCCTGCCGGCATGGCCGCTGGCCGGCGTGCTAACGGTAACGGCATAGACCTGATGCGCAATGCACCCGTCGATAGCCAGGAACCAACTGCCTGGCTGGTTGGTGGTCATCGTCTCAGTCGCCATTTACCCTGGTATCGTGGTCCGGCCGGCAGCCCGATGCAGGTTGAAGCACAGGCGCTGTGTTCCAAGCTGGAGCAGCTAACAGCCGCCAGCCCCTGCACCCTGGTGCTGGATTGTCATTCCGGCTTTGGTTTGCATGATCGCCTGTGGTTTCCCTATGCCCGTAGCCGCTGGCGGCCAGTGGCCCACCTAGCCGAGCTGTTTCGGTTACGGTTGTTACTGCAGCACAGCCATCCCCATCATGATTACCGTTTTGAGCCTCAGGCTCGTCATTACACCTGTCACGGCGACCTCTGGGATTATCTCTATGACCGAGCTGTGGCCCGCCACCAGCTTTTGCTGCCGTTAACTCTCGAAATGGGGTCTTGGCGCTGGGTGAAAAAGGCGCCGCTGCAGCTGCGACATGCCATCGGCCTGTTTCATCCGATCCAGCCCCATCGTACTCAACGGGTACTGCGCCGCCATCTGCTGCTGATCGACCTGCTGCTGCGCGCAACCTACTCCTGGCAGTACTGGACGGGGGAGGATCAGCGACCCGCATGGGAAGAGCAGGCGAGGGCATTGTGGTATGACTGAACAGACTTTCTTACCCACCTTGGTGCTGCTGCGTGGCCTGATGCGGGAATGCCGCCATTGGGGCGACTTTGGGGCACAGCTGCAACAGCTGCTGGGGACGCCCCTGGCCACCCCGGATCTGGCCGGCAATGGCCGGCGCTGGCGCCAGCGATCACCGGCGAGCGTCGCGGCCATGGTTGATGATCTGCGTCTGCAGTTGGGTCCGGCGCAGCCACCCTATCTCTTGGTAGCCCTGTCGCTGGGGGGGATGGTGGCGCTGGAGTGGGCGCGCCTTTACCCCGATGAGGTCGCTGGCATCGTCCTCATCAACAGCAGTGCCCGACCGCTGTCGCCACTGTGGCAGCGATTGCGACCGCGCAGCTGGTCTTCGCTACTGACGCAAGGGCTGCAAGTGGCGGCAAAGCGCGAGCCTGGTATTTGGCAGCTGACCAGCAACCGGCGCAAGGAGCCCGCGATCATCCGCGACTGGCAGCAGTGGGCCCATGAATGCCCAGTTAGTATCAGCAATGGTCTGCGTCAGCTATGGGCTGCCAGCCAGTACCGGCTACAGCAGCCGCCAACGGTTCCCATGCTGGTGTTAACCAGCCGCGGCGATCGGCTGGTGGACTGGCGTTGCAGCAATGCGCTGGCCACTTACTGCGAGGCGGCACTGCAGGTGCATCCTGAAGCCGGTCATGACCTGCCGCTGGATGACAGCAATTGGTGTGTGGCCCATATTGGCAGCTGGTGGCGGCTCAATCGGCCATCCCCAGCGGTCTGAGCAGGGCTTCGATGTCATCGTCACTCAGGCCGCTGAGCTGGCTACCGGCACCGTGGATACCGTCGGCCAGTGCTTGTTTGCGCCCCTGCATCGCCAGGATCTGCTCCTCGACGGTGCCACTGGTTACCAGTTTGTAGACAAACACCGGTTTGTCCTGGCCGATGCGATGGGCACGGTCGGTGGCCTGATTCTCGACCGCCGGATTCCACCAGGGGTCATAGTGGATCACGGTGTCGGCAGCGGTCAGGTTCAGCCCCACGCCGCCGGCCTTGAGGCTGATCAGGAACAGCGGTACGGCGCCGCTCTGGAACTTGTTGACCAGCGCCTCGCGGTTGCGGCTGCTGCCGGTGAGCTTGAGATAGGGGATCGCCAGCTCGTCAGCCAGCTCGCCGATCAGCCCCAGCATCTCGACAAACTGCGAGAACAGCAGCACTCGACGCCCCTCGGCGACGAGCCCCGGCAATAGCTCGGCCAGATAGTCGAGTTTGGCCGAGTCGTTGACTTGGCGGGCGGCATCCAACTTCACCAGTCGCGGATCGCAGCACACTTGCCGGAGCTTGAGAAGGGCATCGAGCACCAGGATCTGATTGCGCTGGGCGCCGTGGTTGGCGATGGCGCTCTGCACCTCGCGGGTAACCGCTACTCGCACCGTTTCGTAGAGATCCCGTTGGGCCCCTTCGAGATCGATGGATCTGAGGATCTCGGTCTTGGCGGGTAGTTCTGCTACCACTTCGGCCTTGGTGCGGCGCAGCAGAAACGGCGCGACGCGGCGGGCCAGCTGGGCCGCCCGCTCGCTGTCACCGGCTTTCTCAATCGGTACCCGGTAGAGGCGGGCAAAGCGCTGCTGCTCGCCCAGTAGCCCCGGCATCAGGAAATCGAACAGGCTCCACAGCTCGCCGAGGTTGTTCTCCATCGGCGTACCAGACAGGCACAGGCGATGGCGGGCCTTGATGATGCGCACCGCCTCGGCCACCTGGGTGCGGCGGTTCTTGATCACCTGGGCTTCGTCGAGCACCAGCAGATGAAACTGGGGTTTGGCGTGGCGCTCCAGATCGCGCACCAGCAGCGGATAACTGGTGATCACCAGATCGGCCTCATCCAGCCACTCGAATTCGCCATGGCGGTCGCTGCCATGCAGGACCAGCAGTTTGAGATCGGGGGCGAAGCGGCGCGCTTCGGCGCGCCAGTTGCCAACCACGCTGGTGGGGGTGACCACCAGCGCCGGTGCTGTCAGCCGCCCGGCCTGCTTCTCGATGAGGATATGGGCCAGGGTCTGCAGGGTTTTGCCCAGCCCCATATCATCGGCAAGGATGCCGTTGAGGTTGGCCTGCCGCCAGAACTGCAGCCGCGCCAACCCCTGGGACTGATAGGGGCGCAGGGTGGCGGCGAAGCCCGGCGGAGTGGCAACCGGCGGCAGCTGGTCAAGTTGACGCAACTGCTGCAGATAGCCGTCGAGGGCCTTGGGGGCGCGCCAGCTGATGCCGTCGCCCTGCACCAGCGACCAGACGTTGAGAGTAGTCAGGCTCAGCTTCTTGCTGGCCTTGCTGCGCCCCTCCATCAGCTCCTGCAGGGTGGTGACAATGGTGGTCAGGCGGGCGGCAGGAATACGCACGATCTGACGGCGGCCGTCACTGCGCGGCAGGTTAAGCAGGTAATGCTGATCGGCGGTCAGGCTGCCGGCCTGGATGGCGGCCAGCAGCATCGGCAGCAGTTCGTGACGCTGGCCGTCGATGTCGATGCCAAGGGCCAGATCAAACCAGCCGCCCTGACGGCTCTCCTGCAGCTCGGCGCTGATCGCCGGATCATCGACCAGCTCCAGCAGCTCGCCGCTCTGTTCCAGCTGCCAGCCCGCCTCGACAAAGGCCGGCAGGCGATTCGTTCGCCACTCCAGCCAGCGGTTGAGATCGACATCGCCAAAGCCATGTAATGGCCGGTCGCGGCTGGAACCGGGCAGGATGATGGTGTTGAGTTCGCGCTCCAGCAGCTCGCGGTACTCCTGCTCCAGATCCGGGTGGCGCAGGATCAGGCTGCCATCGGGCAGCTCCAGCTGAGGCGTCGGATCATTGATGCTGACGCGCTGCTGGCCATAGCCAAACCACAGGGTGGCCCCCTCCAGATTGGGCTGCGACGGGTCGAGGTTGCCGATCCGCAGCAGCGGCTGGGGCAAAACATCGCGCCGAGCTTCGGCCATGCGCGAGCGCGGCAGGGGCAGCCGGGGCAGGTGGCTGGCCACGGTTTCGGCGACTTTGTCGGCCAGCTCCAGCGGGATCAGCGGCGCCTTGGCCAGCGCCGCCGAGGTCAACCCCGGCAGGCCGCTGTCGACCAGAAAACAGCGGTAGGTGAGAGGATCGATGGCATGCAGCGGTTCGACCGGTAACAGCAGCCAGTGCGGCTCGCCCACCACCAGCTGCTGACTGCCGTCGTCATTCTCCTGCCAGCGCGGGGTCACCCGCTGGCTGTCGCCGAGGGTCAGCGGCGGGCTGTCGATATCATCGAGATGGCAGATGCCGGCGTTGATGGCGCCATGCAGCACCACCAGTCCGCCCACCCCCTGTAGCTGCAGGGTGCCGCCATAGCCGGCCTGGGTGCGCTGTTCGCCGGCAAAGGCGGTCAGCAGCGGCGCCAGCAGCGGATAGCTGTTACGCAGGGCGTTGTAATCGGGGCTGCGCACCACCTTGTAGTTGCCCGGCTGGCCATTCTTGAGGCGGCCGGCCTTCATCAATGTCAGGTCCCAGGGCGAGCCCCAGCTGCGGTAACTCTGGCGGCCGAGCAGCACCCGCAGCTCGTCGCGTGTCTTGGGGACATTTTTGCCGGCCCCTTCCGATAGCTGCAACAGCCACATCTCAATCAGGGTGGCCTGGCGCAGCCGCTGGGCCTCGCTCAGCCGTTGCGCAGCATCGGGCCGGCTATTGGCCAGATGGCTGAGCAGCAGCGCCGCCACATGCTTGCAGTTACCACCCAGCGGACAGCTGCAGTGGTTCTCAAACACCACCCGGTGGTGGACCTGACGCACCCGCACCATGCTGGTATAGAGCCGGCTGCCGCTGACCTCGGCGCGCAGCACCAGGATCGCGCCTTCGGTTTGCGCCGTCAGGGCCTTGACCCGGCCATCGTTGGCGTAGGCTTCGCCTTTGGTCAGGTTGGCGGCGCCCAACTGGGCGCGGATGTCTGCTTCGTTGTAGTCGGCCATCGCCCCTTAGCCTGCCGCCAGCTTCCAGTGTAGTGGCTGACCGGCGTAGAAGGGCACCAGCGGCTGGTCACCCACCATCACCAGCTCATCCACCAGCCAGCGCTGACGCATCAGGGTGACGGTGCCGCTGTTGCGCGGCAGGCCATAGAAATCGGGGCCGTGGTGGCTGGCAAAGCCTTCGAGCTGGTCGAGAATGCCGAGCTGGTCAAACACCTCGGCATAGAGTTCCAGCGCGGCCGGGGCGCTGTAGCAACCGGCGCAGCCGCAGCTGTTCTCTTTCAGGTGCTGCAGATGCGGCGCCGAGTCGGTGCCGAGAAAGAAGCGGTTGCAACCGCTGGCCACCGCGCGCTGCAGCGCCTCCTGATGGGTGCGACGTTTGAGTACTGGCAGGCAGTAGTTGTGGGGACGAATGCCGCCGACCAGCATCTGGTTGCGGTTATAAAGCAGGTGCTGGGGGGTGATGGTGGCGGCCAGATTGGCTGGGCCGTTCAGCACAAACTCAGCCGCTTCGGCGGTGGTGATGTGCTCAAACACGATCTTGAGGCCCGGGAAGCGCGCCACCAGCGGCAGCAGGTGGCGGTCGATAAACACCCGCTCACGGTCAAAAATGTCGATCTCGGCGTCGGTCACCTCGCCATGCACCAGCAGTAGCAGACCGACCTCGGCCATCGCCTCGAAGGTGGGGTAGAGGTTGGCCAGATCGGTAACGCCGTGGGCTGAGTTAGTGGTGGCATGGGCCGGATAGAGCTTGCAGGCTTTGACCACGCCGCCTGCTGCCGCCTCGCGCACCATCTCCGGGGTGGTGGCGTCAGTCAGGTAGAGCACCATCAGCGGTTCAAAATCAGCGCGCGGCGAAGCTGCCTTGATGCGCTGGTAGTAGCCGAGGGCTTCGGCCGCATCGCGCACCGGTGGCGTCAGGTTGGGCATGGCGATGGCGCGGCGGAACTGACGGGCAGTCGCTGGCACCGTGGTGGCTAGCAGCGCGCCGTCGCGGAAATGGAGATGCCAGTCGTCCGGCTGGGTGATGGTCAGGGTGGTGACAGACGGCTGGACCATGGCGCAGTTCCTCGTGTGCGGCGAAAAATTGGGGCCCGCTCAGCGCGGGCAGCCGGTCATTCTACTGCAGCCGATCGCCGTTTGGGCAAGCTGTAGCCATCAGGATTTGACCCGGCTCCGAGTATGGGGTGGATGGCAGGGTGACAATGGTGCTTTGCCTTAGGGGGCAACAGCCATGACCCAACTGCGAGTACCCGCCGCCGACGAGGGCGAGTGGCTACTGCTGCGTCGCCAGCGCACTCATCAACTGTGCCCGCCCGATTGGGTGATGGTTGAGCAGGAGTTGTGGCAGAACGCCGATGGCTTGTGGCTGTGTGGGCGCTTTGGCAGCGGCCCCGAATGCATGGACAGCGCCGGATGTCGACCTCAGCGCGCGATTCGGGTGGCGGCCAGCAGCGAGCTGCTGCCGCTGCTGGTGAGGGCGACGCTGACGCTGCAATTAGCAGGCGATGAACGGACCGTCAGCAACGATGTCGATGGTGACCGGCTATGGCTGTATCACGACGGCGGTTGCCGTCTCATCGATCTGCTGGATCCCTCCGTTGCGCTGATGCCGCTACTGGCAGCGCTTGAAGCGGCGCTGCCACCGCTGGCGGAGTGGCCGGTGGTGGCTGATGGCGGCCAGTATTTTGCCAGTCAGTCGGCTGCTGGCGCCCAATCGGGCTAACCAGAACCATACAGAGCGCCGTTAATTGTAAGGTTGGCCGCTCTCGACCAACCCTTAGCCAACACTTCCATAACAGACGTTGCGCGCAATAAGCCTGAAGATCCCGTCGAATCTCAATGGATTGGATCTAGACATGACACTTTCGCTTAGGTCTGTATGTTCACTCGTGGTCATGGGTGCGGCGGCATTTGGCACTCAGGCAGTGCCCACAGCGGCGGCGCCAAAGGCCGATGCCGAAGTTGACGTGGAGCGTATCGAAGTGGTCGGCAGCCGCCAGGATGATCGTTCTCAGCCCACCCAGGAGGCGCTGGAGTTGCTGTCGGTCGCAGGCACCATGGGCGACCCCATTTCCTCGGTCTACACCCTGCCTGGGGTGGTGATGGCCGGCGGCGATGCTGGCGGCGAACCCGCTGTGCGCGGTTCGGCGCCTGAGGATAATCTCTACTTGATGGATGGCCTGCCAACCGGACCGATCTTTCACCTCTTTGGCGACAGCATCTACAACGAGAACTTGATTCAGGATTTTGGCTTTGAAGCGTCGGGTTTTGGGGTGGCCCATGGACAGGCCATTGGTGGTCTGTTTGATGTACGTCTTCGCGATCCACGCCACCAGGATTTTGGCGGGGTGATCGATCTCAGTTTCCTTAAAGCCGGATTGTTGGTTGAATCTGAAATTGATGATCGCCAGGCGTTCTATTTTTCCTATCGGCGCAGCTTGATTGAGTACTTTCTGCCTGAAGATGAAGAGCTTGATGATGGGGTGACGGTCTACGACCCGCCCCAATCCTCTGATTACCAGCTGAAATACCAGTGGCGGCCCAATGCCCGCACCACCCTGGATCTGGCGCTGGTTGGCGCGACTGACAGCGGCAAACTGAATATTGCCGAAGATTCGGCTGTCGCCCAGACCGATCCCGATCTGTGGGGCAAAATGACCCTGGATAACGGTTTTGACGGCCAGTCGGTTAGTTATGAATACCGCGCGGACCATGGGGCGCTGGTCAATCTTCGCTACGGCCATCTCACCACTGATGTTGATGTGGGCTATGGTTCAGGCCAGTACATCAACACCGAAGCTCAAGACCACAATATCCGTCTCTCCTACAGTCGGCCGCTGGGGGCCAGCCATCGGTTGCTGGTGGGCACTGATCTTGACTTGAGCACCATCGACTACCGCTACGATTTTATTCCCTATTACTGCACTGACAGTCAGTCGGACTGCGAGGCGCAAAAAGGGGAGCGGGTCAGCGACGCCCAGAGCAAGTCGGTCAATCTCTACGCCGGTTACCTCGAAGACCAATGGCAATTGGGCGAAGACTGGCTGTGGACCTATGGCGTACGGCTGGAACACAACAGCGCCAGCGGCGAGAACTTTGTTCACCCGCGTACCAGCCTGGAGTGGCGGGCCACTCATAAGCTGTTGGCGGTGTTAAAGGCGGGCCGGTACAGCCAGCCGCCGACCATTGATAAGTCGATCGACGTGATCGGCAACCCCAATCTCGATTCGCCAATCAGTGATCACTACAGTGTCGGGCTGCACTATCAAGTCGCTGCTAACTGGAGCATCCGCAATGAGATCTATTACAAGTCGATCCAACAGTTACCACTGGCGGTTGTGCTGAGCGAAGACAGTGATGCGATCCGTTATACCAATGACCTGTCAGGCAACGCCTACGGGGTAGAGTTGATGATCCAAAGGCGCGCTTACGACGCCTGGAGTGGCTGGGCGTCACTCAGCTGGTCTGAAACGTCGCGCACCAACGAGCTGAGCGGCAAGGAAGTACCCTATTATCTTGACACGCCGCTCATCGCCAATTTGGTGGTGAACTACCGCCTTAATGACCGCTGGAATTTTGGTACCACGGCGACCCTGCGCAGTGGCGCGCGCTATACCGAGATCATCGGTTTACGCCCTAACGAGGATTACCCCGGCTATTACCTGCCGGTCTATGGCGAGAACAATGGCGAGACGCTGCCAATTTATTTTCGCCTCGATGTTGAAGCAAACTACAGCGGCCGATTTCTCGGCTATGACGCAATCTATACCATGGCTGCACTAAACCTGACCAATCGCGAGAATATCTCGGGCTATAGCTATGAGCCCGACAGCAATGATCGTTCGCAGCTGGTGATTAAAGGGGATGAAGAGTTGGGGTTCTTTCCCTACCTTGGTATGAAAGTCAGCCTTTGACCGGCAGCGGCTTAAGGAGGTGAGGGTGAAGGTCATTGTGGTGGTTGTGGTGGCGATAATCGTGCTGTGGTGTACTGCTGCTGTGCTCCCTGTTCTTGGCCCACTGTTGTGGGAGTTAATGGCGCTTATGGTGCAAATGGGGTGATGAGCAGCGATGGCCGGCACCGGGTGACATGCTATAGACTCCTGCAGGCTAGCCATTTTGCTATCCTCGCTCGACTCCGCCAGAAGGAACGATAGATGACAAGCGGTCGCAGACAGCCGTGGTGGCTGGTCGCACTAATGGGGGCCCTGCCGCTGGCGGTAATGGCCAACGACGACGCGGCCGTGGTAGCAACCGAGGCCTCGGTCGATACCCATGGCTGGTTTCCTGATTCGCCATTTTGGTGGGATGTGGCCTTAGGCGCCAATGCGACTCTGCAGCATTCGTTGCTTTACACCGATCACAGCACTTATTACCCCGGTTTGGAACTAACCCTGTTTCTCAGTGGTGAATATGGTCCATTTTTTCTGGAGACGCAGGACCGGCGGGTCACCTCTTTTGCCGACAGTGGCCGGATTGGCGTCTATCTCTACCGCCATGAGCAGCTGGAGTTTAGTCTGACCTATGGCAACTATATGGAAGAGATTAGTGAAGAGGGTTATGACAGTACCTGGGGCGATAAAGTTGATGAGCTGATCGGCATCGACACCCGAGAGGCGGATGGTAATTTGGGGCTACGCCTGCTGCATGAGAATCGTCGGAATATCTATTCACTAGAGTTTGGCCGTGACGTTACTGGCAGCCATAACAGCTACATTGGCGAGCTGAGCTACACCCATATTGAACAGGTGCGTAATGCGGACCTGCGCTTTAATGCTGTCTTAACCTATTTCCATCAGGACGTCGTTGACTATTACTTCGGGGTCCGTGGCTCAGAGGTAACCGCCAATCGTCCTGCCTATGCGCCGGGCGCTTCCTATCGCGTTCATACCAGCCTGTCAGCGCTGCAACCGATCAGCGAAAGCTGGTTGTTTGAGTCTGGATTGGGGGTTAGTTACTACGGCCAGGAGATTGCCGACAGCCCGCTGGTGGCCTCGCCGTTTGAAGGCATGTTGATGCTCGGTGTGCACTATGTCTTCTGATTGGTGTCCCCTGCTGTTTGCCTCGCTGTTGGCCGGTGGCCTTGGCCATGCCCCGCTGGCAGCCGCTGCGCCGGAGCTGCTGATGGTGGAACCCAGCACCTGTGTCTCCCTGTCTGAGGGGCGCACCTGCTATCTCGATACCCGGATCCACTGGCAGGTTAACAGCGTTAGCGAACACTGTTTGTTTGTCGCCGGTAGTCGCGATCCCCTCTATTGTGCTGCCGGCGGTGGTGGTCAGCTGGACTATGCCTTCAGCGGTGAAGAAAGCCTGCAGTTTGAACTGCGCAACGCAACCGGCGCCGTGGTGGCCAACACGGAGATTCAGGTCAGTTGGGTGTACAACGGCAATCAACGGCGTCGGAACTGGCGCCTCTTTTAGGAGTGGTAGATGACTGGTTACGCCACCATCATGCTGGTTGAAGATGACCTGTCACTGGCAAACTGGATTCAGGATTATCTTCAGCAACACGGCTATGAGGTGGTGCACCTGGCGCGTGGTGACCAGGTGGTGGCCGCTGTTCAAAGTACGCCGCCCAGCCTGGTTCTACTGGATCTGATGTTGCCCGGTCTGGACGGTATCTCGGTTTGCCGCCAGTTACGCACCTTTAGCAACCTGCCGATCATCATGCTGACCGCTCAGGGCGAAGAGGTCGATGAGGTGTTGGGGTTGGAGATGGGGGCAACCGACTATCTGGTCAAGCCAGTACGGCCACGGGTTCTGTTGGCGCGGATCAAATCAGCATTGCGGCGGGATCAGGAGCCAGTGATGACGTCTGAAGTGGCGCCGATCTCAGCGTTGAGGTTCGGTCCGCTTCACCTCAATTTGTCTTCGCGTCGTGTGCTCCTGCATGAACAGCCGATCGCCCTTTCCAGCTCTGAATTCTCATTGTTGGCTTATCTGGCCGAACATGCTGGTCAGATTGTCAGCCGCGATGAACTCTTTATGGCGCTGAAACGTCGTCCGTACGACGGTCGTGATCGCAGCCTGGACATCATGATCTCGGTGGTTCGCAAAAAACTCGGCGACAGCGGTGATGATCCCAAAGGGATCAAAACGGTGTGGGCCAAAGGCTATCTGTTTGTCGCCGACGGTTGGAATTGATGTGGTAAAGCTCTATGTGGGTTTGGTCACCGCCGTTTTGCTATCGGTACTGGCGGTCAGCTGGCTGACCGGCAAACTGGTGGATCATCTGTCAGCCCCATATCTCGATCAGGAGAGTGCTCACAATCTTGCGCTTATTCAGCAACTAGGCCGGTTGGCTGGTGGCGGCAAGGCGGATGTCATGGCTACCGCCAGTGATGAGCCCATAAGGTTGGTGCGGGCGCGGGACTACCCGCTGCCACCGGAGTTGGAGCAGCAACTGGCCCGCGATGGTGCGGTGGCATTGGCGGACCACTATGGCCACTACCTGCTGGGGCGGGTGATGTCTGACCCCAACCATTATGTGATGCTGAGGGTGGCTGATCAGAGTCGCGCCATGAGCACGTTGGACATGGTGATGACACTGCTTTTTTATGGTGCCATCTCGCTGCTTTTCGCCCTGTGGCTGCTGCCACTGATCGTCAAATTGTCGGCCCTGTCGACCGCCGCTAATCAGTTTGGGCGGGGTGATCTGGCCGTGCGTGTGATCCCCTCACGCTGGTCCTACGTCGAGTCGCTGGAGCTAGCGTTCAACCGCATGGCGGCTCAGATCCAGTCACTGGTTGCGGAAAATCGCGTGCTTACTGTGGGCCTCTCCCACGATCTGCGCACCCCCTTGGCTTGCCTGCGCTTTGGCATCGACGCAGCCCGAGAGGCCGCGACCCTGAGCGACAAGGACGCTTACCTGGATCGGGTCGAGAATGACCTGGTGCGGATGGAACAGATGATCAGCGCCTTTCTTGAGTATGCCGCGCTGAAACGGGACGGCGGCAGCCTCAAGCCCAGGATCATCAATGTCGATGAATTGGTGACCGGTCTGGTGGCCGCTGCTGCCCATTTAAGGCCAGATCTCAACATCTGCCATCAGCAAGATTGCCCGGAACGGCTGCAGATCTGGGGTGACCCGCTATGGCTGGAAAGGGCGCTGCGTAATGTGATCAACAACGGCATGCGCTTTGCGCGCGCCCAGCTGCTGATCCGCGTGGCCCGTGGCGCTGATGGCGCTGTCATCATCACCATCGACGACGACGGCGATGGCCTGCTTAACCCCGATGTTGATCTCTTCACCCCCTTTGCCAAGCTCCACTCCAAAAGTCCGGCGGGCAGCAGTCAGGAGGTGAACCTGGGGTTGGGGTTGGCCATCGCAGCCCAGGTGATGGCATGGCATGGCGGGACGCTTGGCGCAAGCGACAGCGGTTGTCTGTCTGGCGCCTGCTTTGCGTTCCGTTTCCCCGCAACTCGCCAGCTTTAGCCGCCCAGCGCCTGGCGAAGCTCGGATTCACTGGTATAGGGATAGCTGGCGCGATCACCCGCAGTGCGGTCACTGACTTCCAGCAACAGCACCTCGTCACTGGTGCGGTTGACCAGTTGATGGGCATTGGCCGCCCCATGGGCGAAGCCGACACAGCAGCCGGGTACCAGTTGCCATTCGCCCACGGCGGGCATGACCTGCCTGCGCGCTTGCGGTTACTGCCGGATGCGCTGCAGGCCGGGTTTACTGCATCAAGCAGCGCGACGACGGGTTAGCGGCACACTGCGGCTGTGGTGGCGGCAGGCGCGCTGATAGAGCGCGCTGTAGTGGCTGGCGGCCTGGTCCCAGCTGAAATTGCTGGCCATGGCATTGCGCCGCAGCTGGGCCAGCAGCATCTGATCGCCAAACTCCCGTTCGACCCGCTGCAGCATGGCCACCAGTGCCTCACTGCTGACGGCGCTGGCGCAGTAACCGGTGGCCCGCTCGCGGTTATGCAGGGTTTCGCCAAGAGCGAGCACTGTGTCCTTGAGGCCACCCACCGGCGTTACCAGCGGAATGGTGGCGTAACGCATGGCATAGAGCTGCGACAGGCCGCAGGGCTCAAACAGCGAAGGCATCAACAGGTAATCGGCGGCGCCGAGCAGGGCCCGGGTAGCAGCGTCGCCGAAACTGGGCACATAGACCAGCTGCTGGGGAAAACGGGCAGCCAAAGCCGTCAGTGCCTGCTGCCAACGCGGCTCACCATGGCCCATCACCACTAACTGAAAGCGAGCGGGAAGCAGAGCCTCGAGCGCTGGTAACAGCAAGGCGAAGCCTTTCTGACTCGCCACTCTGCCAATCATTGCCAGCAAGGGCTGGCTGTTATCTACAGGCAGCCCATGACGTTGCTGTTGTTCAGCTTTGCACGCCGCTTTGCCGGCCAGTCGCCCGGGGCTGAATGGCTGGCGTTGGGCCGGATCGCTGGCCGGATCCCAGCTGCTGGCGTCGACACCGTTAACGATGCCGCTCAGTTGCTGGCGGCGATGCTGGTAGCTGGCGGCCAGACCGTGGCTGGTGGCACTGTGCAGCAGCTCGTCACGGTAGCTGGGGCTGACAGTTACCAATTCGTCGGCGAGGCGGATGCCCGCCTTAAGCAGATTGATACAGCCCATGTCCTCAAAGAGTTCAGGAACCAGCAGCCGCGGATGGATCCCCAGTGGCTCGTGCCAGTGGCGGTCGAAACGCCCTTGATAGGCACCGTTGTGGATGGTCAGCACCGTATGGCAGCGACGAAACCGGGGGTCGCTGGCGTAATGCTCGCGGCGGTAGAAGGGCACCAAGGCAGTTGGCCAGTCGCTGGCGTGAATGATGTCGGGATACCAGTCGAGCTGCTGGCAAAGGCTGAACGCCGCATGGCTGAGGTAGGCATAGCGCAGCGGGTTATCGTCATAGGGGTTAAGACCATCGTCATAGATGCCGCTGCGACCGAAAAACTGCTGATGTTCAAGCAGGTAGACCGGCACTGAGGCATGCTGCCAGCGCCAGACAAAGCCACCATAGTTCTGCCAGAACGACAGCGGCACCGTCAGCGGCCCGATGGGGGTAACCGCCAGATCAGCGTTGATGCTGGCATAGCGGGGCAGCAGCACCCGCACATCATGGCCTTGGCGGGCTAATGCAGCAGCCATGGCCGCTGAGAAATCAGACAGACCGCCGATCTTGACCAGCCCCTCATACTCCGAGGTCACCAGCAGAATACGCATTGCTCAACCTTTGACCGTCTGGATCATGGTTGAAGCCTAACCTCTGGTTGAGGAATCTCTACAGCCTAAATCGATTTAGCTTATCAGCATTGGTTATGGTGACCATCGCCGCAGGCGTCGACGCCAGCGCTTGCCGTCCGCCTTTGCCAGCGAGCTGGCTTTGAGACTGGTGATCGCCTGTTGACGCTGCTGTTCCAGCCGCTGCAGTTCCTGCAACAGCAACGGCTGGCCGACGCTGCTCCCATCGCTGTTCAGCAGCAGAGCGACCACCACCGCCTGATCATGCAGCTCGCCCAGCAGTTTTTGCCACTGGCGCAGTTCTGCTAGCGTTGCCTGAGCGCTCTTGGGAGCTTTACCCAAAAGCTCCAGGCGGTAGCGTAACTTCTTGATGGCGATACGTAGCTGGTGCAGTTCGGTTGGCGCGCTGTCGGTCCGCAGTTGGCGACAAGCGCGACTCAGTTTGCGGCCATTCCGGGCACAGCCTTTGGCCCAGCGATGACGAGCAGGCAGGGGCGGCAACAAGGCCAGCAGAGCCTGCAACTGTTCGCATTGGTGCTGATAGTCGCTACTCGTCAACCACTGGCCAAGGCGCGCGCGGTCGCAGCTGGTCGTCGCCAGTCCAGCCAACTCAGCCGGCGCATGACGCTGACGCAGCAGCGACAGGGCCACTGCCCGGTCGCGATCATCAGCGGTTGCTCTCATTAACTGTTTGATCCCCTTGCCGATGGGGTCAAGGCGGAGGGCTGGTTGCAGTCGTGCCAGTAACCCAATCAGCGCACGCAGCTGGCGCAGGTTGACCCGATACTGATGAACAGCCTCATCGTCACCGGCCAATATTGACGCCTCATGGTTGCGGGCGGCCAGCAGCAGTTGCAGCAACGGGTGTTGGCCGGATTCAGGGTTAATCGTCACTCTCACTGCGATGCTCATCGGCGTCAAGCTCGGGATTGTCAGTGGCCAGCGCCTGCCAACGCAGTTCCAGCTCGG
Source organism: Gammaproteobacteria bacterium (assembly GCA_017425245.1). Taxonomy (GTDB): domain Bacteria; phylum Pseudomonadota; class Gammaproteobacteria; order Enterobacterales; family Neiellaceae; genus RGIG665. Next base: position 89,596 of record JAFOOX010000027.1, read on the forward strand.
CGCTTGCCAAAAAGGCAGCCTCGCGGGCGAGATCGGCGCTAACCAGTTCACGGTTGGCCAACCATGCCGAGGGCAGCCGCAGCACCATGCGTCGACCATGCACACGCACTTCAAAGCGCGGCACATAGCCCGGCTGGCGGGCCAAATTGAGTACCACCGCCAGCCGCAGCAGGCGGCTCAGCCGGCGCTGGATACGGGCGCAATAGCCAGGTTGATCGCGGAATTCATCGCGCTTGAAGCGCTTGCGATGACAGCGCACCAGCGTCGCCAACAACTGCTGTTCGTTCTGGTTAAAGCCAGGCAGATCGCAGTTGGCGAGAATGTAAGCCGAATGGCGCTGCACCCCCTTGCTGTTGATATCCAGCCCAATCTCATGCAGCCAGGCCGCATGTTCAAGCAGGGTGCGGCTGTTAGCGGGTAGCTCCCAATGTTCGGCCGTCTGGTCCCACAGCGCCAGAGCCACCCTGACTACTTCGCCAGCGTGCTCGCGATCAACATTGTAGCGGGCCATCAAGCTCGCTCGGGTGCGCTGGCGAATGTCGTGATGGCGCATGGTCGCATCCATCTCGTAGAGCACTCCTTCGCGCAGGCCGGCCCCAGCAAACTCGAAGCCATCGACGCCAAGCGCTTCCTGTACCGCCATTAAGATCGCCAGCCCGCCAGCGATCACCGGTTTGCGGCTGTCGCTAATTCCGGCGAGCGTGATCTGCTGCCAATGGCCGGCGCTGATCAGGTGGTGACGCAATGCCGCCAGCCTTGACGCCGTCAGCAGACCATCGCTGTGGCCCAGCGCGATTACCGCTTCACGCAGGGCCGCAGCAGTGCCAGAGGTAGCCCTGGCACTGTGCCAGCCGTGACGACGGAAGGGGCTTACCACTGGCTCCAGTGCCTGCAACGCCGCCAGCCGCGCCTGCTGAAAAGCGGATTCGTCTATACGGGGGCTGAAATAGCGCTCGCTAAAACTGACGCAGCCCATGATGTGGCTAGATAACTGCTGTAGCTCGAACCCTTCGCCAAGGGCCAGCTCGGTACTGCCGCCGCCAATATCGACCACCAAGGTGCGGCCGCTGAGCTGCTCGGTGTGGGCCACCCCCTGATAGATCAGGCGGGCTTCTTCATGGCCGGAGATGATCTCTACCGGATAGCCGAGAATCGCCTCGGCGGCGCGCAAAAAGCGCTGGCGGTTACGGGCCTGGCGCAGGCTATGGGTGGCGACAATACGCACCCGTGCACCATCCAGCCCGTGAAACCGTTCCGCCATGCGTTTGAGGGTTGCCATGGCACGTTCAATGGCTTCGTCGCCGAGTTGGTGCTGGTCATCTAGGCCCGAAGCTAGCCGTACCCGCTCTTTATGGGTGGCGAGCACCTGCATCGCTCCCCGGTTAAGACGGGCGATAATGCTGTGAAAGGAGTTTGAGCCAAGATCGATAGCTACCAGATGACCGTGGCTGGGTAGATTTACCGAAGTTGACCGGGCAGGGGACATGAATGTGGATCACCTTGTGCAGTGGACACTTCAGCTTAGTCGCTGGCCATGACACTTTGGTGACGAGGTTGAGTCAACGGCTGCCGCTGGCGCCGTGCTTGCTCTGCCGTTAGTCTGAGCGCCATTGCCTGACTGTTGACTGGATTCTGCCGTGCCGTTCAGCGCCACCCCTCGCGATCCCTTGCAGCACCACCTCGATCTGGTGATCACCCTGCTGGAAAAGCACAAGGTGGTAGAGGCGCTGGTTCATAAACAGGAGTCACCGCGTCAGGTATTGGTCGAGCAGTTGGTGCATCGCCAGAACCTCAATGAACTGCGCCACCATCTTGACCGTCTGCACCCCGCTGACGTGGCCCACATCCTCGAAGCATTGCCGCTACACGATCGTTTGATCGTTTGGGACCTGGTCAAGTCAGAGCAGGATGGCGAGATCCTGCTTGAAGTGTCGGATGCGGTGCGTGAAACCCTGCTGGCTGACATGGCACCGCAGGAAATGGTTGCCGCTGCCGAAGAGCTGGATGCTGAAGAGATTGCCGAGCTGGCGCATGATCTGCCGGCCGAGGTGGTCAGCGCCATTGTTACCCGGCTGGATGAGCGCGAACGGGCCCAACTGCAGGCTGCCCTGACCTTTGAGGACGATCAGGTTGGCGCAGTGATGGATTTCGATGCGGTGCGTATTCGTTCTGACGTGCGGCTGGAGGTGGTGCTGCGCTATCTGCGCCGCTTCGACAAGCTACCGCACCAGACCGACAAGCTGTTTGTGGTGGATGACGACGGTCGTCTGCTCGGCGCCTTGCCATTGGAGAACCTGCTGCTTGGTGATGCAGATGAGGAAGTAAGCGCGGTGATGGCTCGTGAACTGGTGGCCTTCCAGCCGGAGGACGACGCTGCTGACGCGGCCCAAGCATTCGAGCGCTATGACCTGGTATCGGCACCGGTGGTCAATGGCGATGGTCTGCTGCTGGGGCGGTTGACGGTTAACACCATGATCGACCGGGTGCGCCAGGAGTCGGAGGCCGAAACCTTCAATCTGGCGGGCCTCAATGAAGGCGAAGATCTGTTTGGCCCGGTGTGGCGCTCGGCGCGAAACCGCTGGCCTTGGTTGGCACTCAACATCATCACCGCCTTTGTCGCCTCACGAGTGATCGATGCCTTTGAGGGCAGCATTGTCCAGCTGGTAGCGCTGGCGGCATTGATGCCAATTGTCTCTGGCATCGGCGGTAATGCTGGCACTCAGACCGCGACCCTGGTGATCCGTGGTCTGGCCCTGGGCCAGATCGCCAGTGCCCGCGTTGGCGCACTGGTGTTTAAGGAGCTGGGCATCGCCCTGATCAATGGGCTGCTGTGGGGTTCGATGCTGGGGTTGGTGGCCTATGGCCTCTATCAACATGTCGGACTGGGGCTGGTGATGGCAGGGGCGATGACCCTCAACCTGCTGCTGGCGGCATCCGTGGGCCTAGCGGTGCCGCTGGTGATGGATAAGCTTGGGCGCGATCCAGCCTATGGCTCGTCGGTGATGCTGACTGCCGTCACCGACGCCATGGGCTTTTTTATCTTTTTGGGCCTCGCCACACTGTTTTTGTTCTGACAAAAACGGCGGGGCGTATGTCAGCCAATGGCCTTTGTGCTTCAGGCCGGAACGGCCAAGGCCTCACGCAGTACCTCAAAGCGCTGAAAGCCGATATCGCGCACCACAGCTGCAGCCTCGTCGAGGCTGGAGTAGAGGCAGGGATAATGGCTCTGGCTGCAGGCGAGGGTGATGTCGCCCTCATCGATATCGTTGACCACCACATGCCAGTAACCATTGGCACGGGCAGCAACAATGGCCGCATGGCTCAATGAGCCGTTATTGAAACGCTTCTTCAGTTCACCATGATGCATAACCTTCTCCTTTCGGTCGCCCGGGCGATGAAAAGCGGTTTCAGTCTACGCTGATGATCATGACCCGAAGATGACACTTTGATGATCGGAATCAACTACAGAGCAGGCCATAACCAGGGGTATAGGTGGCTGCTGTAGTTGTATCAACACATCACTAATCTTGATAGCTACTGTTGCCGGGCATACGCCCCTGGCGATAGATCAGCTGGCTGCTATTGCGGATCATTCGCCTCGCTTCTTGGCGGATGCAGTCACGTAAGGGGTTATCCACCGCATCTGCACGCCAGATGAAAGAGAGTGGCCTTTCCATGGTGAGGGCCGGCACGCTGAGCTCAACCAGTTTGCCCTGCTCAATAGCATGGGCCACATCCAAGTAGGGCAGACAGCTCAGGTAGCCGCCTTGCTGGATCAAGGCCAGAATAACCGGTACATAGGCGTACTCACGGCAAACATCAAGATCATCGATACTGCCCTGCACTGCGCTTTCAAAGATCCTTCGAACCCCAGAACCTGGTTCGCGCAGGATCCATTTGGCTTGCTCAAGCTGGGCAAAACTCACGGCTTTGTACTTGGCATAAGGGTGAGCAGGTGAGGCTACGATCACCAGATGGTCGCGACACCACACCTCCTGGACGAGCCGACTGTCGTCGCAACGTCCCTCAATGATGCCCAGTTCGTAGCCATAGTTTCTAACCCCTTCAATGACTTGTTCGGTGTTTTTGACATCCAGCAGAACCCGCATTTCGGGAAAATCGTTGTCGAGCCGGCTAACCAGCTCAGGAAACAGATGCGCCGCCGCCGTTTGGCTAACAGCAGCTGAAATCTCACCGCTGATCAGGTGCTTGTCGTAGAAACCCAACTCAATCTGTTGTGCATCAAAGAGCAGCTGTCGCGCCTTGGGGCGCAACCAGCGCCCCCAGTGGGTCAGCTGCATGCGTTTGTTCTGGCGCTCGAACAGTGGCCGCCCGAGCAGGCTCTCCAGTTGGGCCAAGGCCATGCTGGTAGCTGATTGGGTCAGGGCCAGTCGCTCTGCCGCCTGACTGACACTACCCGTCGTCGCCACCGCGTCGAAGATGGCCAGTTGTCTTAGGGAATAGCGCATGGGTTTGGCTCCAACGGATCGGGGAAACAGCTTCGCGCCAACATCCATCAGATGTCTTGATGTGCGATCAAAGAAATTCCAATTGTCCTTGATGGTCTGCGCGCCGTTAGCGTAATTGCAATCGACCAACGAACCAGCAGCAATCCGCCCCTACGGCGTTTCCTGTGATGAGGTAGCCATGGCCCCTCTTTCCCGTAGCCCCTTTGAGATGATGGAACAGGCTGAGCACTACGCTCTCAGCAAGGTGGTGAAACCTGCCGCTACAACTGCGGCGCTGGCGATGATGGCGGGTTTGTTCATTGCCTTGGGCTACCTGTTTTTCATCACCGTCACCACCGGCGCCGGTGACAGCGCGTGGGGTAGCCTGAGGTTGTTAGGTGGTGTTGCTTTCAGCATCGGGTTGATCATGGTGGTTATCTGCGGTGGCGAACTGTTCACCAGTACAGTTTTGTCTGCCATTGCCGTGGCCAACCGCCAGATTGGCTTAGCCAAGATGGTTCGCATCTGGGGATGGGTGTACCTCGGCAACCTGATCGGGTCGCTGCTGATGGTGGTACTGGCGGTGGCTGCGCGCCTCTATCTACTGGACAACGGACAGTGGGGGCTGAATGTGCTCACCATTGCCCAACACAAACTCCATCACGGACCAGCGGCCGCTTTTGCTCTAGGGGTGCTATGCAACATCCTGGTCTGTCTGGCCATCTGGATGACCTTTAGCACCGACCATCTGCTAACAAAGGTGTTGCTGATGGTGTTGCCTGTCGCCCTATTTGTTAGCAGCGGCTTTGAACACTGTGTTGCCAACATGTTCGTTGTACCGCTGGCGCTTGCGATCTACCACTGGGCACCTGCTGACTTTTGGCTGCAATCAGGGGTGGATGCTGCGAGGTTTGCTGATCTGGGGCTGACGTCTTTCGTCACCGCCAATCTGATCCCGGTCACGCTTGGCAACATCGTAGGCGGCGCGCTTTTGGTTGGCCTCAACTACTGGGCGATTTTTCGCCGCATTACGCCTACTCACTATAACTGTCCTCCGGCCGATAACAGCGGCCCAGCGCTCCTCTCACTCCCGTCGTTCAAGGAACCTGGTATGTCAATCAAGAAATTGAAGATTAAAGATATTATGACTCTGCCCGGGGTTGTTCTTAAGGCCGATATGGCGCTTGCCGAGGCACTTGACCTGATGCTTGCCGAAGGGGTGGGAGGGGCCCCTGTTAGCGACAATGGGGGGGGGTTGGTGGGCTACCTTTCGCAGCATGACTTGCTGGTAGCGCTGTGGTGCAATGACTACCGACCACTGCCGGAACGGCGGGTCGCTGATCTCATGCATCATCCGTTACTGACGGTCAATGGCGAGGAAAGCGTGATCCATCTGGCTGAACAGATGGCCATCAATGTCGAAGCGGTGTTCCCGGTCAGCGATCAGGGGCTGGCCACTGGCCTGGCGCTCAAGCCGCTGCAGGAGCGGGCCCGTGCCGCTTGCCCCAACCGTCCGCACCATTACCCGGTGATGATCCAGGGGCAGTTCAAGGGCATGGTCAGCCGGCAAGAGCTTGTTGCCGCCTTACGCTCCTTGATAAGTGGATCTCAACCAGCTAGCGAAGCCCCGCGCAAGATTGCATAAGTGACTAACAGTGAGGGGCAGCGTGGTTAGCGCTGCCCCTCATGATCTTGGCGCTTAGGTCCGCGAGCTCATTGCCGTTTCCACACATGGTAGCTGTAAGGGGGCAGGGTGACAGTCGCCTTGGCCGCCGGGCCGTCGGTCAGCGTTTGCCACTGGCCAGCAGCCAGCACGCTGGTGGCCAGTGGTTGGGCCTGGTCGCTGTAGTTGATGGCCACCAGCAGCTCGTCACTGCCAGCAGTGCGGGTGAAGGCGTAGATCTTGTCGCTACCGGTCGGCACCGAACGCTGGCTGCCATGACGCAGCGCCGCTTCGCTGTTACGCAGAGCGATGAGCGCGCGATAGCTCTGCAATAGAGAGTTATCCTGCCACTGCTGGCTCTCCACATTGTGGCTGTCAACGTTCACCGCCAGCGCCCGGAACGGCTTGCCATTGGTAAAACCGGCTGTGGCCTTGTCGGGTGCCCAACTCATGGGGCCGCGCAGGGCGTGATCTTTGTATTGCACGCCATGACCGACCGAGTGGCCCATGCCGATCTCTTCGCCGTAGTAGATAAATGGCACGCCGGCGCTGAGCAGATAGGTGGCCGCGGCAGTGCGGTAGCGCTGTTCGTTGCCCCCCATCTGGACCATGACCCGGTCGCCGGCAAAGCCATCATGGTTGGCCAGAAACATCCCCATGTTCTGGGTCTGGGCGCTGTCATAACCACTGGCCAGGTTACCTTTGACGTGGCCAAAGCGGGCGCTACCGAGGATGGCCGCACGCATCGGAAAGTGAAAGGCGCTGCCGCAAAAGCGTGGGCTGCCCGCGAACTCAGCGTTATCCGGCATTTCGCACACCAGGTAGCGGTTGTCATATTCGGCCAGCACCTCGCGCATCTGCAGCATGATGTCGGCATTCTCGCGCTGGTTAAACATGGCGTTACGGCCGTTTTCGACCAGGGTGCCCACTGCATCGAAGCGGAAACCATCGACCCCTAGGTTGAGCCAGTAACGCATATTGCTCTTGTGATACTCGAGCACGTCTCCGTTGCGCAGGTTGAAGTCGGGCATCTGGTCCCAGAACACCGCGTAGTAGCTGCCATTGCTACCCGGTCGCCAGGCATTCTCGCTGCTCCAGTTGGGCCAGTTGAGCATCTCATTGGTCCATACATACCAATCGCGCTTGCCCGCTTGGTTAAGGTCAGAGTCAATAAACAACGGGTTCTGTTTGGCACTGTGGTTCATCACATAGTCGATGATGACACCAATGCCACGCTTGTGAGCCTCAGCCAGAAAGGTCTTGAAGTCTTCCATCGAACCGTAATCGGGTTCGACACTGCGGTAATCGGTTACCGCATAGCCGTGGTCCCGATCCTGGCTGGCCATCATCGGCATCAGCCAGATCCCCTTAACCCCCAGCCATTCGAGATAATCCAGCTGCCCTGTCAGCCCCTTGAAATCGCCAACGCCATCGCCGTCGCTATCTTTGTAGCCACGCACATAGATCTGCATAAATACGGCGTCTTTATGCCAGTTGGCGGGCAGGGCACTGCCTTTGTGGTTAGCCGTTACTGGCGACAGATCCAGTTTGGCGCTGGCGCCGGGAGGGCTATCAACGGCAACAGGGGCAGAGCTACAGGCAGTAATCAGGGCTGCGGCAATCAGGCACAGGACAGGACGCATGGCAGGTTCCATCAGGGTGGCTCAACTTGCCATGTTGCCAGCGTGAAGTGGTGCTGACTGTGGTGTTCGCCGCAGAACTCGCCGGCAGCTCAAAATCCCTCCGTTGAATTCGCCTGTCAGGGCGAATGACCGCCATAAACAGATAGCGCCTGCGAGCATGGCTGAATCCCATAATCATTTTGTGGTCAATGTGTTTTGCCACATTTTTATTGGCTCGCGGCTTGGATCACACATTTCACCTGGGGCCTCGACGGGCTATAATGCCGGCCGTTTTTTGACCAGCCGAGCGGGTTTCATGCTACAGACTGCCCCCAACCTTTTCTCCTACCGCAAGTACTGGGCCGAGTGTTTCGGTCCGGCACCGTTCTTGCCAATGTCGCGGGCGGAGATGGAGCAACTGGGCTGGGATAGCTGCGACATCATCATTGTGGTCGGTGACGCCTATATCGACCACCCCAGCTTTGGCATGGCGGTGATCGGCCGCATGCTCGAAGCCCAGGGATTTCGCGTCGGCATCATCGCCCAGCCAGACTGGAACACCAAAGAGCCATTCAAGGCGCTGGGTAAACCCAACCTGTTTTTCGGCGTCAGCGCCGGCAATATGGATTCGATGATCAACCGCTACACCGCCGATCGGCGCCTGCGCCACGACGACGCCTATACCCCCGGCAATGTCGGTGGCAAACGCCCGGATCGGGCGGTGCTGGTCTACAGCCAGCGTTGCAAAGAGGCCTACCCGGAGGTGCCGGTGGTGATCGGCGGCATCGAAGCCAGCCTGCGCCGTTTGGCCCATTACGACTATTGGTCAGATAAGGTACGCCGCTCGGTGCTGTTTGACGCCAAGGCGGACATCCTGCTGTTTGGCAACGCTGAACGCGCCATCGTTGAAGTAGCCCATGGCTTTGCCGAGGGCAAAAGCATCGCCGAGATGCAGGATATTCGTGGCACTGCGGTGATTCGCAAAGCGCCGTTGCCTGGCTGGAGCGGGCTGGATTCCAGCCACCTCGACAAACCAGCGCGCATCGATCCGCTGCCCAACCCCTACGCCATGGAACCGGCCAGTGCGCCGCTGGTCATTGGCGGGCCAGTGACCGCGCCCGAAGCACTGCCGGTGGCGGTGCTCGACAGCCCGAAACGCAAGCCGTGGGAGAAAACCTACATCCAGCTGCCCAGCTACGAGCAGGTGATCGCTGACAAATACCTCTATGCCCACACCTCGCGGGTGTTTCACCTTGAGACCAACCCGTTCTCGGCGCGGGCCTTGGTGCAACACCACGGTGACCGCCTGATCTGGGTAAATCCGCCAGCCATTCCGCTGACCACCGAGGAGATGGACGGAGTGTTCGGCTTGCCTTATCAGCGCATTCCGCACCCGGTCTATCAGGGCGAAAAGATCCCGGCCTACGACATGATCAAAACCTCGGTCAATATCATGCGCGGCTGCTTTGGCGGTTGTACCTTCTGCTCCATCACCGAGCATGAGGGGCGGGTGATCCAGAGCCGCTCCGAGGCGTCGGTGCTGCGCGAGATCGAAGAGATCCGCGACAAGGTGCCGGGCTTTACCGGCGTCATCTCCGATCTCGGTGGCCCGACCGCCAACATGTATCACCTGCGCTGCAAAGATCCGCGTGCCGAGGAGACCTGCCGCCGCGCCTCCTGTGTCTACCCGGACATCTGCCCGAACATGGACACCGATCACAGCCCGACCATCAGCCTCTACCGCAAGGCGCGCGAGCTGCCGGGGATCAAGAAGATCCTGATCGCCTCAGGGGTGCGTTACGACCTGGCAGTCGAAGATCCGCGTTATGTGCGCGAGCTGGTCAAACATCATGTCGGTGGTTACCTCAAGATCGCTCCGGAACACACCGAGGAGGGGCCGCTCTCCAAGATGTACAAGCCGGGCATGGGCGCCTACCACAAGTTCAAGGAGATGTTCGAACGCTTCTCCAAAGAGGCGGGCAAGGAGCAGTACCTGATCCCCTATTTCATCGCTGCCCACCCCGGCACTACCGATGACGATATGGTCAATCTGGCATTGTGGCTCAAACGCCACAACTTCAAGCTGGATCAGGTGCAGAACTTCTACCCGTCGCCGATGGCGGCGGCCACCACCCTCTATCACACCGAGATCGATGGCCTGCGCAAAGTCACCCGTGACAGCGAACGGGTGATCGTCGCCAAGGGGCTGCGTCAGCGCCGTCTGCACAAGGCGCTGCTGCGTTACCACGATCCAGCCGGTTGGCCGATGATCCGTGAAGCGCTGATGCGTATGGGGTTGTCGCGCCTGATCGGGCGCAGTCAGCAGCACCTGATCCCACCGGCCTCAGCCGCAGAAATGCGCGGTGAACTGGCCGCTGGAACCGGCCGCAAGCCAGTGAAAAATGGCGCCCCATCCCAGCCTGCGGCCACCCGTTTCGCGCCTTTCCCGAAAGCAGGAGGCAAGGGTAAGTCCGCGGTCTCCGCTGGCGGTTCGCGCAGCGACGCAAAACCTGCGCTTACCACAGGCAAGGGCGGACAGAGAGCGGATAAGGGCACTGGCAAGAACCATGTTAAAGGCCGCAGCTAATGGTGACCTTGATTAGCCGGGTGGATGCGCTTGTGGCTCGTTACCGGGCCGTGATCTTTGATCTTGACGGCACCCTGGTCGATTCCATGCCGTTTCACCTGGCCGCCTGGCAGCACGCGGCCAGCCAGTTTGGCTTCGATTATGACCACGATACATTTTACGGCTGGGGCGGGGTGCCAAGCCGCAAGATTGTTGGCTTAATCAATACGGCACAAATGCTCAGTCTCGATGCTGAACAGGTGGCCCAGGTGAAGATTGCCCACTACGCCGCAACCATGGATCAAGTGACCCCAATTGCTGAAACCGTAGCCTTGGTAAAGGCGCTGCACGGCCGTCTGCCACTGGCAATTGGCACTGGTTCGCCAGCCGTCAATGCCCAACGCGTATTGGCTGGTACCGGTCTGGACAGCTACTTCGATGTGGTGATCAGCGCTGATGATGTCAGTGACCACAAGCCGAACGGCGATACCTTCCTGCTGGCCGCACACCAGTTGCGGGTGGCCGCTGGCGACTGTCTGGTATTTGAAGATACCCCCATCGGCTTTGCTGCTGCCGAAGATGCGGGCATGGACTGGGTGGCCGTTCGCCATGGCCAGATCGACTGGTCACGCACCGCAGAGCCGGTCTGATCGTCACAACGGCTGGCGGTAGATGAGGGCGACGGCAATCTCATTTTCAAAAGAGTCGTCATAGGCGAAGCCTAAAGGGCCGTTTGATGACCAGCAGCCTGTAGTTGAGCGGTACAAGCAAGTCGCTGTCGATCAAGGTTCAGAAGCGGTTCAAATCGACCTGTACAGCTACTTTTTTATGGCGTTATTCGCATCAGCCTTACCTTGCAAGAACAGCTCGGCGAGCAAGGGCTGATTCGATTTGAAGATAGTGACCATGGTCATGACAGTAACAGAGGCAACTTGCGCAAGTTGTTTGTGCCGTTTTTACGACTCGACGTAATTACGCTGGAATATTTTGGTTTACAACATCGTCACCCATGCCCCCCACGACAGCCTCACGGTTACCAGTGAGGCCGTTAGAGGGCTAATCTATCTGGCTGAATTTTAATCGCGCATGGTCCAATCAGTGCGGTCATCAGAATAACCGGGGAGGGATCACGTCCCAGCAATTTGTCTCCCTCCCAGATTGATAACCGTTGGTGTTTTTTTGACCTCGATCCGGTTAGCTGCGCCAAAACAGATCACACTAGGGACATTCAATCCTTGCTCCGTACCACTATGCGTATTGTCGTGCTTACCGGTGCTGGCATCTCGGCAGAATCAGGGATCCGTACTTTTAGGGCTAGTGATGGCCTGTGGGAGGAACACCGAATCGAGGATGTGGCCACCCCAGAAGGGTTTGGCCGTCAGCCGGATCTTGTTCACCGTTTTTACAATGCACGCCGACGCCAACTGCTGGATGATGCCATCCAGCCCAATGCAGCCCATCAGGCACTGGCCGCGTTAGAGCAGGCCGAAGGGATAGAGTTGCTGGTAGTCACCCAGAATATCGATGATCTGCATGAGCGTGCCGGCAGCCGCAAACTGATCCACATGCATGGTGAACTGCTCAAAATGCGCTGCAGCATCAGTGGTCAGGTCTATCCGCTGCGTGATGATCTGGACCATAGCGACGTTTGCCCCTGTTGCGGCCTGACCGAGACCCTGCGCCCCCATGTGGTCTGGTTCGGCGAGATGCCGCTGCAGATGGATGAGATCATGGAGGCCTTGAGCCGCTGTGATCTGTTTCTGGCCGTTGGTACCTCCGGCAATGTCTATCCCGCTGCTGGTTTTGTGCGCCAAGCGCGCAGCCACGGTGCCCACACGGTAGAGCTCAATCTGGAGCCCTCTAACGTCAACTGGGATTTTGCCGAGCACCATTACGGTCCGGCATCAACGGTGGTGCCGGAGTTCATCCAGGGAGTGCTGGCGGCACTCCCCAAACGCCATCAGGGGGCCTGAGCCCCCTGATCTGTCGCTAGCCAAGGGGGGCTCTAGTCCCCCTTTGGGATTGAAGGTCTGCGGTTACTCGGCGCCAACCTTCAACAGTTCAAAGTACTTCTCGTAAAGGGCAGTCGCCTCATCACTGATATCGTTCTGGAACTGGCCTTTGGCCATCACCTCTGGCGGCGGGAAGATGGCCGGGTTACTGCGAGTTGCTTCATCCAACAGTGGTCGCGCCGCCAGATTGGTGGTCGAGTAGCCGGTATTCTCAACCATGCGTTTGGCCACATCCGGGCGTAGCAGGAAGTCGATGAACTTGTGGGCTGCACCAGCGTTCTTGGCTCCAGACGGGATCACCATACAGTCGATCCAGAAGATCGCTCCTTCGCTTGGAAATACATACTGCACAGACGGCTTCTCGCTGTTGGCACGCACCGCCTCGGCGGCCCATACCACCCCCAAGCTGATATCACCGTTCAGAAAACCGGCATGCTGAGCATCGGAGTTGAAAGAGCGTACGTTTGGCATCAGGGCCTTTAGATGGTTGAAGGCGGCCTCGATCTGCACCGGATCCTGGCTGTTGCCATCATGGCCAAGGGCCATCAGTGCCAGCTGAAACACTTCGCGCACGTCGTCCGACAGCTGAATTTTGCCCTGATACTTGGCATCCCACAGCGATGCCCAACTGGTCACTTCAGCCGGATTGATCACCGCTGAATCAACGGCAATGCCGGTGCTGCCCCACATGAAGGGCAGGCTGAACTTGTTATTGGGATCATAAGCCTTGTTGAGCAACGCCGGATCGATGTTAGCGAGGTTAGTCAGGCGCGTCTGATCAATGGGTTGAACCAACCCGGCCTTGGCCATCTTGGCGACGTAATAGGTCGAGGGGAATACCACGTCATAGCCATCACCCTTGAGCAGCGAAATCTTGGCGTACATCGCCTCGTTGCTTTCATAGGTGCTGTAATTGACTTTGATGCCGGTCTCCTTGGAAAACTCCTGCACCAGCTCATCCGGGATATATTCCGACCAGCTGTATACGTTCAGCGTCTGTTCTGCCGGTTGTTCCGAACAGCCGGCCATTAGTGCCAGCAAGGCCAAGGTGCAGAGTCTTTTCACAGGCATCTCCTTAAACGGATTGGGGGCGGGCGCGACCGGCTCGCCACGTCAACCATTGTGACAGGGTTACCAACAGCAACGAGCCAGCTAGCAGCAGGGTGGCAAGAGCATTGACCTCGGGTGACACCCCCACCCGCACCATCGACTGGATGCGCAGCGGCAGGATCTCATAACCGGGGCCGGTGACGAATGATGACACGATCACGTCATCCAGTGACAGAGTGAAAGCCAGCAACCAGCCGCCGATGATCGCTGGCATCGCCAGTGGTACCAGAATGCGACGAAAGATCACCGCATCAGTAGCGCCCAAATCACGGGCGGCGTCGATGATGTTGTGGTCAAAGCCGCGCAATCGGGCATAGACACTGGCCACCACAAAGGGCAGGCAAAACGTGATGTGGGCCAGCAGCAGCGAGATAAATCCGAGCTTGATGCCAATGGTGGCGAACAACGCCAGCAGGGCAATGGCCATAACGATATCGGGGGTCATCATCACCACAAACAGGCCACTCTGCAGCACCTGTTTGCCACGAAACTGGTAACGGAACAGGGCCACGGCGGTCAGGCTGCCAATCAGCACTGACACTGTTGATGCCAGCATGGCGACGACCAGCGAGTGGCCGGCAGCGACCTTCAACCCTTCGTTATTGAACAGCTTCAAATACCATTGCCAGCTAAAGCCATCCCATTGAAAACCGTAGCGATTGGCATTGAAGGAGTTAACAATTAGCAGCAGCAGGGGCACGTAGAGAAACAAGAAAACGCCGAGCATCACCAGCACCCGAGGCAGCCACATCAGCGGTTGCTTGTTGTTAATCATCGAGTTCGCCCCCTTTGCGGCCAATGGCTCGTGATGCGCGCCAGTAGGCCAGCAACATCAGCCCCATCAGTACCGTCAGGGTAACGCTGGCTGCAGCACCAAAAGGCCAGTCACGGACCTTGAGGAACTGGGTCTGGATCAGATTACCGACCAAAATATGTTTAGCACCACCGAGCAAATCAGACACATAGAACATACCCATGGCCGGCAGAAACACCAGCAGTGAGCCGGCGATGATCCCCGGCTTGGTCAGCGGCAGCTCAACCCGAATAAAACGCTGCAGGGCATTGGCGCCCAGATCCTTGGCCGCTTCCAGCAAGCGCAGATCCAGCTTGTCGATGCTGGCATAGATGGGAAATACCATAAATGGCAGCAGGATATAGACCAGCCCCAGCACCACCGCGACCTCGGTGAACAGTAGCTGCAATGGTTCGTCGATGATGCCAACAGCCATCAGCCCCTGATTGACCAGCCCCTTGGCCCCCAGCACGTTCTTGAGGGCGTAGGTGCGGATCAGTGAGTTGGTCCAGAACGGCAGAATCAGCAAAAACAGCGCAACCGGCCGCCAACTGCGGGGCAGGGCGACAATGGCCCGGGCAAAGGGGTAAGCCATCAGCAGACAGAGCAGGGTGGCGGTGGCCGCCAGGAGCAGCGAATCCCATACCACCCGGGCGTAGAGCGGGTCAAAGAGGCGGCGATAGCTATCGAGACTAAAGGTGAACTGAACCAATCGCTCAGGATCATGGGTCAGCACGCTGACCAGCAGCACCATCAGGTTGGGCAGCAGCACAAAGACGATCAGCCAGCCGCTGATCAGCCCGATCGACAGCTGGCGAAATAGACGATCATTGCTCATAGGGCAGTACCACTTCCCAGCTGGGCACCCAGGTTACAGCCACCTGTTGACCGAGGCTGTGGTCGAATGAGGGGTCATCCTCATCAAAGAATTCGCTGGCAATCACTTCTGTGCCATTGGCCAGACGGATGATCGATTCCAGCGTTGCCCCTTTGTAGTTGCGCTCGACCACGGTGCCGCGAAGCCCCTCGGGCAGCTGGCCATTGGTCATCTCGCCGATGCGCAGATCTTCGGGGCGCAGCATCACATGAAAGCGATCACCAGGGGAAAAACGGCCACCATCATCGATGGTGCATTCATCCCCTTCAAGCGCCACCCGGGCATGACGCTCATCAATGCGGCTAACCAAGGTGGCATCAAACACGTTGCTCTCGCCAACAAAACGGGCCACAAACAGCGTCGCCGGTTCTTCGTAGATCGATCGTGGTGTACCCAGCTGGACAATGCGCCCCTCCTGCATCACCGCCACCCGATCGGACATCGACAAGGCTTCTTCCTGATCGTGAGTCACGAACACGAAGGTGATGCCCAGCTGGCGCTGGATCTTCTTCAGCTCCACCTGCATCTGCTTGCGCAGCTTGTAGTCAAGGGCGCTGAGTGGCTCATCGAGCAGCAGCAGGCGCGGCTTGTTGACCACGGCACGGGCAATGGCCACCCGCTGCTGCTGGCCACCAGACAGCTGGTTGGGCATGCGCTGAGCCAAATGGCTGAGCTGTACCGTCTCCAGCAGCGCATCCACCCGCGCCTTGATCTCGGCCACCGGCACTTTTTTCATGCGCAGACCGAAGGCAATGTTGTCCCACACTGACATGTGCGGGAACAGGGCATAGCTTTGGAACACAGTATTGACCGGCCGCCGCTCGGCTGGCTGCGCCAGTAGTTCATGGCCATCAAGGCTGATGGTGCCGCAATCAACCCCTTCAAAGCCGGCCAGAATGCGCAGCACTGTGGTCTTGCCGCAGCCGGACGGCCCTAACAGGGTGAGGAACTCACCATCGAGGATGGTTAGATCAAGGTCGCGGATGACCTGTTTGCCCTGATAGGACTTGGTTAACCCACTGATTTGGATAAGAGGACTGGCTGCATTCATCGCTGCCGGGATCTCCTGCTACTGGTGAGCGCTGGCCAGTCGCGCTAAAGTCGCCATTTTGCCACGCAAGGCCGCTGCGTACAGCATTGCCATGAGTGAAGTCGCCGTAATTGTCAGCCAATTTGCCACTATCGCCGTGGCCCACGCCCTGGCTGTGATCAGTCCAGGGCCTGATTACGCCCTGATTTTGCGCCACAGCGCTCGTTTGGGGCGCCATAGTGCACTGGCCGCCAGTGCTGGCATTGCCAGCGGCATTTTCGGCCACACCCTGTTTGCTATCTCTGGTGTTAGCCTGTTGCTGCTCACCAATCCGCTGTGGCTCAAGGTCCTGACGTGGTGCGGCGCAGGTTATTTGCTCTATCTCGCGCGTCAGGCGCTGCGTTCACGGCCGGTCAGTGGCGAACCGTCGCCGCCAGAGGAGAGAGCACGCAGTCGCAGATCGGCCTACTGGCAAGGACTGCTAACCAACGGTCTTAACCCCAAGGCGCTGTTGTTCTTCGTTGCCATCTTTGTGGTGGTCAAGGATGCCAGTATCAGCATGAAGCTGGTGTATGGCAGTTATATGGCGTTTGCTACCTTGGCTTGGTTTGCCAGCCTCAGCCTGTTGTTAACCCAGCCTGCGGTACGCCAGTGGATGCAGCGCTGCGGCCATTATCTGGACTGGGCTACCGGGATGGTGATGGCGTTGTTGGCGCTGCTGCTGGTGATCCAGGCGTGAGCACTGGTGCTGACAGCCAGCGGCCGTATAATCGCGCCGCAGGCCAGTGGAGATGGGATTAATGCAGCAGCACCATATTGATTACGGATTACAGGGCAAAGGGCAACCGCGCCTTGGCGCCATGGTGCGTGAAGCCTGGCAACTCAGCCTGCGGCCCAATTTTCGTTATGCCGGCCTGGCGCTGCTTTGGTATGTCGTGATGTTTTATGGCGTATTCAAAGCCGTGCCTTGGTTAGAAGGACAGGGCATGGAGCTGCAAAAGGCGATGGATCTGGCTGTGCTGGGGCTGGTGGTCATTCTGGCCCCTGTGGTTGCCGCGCTTGAGCTGATGGGCATGAAGCAGGCGCTTGGACAGCCCATATCGGGCCGGGAGCTATGGCAATGCACGCGGCTGTGGGGCCGTCTGGCATTGCTGGCCGTGCTGGTGTCGATGGTGGTCAGCCTCGGCTTTCTGTTGCTGGTACTGCCGGCCATCTATCTCTATGCCAGCCTCTCGCTGGCTAATCTGGTGATGATCGGTGGCCGGGCAAGTTCGCTGCAAAGCATGGTCTGGTCGCTGCGCGCCGCCTATCATCACTGGTGGACGGTGTTCGGGGTGATGTTGGTGGTGGGGGCTGCCTTTGTCATTGCTGCTGCCACCTTTGGCGTAGCATTAGTGTGGCTGGCCCCCTTCACGTTTATCCTGCGCGGCATCCTGTTCCGTGAGTTGTTTGGTCTGCGCACCGCTGAGCCTGAGAACGCCCCTTCCACTGCCACTGATGACAGTCGCTTTGTAGCCTGAGGGAACCATGGTCAACAGCAGTTACTTGGTGTTGCTGGGCGCCAGTGCGTTGGTGGTGGTGGCGGCTACCCGTTGGCTACCGACGCAGAATTTGCAGCAACGCAACAGTGGCGGTGAAGGCTTGTTGTTGACCCGTGTGGCAACTATCGAGGAAAGACAGGCCTTTGGACGGGAGATGGCACTGGCCGTTGCCAACGTTAACCAGCAGCTGGCGTTGCAGCGGCGCTTCATCCAGCAGGTCACCCGGGAAGTCGCTGGCGGCGGCCAGATATCAACCACTAGCCGGCGCTGGCTGGACAGGTTCGCCAGCCATGTAGGCATGATTGATAGCGAGTACGTCGATGACCAGCAATGGTTACAGCAGTTGCTGGAACGGGTCGATGAGGTGCCCGTTGCATTGGTGGTGGCCCAAGCGGCGCTTCATTCTCAGTGGGGCCAAACTCCACCATCGCGGTTGCATCACTACTTCCCTGAAAACTGCAGCGGCAACTGTGAGCAGTTACAACAGCCATTACCGTCCATGGAAGCAGCTGTCGCTGCCCATCTGCAGCGTCTAAACAGTCATGATGATTACGCGTTGTTGCGGCGTTTAAGGGCGCAGATCCGCGATGCTGGCCGTCAACCGACAGCAGAGGAGTTGTTGCCGGGCTTGCTGCTGGTTACCCGCCATAGTGCCGGAGAGATGACTCAGCTACGGCGGGTGATGGGCGAGCTGGATTTGCGTTAACAGCAGTTCAGGCGCTGACGTCCACCAGCTGGACCTCAATCCTGTCGTCGCTATCATCATCGTCAGCGGCCCAGTTAACCATCGGTAACGGTTCGCGATCAAAGGCGAGATCGCCATTATCACTGGGCATGCCGTTGGCCTTGAGGCTAGCAAAATCAAACAGCCTACGATCGGCCAAATGGGATGGCACCACATCGGTCAATGCCTTGAACATAGACTCGATACGACCAGGGAAACGTCGATCCCAATCCTGCATCATCTGCTTGATCGCCTGACGTTGCAGGTTGGGCTGACTGCCGCACAGGTTGCAGGGGATGATCGGGAACTGGCGGGCATCGGCGTAACGTACGATATCTTTCTCACGGCAATAGGCGAGGGGGCGAATCACGACATGGTTGCCGTCGTCAGATACGAGCTTGGGTGGCATCGCCTTGAGTTTGCCGCCGTAGAACATGTTCAGAAACAGGGTGTGTAGCAGGTCGTCGCGATGATGGCCCAAGGCGATCTTGGTTGCGCCAAGCTCACGCGCGGTGCGGTAGAGAATACCGCGGCGCAACCGTGAACACAGGGAGCAGGTGGTTTTGCCTTCAGGGATCTTGTCCTTGACGATGCTGTAGGTATCTTCGTTGACGATCAGGTAGGGCACCTGAATGCTGTCCAGATACTCCGGCAATACCTGTTCAGGGAACCCGGGCTGCTTCTGATCCAGATTGACAGCAACCAGCTCGAAACTGATTGGTGCGGCTTGCTGCAGACTGCGCAGAATATCCAACATGGTGTAGCTGTCTTTGCCGCCGGACAGGCAGACCATCACCTTGTCGCCGTCTTCAATCATATTGAAGTCAGCGATCGCCTGGCCGACTTCGCGGCGCAGCCGTTTCTGCAGTTTGTTGAAGTTGTATTGTGCCTTTGGTTTCATCAGCGCCGCCCCTGCGTCAAGCCCCCTGCGGGGCGGCGTATTATACCTGCAGCTCAAACCATCACCAGTGGCTAGAAGTCGTCATCTTCGGGTTGGATTGGGCAGACAAATCCGGCCGGTTTAAGGGTCAACACATCACAGTCAAGACGGTCGATGATGTGCTCGGCGGTGTTACCAATGAGTGCCGCCGTCAGGCCGGTCCGTCCTACTGAACCCAGCACTACCAGTTGCGCATCAAGTTCATCGGCGACCCGTGGAATGGCGTCTTCCGGCAGCCCCTCAACCACGTGGCACTGGCCAGCCGGGATCGCATAACGGGCGGCGTGCTTGGCCATCTCCTGGACGTGATAGTCGCGTACTGCTTCTCCGTAACCGGCTGGATCAAAGTCGGGGATCTCAATCGCGATGTTGATGGGGGTGCCTGGATAGGCGTTGACCAAGTGGACATGGGCATCGGTTAACCCTGCCAGTTTGAGGGCTGACTCCGTAATGCGATGGTTGAGTGACAGATGGGCTTCGTCTTCGGTGCCCGCATTAACGGCGGCGATGATGTGGCCATCGCCGCGCCACTCATGCTCCTTGACCAGTAGTACCGGCACGGCCGACTTGCGGATCAAATGCCAATCTGTGGGGGTGAAGATCACGGCCTTGAGCTTGTCATGGGTGTGAGTCGATTTAACGATTAGGTCATGCTCATGGGTGACGACTTCACGCAGGATCGCCTCATAGGGACGGTTATGCCACAGCGCTTTCACGTCCAGCTGAACCAGTCCGTCGTGATAGGGGGCGATAAGGCCTTCCATCCATTCATGGCGCTGCTGGATCACGCCACGGCGCATCGCTTCGCGTTCCTCGGCGGACAGCATGGTGGTCATCTCGTAGGAGAAGTCGTAGATCGACAGGAAAACCTTGACCTTGGCTCCTGTTTGACGGGCAAACACCATCGCACGAGCGATCGCAGGCTGCTCTTCACGCGAAGGGTCAAGCACCACCAGAATCGATTTGACGTTTTCCATGAGGGCAACTCCTTGAGCGGATTGGCTACTTCAAGAATAGCCTAGCTCCCCGCAGGTGCCCCGGATTTGACTTCAGTCACTGAACCACAACAGAAACGGGGCCCTTTGGCCCCGTTGTTTTGTCAATCCGTCGTGACAGTTCAGAGGGCGCGAGTCGCGCCCGCCAGATCTTCCAACTGCTTCATGTCACTGACGGTGATGTACTTGCCTTTAACCTCAATCATGCCGCTCTTCTGGAACCGGCCAAGCAGGCGACTGATGGTCTCTACCGTCAAGCCTAGATAGTTACCGATATCGCCACGGGTCATTGACAAGCGGAACTCGCGTGGCGAGAAGCCACGCTCACCAAAACGGGATGACAGGCTGTAAATGAAAGCGGCCAAACGCTCCTCGGCCGATTTTTTTGACAGCAGCACGATCATCTCCTGATCACCCACAATTTCGTTGCTCATCAGGCGCATCACCTGCTGACGCAGCTTGGGCATCTTACCGGTGAGCACGTCCAGATTTTCGAAAGGAATTTCGCACACCATTGAAGTTTCCAAGGCCTGCGCAAAGCTCTGGTGATTACCACTGCCAACTGCATCGAAACCCACCAGATCCCCGGCAAGATGGAAGCCGGTGATCTGCTCTTCACCCTGCTCGGTGATGGTGTAGCTCTTGATGGTGCCGGCACGGATCGCGAATAGCGATTTCAGCGGCTCGCCCGCCTTGAAGAGTTCATCACCCTTATGAATAGGGCGCTTGCGCTCAATGATCTCGTCAAGCTGATCCAGCTCGGCCTCATTGAGGGTGTAGGGAATACACAGCTGGCTGATACTGCAGTTTTGGCAGTGAATGGCGCAGGCGCCGTTCATTACGCGCTTGCCAGAAGTTCCCGCGGCATTGTCATAACCCATCGAATATTGATCCGGAGCATGAATCCGGCGTTGATGATAACAACTTCCGTGGCGCGTTAAAACGTCGAAATCCGCTTAGCTGCCAATGATCAGCAGTAGCCCCATAATCATCACCAGCAGCCCACTGAAGCGGCTCAGCTGCTGCCGCGGGACGCGTGTCAGTAGCGCCTCGCCGCCGACAGTTGCCAGCAGCAGCAACGGCAGGGTCGCCATGCCGAAGCTGGCCATCAGCAAGGCGCCATCCAGTGCTGACGGTTGGGCCAGCGCCCACAGCAGCACGCCATAGACCAGCCCACAGGGCAGCCAACCCCACAGCAGCCCGAACAGCAGCGCCTGAAACAGGGTGCGAGGCGGAAGGATCGGCTGCAGCGTTTGACTTAAGCGTTGCCACAGTGGTGACAGCCAGCGCTCCAGGTGGTGAAAGCCACGCCACCAGCCGGTGAGCTGAAAGCCGGTAATGATGATGAGGAGACCCAGCATCCAGCGCCACGCGGGGTGATCGAGGCGAATGTTGCCAATGGTGCTGAGGTTGCTGCTGGCTCCGGCCACCGCCGCGCCCGCAACCATATAGCTGACGATACGCCCCAGCTGGGCCATCAGTAGAAGCTTGGGGCTGCGCCCCAAGCGCATCGCCAGTACCAGCGGGCCGCACATCGCCAAACAATGGCCTCCACCCAGCAGTCCGGCCGTGACAGCCGCCAGGTACTCAGGCGCGATCATCGGGTTTAGTCGGTTCCGCGTTCGTTTTACTCTGGGGACGAGCGTCGTCATAAAGTACTGAACGGCCATGGCGATCGAGATCGTCAAACTGGCCACGCCGCGCCGCCCAAATGAACAGGGCTACCGCAATGATGGAGAAGATCATCGCCACCGGAATCAGTACATAGATGATACTCATGAGAAGCGCAGTAACCTGGATGCGTTGACGACAACCACCACCGAGCTAAGCGACATGCCCAAGGCGGCGAACCAGGGGGTAATCAGCCCCGCAATTGCCAAAGGTACCACGATCAGGTTGTAAAGCATCGCCCAGCCCAGATTCTGGTGGGCGATGCGGGTAGCTGCAGTGGCCATGCGCAACAGCAGCGGCAAACCGTCCAGCCGCTCAGATACCATCACCACATCGGCGCTCTGTTTGGCCAGATCGGTGCCGGCCCCCATGGCCACGGAGCAATCGGCCTGGGCCAAGGTTGGGGCGTCATTGATGCCATCGCCAACTGCCAGTACCCGCTCACCATTGGCTTGCAGGGCGGTGATCCGCGCCTGCTTCTGCTGAGGCGACAACCCCAATCCAACATGCTCAAGATCGAGTCCACTGAGCAGGCTGGCGGCACCGGCTCCAGGATCGCCACTGGCGACTTCAAGCACCAGGCCCCGGTTTTTGAGCAGCGCACAAACAGCACCGGCATCATCGCGCAGCTGATCGGCAAACCACAAGTGAGCGAGGGGCTGGCCGTCAGCAAACAGCGTTACCGCGATGCGAGCACTTGGCTCAGCAGCCATCGACAGACTGGCGCCAAACCAGTCTGGCCGCCCCAACGCATAGCCGATGCCATTGATGGTGCCGCTAACCCCCAGCCCCGGATGGTTAGTGCGATCACTGACCTCTGGCAAACGGCAGCTATCATCGCGCAGGGCACGGGCCACCGGATGTTCAGAGTTTTGCTCCAAGGCCCGGGCGAGTTGCAGGATCTGTTGCTCATCAATCAACGACAACGGCTTAACCTCATCCAGCTGCAAGCGGCCACGGGTGAGGGTGCCTGTTTTGTCGAACACCACCCGGCTGACTTGGGCCAGCGGCTCGAAGGCACTGCTACGCCGGATCAACACGCCAAACTGGCTCAAGCGGGCGATAGCACTGGATAATGCGGCCGGGGTGGCCAACGCCAAGGCACAGGGGCAGGTAGCCACCAGCAGGGCCAAGGCCACATCAAAAGCCCGATTGGCATCCAACCACAGGTACCATAGGACATAAGCAAAGGCGGTCAGCAGTAACTGGCCAATGACAAAACGGCTGGCAATCCGGTCGGCCAAGGTCGCCCAGCGCGGCCGTTCCGCCAACGCCAGGGTTTGATGGCGAATGATATTGGCGAGCAGTGAATCACCCCGTTGACGCACCACCAGCAACTGCAGTGGCGAGCCACCGTTGACGCTGCCGGCGTATACCAAGCTGCCCGGCCACTTGGCCACGGGCAGGCTTTCGCCAGTGAGCAGCGACTCATCGACATCGCCATTGCCAACTTCAACCCGGGCGTCGGCGGGAATCGCCTGGCCGGGAGCAACCAACACCCGATCACCCGTCTTGAGGGTGGCAACAGCCACCTCGGTCAGCTGCCCGTCATCATTTAACCGGCGGGCCATCAACGGCATGGAGCGACGCAGATTGCCGGTGTGCTCGCTGGCGCGGCGTCTCGCCCGATGTTCGAGCAGGCGGCCGATCAGCAGAAAGAACACGAACATGGTGACGGATTCAAAATAGACTTCGCCATAGCCCCTGACCGTGGCCAGGGTGCTGGCGCCAAATGCCAGTAACAGCGCCAGCGATACCGGCAGATCCATACCCGGCTTGCCGGCCAGCAGCCCACGTAGGGCCCCCAGATGAAAGGGCAGCGCCGCATAACCAACCACAGGCGCAGAAAAAACCAGGCTGACCCAGCGCAGATAGTGTTCAAAGTCCGCATCCATGTCGGCGAAGGTGCCGTACCACAGCGATATGGCGGCCATCATCACCTGCATCGAGGCGATGGCAGCCACCGCCAGCTGGATCAATAGCGCCTGACTCTCACGCCGGTACTGTTTTTCCTCGGCCTCAGGCAGGAAAGGGATGGCGCGATAACCAAGCTGGCGCAGCAGGCGCAACAGGCTGCTCAGGGCGACCGTGGGCTGGTGCCAACGCAACACCAGCCGTTGCGCAGCAAGGTTGACCAACACGCGGGTCACTCCGGCCTGCTGACCAAGCAGGTGCTCAATCAGCCAAGCGCAGGCACTACAGCGTAACCCTTCAACCACCAGTTCGGCCTCACGCTCGTCACCATCGGCAACCACAAATTCCGCTTGAACGGCTTCGAGATCGACCGCCGTCAGATCGTCGTCTGCAGTTAACGCAGTGGGCGACAGTTGTTCGCGGATCTGGTAAAACTGACCGAGGCCAGCGCCATCAATCATCAACGCTGCAGCACGACAACCTTCACAACACATGCGCTGTTGCTGGCCGCCGATTTCGGCACTGATGTCGACCCCGTCAGGGATCAGCTCACCACAGTGGAAGCAACTCAGGCTCATCGGGCAATCAGGTTGATCGGCATGGTACGGGGCAAAGAGAATTGGTCCTGCAGCAGCCACTCACCATCCATGGCTTCAATGGCGATGCGCCATTGACCACTCAATGGAGTGGTCAATGCCCCACGCAACGCACCGCTGGCATCGGCGGTGATTACCAGATGCTGGTCATGGTCAGCCAAGGTTGGATGATATAGGTGCACACGCGCCGCATTAACAGCGGCACTGCTAGGCTGCTGGCGAACGACCAGACTGTCATTGTCGATAGTTAGTGCAAAGGCTAACCCCATCGCTGCCGCGCGCTCCTGTCGGACCAGCGACTGATTGATCGCTTTCCCTTTCTTGTAGTAATCATCAACTACCATGTCGTTGTGGCCACTGGTAGCAATTATCACCAGACTAAGGCCAGAAACCACACCAACCAGTGGAATGGCAATCACGAACCACACCCAGAACTGTTTAAACCAAGGCAAAGCAGTAGTCATCAGGGATCACCAACGTCAAGAGCCGCAGCGATACTCTGCCGCTGGCTGAGTCCAAAAACAATTGGGGCCGCAAGGCGGCCCCGTAGGTTTTAGCCCGCGGCCTTAGTTAACAGGTTGATTAGACAAGCTGTAAACGTAAGCCGTGAGCAGATGGATTTTGTCGTCGCCGAGAATCTGCTGCCATGCTGGCATCACTCCGGCAAGACCGTGGCGCAAGGTTGCTTCCACAGCGCGACGCGAACCGCCATAAAGCCAGATGTCGTCTGTCAGGTTAGGGGCACCAATCGCCTGTTGGGCCGGGTCGGTGAAACTGAGCACGCTACCCTTGCCCTCGGCGCCGTGGCAGGCGGCACATAAAGCGTACTGAGCTTTACCGGCGGCCGCTTCAGTGGCATCAACCTTACGGCCAGACAGGCTGAGCACATAGGCCGCCATGTTCTTGATACCCTCATCGCCCAGTGCGGCCTCCCAGCCTGGCATCGCAGCGATGCGACCTTTGACCAAGGTTTCCTTAATCGCCGCCGCCGAACCACCATACAACCAATCGTTATCGGTCAGGTTGGGAAAACCAACCCCGCCGCGGGCATCGGCACCATGACATTGCGCACAGTTTTGCAGGAACAGACGGCGCCCAATCTGAACTGCTACTGGATCACGGGCAATATCTTCAACTGGACGATCACGAAACTTGGCAAAGACCGGTTCAGTGATCTCCTTACCACGGGCGATTTCGCGCTCGTACTGCACACGCTCACCGTTCTGCTCTGCTAGCGCTTTAGCCTTTTCGATATCCTCCAGTGAGCGCACGTCCAGATGAGCACTCTTCCATTTAAAGAGGCCCGGATAGTTACCCAAGCCGGGGTAAGCCACCAGATATCCCAAGCCAAAGATGATCATGGCGATGAACATGTAGGTCCACCAGGCAGGCAACGGGTTGTTGAGCTCTTCGATACCGTCGAAGTTGTGGCCCATGCTCTTGCCTTCCTCGACCCCCATCTTGTCGGTCCAGCACCACCACAGCAGGTAGGCACAACCAAAGATGGTGAAGAGCGAGATAACAGTGACGAAAATGGATAATCCGGTGCTCATTGTTTTGGCTCCTGCGAGCGCGGCGTTTTGGCGCCAGGCTCGTCATCAAAAATGCTGTTGGCCGCCTGGTCGAAGCGCGACTGCTGGCGCTTGCCATAGGCCCACCACACGACGCCGATAAACAGCACCAGTAGCAGGGCGGTCATTACGCCACGCAGCGTTTGGTAATCCATCGCTCAGGCCTCTTATTTCAGCGCAGTGCCAAGCACCTGAAGGTAGGCAATGAGCGCCTCCATTTCGGTCTTGCCAATCACGGTTGCCACATCAGCCTTCAACTCGTCATCGGAGCCATAAGGAACACCGAAGGAATCACGAAACACCTGCAGCTTTTTCAGGGTTAGCTCACCGTCCAGCGTATTCTTGTCGAGCCATGGGTATCCAGGCATGTTCGATTCTGGTACCACATCACGCGGATTGAGCAGATGACGGCGATGCCACTCATCTGAGTAACGGCCGCCGACACGAGCCAGATCGGGGCCGGTACGCTTGGATCCCCACAGGAAGGGGTGCTCCCAAACCGATTCACCCGCTACTGAATAATGGCCATAGCGTTCGGTTTCGGCGCGGAAGGGACGGATCATCTGGCTGTGACAACCGCTACAGCCCTCACGAATATAGATATCCCGACCTTCCATCTGCAGCGCTGTGTAGGGTTTTAGGCCTTTGACCGGTTCGGTAGTTTCCCGCTGAAAGAACAGCGGCACGATCTCGACCAGCCCCCCCAGGCTGATGGCAAATACCATCAGGATGGCCATCAAGCCGACATTTTTCTCAACGAGTTCATGATTCAACTTCATTGTTCTAACACCTTATGCCGGTTGTGCTTCGGCACGCAGCTCGCCCTTGGGGGCAGAGATGGTGCGCCAGGCGTTGTATGCCATCAGCAACATGCCGGAGAGGAAGAAGCAGCCACCAACGAAACGCAGGAAGTAGAAGTCGTAGGACGCCTGTAGCGACTGAACAAAGTTGTAGGTCAGGGTGCCGTCATCATTGACCGCACGCCACATCAACCCCTGCATCACACCGCTGATCCACATGGCCACGATGTAGAGCACCACACCGATGGTGGCCAGCCAGAAGTGGACGTTGATAAGCTGAGTGCTGTACATCCGTTCCTGATCGAACAGCTTGGGCAGCATGTGGTAAAGGGCGCCAATCGAAACCATCGCCACCCAGCCAAGAGCGCCGGAGTGAACGTGGCCGATGGTCCAATCGGTGTAGTGGGAGAGGGCATTCACGGTCTTGATCGCCATCATCGGACCCTCAAAGGTCGACATGCCATAGAACGACAACGAAACGATGAGGAAGCGCAGAATCGGATCGGTGCGCAGCTTATGCCAGGCACCCGACAGGGTCATGATGCCGTTGATCATGCCGCCCCAGCTCGGCACGAACAGGATCAGCGACATCACCATCCCCAGCGACTGGGCCCAGTCCGGCAGCGCGGTGTAATGCAGATGGTGCGGACCAGCCCAGATATAGAGCGAGATCAGCGCCCAAAAGTGGACAATCGACAGGCGATAGGAGAACACCGGGCGCTCAGCCTGCTTGGGCACGAAGTAATACATCATGCCAAGGAAGCCGGCGGTGAGCAGGAAGCCGACCGCGTTGTGGCCATACCACCACTGCACCATGGCATCGACGGCACCGGCGTAGATCGAATAGGACTTCCACAGGCTGACCGGTATCGCCATGCTGTTAACGATGTGCAGCACCGCCACGGTAATGATGAAGGCCCCGAAGAACCAGTTGGCGACATAGATATGGGAGGTAGTACGTTTGACCAAAGTGCCGAAAAAGACCACAGCGTAAGCCACCCACACCAGCGTGATCAGGATGTCAATCGGCCACTCCAGCTCGGCGTACTCCTTGGATGAGGTCAACCCCAGCGGCAGTGTGATGGCCGCTGCGACGATGACCGCCTGCCAGCCCCAGAACACAAAGCTGGCCAGCCAGCCGCAGAACAGCCGCGTCTGGCAGGTACGCTGCACGATGTAAAATGAGGTGGCCATCAAGGCACTGGTACCAAAGGCGAAGATCACCGCGTTGGTGTGCAGCGGGCGCAAACGGCTGTAGGTCAGCCACGGAATGTCGAAGTTGAGCACCGGCCATTTGAGCTGGGCAGCAATCAGAACACCGACGGCCATGCCGACGATACCCCAGATCACGGCCATCACGCTAAACTGCCGGACAACCGTATAGTTGTACTCCGGCGCTGAAGTTGCTTGGGTCATGGTATGTTTCGCCATTGCCTGTTTACCAACAAAACAACCGCACGGTATGCACCGGGCGGAAAAGCCTGAAAGAGTATGAGTTCTTTTTTTCCTGTGAATTTTATGTCGTTAGTACACAAAATCCTAGCACCGGGGCGCGCAGTGGGGACCCTGATCACGCATCAACAGCCGCTATCGGTGGCAGCAGCCTTGACCGTGGTTGCCGTGATGTTAACCGGTTGTCCGCAACAGCCGCAGACGCTGGCGAAAACGCCTGACTGTCAACCGGCCGCACAGTGGTGCACCCTCGGCGGCGCGTCGTCCGGTGGGCTTCGCGGTCGCTGGCGAATCGAAAGCAGTGCGCTGGTGATCGAGCAGGAACTGCAGTTCGTGGTTGAGGTCAACCAGCCGGTGAGGACTATCTCCGGGACCGTCTCGGGGGTCAACATGGCCATGGGCACCATGCCATTGTTTATCGACCGCATCGCCGGATCGCGCATTGAAGGGCGCATGCTGTTGCCGGCCTGCACCAATGATCACATGCGTTGGCAGGCACAACTGACGATCGAGTCTATCAACAGTTCAACCGCAACCTTAGTGTCGCCAGTCTTTGAAACGACGGCACAGCCATGAGGTGCGTGACCAGCGCCCAAGTATCGACGACAGGCACGCCGTAGAAGAGCAGGTCATTGCGATATTAAATTTAACATAATATACATTGTGCGCCATTGGACAAAAAGAGAAAAGCGCGTGCTGTCATGCTTTGCGCCACTTGCATCAAGCGTCATGGAATGACCATCGCAGGCCTGCGTATAATCAGCTGGTCATCAAGGAGTTAGGACAATCATGATCAATCGCAAGCTGCCACGCGCCCTCAACACATCGGACGTGATGCCCGAGTTTATGGCCAACCAGGTGCCACTGATTAGCGCTGACAGTGCTTCTACTCGAGTTACCCTAGCGCTTGGCCAGGAAGACGCAGTTGATGCCTTGCGCTTTGCGCTGTCGCCATTTTGCCGTAGTCAGCATCTCTATCTCGCTGTTGATACTGGTTTTGATGATGAAGCCCTGATTGCTGACCTGTTGCAATGCGCGTTGGAACAACAGGAAAAGCCGGAGGTCTTTGACTGGATCTACGTTCCCCGTTGGTCAGCGCCCGCATCGCCTCGATTGCTGGCGTTACCAGCATCATCGACTCAACGTTTTATCCAGGAACTTGGTCATTTTGTTGCGGCGTTGCGCAGTGCAAACTCCGAGCAGGCGTTTGAGCAGCTGTTGCAGTCGTTTGGCAGCAGTGATGAATTGCGTGATTTTCTGGCAGAACTGGCCTTGCATGAGTCACTACGCAATGATCTCACCAACCATGTGGTGCCCCTTGTTCAGCACACCGCCGATAATTCGTTTCCCCTCTATCACTGCCTACGTTTGAACGAAGCTCGCCTATTTGGTGATGTTCGCTATGAAAGCCAAGCCGGTACTGTCTCAACCCATCCCCGCTTACTGGTTCCAGGGTTACTGCATATGGCTAACGGCGG
This sequence comes from Gammaproteobacteria bacterium, assembly GCA_017425245.1. Classification (GTDB taxonomy): domain Bacteria; phylum Pseudomonadota; class Gammaproteobacteria; order Enterobacterales; family Neiellaceae; genus RGIG665. Next base: position 119,399 of record JAFOOX010000027.1, read on the forward strand.
TGTACTGGTTATCCGCGCTGAGCAGTTATTGGAACAACCGGAATGCTGGCGCCGCTTGAGATTGGTATTGATGACCAGCCAGCTGGAATGGCAACCGAGTGAAGCAACGACCATTGCCACCGGTTTTTCTGCCGATCCGGTACCTGTCACGGTCAAGGTCATTCTGCTAGGCGATCGCATGACCTGGGCTGAGCTGCACGATACAGATCCGCAACTGATAGAACAATTTCCGCTACTAGTAGATGTGCAGCCGAGCTTCGAAATTGGTTCGCGCGCTGATTTTTTGCGCTACTCCTTCCTGCTCCGGGCCTTGGCGGAGCGCAGCAACTTGCTACCGTTGCGGGATAATGCCATCTATCGGTTGGCACAATGGGCAGCCCGTCAGGCCGGTGAGAACCGGCGAGTAACCCTCGCCAATGGTGAAATCGAAACCTTATTGGCGCAGGCTTCGTTTCTGGCTCATGGTGATGGTGAACACCAGATTGCCGCCAGCCATATCGTCGATGCGCTGCACCGTCAGCGCAACCGGGCCAGTTTGGTGGCCGAACAGCACTATCGCGCGATTGAGTTGGGGCAGATCCGCATCCAGATGCAGGGGCGCCAGATCGGTCAGGTTAATGGGCTGACCGTGATTGAAGCCGCTGGCGAGCTCTTTGGTGAACCTTCGCGGATCACCGCTAGTGTTCACTTGGGCGATGGCGATGTCATCGATATCGAGCGGCGCTCGGAGATGGGCGGTAATCTGCATGCCAAGGGGATGCTGATCCTCAGTGCCTTCATTCATGGCTTGTTTTCCCAAGATGCCCCCCTGCCCCTTACCGGCTCACTGGTATTCGAGCAATCCTACTTCGAAGTCGATGGCGACAGCGCTTCTTTGGCTGAACTGCTGGCATTGCTGTCGGCCATGGCCGACGCTCCCTTGCAGCAGAACCTGGCGGTTACTGGCGCTATTGATCAATTTGGCAACGTCCTCGCCGTTGGCGGGGTCAACGAGAAGATTGAGGGGCTTTGGCAAGTCGCACAGCGTCTGGGGATCACGCATGCCGTTGGCGTGCTGATTCCAGCGACCAATGTCTGCCAGCTCAACCTGAGTGATGAAGTGGCCGAAGCCGTGGCCCAACAACAGTTGCTGATCTATCCCATCGATCACGCAGAGCAAGCAATCGAACTGTTATCGGGTGTAAAAGCCGGGATTGCTGATAGTGAGGGAAGCTACCCGGCGAACACGCTATATGGCGCCATTCAACGCAGGGTCGAGCGTATCCTCGATCAGGAACGACCAAGCTTGGGTCGTTGGTTTAGCCACCGGCTGAAGAAACGCTAAGGCGTGATCGGAGTTGTTGGGCGTACACTCGTACGCTAAAGTGTCGCCCGAGTTTCAGTAGATCGTGAGTTCCCATGCAAGCCAGTTTTGATCGTGACGCCCTGCTCGCCTGTAGCCGTGGCGAGTTGTTCGGCCCGGGCAACGCCCAGCTGCCGGCCCCCAACATGTTGATGATGGATCGCATTGTCCATATCGCCGATGAAGGCGGCCCCTTCGATAAAGGTGAAATCATTGCTGAACTGGATATCCGTCCCGATCTCTGGTTTTTCGACTGTCACTTCCCGGGCGATCCGGTAATGCCGGGTTGTTTGGGTCTTGACGCAATGTGGCAGCTGGTCGGCTTCTTCCTCGGCTGGAGCGGTGGCCCGGGCAAGGGACGTGCGCTTGGGGTTGGTGAAGTGAAATTCACCGGCCAGATCCTGCCGGGTGCCAAGCTGGTGACCTACCGCATCAATATGAAGCGGGTGATCAAGCGCAAGCTGTTCATGGGGATGGCTGACGGTGAAGTCGCCGTTGATGGGCGCGTGATCTACACGGCAACCGATCTGAAGGTGGGCCTGTTCACCGACACCAGCTCGTTCTGATCACAACCTCCTCAACGTCGAAAGCCCCGCATGCGGGGCTTTCGGGTTTCAGAAGATTAATGCGTTGCTTGCTACAACAGGTTCAGGCTTATTTGTCAGGGAAAAGACCTACGCTGACCACTTCGCGCGCACTGCGCCAACCTCCAAGCCACTCGGAACGAGCATCTGTCTGCTGATACGGGCAACAATCGCGCGAACGCCCACTGGCACCAGCGGAGTAACCCTTGGCATGGGCGCGTTCAAGACGGTCACGTTTTTGTCTCTTCATAGGCTCTACCCCTTCCCAACTGTGGTTCCGGTAACAGGCGCCGATTACCGCGCCTCGTTAAGAATTTGCCAGTTAGGCGAATAGTGCAAATGCAAATTACTTCTTAGCCAATGGATCTTATGTATAAACGGCGCAAGCCCAAGGCAAACAGCATGACGCCAAGCAGCCAAAGGCTATAGCTAGCCCCTTTGCGTTCGATAGTAGGCGGCGCTTCGTTGGGGCATTGGTCAGATGTGCCGCCAGTGAGGGCCAGACGTACCGTCCGCACCACATACTCCTGTTCGCCAGACACCAACGCGCCGGAGCCATCGCGAGCATCGGTTTTGAGCAAAGCGTGAGCCAGAATTTCACCGCTTTCGTCAATGGCCACCGCATCGACGATCTCGTAGGCGCTGTCACATGGGATCAGGGCGTTAAGATCGGTGAAACTGTTGTCGCGAGCATCGTACAGAAAGCCGTGATGGCGGCGATTCTGCGAGTTTGGGGCCAGTTCCCACTCACCCCAGCCAACCACCTGGCCTTTGCTGTTAACGGCGCGGGCGACACTATTGGATGCGCGATAGAAGTCTTGGACACCACCGTCACCACCGAAGGCGTAGCGCAAAGTGGCGCCTTCAGCACCGAGAGGATAGACAAAGAACTTGCTGTAGGTGTAACCATCAATGCGTAAAGGCACTTGGCCAACCACATAAGTCACGCCATCACTGTTGGTGTCACTGATCCCGTGGGCGTAGCTATAGGTAAATGCTGCTGGATCGTGGATCAGGCTCACTTGGCCATCTTGGTAAACGGTCGCCAAGGTGCGAATAACGCTGTCGCTACTTTCCGCATAACTGGCATAGCCAATAGCTACACCATCGCTGTTGATGGCGTTCGCTTGACTGCTGTAGAGGCGTTCATCGTCATCAGTGGGGGTAAACGGCAATCCCAGATTGGTACCACTCACCACCTCACCGCCGTCACTCAATTGCCAGGCATATGCACGCAGCTGGTAGGCAACCGATTGCGCACACACCACCTGCGGATAACCGCTCTCTTCGATACAGGTGGCATAGCTCTCGGCGCTACCAACCGTCTGGCTGATACTGGCATAACCAACGGCCAAGTTACTGGCATTCACGGCAAGGATCCGGCTGATGCCCCCTGTTTCGTTGTAAGGCGGCAGCACCGGGGTGATGGTTACCCCATCAAGGGTGGTAAAGGCGCGGGCAGGAAAATCGCGCACCACCTTTTCATCCTCAACCTCGTTGATGGTGAACTCAGTGAGGTAATAGGGCGCAGTGCCGCTGCCGACCATCAGTCCGGAGGGGGTGACACCGACCAAGTACTCTTCGGTGGTGCCGCTACGCACGCCGTCGTCGTTAAAGCTGTCAAACGCTGTTACCGAGGTAGCTTCGCCGTTGCGCAGGAACAAGGCCGACAGATCACCGGCCTTGAACAGCGTTGTGTCACCGACATTATAGGTACTGGTGTAACGAATTTGGCCATTGGCGGCGGTGATGTCACCGTTGCTGGCGGTGCCATAGACCAGCTCTACATCATCCGATGCGCCCAGATCTTCTACCGAGTAAACGGCGGCAAAGCCAGGGGCGGCCAGCAAGGCCAGGGTGATGACGGAAAGGCTGAAACCGGCAAAACGCATGCACTTCTCCTGAAAATCGGCGACTCGGCGACTCGAAAGCGCCGTCATCATAGCCGCTTCTGGCGGCTGGCTAAATTGGCTCAGGACGATAGATCGTCAAGAAATGTTCAAGCTGCTGACGATCAAACGGCCAGTCCAGCTCGCCACCGGCGCTGGCCACTACCGGGATGCGCCAACCATAGGTTGCGCGCTGGCGCTCGTCGTTGATGATGTCACAGCGTTCAAAGCGCGCGCCAAGCCGCTGCAGCATGGCATCGGCCTGTTCGCACAGATGGCAGCCGTCGGTGTGATAAAGCAGGATCACTGGCTGCCCCCCTGCCAGTGCAGCAACCAACAACGATGGATGCGCTGGTTACGGGCGAAATCTGGCGGAATCGACATCGCCGACACATCTTCGGCGCGGAATCCGAGCTGGCTGATGGCCGCTTCATCAAAGCGGAAACGGGTATGGTTGGTGGAAAACACCACGGTGGCACCATCAGCCAACCAGCGGCGCAACTGGCCTAACAGCGGCAGATAGTCGCGCTGGACATCAAACACCCCTTCCATCCGCTTGGAATTGGAAAAGGTGGGCGGATCCAGAAACACCAGATCGAACTTGCCGCTCGGCTCACCGGCAACGAAGGCCATGCAGTCATCACGACGCAGCCGGTGGTGGCGGCCATCTAGGCCGTTAGTGGCGAAGTTGCGTTCGGCCCAGTCAAGATAGGTATTGGACATATCAACACTGAGTGACGCGCGGGCCCCACCCAAGGCCGCCTGCACCGTCGCCGAGGCGGTGTAGCAGAACAGGTTGAGCAGCCGTTTGCCGCGGGCATGATCATGCAACCAGCGCCGCATTGGACGGTGATCGAGAAACAGGCCGACATCGAGGTAATCGCAGGGGTTGATCCATAGCTCGGCGTCATGCTCCTTGACCGTGAACCACAGGTCGCGGGCGTCTTGACGCTCATACTGCTGCTTGCCCTTCTGCCGCTCACGGGTCTTGAAGGCGATACGTGCCGGATCATTGAAATCGGCCAGAGCCACCAGCGCATCATCGCGACGGCGGCGCGCCTTTTCCGGCTCAATAGTATCGGGTGCGGCATATTCCTGAACCACCAGCCAGTCACCATAGCGATCAATGGCCAGGTTGTAGTCGGGCAGATCGGCGTCGTAGAGCCGATAAGCTTCAATCCCCTGCTCTGCCGCCCAGCTGTCGATCTTCTTGAGGTTCTTGCGCAGGCGGTTGGCGAAATCGTCAGCAGGCAGCTGCGGCTCGCCACCGGTGATGGCGTAATGCATCAAGCGGCATTTGAGTGGGCCGTTATAAAGCTGATGGCGACGTTCAGGGCGCATGCGCAGCTGCTCCAGTGCCCCTTCATCGCTGGAAAGGATGGTCAACCGCCAATCTTTGAACGCGCGTTTGAGGCGGGCGCCAAACTGCCAGTAAAGCGCCAGAGTCTCAGTCATCTCACCGAGGCGCTCGCCGTAGGGCGGGTTGCAGATGATCAAGCCCGGGGTCAGTTCGCCGGGGCCAATGGCGGTGGCATCGGCCACCTCAAAGTCCACCAGCCCTTCGATCCCTGCTTCGCGGGCATTGGCGCGGGCCACGGTGATTTGACGCGGATTAAGGTCTACCCCAAACAGCGGTGTCTGACAGCTATCGATACCAGTGCTGCGGCGCGCCTCAGCCTGTTGCTGCAACTGGCGCCACAGATCGCGATCCGCTTCCGGCCAGCGCACACAGGCAGGCAGATGACGAAGCAGGCCAGGGGCGATATCGGCGGCCATCAGGGCCGCTTCAATCACGAGCGTGCCTGAACCACAGAACGGATCGATCAGCGACTCCTGGGTGCTCCAGCGTGCGCGCTTAAGCATGGCTGCAGCCAAGTTTTCTTTGAGTGGCGCCGCGCCCTGACGCAGACGGTAGTGACGCTGGTGCAAAGGCCCACCCTGACAGTCGATGGCAACCAACGCCTGCCCTTTATCAACCCACACCGCGACTCGCAGATCGGCGTCATCACTGTTGATGGTTGGGCGCCAGCCTTTTTGCTCGCGGCAACGGTCAACAATGGCGTCCTTGACCTTGAGCGCGCCGAACATGGTGTTGGTGATGCCACGCAGCTCACCGTCGAACTGTACGGCCAACGTCAGGGCTGGAGTGAACCACTGCTCCCACTCCATGCTTTTGACCAGATCATAGAGATCATCGACGCTGGCTACTTCACCCTCGCCCACCAGCCGGTAGAGGCGCGAAGCCACGCGGCTCCACAGCAGCAATTGATAGCTGGCCTGCTGGCTTAAACGCGCATGAACTCGCCCGGCCGCATGGCCAATGGCTTCGCCACCGGCTGCAACTACCTCTTCAGCCACCAGATCTTCAAGGCCGGCAGGTGAGGTCAGCAGATAGCGAGCATCGGTCATGAGGCAGATTCCTGACATTGGCATGGGCGCGGCAGGAGTGCCGCAGGCCCGAGGCGGCGCAGTATAGCGAAGAACATAAAGAATGGCGCAGATAAGGTTTGCGCTACCAGATCTTCGCTGTTAGGATGCGCCCCTCTTGTGGACGCGGGGTGGAGCAGCCTGGTAGCTCGTCGGGCTCATAACCCGAAGGTCGTCGGTTCAAATCCGGCCCCCGCAACCAATCCACAGCCTGACCAGACGAGCGGTCAGGTAGCAATAAACGCCGCAATTGCGGCGTTTTTGCGTTTTCGGCGTGAGAGATTTTCGAGCCCCATTGTCCAGGGCCTGCCTATCTTGGCCTCAACGCTGTTGCTTGAGTAGATCGCGGATCTCAGTCAGCAGCAGCTGTTCTTTGGTTGGTTCCGGTTCAGCAGCGGGCTCTGGGGCGGGCTCTTCCTTGCGCTTCAATCTGTTGAGCGCCTTGATCACCATAAAGATGGCAAAGGCCACGATGGTGAAATCCAGCACTGTCTGAATGAACTTGCCGTAGGCGATCAACACCGGCTCGCGCCCTTCCATCAGCGCTGGCAGCGATACCGCCAGATCACTGAAATCAACACCACCAATCAGCCAGCCGATGGGCGGCATAATGACATCACTCACCAGCGAGCTGACGATCTTGCCGAACGCCGCGCCAATGATGATCCCCACCGCCATGTCGACCACATTGCCGCGTACGGCAAACTCCCGGAACTCCTTGATCACACTCATGCCTGTTTCCCCTGACGCTGATTGCCGTTGTTCGGCTGGTTGTTATACGCAGGATGCCCGCAGTGCAGACAAGGCCAAGTCTATGTCCGGCCGCCGCCAAAAACCAAGGGCCCGGCGGGAGCACGACTGTTAACCGGATCGCGCTCTGGCACATTCCTTCGCCTAAACGATAAAAGGCCCGCAACTGCGGGCCTTCTTGATCAAGCGCTGAGCCTTAACCCAGCTGCTTTCGGGCGTTACGGAACATCCGCAGCCAGGGGCTGTCCTCGCGCCACTCATCCGGGCGCCAGCTGTTGGCCACGGCGCGGAACACCCGCTCCGGGTGCGGCATCATGATGGTCACCCGGCCATCCAGGCTGCTGATACCGGTGATGGCGTTGGGCGAGCCATTGGGGTTGGCCGGATAGCTCTGGGTGGCGTTGCCATAGTGATCAACAAAACGCAGCGCCACAGTGCCAGAACCGTCGAGCGCGGCCAGGGCTGCCGCATCGGCGAACTCGGCGCGGCCTTCACCGTGAGAGACGGCAATCGGCATGCGCGAGCCGGCCATGCCGGCGAAGAACAGCGACGGCGACTGCTGTACCTCGACTAACGAGAAGCGCGCTTCGAACCGCTCAGATTCATTGCGCACAAAGCGCGGCCACAGCTCGGCCCCCGGGATCAGCTCCTTGAGGTTGGAAACCATCTGGCAGCCGTTACAAACGCCGAGGGTGAAGGTATCGCCACGTTCAAAGAAGGCACTGAACTGGGCACGGGCGCGCTCGTTAAACAGAATTGACTTGGCCCAGCCTTCACCGGCACCCAGCACGTCACCGTAACTGAAGCCACCGCAGGCCGCCAAACCGGCAAACTGATCGAGGCTGACGCGACCGGCCAGAATGTCGCTCATATGCACGTCGATGGCGGCAAAGCCAGCGCGGGTAAAAGCTGCGGCCATCTCGACCTGGCTGTTGACCCCCTGCTCGCGCAGGATCGCCACCCGTGGCCGTGCCCCTTTGGCAATGAACGGGGCCGCAATGTCGTCGTTGAGATCGAAGCTCAGCTTGACGTTAAGGCCCGGATCCTGGGCGTCGGCTTTGGCGGCAAACTCCTGACGGGCACACTCGGGGTTATCGCGTAGCGCCTGCATCTCGCGGGTCATCTCAGCCCAGGCCAGACGATAGTGGCTGCGACTGGCGGCCAGCAGCGCTTTGCCACCGCGATTGAAGCTGATCTCATCACGGCCATTGAGGCCACCGATACGATGAGTGCAACCGTCCAGACCATGGCTGGCCAGCAACACCTGCACCGCCTCAAGATCGCTGCTGCGGATCTGGATCACCGCGCCCAGCTCTTCGCTGAACAGCACAGCCAGATCGTCGTCTCCAAGAGCATCAAGCGCAGCGTCGACACCGCAATGACCGGCAAAGGCCATCTCGGCCACAGTCACAAACAGGCCGCCGTCGGAGCGGTCGTGATAAGCCAGCAGCTTGCCTTCGGCCACCAACGCCTGCATGGCGTTAAAGAATCCGGCCAGCAGCTGCGGCTCATCCACATCCGGCGTTGCCGCGCCCAGCTGGTTGTAGACCTGAGCCAAGCAGGAACCGCCGAGGCGGTTCTGGCCACGGCCGAGATCAATCAGCAGCAGTTCGCTGTCACCGAGATCCGTGCGCAGCTGCGGGGTGACGGTTTTACGCACATCCTCGACTCGGGCAAAGGCGGTGATGATCAGCGACAGCGGCGCGATCACCGCCTTGTCTTCGCCCTTGTCCTGCCAGCGGGTCTTCATCGACATCGAGTCTTTGCCCACCGGGATGGTCAGCCCCAGTGCCGGGCACAGTTCCTCGCCCACCGCTTTGACGGCGGCATAGAGGCCAGCGTCTTCGCCCGGATGGCCAGCAGCAGCCATCCAGTTGGCGGAGAGCTTGATGCGCTTGAGGTCGCCAATGGCCACGCCCGCGATGTTGGTCAGCGACTCAGCCACCGCCAGGCGCGCCGAGGCTTCAAAGTTGAGCAAGGCCACAGGCGTGCGCTCGCCCATCGACATCGCCTCACCGGCGTAAGTATCGAAGGAGGCGGCCGTGACGCCACAATCCGCCACCGGCACCTGCCACGGCCCCACCATCTGGTCACGGGCAACAAGGCCAGTGACGGTACGATCGCCAATGGTGATGAGGAACGTCTTTTCGGCGATGGCCGGCAGGCGCAGCAGACGCTCGGCGGCGTCGGCCGCTGTCACGCCATCGAGACGCAGCGGCTGGCCTTTGGCTTGCTGGCTGTTGACGTCACGGTGCATGCGCGGCGGCTTGCCCAGCAGCACGTTCAGCGGCAGATCGATGGGGGTGTTGCCAAAGTGGCTGTCGGTCAGGCGCAGGGTCTGCTCTGCAGTAGCCTCACCCACCACCGCATAGGGGGCACGCTCGCGCTGGCAGATGGCATCGAAATCGGCCAGCCGCTCGGCCGGCACCGCCAGTACGTAGCGCTCCTGGGATTCGTTACACCAGATCTGCAGCGGGCTCATCCCTGGCTCATCGTTGGGCACGCGGCGCAGCTCGAAGTTGCCACCACGGCCCGCATCATTAACCAGTTCCGGCAGGGCGTTGGAGATACCGCCGGCGCCCACATCGTGGATAAAGCAGATCGGGTTGGCATCGCCCAGCTGCCAGCAGCGGTCGATCACCTCCTGACAGCGACGCTCCATCTCCGGGTTGTCGCGCTGCACCGAGGCAAAGTCGAGATCAGCAGAGCTCTGGCCGGAGGCCATGGAGCTGGCGGCACCGCCGCCCAGGCCGATGTTCATGGCCGGGCCACCGAGCACGATCAGCTTGGCACCGACCGGGATCTCGCCCTTTTCGATATGCTCGGCGCGGATGTTACCAAGGCCACCGGCGAGCATGATCGGCTTGTGATAGCCGCGGATCTCTTCGCCATTGTGGCTGTTGACCAGCGCTTCATAGGTGCGGAAGTAACCGAGAATGGCCGGACGGCCAAACTCATTGTTAAAGGCAGCGCCACCCAGCGGGCCATCAAGCATGATGTCGAGGGCGGTAACGATGCGCTCCGGCTTGCCAAAATGCTGCTCCCACGGCTGTTCAAAACCGGGAATGCGCAGGTTGGAGACCGAGAAACCAACCAAGCCGGCCTTGGGCTTGGAGCCAATCCCGGTGGCACCTTCGTCGCGGATCTCACCGCCGGATCCGGTAGAAGCGCCCGGCCAGGGGCTGATGGCGGTTGGGTGGTTGTGGGTTTCCACCTTGCACAGCACATGGATTGGCTCGATGTGATAACCATATTCACGGCTGGCGGCATCGGCAAAGAAGCGCCCGGCGACCGTTCCTTCAAACACCGCGGCGTTGTCCTTGTAGGCCGAGAACACATAATCGCTGTGCAGCTCGTAGGTGTTCTTGATCATCTTGAACAGCGACTTGGGCTGTTTGACGCCGTCGATGGTCCACTCGGCGTTGAAGATCTTGTGGCGGCAATGCTCCGAGTTGGCCTGGGCGAACATGTACAGCTCGATGTCGTTGGGGTTGCGCCCCAACTGGTTGAAGCTGGCCACCAGATAGTCGATCTCGTCTTCCGCCAGCGCCAGCCCCATATCGACATTGGCCTTGGCCAGCGCCTCGCGGCCACCCTGTTGAATATCCACGCTGCGCAGTGGCGCCGGCTGGTGGTGGGCAAAGAGCGCCTCGGCACCTTCCAGCGTCGGCAGCACTGCCTCAACCATGCGGTCATGAATAAGCGCAGAGAGCTGCTGCCAATGCGCCTCGGTCAATGCCGGCTCGGCATAGTAGGCGATGCCACGCTCGATGCGCTGAATATTGGCCAAACCACAGTTGTGGGCGATGTCGGTGGCCTTGGAGGCCCAGGGCGAAATCGTGCCGGGGCGCGGCACCACCAGCAGCACGGTGCCAGCCGGCTCATGGGCCTCAAGGCGCGGACCGTAGCGCAGCAGGCGCTGCAGGCGGGCCAGCTGCGCCTCATCAAGGCTGCCATCGACCTCGGCAAAGTGAACAAACTCGGCGTAGAGACTGGTCAACACCAGCCCCTGCTCACGGGCGCGGGTCAGCAGTTTGTCGAGGCGAAAAGCGGAGAGCGCGGGGGCGCCACGAAGGATCAGCATGGGTGGGGTCACATCTGCGGCTGCGAAGAGGCCGGAATTATAGTGAAATCGCACTTTCTTGATAAGGCTGCGGTGACTCATAGGCGGCGCAAAGCGCATTTGCTATAAGTAATAGCTGCAAAAGAGACAAGGGTTCACCGGTTTGCGGCATCTGTGCAGTTACTTAGAGCGTTGCCGCATCTGGCTGATGCTGATGCTGATGCTGATCAGCGCATGCAAGCCCCTGCCCGGGCTTGAGCAGACCCAGTTGGAGCAGGTGCTTGAGCGTGGCGAGCTGCGTATCGGCACCATCTACGGGGGCACCACCTACTACGTCGGCAGTGACGGCCCGCAAGGTTTCGATTACGAGCTGGCGGCCGCCTTTGCCAGCTATCTTGGGGTGGTGCTAAAGGTCGAAGCGGTTTACACCACCGCCGAACTGCTGGCCCTGATTGACGGCGGCAAGGTTGACCTGTTAGCAGCAGGGGTGACGATTACCGATGCCCGCCTTGCCAAATACCGGTTTTCCCCATCCTACAAGCGGGTCGATCAACTGCTGGTCTACCGCAACGGCGAGCGTCGACCGCGCAACTTGGGTGAACTCAACGGGCCGCTCAAAGTGGTCGCTGGCGCCAACCACATCACCACGCTCAATACCCACAAAGCCAGTTACCCCGAGCTCAGCTGGCAAGAGAGTAACGACCAGCAGTTCGAAGAGCTGCTCGATCAGGTGGTCAGCGGCGACATCGCCTACTCGGTGGTAGATTCGGCGCGCCTGGCCAACTATCGCCGCTATCAGCCCGAACTGGCAGTCGCCTTTCAGCTCTCCACCCAGGAGCCGCTGGGCTGGATCCTGGCCAATGCCAACGATGACAGCCTGTACGCAACGCTGATTGAGTTCTTTGGCCAATCACGCAGTGATGGCCTGCTCACCACCCTCGACGAGAAGTACTTCGGTCACCTCGATCAATTCAACTACGTTGATATTAAAGGGTTTATTGGGGCAGTTGAAAACCGGCTACCGCGTTATCGGCCACTATTCGAGAAATATGCCGGCAGTTTTGATTGGCGTCTACTGGCTGCCATCAGCTACAAGGAGTCGAGCTGGCGGGCTGAAGCTCGCTCACCAACTGGCGTAGAGGGGTTGATGATGTTGACCCAGAATACCGCACGCCACCTCGGGGTCACCAACCGCACAGATCCGGCGCAGAGTATTAGTGGCGGTTCACGCTATCTGGCCGAAATGGTCAGCAAAGTTCCAGATAAAGTGCCCGAGCATGAGCGTGTATGGTTTGCCCTCGCCTCCTACAACATCGGTATCGGCCACCTGCTCGATGCCATGCGCATCACCCAAAAACGTAGTGCCAACCCTTACAGCTGGCGTGACGTTAAAGAGAGCTTGCCGCTACTGCGTAACCAGCGCTGGTACAGCCAGGCCCGGCTTGGCTACGCCCGAGGTGATCATGCAGTAGCTTATGTCGATGCCATACGTCGTTATTACGACCTCTTGGTGTATCTTGATGACCGTGCCGCAAGGGCGGCGGCTTTGGCCGCTGGCCAGAGCAGCGCCGGGCCCGAGCCGGTTCCGCCTGAAGGGCTGGACGAGGCTACTGCGGCTAACGATGACGACAGCAGTGAGACTGACGGCCCCTAAGCTGTCAGCGCTCGAACGACAGCAACCGGTCAACCGCTGCGGCGGTTAGCCGACAAGGAATTTTCATGGCCCGCCGTTTTTCAGCTACCGCGCAGCGTCGTCACCACAAGACCAAAAATCGCCAGAAGCACGTGATGCAACGGCGACGCAAACAGTTCGCGCAGATGAACATGGATGAGACATTGCAGGCACAACTGGTAACGGCAGAGGCCGAAGCAGTGACCGCAGCAGCCAACGCCTAACGCTGTTCGGGCTTTACCTTCTGGGCGGCGCGGCGCTGGCGAAAAAAGGCCCTCAGTTGCTCTCCGCACTCATCGGCCAGAACGCCACCCTCAATCAGTACTTGATGATTGAAGGCAGGCACCCGCATCACATCCAGCACCGAACCGGCAGCACCGGTGCGCGGATCACTGGCGCCAAACACCACCCGGCCAATCCGGGCATGGACCATGGCCCCACCGCACATGGTGCATGGTTCGAGGGTGACATAGAGGGTTGCACCGGTTAAGCGGTAATTGCCTAATCGCCGGCCAGCCTGACGCAGCGCCATGATCTCGGCATGAGCGGTGGGATCGTGACGCGCGATCGGCTGGTTAAAACCCTCGCCCACCACCTCGCCATTGACCACCACCAGTGCCCCCACCGGCACCTCGCCCAAGGCTTCGGCACGCATCGCCAGCGCCATGGCCTGGCGCATGTAGTATTGATCGCGCGCGGCAATGGCCGCAGGGCTCTGATAAAGTACATCTTCGCTGTCGGCAATGCTGCTCACATCAATATTCCGCAGGAGATCGGGGAATGAATACCGCAGTCTGGGTTGTGGCCATCATCATGGCCGCCGTGGTGTTGATGCGCTGGCTGGACGGGCGCCGCCAACACCGTTTGCGCACCACCGTGGATGAGCAGCTGACACAGCAGCAGGAAACGATCGCCCAGCTGCGCCAACGCATCGAAGTGCTTGAAGCGCTGGTCACCGACAAGAGTTTCCAGCTGCGCCGCGAGATCGACAACCTGCCCCACTGAGAATTCCGCACTCATACCCCCTACGTCTGGCTGGCACGGCAAAGCAGCTGGCTTAAGTAACCGACGGCTGTCGTCATCACCGATTCATCAAAATCAAAACGGCTGGTGTGGTGGCCACCACGCACCGCGCAACCGAACAGCAGATAGAGAGCCTCACCGCCCTGCTCCTGCACTCGCCGCATCAGCCAGCTGGCATCCTCGCTGGCGCCGAAGGGCGCGGCGCCAATAATGGACGTGAAAAAGCCGGTCTCGTGACCCACCTCTGCGGCCAACGCCACCAGCGCTGGCGACTGGCTGATGGTGCAGCTCTCACCCGCCAGAGTCAGTTTGCCACGCACCTCATGACTGATGGCACATCCATCAACAATGCGATTGACCGCAGCCATCAGGTATTGGTTGACCTCGTCGCTGGCACCGCGCACTTCGCCGCGCAGCAACGCCTGATCGGGGATGATGTTGCGACTGGAGCCCGCATTGAGAGTGCCAATATTGACCCGGGTGATGCCGTCGCCGTGGCGCGGTATAGCCAGCATCTGGCTGACGGCCTGACACGCCGCCGCCAATGCATTGCGGCCCAGTTGGGGGGCGATGCTGGCGTGAGCGGCCTGGCCTTTGAACTGCACATCAAACTTGGTGGTGCTGAGAAATTGATCGGCCGCCGTGACCAAGGTGCCGGCGCCAAAGCCCATGCCCAGATGAAACCCGAACAGCCGCTCAACATCATCCAGCGCACCGCTCTCGGCGATGGCTCGGCCACTGCGACAGCCCTCTTCCGCCGGTTGGCAGATCAGTTGAAAGCGGCCCCGCCAGGCGCTTTTGTTGGCTGCCAGCCAATGAGCGACACCCAAGCCGATGGCCATATGACCATCGTGACCGCAGCCATGGCAGACCCCTGGGAAGCAAGACTGGAAACCCTGGCTTGCTGGCGGGTGTTCGCTGTCTCCGCACTCGTCCAACCCCAAGGCATCAATATCGACGCGTAGCGCGATGGTCGGCCCTGGCTGGCCGCTATCGATGGTGGCGATCAAACCGGGCAGCGGCCCTAGCCACTCCAGCCACTTGTCATCAGCACCGAGCGCTGCGGCACGCGACTGCTCAACCGCCACTTTGACATCGCGGTCGTAAAGAAAACTACGATGGAGGAAATTGCGTCCAGGCGTTAGCCGGGCGATAGGCGCCAGCAGTTCGGCCAACCGGGCGCTGGTGCGGAACTCGCACCAGCCGGTTTCCGGAAACTGATGAAACTCTCGCCGCCACGCCTGCAACAGGCTGGCATCAACGTCTGGCAGCGAGGGTTCCTGGGCCATCTGTTACTCCCACTCGATGGTGGCGGGCGGCTTGCCTGAAATGTCATAGACCACGCGGCTGATGCCATCCACCTCATTGATGATGCGGTTGCTCACTTTGCCAAGGAAGTCATACGGCAAATGGGCCCAGTGGGCCGTCATGAAGTCGATGGTCTCGACCGCACGCAGTGACACCACGAAGTCATACTTACGCCCGTCGCCCATCACGCCCACCGAACGCACCGGCAGAAACACCGTGAACGCCTGGCTGACCTTGTGGTAGAGCTCTGCCTTGTGCAGCTCTTCGATGAAGATGGCATCGGCGCGGCGCAGCAGATCGCAATAGGATTTCTTGATCTCGCCCAGCACCCGTACCCCAAGGCCGGGACCTGGGAACGGATGGCGATAGAGCATGTCGTAGGGCAGCCCCAGCTCCAGCCCGACCTTGCGCACTTCGTCTTTAAACAGCTCGCGCAGCGGCTCGACCAGACCGAGCTTCATGTGCTCCGGCAGGCCGCCCACATTGTGGTGAGATTTGATCACATGGGCCTTGCCGGTCTTGGAGCCGGCCGATTCAATCACATCCGGATAGATGGTGCCCTGGGCCAGCCATTTGGCGTTGGCCAGCTTGCCGGCCTCTTCGTCGAATACTTCGACAAAGGTGCGGCCGATGATCTTGCGCTTGGCTTCCGGGTCTGCCTCGCCCGCCAAGGCTGACAAAAAGCGCTGCTCGGCTTCGATATGGATGATCTTGAGGCCGAAGTGGTCGCCAAACATCGCCATCACCTGTTGGGCTTCATTGAGGCGCAGCAGGCCGTTATCGACAAAGACGCAGGTCAGCTGCGGACCAATGGCACGGTGCAGCAGCATGGCGGTGACCGAGGAGTCGACGCCGCCGGAGAGACCGAGGATCACCTCATCACTACCGATCTGGGCTTTCAGACGGGCGACCGCATCTTCGATGATCGAGCCCGGGGTCCAGAGCTTTTCGCAGCCGCAGATGCTGACCACGAAATGCTCGAGCATGCGCAGCCCCTGACGGGTATGGGTCACCTCGGGATGGAACTGCACGCCGAAGAAGCGGCGAGATTCGTCCGCCATAGCCGCGTGCGGGCAGCTCGGGGTGCGGGCGATGGTGGCAAAGCCAGCGGGAATCGACACCACCTTGTCGCCGTGGCTCATCCACACATCGACCAGCGCTTTGCCGCTATCGCCAACCCGATCTTCGATGCCGGCAAATAGCGCGGTGCTGTCGAGGATCTCCACTTCGGCGTAGCCAAACTCACGGGCTTCGGAGCCTTCAACCCTGCCACCGAGCTGCATGCTCATGGTCTGCATGCCATAGCAGATGCCCAGCACCGGCACGCCTGCCTCAAACACATACTGCGCGGCGCGGGGAGAGCCTTCCATGGTGGTGGATTCAGGTCCACCGGAGAGGATGATGCCGGTCGGCTTGAACTCGCGGATCTGCGCTTCGCTCACATCCCAGGCCCAGAGTTCACAGTAGACCCCGATCTCGCGCACGCGGCGGGCGATCAACTGGGTGTACTGGCTACCAAAATCGAGAATGAGGATGCGGTGGTCGTGAATGTTGTGGCTCATCGTGGCTCCGCCCGGTTGGCTGACAAAATCGCTCGGCTGAAATAGCACGGGCCGGCAGCTGCCAGCCCGTTTCGGCAAAGACCCAACTTTAGCCCATGCGGTAGTTGGGCGCTTCCTTGGTAATGGTGACGTCATGCACATGGGACTCACGCATGCCGGCATTGGTCACCTTGACGAATTGAGCCTTGGTGCGCAGTTCGTCAATGGTGGCACTGCCGGTCAGCCCCATGCAGGAACGCAAACCGCCCATCTGCTGGTGAATGATGTTCGACAGATGGCCTTTGTAGGGAACCCGCCCTTCGATCCCTTCCGGCACCAACTTGTCTGCGGCATTATCGGACTGGAAGTAGCGATCCGAGCTGCCCTGGCTCATGGCCCCCAGCGAGCCCATGCCGCGATAACTCTTGAAGGCGCGCCCCTGATAGAGCTCGATCTCGCCCGGCGCTTCATCAACGCCGGCAAACATCGACCCGACCATAACGCAATGGGCGCCGGCGGCCAACGCCTTGGAGATGTCGCCGGAGAAGCGGATACCACCATCGGCGATCACCGGAATATTACGCCCGGCGAGGGCATCGACCGCATTGGCCACCGCTGAGATCTGCGGCACGCCAACACCGGTAACAATACGGGTGGTGCAGATCGAGCCTGGACCGATACCCACCTTGACGGCGCTGGCGCCAGCATCAGCCAGGGCGATGGCACCAGCGGCAGTCGCCACGTTACCGGCGACAATCTGCAGATCCGGGTAAGCACTGCGAGCCTTACGCACGCGTTCCAGCACCCCTTCGGAGTGGCCGTGGGAGCTGTCGATCAGCAGCACATCAACCCCGGCTTCAACCAGTGCTGCGATCCGCTCTTCATTGCCTGGGCCAGCACCAACCGCTGCCCCAACGCGCAGACGACCCTTGTCATCTTTGCAGGCGTTGGGTTTGCGCTCGGCCTTTTTGAAATCTTTCACGGTGATCATGCCGCGCAGCTTGAAGGCATCATCCACCACCAAGATTTTCTCCAGCCGGTGCTCGTGCATCAGGTGCTGCACTTCATCACGGCTGGCCCCGGCCTTAACCGTTACCAAACGCGGCTTGGGCGTCATAATGTCGCGGACCTTCTTGTTGAGGTCGCGTTCGAAGCGCTCATCACGACTGGTGACGATACCGACCAGCTGGTTGTCGCCGTCGACCACCGGAAAGCCCTTGAAACCATGCTGTTGGGACAGCCTCTGCAGTTCAGCAATGGTGATATCAGGGCTGACGCTAACAGGATCTGAGACGATGCCGCTCTCGAATTTTTTGACCTTGCGCACCATGGCGGCCTGGTCTTCGATGCTCATGTTCTTGTGGATAAAGCCGATGCCGCCTTCCTGGGCCAAAGCAATGGCCAGGTTAGCTTCAGTCACCGTGTCCATGGCGGCCGAGACCATCGGGATATTAAGATCGATGGTCGCCGTCAAGCGGGTCTTCAGATTCGCAGTGGTCGGCAGTACAGTAGAGTGCGCCGGGACGAGCAGAACGTCGTCGAATGTCAGCGCTTCTTCAATGATTCTCAGCATGGCAACTCGCCTTTCCAACCGGGATGGAAGTTGCGGCGGGATTTTAGGGCAAGCTCGGCCCGCTGTAAATCAGCTTCGCTGATTTGATCGCGATCACATTCCGGCTGGCTGATGGCGTTGCTTGCGCAGGGCGGCATGAAAGCTCATCAGCAACTCGCCGAGTTGGGCAACGAACTGCTTTTGGCAATGGCCGACGGTTACCCGTTCAGCATCGCGGAACAGCCCCCATAGCTGGTCGCCGGCACCAGAGCCGCCGACATCAATAATGCGGCAAGGTATACGGTTACGGCTCAACGCGCGCTGCCAGCGTTGTTGCTCCAGATCGGGCAGCAACGCCTCAGGTGTGGGCACAGCGCTACGTGGTTGTAACAGGCACGCCAGCAAGCGGCGCCATTGTGCTGGCCAGCGTACGCGCGAGCCACCACTGGTGCGGCTGCTGGTGTTAACCAGGGCCGCACTGTGCCAACTGATCAACTCTTGGGGGCGGGCCAGTAGCTCCACCGCATAGGGCAGATAGTCGGCGCCAACCAGCAAGTGTGGGTTGTGGATATTAAGCATGCGCAACAGCGCCATGATCTGATCGGCAACCTGCTGGGGTGGCAGTTCGCGCT
The DNA here is from genome assembly GCA_017425245.1 of Gammaproteobacteria bacterium. Taxonomy (GTDB): domain Bacteria; phylum Pseudomonadota; class Gammaproteobacteria; order Enterobacterales; family Neiellaceae; genus RGIG665. The sequence goes on from JAFOOX010000027.1 coordinate 138,182, forward strand.
CAAACAGAGCGGCATCAATCTGAACAACGCGATAATGGCGCGATAATGTCTGCGTCCACTGCCCTGCGCGATCGTCAAGCACCAACAATGCCGGGCCATGGCCGCAGCAACTGAACGCCAAGCGTTGGCCAGCCACAATCAACGACTGGTGGTTGGTAAGCAAAACTGGAGCCACGCAAATTCCCGACGCAGATCACAAAACCGAGGCCGTTATAGGCCCGAATTTGTGATCAATCAAGCATTTTGTGGCCAGGCCTGTCACCGAGATCTGCGCGGCTAGTCCCCCAAAACGACGATCAGAAAGCAAAAGTATCGCCGGATCAAGGCGATGGCGCACTCGTCAGTACGCTTGGCAACGAGCAGTGTCTGGCCTGGCTCCTGCCGAAGCAGATCAGCGCCTGCGCCAGCTAGCCCAACGACTGGAGGGCAACCGCCATCGGACAACCGATCTGCTGGCCCGGATCTCACCTGACTGCGTTGCTGTGGTGTTACCGGGAACACCTGACTGCGTTGCTGTGGTGTTACCGGGAACACCTGGCGAAGGCTGCAACGGATGGCAGCCCTGCTGGCACTCTGTCAGGCAGATGGCGAGCGTGAACTGTCATTGGTCACAGCCTACTGGAGCGGCGTACCGCAGGCCGCTCTGACCCCGGCAACACTGACTCGCCAGCTCCTCACTGAACTGGTTCAGACCAAATAACCGCTAGCGCAGTTGCTCGCTCAGGTAGTTACAGGCGCTGGCAAGCGCCTGAGCCAGACGTTCATGCAGACTGCCAGTGATCTCCTGCTGCTGCCCTTTGCGACTGCTACGGGCGATACGCTCGGTATCAGCCGCAGATACGACCGGATCATTGGCCAAGCCAATAGCCAATAGTGGCAGCTCCAGGATCCGCCGTCCCAGCAACCCCTGGCGTACCAGTGATAGCGGCTGAAGTAGTGCAGACAGACCTGATATGGCCAGCGCATCGAGGCGCAGCCTTGAGGCCAGCTGGTCGCGAACCATGGGGGTAAGGCGGCTGATCTGGGCCGCATCAACATAAAGATCATGCACCGGGGCACCGATGGTGACGCAGGCGCGCAGCAGGTCGCTATGAGTCAGAGCCGCTCTTACTGCTGCCGTTCCGCCCAGACGCACCCCCAACAGGGCCAGTCGGCGACTGTCAAACTGAGGATTGGCGGCCACCGCTTCCAAGGCGGCGCGATACAGGTGGTCGTAGTCTTCGGTCATTGGCCAGCGCTCGGACAGGCCTACGCCGGGCATATCCAGCGTGATCAGGGCGATACCGGCGGCTGCCAGACCACTGCTGAAAAAGCGGTAAAACCCGGTCTGCAGCTGGTCACCGCTACCACAGAGCAATACCGCCGGCACCGCTTCATCACACTGTGGCGGCAGGTGGACATGCAGGGGCAGCGGTTTGCCGCCGACATCGACTTCGAGCACTTTCAGTGGATGAGGGAACAGCTTCCCCGCTTCGCGGTAGCAGCTGACCGCTAAGGTCATGGCTTCATGGGCAAGGCGATCGCCACGGATATGGGGATAACTGGCGATGGTGTAGTAGTGGGCGGCACGCAGCAGCGAGGCGCGGGCACCGTCGCGGTCGTCGTTGACCAACAGCTCACGGCCACGAGCCTGACAGCGGGCCGCTTCCTGGTTCCATTCATAGATCCAGTTGCCGGGACGAAGGCCAACGGCGGTATCGAGCCAGTCTTCCCGGGTGCGTGGGCCTTGAGCGACAGCCAAACGGGCGAGCAGCGCCTGCAGCCTGACCGCATCGGCGCCCAGCCATACCCAGATAGGAATGTGCAAGTCTCGATACCAGCGACGACCGTCGGGGTCATTGGGGCCTCTTAGCCCCATCACCGCCGAGGTTTCAGCGCCGAGGCCCAGTCCTTTGGCCTCGGGCAGATCGTCTTTCATGTCGGCCAGAGGCATCGCAGCCTGCTCCTTCGGCCTAAATGGCCGTTATTTGGTGTCGCGTTCAGCGATGGGCGCCACATAGTTGAGCTGCATATCCCACGGCAGCTGGATCCAGGTCTCCTGCTCGACGTCGGCCACGTACTCGTCGACCAGCTCACGCCCTTGGGGTTTGGCGTAAAGGGTGACAAAACGGGCCTTGGGAAACAGCTCACGAATGGCGCGAGCGGTCACCCCAGTGTCGACCAGATCGTCAACGATGAGGAAGCCCTCACCGTCATTTTCACTGATCGCATGCTTGATGATCGTCAGCTCGCGCTGCTGCTGGTGGTCATAACTGGAGACACAGATGGTATCAACCATACGGATCCCCAGTTCGCGGGCGAGAATGGCCGCCGGCACCAGGCCGCCGCGCGATACGGCGATGATCCCTTTCCACTGCGAGGCTGGCATCTGGCGACGCGCCAGCAGGCGCGAGTCGCGATGCAGATCTTCCCAGGAAACGAAAAACTCTTTGTGATCACTAAAGGGCATTACTCACCTCTCAAGCCAGCGCGTATTTAACGATGAAGAGTAGCGCAAGGACCCAGACTACTGGGCCAACATCACGCCAGCGGCCTGCACCGACCTTGATCACCACATAGGCCAGAATGCCGAGGGCAATGGCATGGGCGATGGAGAAGGCAAAGGGCATCAACAGCGCGGTAATGGCCGCCGGCACCGCTTCAGTCAGGTCATCCCAGTGCAGTTCACGCAGGGCGCCCAGCATCAAGGTTGCGACATACATCAGTGCGCCGGCAGTGGCGTAAGCCGGCACCATCGATGCCAGCGGCGAGAAGAACAGCAGCAACAGGAACAGCACCGACACCACCACGGCGGTCAAACCGGTACGGCCACCAGCAACGACGCCAGTGGCGCTTTCGATATAGCTGGTGGTGCTGGAGGTGCCCATCACCGAGCCCACCACAGTAGCAGTTGAATCGGCCAGCAAGGCGCGGCCCATACGCGGCAAACGGCCTTGGGCATCCAGCATCTTGCCCTTGTGGGCAACGGCGGTGAGGGTGCCTGCGGTATCGAAGAGATCGACGAACAGCAGCGCGAACACCACGCTCCATAGCGTCAGATCAAACAGGTTGGGGATCTCCAGAGCCATAAAGGTTGGGGCCACCGACGGTGGCATGGAGACAATACCTTTGAAGGTCTGGGCTGGGTCAAACAGCAAACCGAGGCCAGTAACCGCCAGCACGGCAATGATCACGGCGCCACGGATTTTGCGGGCCTCAAGGGCCACAATCAGGGCAAAGCCGAGCAACGCCAGCAACACCGGGATCGACTTGATGTCTCCAAGCGTGACCAGGGTGGCGTCATGGTTAACCACAATGCCTGCGTTCTTCAGGCCAATCAGCCCCAGAAACAGCCCAATACCGGCGGCAATGCCGATCTTGAGGCCTGCGGGAATGGCATTTATGACGGTTTCACGCAGCTTGCTTACCGACAGCAACACAAAGATGCCACCGGACAGCAGTACAGCCCCCAGCGCCTGCTGCCAGCTGTAACCCATCCCCAGTACGACACCATAGGTAAAAAAGGCATTTAGCCCCATGCCCGGCGCCAGGGCGATCGGATAGTTAGCAAGGACGCCCATCAGCAGGGTGCCGAAGGCGGCAGCCAGACAGGTGGCGACAAACACCGACTCCTGCGGCATGCCAGCGTCGGCCAAAATCAGCGGGTTGACCGCAGCGATATAGGCCATGGCCAGAAAGGTGGTCCAGCCCGCCACCACTTCCTGACGGATGTTGGTGTTGTTGCGGCTGAGATGGAAAAAGCGCTCAAGCAGGGCGTTCATCGGCAGCGTCCGTTACAAAAAAGTTGCCGCATGCTACCCAAAGGCGCCCAATTTCCCAACGGTCTGGATCAACGAAAGACGCCGAGCGTGATCGCTGTAAACAAAGCGTGACTGGCGGGACCGTTTACCGGGGGGCGAGTGGCCTTATGACTGCCGCTACGCGCTGACCTTGGTTACACTGCCGGCATCCCGAACCAATGGGGGCTTGCCCCCGCCGGAGCCTCGCCGTGTCGCAGCCATCCTCCCTGCTTGCCAGCCTGCAGCCTCAGCCGCTGTGGTCGTTTTTTGCCCAAATCTGCGCGATCCCCCACCCCTCATACCATGAGCAGCCCCTGCGCCAGTGGATCCTCAACTGGGCCAACGAGCGTGGACTGGAAACCCACGTTGACGATGTGGGTAACCTCATCATCCGTAAATCTGCCACCACAGGTTATGAGAACCGGGAGCCGGTGATTATTCAGGCTCACCTCGATATGGTGCCCCAAGCCAACAGTGATACCGCCCATGATTTCACCCGTGACCCGATCGTGCCGCGCATCGACGGCGACTGGCTGACCGCCACCGGCACGACCTTGGGTGCTGACAACGGTATTGGCATGGCCTCGGCGCTGGCGGTACTGGCCAGTGATGATCTGGCCCACGGGCCGCTAGAGGTGCTGCTGACCACCAATGAAGAGGCGGGCATGGACGGCGCCTTCGGCCTCAAGCCGGGGCTGCTTAACGGCACCATCCTGCTCAACACCGACTCGGAAGAGGATGGTGAGGTCTACATGGGCTGCGCCGGTGGTATCGACGCTCACCTGCAACTGCCCGTCAGCCGGCTGGCGCCGGTGGCCGATGGTGTGACGCTGCGTGTTGCTCTGTCCGGTCTGCGCGGTGGCCATAGTGGTTGTGACATCCACCGCTATCGTGGCAATGCCATCAAGCTGCTCGGCCGCCTGCTCCAGGCCGCTGGTGCGGAGGTCGCGCTGCAGCTGGCCGATCTGCGCGGCGGCAGCCTGCGCAACGCCATCCCGCGTGAAGCCAGTGCCGTAGTGGTGATTGCCGCCGGTCAGGAGGAGGCGCTGACCGCCGCCCTCCATCGCCACTTCACCCAGATCGCTGATGAGCTAAAGCTGGCTGATCCCAACCTCAAGCTGGCCCTTAGCCCTCTTGATCAAAGGCCTCGGCCCTTGGCCCGTGACAGCCAGCAGCGCCTGCTGGCGCTGATCCGCAGCGTTCCCAATGGCGTGGTGCGGATGAGCGATGCCATGAGCGGCGTGGTCGAAACCTCCACCAATCTCGGCGTGATGCAGCTGACTGAGGATCAGGCCGATCTGCTCTGCCTCATTCGTTCGCTACGCGATTCTGGCAAACAGGATGTGGTCGAACAGATGCACGCGGTGGCCGCCCTCGCCGGCGCCAAAATTGAGGTCGGCGGCAGCTATCCCGGCTGGGAGCCAGATACCCGCTCCACCGCCATGCAACTGGTCCGCGACAGCCATGAGCAGCTGTTTGGCACCATTCCCAACATCATGGTGATCCACGCCGGGCTGGAGTGCGGCCTGTTCAAGGCCGCCTATCCCCACTGGGACATGGTCTCCTTTGGCCCCACCATCCGCTTCCCGCACTCACCGGATGAGCGGGTCGATATCGCCAGCGTCGGTCGCTTCTGGCAGCTGCTGGTCGAGGTACTGAAACGGGTGCCGGAGCGGGCCTGATCACCTATCATCAGCCCAACACCACGGAGGAACGATGATGAAAGCCCATCTGTCACTGCTGCTGGTAACGGCTCTGATCGCCGTTGGCGCCTGCGCCACTGACGGTTCATCCTCAGCCGACAGCGTTTGGCACGAGACCAAGCAAGGCACCAAAAAGGTAACCCGTGAGGTCGTCCACGCCACTCGTGATGGCACCAAGGCCGTCGGCCAGGCCGCCCGCGAAGTCACCCGCGAGATCGGCCATGCCAGCCGCGACGGTGCCGAAGCCGTGGGCGAAGGGGCGCGTGAAGCTACCGATGCCCTGCGCGAGGCCTTTGAGTAACCATTTGAATTTGCAATGCCCCTGACGGGGCATTGACGATTAATTGGACGTACAAGTGCGTTGATTTTGTGCTCTATTTCGCCAGTAATCTTGAGGTTTAGTCCAGCCGCTGCCACCCAACTGCTCAGCTGGGATTAGGCCTGCACAAAACCCGAACTGGACCAGCTGATTGCCAAGGGCGATCCGCGCCACAGCCAGCTTCACGGCAAACCCAGTTAACCCATTCTGCTGATCGGCCTTAAACGCTATCGCCGCACCCTCGATTAGCAGCAGCGGCGACAGTGCCGTCTGTCACAGTTCCGTCATTAAATATCGAGTGTCAGCGGTGGGACCGGCTCAGGCTGGCTGGATCTCAGGGGCAGCCGCCAGTCGCGCTTTGCGCTCGGCCGTGTAATGCCACCATGGGGTGGCCGGTGCCCCTTCCATAAAACGCACGGCAGCGATAAACACGTCGATGACACAGGGGTCTTGGCGAACCCCGGTGATGGTGCACAGCTGACGATAGAGCTGGTAAGGATCGCAGCCAACCAGTTGCGCCGGCTGGTCAATTCCCAGCAGCTGGAAATCGGCCACCATGGCCGGGCCAATATTGGGGATCTGGCGCAACTCAGTGGCCTCAACAGCCGTTGCCGCTTTACCGCTCACGACTCTTCAGCCATGGTCAGTTGGGCCAGCGCCGCCTCAACCTGTTGGCGGCTGCTGTCATCAAACCAGGTAGTGACAACGCTCAAAGCGTAGGGTTTGACCATCAGCACATGGATGCGCTGAAAAATCGGCTGCTTACCGTAGCGCATTTCGCTGTCCATCACCGCAAAGGTACGACCAGCCAGCAGCTGCTGGCGGCAGTCACTCAGGGCAACAATCTCAAACGATGACTGACGCAGTAACTCACTGGCGTTAGCCAGATAGTCACAGCCACTGGCCAACCCCGGCACCGCTTGCAGGTTCTCGGCATTGGCGATCAGATTGGGATTGAGCTTGCCTGGGGTGCCCGGCGGCAGCTCAAACAGGCCAAACACCGGCACCGTCGAAGCCATAGCGGCCTCGATCAGCGCCTGCCGGCTGCGATCACTGCCTGACAGCATCGGACTGGCCATCCGCTGCAGGGCCATGGTCTCTTCGGCGTTCTGGCTGTACCAGCCTGCCGGAACGGGCATGGTCAGGCCGAAATAACCGTTTATCAGCAGCGCGCCATCCGTGCGGGTCAAGATCTGCTCGGCAGCCGGTTTGGAGGGCGCTACCTCAGCATCCGAGCAGGCCAGCAAAATCAGGCTGACAAAGGCCAGCAGCAGCGCACGAACCATGACGCTCATGACGGCTCTCCCGGCACCACGGGCGCCTTGCCCTTCGAACGATCGACCACCGCCGTGGCGTGACCATTCTTAAACCAGACCTCGATCCACAGGCCATGACACTGCCAGGATGCGACCTCTTCGCCATGATCCATGCTGCCGAAATGCTGCCAGGGGCCAACCAGATTAGCCACCTGCTCGGGGCTCAGGCCGATGAGTGCCTCGCGGTTGGCAAAGGCCCGGCGCAGGCGTGCAGCCCGGGCGGCATCGGCAACGCGCTGATATACCACAATGGCGCCTATTACGGCCAACGCCAGAATCAGCAAACGCACCATCCCCATCCTCCCTGCCCCGCATCAAAGCGGCCATTCTCTACGCTTAGCGACAAATGTCGAGTCTGGCCGCAGCCGCCTCAGTCATAGCGCAGATCCGTGGCTTTGCCGCGAAACACGTAGTAGGCGAACACCGTGTAACCAATGATCGCTGGCAGTACAAAGAGCGCCCCCACCAGTATGATCATCAGGCTTTCCGGGCTACTGGCAGCTTCATAGAGGGTCAGTTTGTCTGGCACCACGTAGGGGTAAAAGGAGTAGGCCAGACCAATAAATGCCAGCACGAACAGACAGCAGGTTGCAGCAAAGGGTACCCAACTGAAGCGATCACGACTGGCCGGCAGACGGCGCAGAGTAACCCACAAGGTCGCCAGTAACGCCAGCGACAGCAGTGGCAACGGCGCCAACAAAATGAACTGCGGCATGCTGAACCAGCGCTCAAAGATGCGCTCACTAGCCAAGGGGCTGGCCAGTGATATCGCCAATAGCCCCACCATCACAAAACCCAGGCCAAAGCGCGCCCAACGCACCGACCGCCGCTGCAACGCACCATCGGTTTTCAGGATCAGCCAGTTGGCGCCGATAAAGGCATAACCGGCGGCAATACACAGAGCGCACAGGCAGGCAAACGCCAGTGACACCGTAGTTACTTCCAGCCCTAGCAAATAGAGGCCAAGCATAAAGCCCTGGGCCAGAGCCGCCAACAGCGACCCCAGCCAGAACAAAAAGCACCAGGTGGCTTTGCGATGCTGTTTAACCTTGGCCCGGAAATCGAATGCAACACCACGCAGGATCAGCCCGAGCAGCATTACAAACACCGGTAGATAGAGCGCGGACAGCACCATACCGTGGGCTTTGGGAAAGGCCACCAGCAGCAGGCCAACCGCCATTACCAGCCAGGTTTCGTTGGCATCCCAAAAGGGGCCGATGGAGGCGATCATGCGATCGCGCTCGGCGTCATTGGCACGCATAAAAAGGATGCCGACACCCAGGTCGTAACCGTCGAGGATCACATAGATCAGGATCGACAGCGCCATCAGTCCGGCAAACACCAACGGCAGCCACTGGTCACTGGTCATTAGCAACTGGTCGATCATGACTTCACCTCCGCTTCACGCCAACTGGCGCCGCCGGCCCCCAACCCTTGTGGCTGCTGATCGCCACTGCTGCCTTTGCCGGCCAAGTAAAAGATCACGCCGATATAGGCCACAATCAGCGCCACATAGACGATCAGGTAGCCTGCCAATGAGGTCGCGATCCACGGCGCAGGGACATCAGAAACGGCATCAGCGGTACGCAAGACGCCTTGCACCAGATAGGGCTGACGGCCGATCTCGGTGACATACCAGCCCGCCAGAGTTGCGACCCAACCAGAAAAGGTCATGGCCACCAACGCCCGCGCCCGCCACGGTGACAGCTCGCCCCTGCGCCACCAGCCCCAGCCGCACCACCAGCTGACCAATAGCATCAGCATGCCGATCCCCACCATCACCCGGAAGGCGTAGAATACCGGGGCCACCGGCGGATGCTCACCGATGTAGTCATTCAGCCCCGGCACCACACCATCAATGTCATGCTTGAGGATCAGGCTGGCGCCGCCCGGGATCGCCAACTCGAAATGGTTGGTGCGCGCCTCTTCATCCGGCACGGCAAACAGCAGCAACGGCACCCGACCGCCGGTCTGCCAGTTGCCCTCCATCGCCGCCACCTTCTGCGGCTGATGCTCAAGCGTGTTAAGACCGTGCAGATCGCCGGCCAGGATCTGGATCGGGATCAGCACTGCAGCAAGGGTCAAGCCGGTGCTCAGTTCTGCCCTTACCGCCGCAGTACGCTGCCCTCTCAGCCAGCGCCAGGCACTGATGCCAGCAATCAGGAAGGCAACCGTCAGGAATGATGCCAACAGCATATGGGCCAATCGATAAGGCATGGACGGGTTGAGAATAATCGCCAGCCAGTCGGTGGCATGAACCACCCCATCGCGCAATTCAAAGCCGACCGGCGTGTGCATCCAGCTGTTGAGCACCAGGATCCAGAACGCCGACATGCTGGTACCGACAGCGACCAACGCCGTCGCCAAGGTATGCACCCAAGGTTTCACTTTGCGCTGGCCAAACAGCATGATGCCGAGAAACACCGCCTCAAGGAAAAACGCCGTCATCACCTCGTAGGCCAGCAGCGGGCCCGCAACGTTACCCACCTTTTCCATAAAGCCCGGCCAGTTGGTGCCGAACTGAAAGCTCATGGTGATCCCGGACACCACCCCCAGGGCGAAGGACAGGGCAAACACCTTGACCCAAAAGTTGTAGGCTTCCAGCCATTTGGCGTTGCCACTACGGCTGTAGGCGATCTTGAAGAACAGCAGCACCCAGCACAGGGCGATGGTGATGGCGGGAAACAGGATATGAAAGGAGATATTGGCGGCAAACTGAATGCGGGCCAGAAGCAGGGCGTCCATAACGGAACCTCTCAACGTCGGCAGTCAGGCCCATTACGGGTGGTCAGCAACCACCATGACGGGCGACTTCACGAATTCGGACACTGTACAAGGGGCTGACATTGCCATGCCCCTCCCCGACTATCAACCCCCATCAGGTGCGGATTTTGGTCGCACCCGACCTTAGTTGGCAGTTGCTGGGGAATACGAGCCAGAAGCCGCGCGTGATCAGAAACGCGGTCGCTTAATCAGCGGCCATAGCCAAAGTGATCCACGGTGATAAACTGCTGCCCCGTTTGTTACAACGATGGTCCATGCATGCCGCAGCTTTCCAAATACTCCAACGAGCAGATTGAGCATCTTTTGGCTGAAGTTCTGGCGCCGCTGGAAACCGAACGCGCCCCGCTGGATCTGCGCCTGATGGTGCTGGGGGATGCCACCGCCTTCCTGCTCAAGCAGCTACCGCTGCCAGCCCGAACCGCCATTGCCGAACAGTTTGGCATTGCCTTGAAAAAAGCAGTTTCTGACTAACTGCAACAGGCTGCGCTAATGGTCTGTTGGCGGCAGTGATGACAGATAAAGGCGGTTGAAGTCGGCAGCCGCCATCGGCTTGGCGAAGTGATAACCCTGCATGTCGTGGCAGCCCAGTGCCGTCAGTATCTGGGCCTGGGTTGCCGTCTCAACCCCTTCCGCCGTTAGCTGCAGGTGTAGCGCCTGAGCCAGGCCGATGATGGCGCGAATAATCGCCAGATCGTCGCTACCCTCCTCACCTATGCCATCGACAAAGCTCTTGTCGATCTTGAGTCGCTGGATCGGATAGCGCTTGAGATAGCTCAGTGACGAATACCCGGTACCAAAGTCATCAATGGCGATCTGCACCCCAAGCGCGCGCAGCGCATGCAGTTGCTCGACGGTGTCGCCATGAGGGCGCAGCAGCAGACTTTCGGTGATCTCCAGCTCCAGTAGTTCGCCGGGCAGGCCGCTGTCGTCCAGGGCTTGTCGCACCTCTTCAACCAGATGACCTCGCTGAAACTGCCGGGCAGAAAGATTGACCGCTACCCGCCAGTGCTTACCTGCATCCAACCATTTTTTGCCCTGTTGGCAGGCGGTACGCAACGCCCAGCGCCCAAGAGCCTCAATCAGCCCCGATTCTTCTGCTACCGGCAGGAAAACCGCCGGGCTAAGCCAGCCGCGCTGAGGGTGGTGCCAACGGGCCAATGCTTCGGCCCCCACCAGCTGGCGCTGATCGGCGTCTAGCTGCGGCTGGTAGTAAAGTTCCAGTGAGTCATCGGCCAAGGCCGCCCGCAGATCGGCCTCAATGGCAAAGCGCTGCTGGGCGACAGCATCCATGTCAGCCGCAAAAAAGCGCCAGGTATCACGGCCGTCCTCTTTGGCGTGGTACATGGCGTTCTCGGCATTACGGAGCAGCTGGCTGGCATCGCTGCCATCGCGCGGATAAAGCGCGATGCCCATGCTCAAGGTCACGTGCAGCTGCTGACCATCAACCGGCAGGCCACCGGCCAGGCTCTCGCCGATGGTGCGCGCCACCCGAGATACCCCTTCGGCATCGACCACTTCAGGCATCACCAGCACAAACTCATCACCACCGATGCGGCCCACGGTATCGGCACGGCGCACGGCTAGTTGCAGCCGTTTGGCCACCTCACGCAGCAGCGCATCACCCAGACCATGGCCAAGCGAATCATTGATGGTTTTAAAACGGTCCAGGTCCAGCACCATCACCGCCACGTGACGCTGTTGCCGTTCGGCGGTCAGTAGCGCCTGATTCAGGCGATCGAGCAGCAGGTTGCGGTTTGGCAGGCCGGTCAGGGCGTCATGGTTGGCCAGCTGGTAGAGCCGCTGTTCAGTTTGCTTGTGCTCGCTGATGTCGGAAAACACGGCGATATGGTTGGCAACCTTGCCATCGCTGTCGCGGCTGACGGTGATATTGAACCAGGCTGGATATAGCTCGCCATTCCTGCGCCGGTTCCAGATCTCGCCATGCCAGCGGCCACGCTCGTTAAGCTCACGCCACAGACGCTGATAAAACCCCTGTTCATGGCGACCTGAACGGGAGATCTTCGGATCCTTGCCGCTCACGTCATGTTGAGAGAAGCCGGTTATATCGCTGTAGGCACGATTGACCGACACAATACGGTTGCGGCCATCGGTAACCACAATCGCCTCGGCCGTATTGTCGAACACCGCCGACGTCAACCGCATCCGCTCCAGCAGCCGGTTGCGCTCACTGATGTCCTGGCAGATGGCGACAAACATCTCCTTGCCACTGTCATCGCGCAACAGTGAGACCGTCACTTCCGCGGCGTAGCCGCTGCCATCGCGGCGCAGCGCCACCACTTCACGCTGCACGGTGCCGTCGCGCCGTACCGCTTCGGTCAGCTGCACTGGCATCTCGCGGTCCTGACAATGGTCGGCGGTGGTCAGCCCATCCAGTTCGGCCACACGTTCGTAACCGGTCATGCGCAAGTAAGCGCTATTAGCGTCAATGAACTCGCCATGGTGGCCAACGATGCAGATGCCAAAGGGGGCACACTCAATAGCGGCGCTGCGCAACCGCAGTTCATTCTCAGCGCTACGGCGCCTGGAAATATCACGAACGACGCCGGTGATCAGTAGCCGGCCCTGATCGTCATGCCAGACCACCCCGCGATCCTGGACCCAACGCCAGCTGCCATCTTGATGATGAATGCGGTATTCACATTCCCGCAGTTCGCCCGACGCACAAGACCCAAACGCCTGTTCATGAACAGTGCGATCATCGGGGTGCACCAGCGCTAACCAGTTCCCCTCCTGGTGACCCAGGGTGGCAAGGGTGCAGCCCAACATGCGCTCGCAGTCACCCTCCCACTCCAGCCAGCCATTCTCCAGCTCTTGCTTGTAGACCAGTTCACCCAAGGCTGTGACCAACATGGCATTGCGCTGAGCCAGCCGCAACCGCTCGCGCTCCGCGCGATAACGTTCGGTAACATCTTCAACCACGGTAATGAAATGGTCAGGGCGCCCCTGGCTGTCATGCATCACCTGCACAGCCACTTCACACTCGATTACTGAACCATCACCACGGATATAGCGCTTGTGCAGCTGATAGCCATTACGCTCGCCGGCCAAGGCCTCACGGAACACCTTTTCGTTATCCGCCAGATCGTCGGGGTGGGTGAAGTCGGCCCAGGTCATGGTGCGCAGCACCGAAGCTGGATATCCCAGGATCTGGCACAGCTTGGGGTTAAAATCGATCCAGTGACGGTCGCGATCGGTGGCCGCCATACCCACCAGATCCTGTTCAAAGAAACTGCGGAAATGGGCCTCTCGCTGTTGCAGTGCCTGCTCTGTGGCCACCATCGCCGTCATATCGACAATAAACACCAGCACCCCGCCAATGGTGCCGTCCTCATCCGGCAAAGGTTGATAGCGCACGTCCACAATCTGGGGCACGCCCTTGCCATCGGTTAACTGGCGACGCACCACCGAAGCCTGACCGCCCAACGCCCGCTGCAATGGTTCAACCACCATGGCAGCCAACTCAGCAGGCAAGACCTCGCTGAGGCGCAAGCCAATCAGGCTGTCGGGGGTATGGCCAAAGCTTGCGGCGTAATCGCCGTTGGCAAAGCGGTAGCGCAGTTCGCGATCAAACAGGGCAATGCGCGCCGGAGAATGGTCGATCAGGCTGGCGAGCAAGGCCGCCTGCTGGTGCAGCTTGTGACGGGCGTGATTCTCACGCCTGAGCATGTTAGCCATCAGCAAATGGAGCAAGGCGGCGGTCAGGCCGATAAACAGCCAGCCTTTAAAGCTCTGCAGACGAAGGTTAAGGGCGATATCGCTGACCAGCAGCCCTAGCAACCAATCGCTAAACAAAATCCACAGCACCCCCACCAGGGCATAGATCAGAGTGATGCGCAGTGCGCGCCAATAGCGAACCTGGACCACGAATACCTCATGCTTAACAGTCGGCCACGATCAGCCGCGAACGACTAACGGGCACTGGCACCTAGTATCGGCTGCAATTGAGAGAACAGCAGTGCCCAACAGGGGGTAAAGAGTACAGAAGGGTGAGCTTTGTCACTGGCACGTTACAACACCAGCGCCCACCATTGAGGACTGCAAGGTGCCGCAGGGTTGAGCCAAAGACCAGCGTTGCGCATGCTGACGGTGCTTTGCCAACCATAACAACATCCAGAGAGTACAGATGAAACATCAACTGCTGGCTTTAGCCGTGGCCTCCTTGCCGCTGCTGGCCACCGCCGACGAAGGGATGTGGCAGCCCCATCAACTGCCAGAACTGTCCACCCAGCTCAAGGCCCGCGGCCTCAAGCTCGATCCGGCACAGCTGACCAACCTCACCAGCTGGCCGATGAATGCGGTGATCAGCCTTGATGGTTGCACCGCCAGCTTCGTGTCGCCTAAAGGGCTGGTGGTCACCAACCACCATTGCGCATACGGATCTATTCAGTTCAACAGCACGCCAGAAAAGAACATCCTGCGCGATGGTTTCCTCGCCCAGAGTTTCAAGGACGAGCTGCCGGCCGAACCGGGTGCGCGAGTACTGGTCACGGTGGCGGTGGATGATGTCAGCAGCGAGCTGCTCAAAGGGCTGGACGACGTTTCCGGCAAGGCCCGTTTCGATCAGATCGATGCCCGCAAAAAGGCTTTGGTCAGCAGCTGCGAAGCCGATGTCGGCCACCGCTGCGAGGTTTACAGCTTCCACGGCGGTCTGTCGTTTTTCCGTATCAAGCAGCTGGAGATCCGCGACGTTCGTCTGGTCTACAACCCGCCGGAAGCCACTGGCAAATTTGGCGGTGATATCGACAACTGGATGTGGCCACGCCATACCGGCGATTACAGCTTTTACCGCGCCTATGTCGGCAAGGATGGCAAACCAGCCGACTACAGTGTCGACAACGTCCCTTTCACCCCGCCCAGCCATCTCAAAATCGCCGATAACGCCCTGCAGGCCGGCGACTACGTGATGGTGGCCGGTTATCCGGGCCGAACCTTTCGTTACCGTCTGGCCGATGAAGTGCAGTTCGCCATCGACCACTCGCTGCCCTACTGGAAAGCGGTTCAAGACGGCATTCTGGCCACCATCGCTGGCGAAACCGAAGGCCGCGACGCCGCCACCATCGCCTATGCCGATCTGGTGGCCTGGGTAAACAACTACGCCAAAAACGTCGAAGGCCAGCTCGATGCCTTCAGCAAAAGCGACGTGATCAGCCGCAAACAAGCCCAGGAGCAGGCACTGGCCAACTGGTATAGCGCCAAGGGCGGTGATGCCGGTAGCCGCTATGCAGCCGATGCCAAAGCCCTGCAGGCCGCCGTCGATGCCGAGCAGGCTGCCAGCGACAAGGTGTTGATCGAGCGCTATCTAAGCCGCGCCACTCAGCTCTACCCGGCCGCTGGCGTGCTCTACCGCAACGCCGTCGAGCGGACCAAAGCTGACGCCGAACGCGAAAGTGGCTATCAGCAGCGTGACCAGCCCAGCATCAAAGAGGGGCTGCAGGCGATCGACCGCCGCTTTGATCCCCAGGTTGAAGCAGCCATCGTGGCCTATCTGTTGGGCGAATACAGCAAATTGCCGGCCGCCAAACAAAACAAGGCGCTGCACGCGGCCTTCGGCTTTGGTCCAGGCCAATTTGAGCTGGCGCCAGTGACCGCCAAGGTCAAGGCAGCACTGGACGGCAGCGAACTGCGCGATCCGGCCAAGCGTCTGGCCTGGCTGGAACGGCCGCAGGCCGACTTCGAAGCCAGCCAAGACCCGCTGATCCATCTGGCGGTGGCCATGCTGCCGGCCAAACTGGAATCGGAGGCCGCCGCCAAAGAGCTGACCGGCACCCTCGAACAGTTGCGTTCGCGCTACATGGCAGCGCTGATCGCCAAACGCCAGGCCGAAGGCCAGCCAGTCTATGCCGATGCCAACTCGACGCTGCGCGTCACCTATGGCACGGTCAAGGGCTATCCGGCCGCCGACGCGGTGTGGCATGCCCCCTTCACCACCCTGCCCGGCCTGTTTGAAAAAGAGACAGGTGCTGACCCGTTCATGATTCCGGCCAGCCTGAGCAAAGCGGTTAAAGAGCGGCGCTTCGGCAACTGGCTGGACAGCCGCTTGGGCAGTGTGCCGATCAACTTCCTGTCGACGGTTGATACCACCGGCGGCAACAGCGGTTCACCAACCCTCAACGCCGAAGGCGAACTGGTCGGCCTGCTGTTTGACGGCAACTGGCAGAGCATCAACGCCAATTGGGATTACAGCGACCGTCAGGCCCGCTCCATCCACGTCGATATTCGCTATGTGTTGTGGCTGATGGCCGAAGTAGACGGCGCCGACAACCTGCTCAAAGAGATGGGCGTCAGCTTCTGAAACTGACCCCAGTCACCCCAACGGCGCCCTTGGGCGCCGTTTCTTTTTCCGGTTGCACACATCGTGACCGCCGCACTTTTAACCTGAAGCCGACCGTGCTAGCGTTTGCGCCGTTGTTCAAGGATCGACAATAACCCCAAGGAGGCCAGGATGGCCAAGCCCGCAGCAACCATTAGCCATTTCCACGTCTGCCCCAAAGTCACTGCCAAGGTTCCCCATGTCGGCGGCCCGATCATTCAGGGCTCGCCCGATGTATTTATCGGCGGCCTGCCCGCCGCCCGCGTTGGCGATTCGCTGATCTGCATTGGCCCGCCCGACAAGATCACCCAAGGCTCCGCCTCGGTCTTTATCAACGGCAAACCCGCCGCCCGCATGGGCGACCCCACCGAGCATGGCGGGGTGATCGTGATGGGCAACCCAACCGTGGTGATCGGCGACCAGGGGATCGTCCTGGTCGGCAGCGGGGTCATCGGCGGCCCTGGTGCCAGGGCAGATAACGTAGACGCCGCGCCCGTTAGCAGCGCTGCCCAGCGCGAGGCATTGCTCGCCCGTCAACCGCTGTGCGCCATCTGCGAAGCCAACAAGGAACGGGAGGCCAACGATGCCGACCTTACCTGAACTGCCGGCCCTGAATTGGCACCAACAGCACTGGCTGCTGCTGGACGCCATCGCCCTGCCTGCCGCCGTAGATGAGGTGGTTGAGCTGCGCGGCATCGCCCATTGCATCAACCTGTTCGAAGGCGGGCGCTTGCATGATCTGGCCGATGTCGCCCCCTGGCTTGTCGCCCTTGATGGCCCCGACGATCCCCTGCTCTCGCTCTGCCTGCCCTGGTTGTGGCAAGAGGGGGCCGCCCTGCTCTGCGACGATGGCGACACCTGTGATCTGCTCAACCACCTGCACTGGCTGCTGACGGTTGAACACCCGGTGGGTGAGCCCCTGCTGCTGCGCATCGGCGAGCCCAGCGTCTTGCATGCGCTACTTAGCGACGCCGCGCAGCAGCGCCAGCACCATCTCTTTGGGCCTATCGTCCAGATGATCAGCGTCGACGCCGCGCTCGGCCAATGGCAACGCGGTGCACGCCCCGGGCCCATGGCCGAGGCTGACCGCAATCGCCCTTATCGCCTGCAGCCAGAGCAGCTCAGGCTGCTGGATGAGGTGAACTTTCGCCGCGTGGTGCTGGGCCTCAGCCAGCATCTGGCCAGTTACTTCCCGGGCTGGATGGCAGGCCAAAGCATGGCCGCACGCTATCAGCGGCTACAGCAACTGGCCAACCGCGCCTATGAGCTGGGCTTTACCAGCGAACAGGAGATCACCCTGTACGCCAACATCCTTGCCCAGTTGGGTGACAACGCCCTCGACCGCCACCCCGAGATCCGCAGCCGCCTGTTTGCCCCCAACCAGCCCGCCGCCCAGCGGGCCATGGCCGCCGCCGAACTGGCGCAACAAATCGCTCATCAGCACCAGGCAAGGATGCCGCAATGACCACCGCTACCGCCAACCCCAACCACGTCAACAAAAGCTGCAGCGATGCCAGAAACGCCGTCAGCAGCTGCCCGTTGGAACTCAAGAACATCCAGCTCATCCCGCTGCGTTACGGCCTGGTGGAACGCCACGCCCCCGAAGGGCTGCCCATGCCCTATCGCCTGCAGTCACGCCCGATGGGCTTTCGCCTGCTGCGGGATGGGTTTTTGTATGTGATTGTCGATAACCGGGCAGACCAACCGCCACAACTGCATGAGTTTCAGCTGAAGGATGGGCTGGTGACCGGCCTGTTGTTCAAAGGCAGCAAGGTCTACGCAAACAAGCGCCAGGAATCAGGGCCAACCCATCTGGTGTACAAGCGCAGCGATCAACTGGCGGTGTGCTATTCCGAAATCCAATGGTCTGCCCGCAAATGCCAGCAGGTGCTCACCAGCAAGCGCGATCGCAACCAATTGATGCAGTCGCTGCAGCTGTCAGACACCATCACCCCTGAAGCGGGAAACGGCAATCTGCTCTCCCCTCGTTTTGCCGAAAAATGGCTGGCGGAGGCCAACGAACCACCGCCCACCAAAAACCCGGCCCTGCCCGATGACGAGCAGCAGGATTACAGCTGGGAGGCGTTTTCCCGTTTTGCCCGCACCGGCATTGGCAAGATCAAAAGCCAGATCCTTGGTGGTTACAGCAACGACCACCTTTACCTTGTCGTGCGTGACGATCTGGGGTTGATGCGTGATCTGGCCACCCATCAGGACATGGTCAGCAGTTGGTTGCGAGGCTGGGCCGACAGCGACGAAACTCAGCGACTAATGCACACCGGCAGTTATATCGAGTCGCTCTATGCCAGTGATCTGCTGCGCAGCACCGCCGCCGCTGAAATGTGGCCCGATTTGACTGACGAGCAGCGCCAAAGCATTGCCGACTATCTCAAGGCCAAACACCGCCCCGGCAAAAGCCGCCTGGATCACTATCAGGACAAAAGCTTCTATGACAGCAAAGAGACGCGCGAAGCTTGGTATGGCATGAAAAGCGCCTTGGGCGAATGGAAGTTACAGCAGTACGAAGACCAGATCGATGCGATGGACGATGCCATTGACGAGCGCCTCCACGGCGCCAAGTTTGGCCAGAAAGGGATCGCCGATCTGGTCCGGTTGCCGCAGATGGATGCCTTCTTGCGCGAACAACGGGCCAAGCAGGCCCGCTGGCATCAACGCCTGGCCCAGATCACCGCCGACCGCATCCAGTTGCTGAACGACAACATCCTCGACAAGGCCACCTGGTATTTTGACCCACAACTGCCTGAGCAAGCCGACGGCTGCATCGAAACTCAGGAAGTCTGCCTGCACGACTTTGTTCGCTGCGATCAATCACTGGCCGCCGTCACCCAACTGATCACCAACCACCCCGAGCTGGTCTTCCCGCATTTCTATACCCTGCCGTTGGAAGCAAGCGGCAAGCTGGTGCGCACCGAAGCAGCCAGCTTAATTACCCAGAGCGCCAAAGTCTTTGGCGAGGCGCTAACCGCAGGCGACAGCGCAGCCAGCCTTAACGCCATGATCGCCAAGTTTGGCCAGCTGGCGGATAACCTTGGTTTGGCCAACCTAAACCTCAGCAAAGAAGGCCAAGCCTTTAAAGTACAGCGCAACGCCCAGTTGTATACCCCCGTTCAGCTGGAACTCGCCGATCAATTCCAACGCCAATTAACTATTGCCCAGCGCAACCTCAGCATGATCGATATGGGGCAAGCCTTGCGGGCCAGGCCCATCGGTAACGCCATCATGGCGGCGACAGCAGAAGCCTTTGCCAGCCATGGCCTGACCCTGGATGCCGGTGGCCTGGACGATATTCACGGCTTTATCCGCGACACCCAGCGCATGAATGAACTGCAGCGCCAAACCGAAAATCTTCACGGGCCCGGTCGCCGCCGCATCAAAGTCGAAGCGAAAGCGGCGGAGCGACGGAAGATCGCGTTGTTCAACCCGCTGCTGCCATCACCCGGCCCCGGCCAAGTAGGGCTGACCTTTGCCGGGTTTAAGAGTGATGAACTGGCCGAGATCAGCGCTCGCGCCAACGATTATCACCATGGCCGCCCCGTGACTGCCGTTGCCAAGGCGATGTTCGGGCCGATAAACGCCACCGTCAGCGGCGCCGCTATGCTGTTTGCCTGGTACAAGTTGAAGTTGTTTTGGGAGACTGCCCACGAGCAAATGGCACTCGACCGAGAAGACAGGAGGATAGATGTTCTGATTAATGCGACCGCTGGTGCCATTGGCGCTATTGCTGCGACTGGCGTCTCTTTCACCTGCAACGCGCTGGATGCGCTGTTGGCCAGCCATCACAGCGCCGGCCACCAATATCGCTTTGTCAGCAAGCTGGGCAGAGCGACCGCCTGGCTTTCAGTTCTCAGCTTTGGCCCCGCCATGCTGAGCGACCTCATCAATGCCCAAACGTGGGGAGATAACTGGATAAAAGCCCAAAGCCTGGGCGATAGTCGTTTGGCGCATAGCGCTAGCGTGGCCATGGCCGGCCATGCCGGTATGGCGGTGGTGGATGGCATAGGCGCGTTGAGAAGCGGCCAGCTGTTAGTGACGATGATTAGCCAAAAAGCCAACCAGCAGGCCGTGCTGCTGGCCAGCGCCCGCTTGCTCAGCCTGTTGCGGGCCGTTACCCCTTGGGGCATTGCCCTTACCGCCCTGCAGCTGAGCGGGGAATACCTGTACAACCAGCGCAACCGCAGCGAGCTGGAACACTGGCTGGAAACCAGCCCCTGGGGCCACAAGCCCATGCAGCGCGATCTGGCTGATGAGCTGCTGGAGCTGGTGCAGATCAACGCCAGCCCCTCCGCCCAGCTGCTGGCGACCACCAGCGGCGACAGCACCCAGCTGCTGCTCCGCCTGCCCGCCTTGACCTTGGCCACCTTGGAGCAGGCCGAGCTCACCATTGTCCGCTACCCCTTTGCCGATAATAGCCAAGGCCATAGCCTGCATGAGCAGATCCTTCACCACGCTGCCAGCGCGGCCGAGCAACGGCCAACCGCCCTGCTGCAACTGGCGCTGCCCATTAGCGGCCCAGAGCTGGAGCAATGGCAAGGGATGCGCTTACTGATCAGCTACCGCGCCCTGGCCAACAACCAGACACCTTTGCACTACTGGGGCGATATCACCATCCGCGATGGTTTTAAAGCCGGCCTCCATCTGCCCAAGCAGGCAGAAAGTCGCGCTCGCGCTGGCAGCAGTGGCCGCAGCAGCAGTGAACTGGCGCGGCCCAATCCAAAACCGCAGGCCATAACCCTCAAGCGGCTAAATAGCGTGTTGGGCCAAAACAATGGCCACGCGATCACGCCGATGGATCTCACCCTTAATCAAGCCGCGAGCACCACCCATGGCTAAAGCCCGCCCCACCTCATTTTTCCAACGCTTGCCCCGTGCCGGCCAGGTCAGCCGTTTTTTGGGCGGCAGTACCCTGTTTATCGCCCCACTGCCCCTGCCCACCGGCGTCTCCCCCAATGATTTCTCCGCCAATATCCTGGAAGTAAATGATGTTTATATGGATATCGGCATGGTCGGGGGCAATAAAAGCGATCACGCGGAGGTGATTGTCTCGTCCATTCTCGCTCTCAACCTAATGATGTTTGGCATGGTTATACTTGATTATTACCTGACGACAAATGGGCCGTCCCCTGAGAAAGCATGGGATGGAGCAATGCAAATGCTGGAGTTCATATTATATTTGTCAAAATACACACTATTTCCAATGTGCCTGGTGCTTGCCTATCAACTCTGGTACAGCACCTATTACAAAAGCCAGCACTGCCCATTGCGCTTTAACCGCCAGCGGCAACAACTGTGCTATATCCATAAAAAAGGGGCCAAGCCGATCTATGTGCCCTGGGAGAAGATCGCCGCCTGGCTCACCAGCAGCACTCTGGTTACTAACCATTTCGCCATGGGTCAACATGATTTCGGCATGGGCTTTTATGATCCCGACACCAAACTCGACTACACCTTAAGCTTTGGCACCCTCCACCCCATGATCGCCCTGGGCCAATGGGAGGCGATCCGCGCCTTTATGGAGGGCGGCCCCAATGCCACCTTGTCGAAAGCCCACCATTTACCGGCTAGCCAGCTGCTGGATGAAAAACGGCGCCTGCTGCATGAGTGTTATCAACGAGGCCTCCACTCCATTTTCTACGTCGCCCTCTGGTATCTGTGGCATGCCTCTGCCCTGTGGCGGCTGCCCTACTGGATCGCCGAGTGGGATGAGCACTATCCCCACTGCCCCTTTCCCAAAGAGGTTGAAGAGTGGTCTAAACCCTTGCCCAAGAGCCAATGGACGCCGCCCAGCGATGAACTGCGCTATCAAGCGGCCCGCATCCGCTATGCCATGCGCCAAGGGGTCAGCTACGCCGATTACATCAACGGCAAATGGCAACCAGAAACCGAACCGGATTTAAGCGGTCAACTAAATCCGCCCTCACCAACCATACCGCCAACCCTGCCCCGCCGACCACGCAAGGGCAAAGATGGCAAATACCTGAAATTTGGTAGCTGAGTGTGAGCAAAGCCCGCCCCACCTCATTTTTCCAGCGCCTGCCCCGTGCCGGCCAGGTGAGCCGTTTTTTGGGCGGCAGTACCCTGTTTATCGCCCCTTTGCCTCTGCCCACCGGCGTCTCCCCCAACGATTTCTCCGGCAATATCCTGGACGTCAATGATGTTTATATGGATATCGGCATGGTCGGGGGCAATAAGGTTGACCATGCCAAGTTTGTCATCATCTGCATCCTAGGGCTCAACCTAATGATGTTTGGCATGGTGCCGTTGGTCTATTACGGGATGATGAATGGACCTTATCCTGAGAACGCATGGGATGGAGCAATGCGAATGTTGGAGTTCATACTATATTTGTCAAAATACACACTATTTCCCATGTGCTTGGTGCTTGCCTATCAACTCTGGTACAGCACCTATTACAAAAGCCAGCACTGCCCGTTGCGTTTTAACCGCCAGCGGCAACAGCTGTGCTACATCCATAAAAAAGGGGCCAAGCCGATCTATGTACCCTGGGAGAAGATCGCCGCCTGGCTCACCAGCAGCACTCTGGTCACTAACCATTTCGCCATGGGCCAACATGACTTCGGCATGGGCTTTTATGATCCCGACACCAAACTCGACTACACCTTAAGCTTTGGCACCCTCCACCCCATGATCGCCTTGGGCCAATGGGAGGCGATCCGCGCCTTTATGGAGGGCGGCCCCAATGCCACCCTGTCGAAAGCCCACCATTTGCCGGCTAGCCAGCTGCTGGACGAAAAACGGCGCCTGCTGCATGAGTGTTATCAACGAGGCCTCCACTCCATTTTTTATGTTGCCCTCTGGTATCTGTGGCATGCCATTACCCTGTGGCGGCTGCCCTACTGGATCGCCGAGTCGGATGAGCACTATCCCCATTGCCCCTTTCCCAAAGAGGTTGAAGAGTGGTCGAAGCCCTTGCCCCGCAATCAATGGACGCCGCCCAGCGATGAACTGCGCTACCAAGCCGCCCGCATCCGCTATGCCATGCGCCAAGGGGTCAGCTACGCCGATTACATCAACGGCAAATGGCAACCAGAAACCGAACCTGATTTAAGCGGCCAACTAAATCCGCCCTCACCAACCATACCGCCAACCCTGCCCCGCCGACCACGCAAGGGCAAAGATGGCAAATACCTGAAATTTGGTAGCTGAATATATGTACAGCTGCTGAATAATGGCACCAAAGGAGTTGAATAAAACATGAAAATATTAGTCAGCCTCGCCTTGGTTTGTCTGCTCTATGGTTGTTATAAGGTCTATGATTTCGTGACCGCAGATGTTGTGGTGGTTGAGGATTATTTTGGCGTGGTTGATGTTCTGGAAAAGGGCAATCCGCGACGGGACGGGTTTCAGCGCTTTTGCTCGATGGCTTACCTTGGCTGGGATCGCTTTCAGCCACAAAGCGAACAGCGACAGACGCAGCTACCATGCACCAACTACACCATATTCTTTGAGGTGCTAGATATGGTGTATAGCGCCTTTATTGTCAACTTCACCCTTGGCGTGCTTGCCCTGTTTATTGGCCGACTGGGTTACGGCTATTATCGCAAGCGTCAAGCTAAAAATAACCAAAGCGCCGCTGTGCGATAGCCATGACCATCACCGACAAAGCGGGTAGCAACAGCGGCAACCAACCGCCCAAGGCTGGCGAAACGCGCAGCTCTTTAGGCAGCGAAAGCCGTTTTATTGCCCCGCTACCACTGCCTACAGGTCAACCTGCGTTTGATACTGACGCGTGGATAAACACGATTGATGACGTTAACTTAGAACTGGGCCAGACGAGTGGAGATAAAGTATGGAGTATTCAAGTTGTCATCCGACATTCCGCACCCGATTCATGAATAAATCTGCCGGTATCTAGGGCCGAGAACGTCGATGATGGTCTCCTGAACGATGTTGATGTCGGTCACTTGGGATGGCCCGTCTCCCAGGTTGTATTCATGGATCCCGGCAA
>JAFOOX010000028.1 GCA_017425245.1 Gammaproteobacteria bacterium
ACGGCCTTGAAGCGCACCAACTCAGCTGCTGAAACAGCGCAGGACAGCGCGTGTTCCGCTGGATTTTGAAGACCAGTCGCACTTCTAAGCGTTGAGTGTGGGGTAGACTTGCGGCCAAGGTTTTGGGGTGGCTGTCCTTGGAATTGTTCCGCTTCGCTCCACTGGACAGCTTTTAAGTCGCGTCTTTGTGGTTTTGCTGCGCAAAAGTATTCCACAAAGCCGCAACTTAAAAGCTGCCGCTGAACTTAACGTTAGAGCGCAATACCATGGACATCTACGGCCCGGAGTTCGAATTTGCGGGTGACCCAGTCGGGCTCTTCGAGGATGGCATTTGCCCAGACTCCGAGGGCTTATTCCGCTATGAGCCCTATCGCGGCCCCGGTCATCTGCGCATGCAGGAGCAACTTAGGAAATCCGGCTCAGCGCCATGTAGCTACGTGCACGCAGGCAAAAGGATCTCGTTCATAGTCATAGATTGCCCAGAGTACGGCGTATTAAATTTGTCCTCGTTTTTAGTGGTCTCGGGTTAATTGGCGCTCAACCTCGCTCCCTTCGGTCGCTGGACGCTGGTTAACGGGGACACCCACTCGACCATCAGCACCGACGGCGCATTTACCCACCCCCTGATCACCACCCGCACGGCCCACAACAGCGCACGGCCAGCTGGGTGAAGGGGTTGAGGCAACAGGACGTTGCCGAAAGCCACTATGGGCCATGGATGGCACATTGTGGCGACCCTGTAGCCCGGCGGAATGACAGCCAGATCGTCATGGTGGTGATCTCGGGGGCCGCCGGTGGGTGCAGGGAGGCCGTGCGGAAACGGCCTTCCTGCCCGTCGCGCGGGCGCGGAAGCCCGCATCCGGGCGCCGCAGGCGCAACTGCCGCGTAGCGGCAATTTCAACGGCGTGGCCGGCTGGCCGCCGTCCAACCACCACTAGCTGCGTTGGCGCAGCGCCTCAAACAGGAAGATACCGGTAGCCACCGACACGTTGAGGCTCGACACCGAACCGACCATCGGGATCTTGGCCAGCGAGTCGCAATGTTCGCGGGTCAGGCGGCGCAGGCCGCTGCCTTCAGCGCCCATGGCCAGCGCCAGCGGGCCGGTCAGTTTGGTGTCGTAGATGGTGGCGGTGGCTTCACCGGCGGCGCCCACCACCCAGATTCCGGCTTCCTGTAGCGAGCGCAGGCTGCGCGCCAGATTAGTGACTTGAAAGAAGGGCACCACTTCGGCGGCACCACAGGCGACTTTGCGCGCGGTGGGGTTGAGCGGTGCCGATTTGTCGCGCGGCACGATCACCCCATGCACACCAGCGGCATCGGCACTGCGCAGGCAGGCGCCAAGGTTGTGGGGGTCAGTGACGCCATCAAGCACCAGCAGCAGCGGCGGCACGCTGAGCTTGTCGAGCATCTGCATCAGTTCGTTATCGCCCTGCGGCGGCAGTGGCCGCACCCGCAGCGCCACCCCCTGATGGACGTTATCGGTCAGCCGTTCCTCAAACCAGCGGCGCGGCACCCCTTGCGGACGCAGACCGGCGGTGGCCGCCAGCTTGATCACGGCGGTGACTTTGGCGTCTTCGCGCTCACGCAGCACAAACAGCTCCAGCGCCCGCTCGGGCGCCTGTTGCAACAGCGCCTGCACCGCGTGCAGGCCAAAAATCAGCTCAGACTGGCTCATGGTTGTTCAGGCTCACTTACTACGTTTTTTACTGCGACCACTGCCAGCCTTGGCCCCTGCCGATGGCGCGGCCTTGCCGCCTCGACCTCCCGTTTTGCCGCCGGGCTTGGGCCCTTTGGCGGCGGGCTTGGCTGCCCCGCCATGCCCCTTGCTGGCCGGCACCTTACCCGCCGGGCCTTTGCCGGGCCAGCTATCGCTACCCGTTTTGGCCGCAACCGGGCGAGCATCGCTAATGGCCAGCACCAGTTCAATCTGGCGGGTCTCCAGCGTAACAGACGCGACCTTGACCTTGATGGCGTCGCCGAGGCGGAAGCGGCGGCGGAAGTTCTCACCGATCAGCATCTGGCGCTGCGGATCAAACTGGTAATAGTCGGACGGCAGGGCGGTTATATGCACCAGGCCATCGATAAAGAGATCGTTCAGGCGGACAAACAGGCCAAAGCCGGTGACCGCCGAGATCACCCCGTCAAACTCGCTGCCCACATGGTCCTGCATGAACTCGCATTTGAGCCACGCGGCCACATCGCGGGTGGCTTCATCGGCGCGGCGCTCGGTCATCGAGCAGTGAGGGCCGAGCAGCTCGATCTCTTTGTCCTGGTAGAACCAGCCGCCGCTCGGGGTCCACTTGTCCTTGAGCTGGCCCGATTCTTTGGCGATCAGCGCCTTGATGGTGCGGTGCAGCGACAGGTCGGGGTAACGGCGGATCGGGCTGGTGAAGTGGGCATAGGCCTCCAGCGCCAGGCCGAAGTGGCCGTTATTGGCGCCGTCATAGACCGCCTGCTGCATCGAGCGCAGCAACATGGTGCGGATCAGATCGGCGTCGATACGGCCGACGATCTGATCGGCCAGGGTGGCGTAATCGGCCGGCTCCGGCTTGTCGCCGCCGCCCAGGGCCAACCCCAGCTCACCGAGGAACTTGCGGAAGCTCTTGAGCTTCTCTTCGCCCGGCGACTCATGCACGCGGTAGAGCGCTGCCGCCTTGTGGCGGGCCACGTATTTGGCCGAAGCGACGTTGGCCAGGATCATGCACTCTTCAATCAGCTTGTGGGCGTCGTTGCGCACCACCGGCACGATCTGGTCGATCTTGCGCTCGGCATTAAAGATGAAGCGGCATTCGTCGCTGTCGAACTCCACCGCACCGCGCACCCGGCGCGACTCCTTGAGCACCTGATAGAGCGCATGCAGTTCAGTCAGCTGCGGCAGCAGCGGCCGGTAACGGTCGCGCAGCAGTTCGTCGCCCGCCAGGATCGCCGCCACCTTGGTGTAGGTGAGGCGGGCATGGGAGTTCATCACCCCCTCGAAGAAGCGGTAGCCGGTCAGCTTGCCGGCCGCGCTCACCGTCATCTCGCATACCATGCACAGCCGGTCGACCTGCGGGTTGAGCGAGCACAGGCCGTTGCTCAGCTTCTCCGGCAGCATCGGCACCACCTGATTAGGGAAGTAAACCGAAGTACCACGGCTCTGGGCTTCATCATCCAGCGCGGTACCGGGACGCACGTAATAACTGACGTCAGCGATGGCCACCAGCAGCCGCCAGCCGCCCCCTTTCTTACGTTCGCAGTAAACCGCATCGTCGAAGTCGCGAGCGTCTTCGCCGTCGATGGTGACCAGCGGAATAGCGCGCAGATCGACGCGCCCGGCTTTGGCCTCCTCCGGCACCTCGTCGCTCAGCTTCTCTACCTGATTGAGCACGTTGGCCGGCCAATGGTGGGGGATCTCAAACTTGCGCAGGGCGATCTCGATCTCCATGCCCGGCGCCATATGTTCGCCCAGCACCTCGATCACCTTGCCCAGAGCGTTGACCCGAAAACGCGGCCGTTCCGTGATTTCGCACACCACCACCTGGCCATGGCGGGCACCGGCCTTGAACTCCGGCGGGATCAGGATCTCCTGGCTGATACGGGCATCGTCAGGCACCACAAAACCAAGACCGGAATCGACGAAATATCGGCCCACCAGTGGCGCCGAGCGCGGCACCAGCAGGCGCACGATACGCACCTCGCGCTTGCCGCGACGATCGCGCCCCAGCGGCTGGGCCAGCACCTTGTCACCATGGAGCAGGGTGGCCATCTGCTTCTCGTTGAGGGTCAGCTCCTCGCTGCCATCATCGGGGCGGATCCAGCCGTAGCCATCGCGGTGACCGCTGACGGTGCCCACCTTGAGCTCCAGCTTGGCCGACAGTGCCCACTGGGCGCGGCGATTACTGATCACCAGCCCTTCCTGGGCCAGTCGTTCCAGCAGCGGCGACAGCGCCTGCTGCGGTTGGCCCAACAGGGCCGCCAGCTCCTCGACCAGCAGCGGCTGCTGCCCCAGGGCATTGAGCACCTGCTCGTCGTTGACCTGCATTCCGTTCTGTTCGCTAACCACAACAGTTACCTGCAAAAAATGGCGTTGCCGGAGTATACCCGAGGCGCGGGCGGTTGACCGCCCGCAGGTCCACCTGCTTTGGCCGTCCAGATGGCCCGGCGCACCATAATTGATCACAATACGCTTACAAAAACACCAAACAGCTCACAGCCTTGGTCAAAAGGGTTGCCTTGAGCGACCTCCTTTGGCAAGGTTTGGCCGCCCATCCAATCGACAGGGACGTGAGCATGAGAGAGCGCCTGACACCATTAATCCCGGCAGTGATGAGCCTGCTGCTGGCCGCCTGTGCCACCCAGCCGACAGATCAAACCCAGTGGATGAGCGGTGACAGTGCCCGCGATGCAGTTCAGATGGCTTCCCGCATTCAGGTTCTCGACGGACCGGCCATGGCCCCCTCCAGCGATGATGACAGTGCCGCACCCAGCGCCATCACCACCGCCGCGACCGACCAGCGCCACAGCCCCAGTTTCAGCGAGTTGCTGGATTTTGATGCCAGCCCCGCCGCCGCCCTGCCCGATGCCGTTCATGAGGACGTCCTGCCACCCACGGTCGAGCGTATCCTGGCCCGCGCCGAAGAACTGATTGGCACTCCTTACCGTTGGGGCGGCACCACCCCGCGTGGTTTTGACTGCTCCGGCTTCGTCAATTTTCTGTTTCACGAAGAAGCCGGCATTGAGCTACCCCGCTCCACCCGCGATCTGATGGCCATGAGTAAAGCCCGTGTCGCCAAAGAACAGCTGCAGCCCGGCGATATCATTCTGTTTAACCGTAACGGCCGTGGCCGGGTCAGCCATACCGGTATCTATATTGGTGATAACCAGTTCATCCATAGCTCCAGCCACCGTAGCGGCGGTGTGCGCATCGACAGCCTTGAGGAACGCTATTGGCGCAAAAGCTATCTGACCGCCAAACGCGTGCTCGACTGAGCCACGTATCTCGCAAAGGAACTGCGTGGCTGGCCTGTGGGCCGGCCACGTTGCTTTTTGCCGCCCTGTGGTTGAGTGGCTGCGCCACCACACCACCACCCACAGTGAGCGCCCAGCCAGGCCATGAAAGCGCTGCCCAAGGCGCACTGGCCAACGACATCCTGTTTCGCGCCATTGGCCTGGTCGGCACCCCCTATCAGTGGGGGGGCAATACCCCCGAGGGCGGCTTCGATTGCAGCGGCCTGATCGGTTTCGTCTATCGCGATGTGGCCGGCCTGACCCTGCCGCGTACCACCCGTGAGCTGCTGGCGATGCCGGCAAAAGCGATCACGCGCGATCAGCTCAGCGCCGGCGATCTGTTGTTCTTCGCCACAGGTAACAGCCGTAGCGTCAACCATGCCGGCATCTACGTCGGCGAAGGGCGCTTTGTCCATGCGCCCAGCAAAGGGGGAACGGTACGCCTCGACTATCTCGCTGATCGCTACTGGAACCGTGCTTATCTCGATGCCCGCCGTCTGATTTGAATGCCCTTGGGCGGCGATCCGCAGACAGCCAGCGCTATGGCTAGCCAATAAACACCGCGCCGCTGCGCCCACCGAGATTTAGCGTTAGCTCATGGCTATCAGCCTGCCAACCCAGGGGGCTCACCAATGCCGTCATACTGTCTGCAGCCGACATGGGCAGGGTCAGGCGATGAGGGCGGCTGTCGCTGTTAACCACCACCAATGCCCGGTCACCGCCCAGCCGGCGGCTAAAGGCGATCACCTCGGTTTCACCACTGGCCAGCCAGTGCAGACTGCCGGTGCGCAGCACCGGATGGGCGTGGCGCATAGTCGCCAGCAAGCGCAGCTGATGCTGCAGACTGCTGTCCCACACCCCCGGCTGATGCCAGGGGAATGCCTCTCGACAATCAGGATCATCACCGCCATTGAGCCCTACTTCAGTGCCGTAATAGACGCAGGGGGCGCCGGGCAGGCAGAACAGCAGCAGCCACGCCAGGCGCAAGGCACTGTCATCGCCATGCACCATCCACAACGCCCGGGCACAATCGTGGGAATCGAGCAGGTTAAGTTGGGCTTCGTTGACCGCGCGCGGATAACGCTGCCATTGCTGATCAAGGGCGGCGATCAACGCTGGAGCATCCAATGGGGTCATCGGCAAGTGAGGTTTAATGTAGTCACGGCGCAGGGTGCGGGCACCCGCAAAGCGCAGCAGCGCGTTCCCCAGCGGGTAGTTCATCACCGCATCAAACATATCGCCCTTGAGGTAATGGCTGGCGTCATCCCAGATCTCGCCACAGATCCAGGCTTGAGGGTTAACCCCCTTGACCACCTGGCGGAACTCCTGCCAGAAGCTGTCGTCCGTGATCTCCTGAGGCACGTCGAGGCGCCAGCCATCGATGCCAAACTCCAGCCAGAAACGGGCGACACTGAGCAGATAGTGGCGCGCCCCGGGATTGTGAATATTGAACTTGGGTAGAGCGGGCAGATCCCACCAGCATTGATAGTTGGGCGGGTTGTCGGCATCGCTGTGGTAGGCGCGCAGCGGCCAGTCCTCGATCAGAAACCAATCAAGATAAGGCGAGGTGGGGCCGTTCTCGAGAATATGGTGAAAGGCCCAGAAGCCACGGCTGGCGTGGTTGAACACCCCATCGAGCACCACATGCATGCCACGTCTGTGCGCTTCATCGAGCAGCTGACGCAGTGCCGCGTTGCCCCCCAGCAGAGGGTCAACCTGCAAGTAGTCGTAGGTGTGATAACGGTGGTTGCTGGCCGAGGCAAAGATCGGGTTGAGGTAGAGTGCCGTCACCCCGAGATCACGCAAGTAGTCGAGTTTCTCGGCAACTCCGTAGAGATCACCGCCCTGATAGCCCTGCAATCGTGGGTCCGAGCCCCAGGGCATGAACTGTAGGCCCGCGTCATGACGCATCGCGCTGCCACGGGCAAAGCGGTCAGGATAGATCTGATAGAAGACAGCGTGTTTCACCCACTCGGGGGTATGAATGGCAGTCATGACGGCAACCCCTGGCACCAGCGTCTGGCTGGCCTGAGGTTCAAGGTTAGCAGCCTACTGGCAGCTGAGCGTGGCTGGTCAACAACAGCAGGCAGCAGGCAGGACAGCCACCCCAAAGCCGCGGCCGTCTTCTAACCCACTCCAGCCGCTCAAAAGCGCGGCGGCTCTTCGAGAGACTCTCGGGACGCGCGCTGTTCTGCGCGGCTTCAGCCGCTACGTTGCTGTGCTTCCATGCCGTTTTTCGGCAAGCGCCCAAGTCGATGGTGAAAATCTCACTTAACAGCGCCAACCGTTCCAGCACCCATGCCTTGCGGTGGCTGTAGTCGTTGCCGGTCAACCGATCGTCACCGCACAGAAACGCCCGCCGCACGCAGCGGCACACGCAGTGATTGACCGATCTGGAGAATGGGCGTGCTAGTAGGGCAGAAAAGCCCAGAACGAGGGCGGGTGATGGGCTTCCTCCGTGAAGCACAATCGAGGCTCGTTGTGCTTAGTTGCTGATCGCAACTTGGCCAACTGAGGGTGGATGATGTCCCGTGTTCCCCTCTAAACCATTGTCAGTGGCGCGACTAGATTGGTCGCGCCACTAGCTGGTATCAAGGGCCCCTTCCACACTCCTGAGGTCAGAATCCCAATGGGATCTCCAGGGTGAAGAAAGTAATCAACAAGAACATCCAGGCCCCCAGAAAGGCAATGGAGTAGGGCATCATCAGTGCAATCATCTCGCCGATGGTCATCTCTGGCTGATAACGCCGCATAAAAGCGAGCACGATACCAGCGTAAGACATCATCGGCGTGATCACATTGGTCGCAGAATCGCCCACCCGGAACGCCGCTGAAACCAGATCGGGTGTCATCTGCGGGTTCACCAGATAGAGCATCGGAATGAAGATTGGCCCAAGTAGCATCCATTTCGATGTCATGCCGCCGACGAACAAGTTAATAACGGCTGCCGTCAGCACAAAGCCCACCAGCAACAGAATGGGCGACTGCTCAAGGCCCAGCGCCGTCAGCCCTTGCGCGCCGAGATAGGTCACGTAACTGCCCAAGCCTGAATAATTCAGTAAGCCAAGGAAGTTGTAACAGAAGAAGGTCAGCACCAAGATATAGCCCATGGTCTCCATCTGTTTGACCATCGCCCGCACCAGATCCATCGGCCGGTTATAACGCCCTGCAGCCCAACCAAAGGCCGCCCCGACGCTGCCGAAAACAAAGGCGATCAGCAAGATCACGTTGTTAAGATAGGGGACCACCCGCTGCCCCTGCTCATTGACATACGGAGCTAGAGGCCCGTTCGCCAGCGCAGCTACCACCGCCAAGGCCAACACCAACGCAATGCCAGCCGCCCTTAACCCCTGGCGTTCACCGGCACTCAGATCAAAGTCGCCAATTTGCAGCTCTGTCGGCAGCTGAAAGGGTTTGCGCTCCAATCGTGGTTGAACAAAGCGGTGAGTCACCCAGGCGCCTATGCCGCCAAGCACGAAGGCCGACGCCAGCAGGAAGTAGTAATTCATGGTGGCAGGGGTCAAAGCCTCCCCCATGCCGTTGACGAAGGGGATCCCCTGACTTTCGGCAAACACCTTGGCATTCATGCCAACAATCACATCAGATGAGGTGGCGGGGATCAGGTTGGCGCTAAAGCCGGCAGATACGCCAGCAAAAGCAGCGGCCATCCCAATCAGCGGGTTTTTGCCCAAGCCCGCATAAAGCACTCCAGCCAACGGAATCAGCACCAGATAGCCAGCATCACTGGCAAGGTTACTGACCACCCCCAGAAAGACCAGCAACAACGGCAACAGGTTGACCGGCACAGCGCGACCGGCCTTTTTAAGCAATGCGGTGAACAGCCCCGACTGATCAGCAAGACCAACCCCGAGCATCACCACCAGGATCACCCCCAGCACACCACCGCCAAAGCCTAGCCAGTTGGTCAGCAATGCGTTATCAAACAGCCAGCGGATATTGTCGCTGTCAGCCATGTTGCGGATCGCCAGATTAACCGGCTGGCCATCGGCCCCTTGATAGCTGAAGGTGAGCCCGCCAAGCGCAACACTACCGGCGAAAGCCAGCAGCCAGAAGCTGATAAACAGCAGTACCGGGTCAGGAATGTGGCGCCCTACCCGCTCAATAAATGCAATCATGCCCCGTTCTGGTGCCTCGCTCACGCCCATCCTCCGTATCACATAGCAACTGCTTTGGAATCAATGTGCGGGGCAGTCTAGCAAGAGGCGGCCCCGGCCCGAACATGCCATTCCCATGCCAATGATCGAGCGGGGAGATCGTTGTGGCAGCATTTCGCTACAGCGGGTCTCGCCCGTTACAACGGGATTGCGCCCATCTGTCCACCCCAACCGCAGCCTCACCGCAGTCAGCTATAGTTTGCGCAAGGCGACGCTATGGAGGCCCCATGCCCTACGCCCTGATGTTGCTGTTGTTACTCAGTTGGCCGCTCGCCGCTAACCAGGTCGTCCGCCATGCACTGCCGGAAACGGCAGACGATCTGCGTACCCAATACCCGCTGGCATTGCTCCGCTTGGCCCTCGACCACAGTGGCTCGGACTACCGGCTGGAAGGAACCGCCGCGATGACTCAGAGCCGGGCAATGGCACTGATGGAGCATAACCGAGGGGTGGATGTGGTCTGGACCATGACCTCACGTGAGCGTGAAGCCGCGTTGCGGCCGATCCGCATTCCAATCGACAAAGGTTTGCTCGGCTGGCGAGTGTTGCTTGTTCGGGGCAGTGATGCCGGCCGTTTTGTCGCGGCCGATCACAAGACACTGAAACAGATGATCGCCGGCCAAGGACATGATTGGCCCGACCGCGAGATCCTGCTCAACAATCGCTACGTCACCCGTGCCTTGAGTTACGACGCACTGTTCAACATGCTGGCAAGGGGTCACATTGATTACGTGCCACGCAGCGTTACCGAAGTTCAGGACGAGGCGAACATCCATGCTAACAAGGGGTTGGTAATTGAGCCGTCATTGATGTTGTGGTACCCGGCGGCGCTCTATTACTTCGTCCATCCCGATAACGAACATCTGGCAAGGCAGATCGAGCGCGGACTGGAAGCAGCGCTCGCCGATGGCAGCTTCGACCAGCTGTTTAACCAGACCCATGAGCCGATTCTCAAGGCACTGGCGGTTACACAGCGGCGGGTGATCATGCTGACCAATCCGCTACTGCCTGAGGCGACCCCGCTGCAACGCGGAGCACTATGGCACCCGTTGCCAGCTCAAGGCACTGGCGGGCCGTAAAGCCAGATCAGGGCGGCACCGAAGCGCGCAGCCCAGGCCGCTTCGTGATGGTCGGCTCCCTCATCGATCACCAGCTTGAGCTTTTCGCCAGCAACGCCGGCACGGGTCAGGGCGGCGATGGCGGCTTGGGCCCCTTCCAGGTAGATGGCCGGCCAGTCGCGCTCCAGCCCCTCTGGCGGCCGGCCATCCTGCCATTCGCGAGTGCCAATATCGAGATAGATGCGTTGGTAAGGTTGCAGCCAAAGGCCGGGGGTGGCCAGCCGCTTGACCAGATCGTTATTGCTCAGCCAACCGCCGCCCCCTTCGCTGAACCAGACGGCGGGGGACAGGGCCAGCACCTTACCAAAGGTGGCCGGATGGCCAAGCAGGGCATAGAGCGAGATCACCCCGCCCATGCTGGCACCACCAATCCCGGTGTTGGCGGCATCGGTCAGGGTGCGGTAGCGGCCATCGATCTTGGGCTTGAGCTGGTTGGCGACAAAACGCAGATAGGCACTGCCCTCGCCCCCTTCCGCCTCATCAGTCCAGCCGGCCCCGACCCAGCGGCTCATCTGGCGGTTCACCACCGGGCTGTACTCATCCCAGCGCGCCTCACCGTTATCGATCGCCACCACTATCAGTGGCCGCAGCTTTTGATCGGCAACCAGCTGGTCAATGATGCGATCCGCCCCAAGGTTGTTGAAGGTGACACCGGTGAACACGAACTGGCCATCGTGCATGTAGAGCACCGGGTAGCGCTGCTTCCTCTTGTCATAATCGGGCGGCAGGTAGATGCGCACCATGCGCGGCCGCTCACCCAGCTCGACCATGTTGATCGCCATCACCTCGATGCGCCCGCCAGCCAGCGCCTGGGCCGCCCCCAGCAACAGCCACAACGCCATCAGCCATCTGCTCATCTGCGCTCTCCCGTTGTGCCGCGTCACTTGGCTTGCCGCCCCACAAAGATATCGCCCAGGCTAGCAGCCATGCGCAAAATCCGTACAATGCGCGCCTTGCTGCCGTCCCGTTTTCGAGGTTATCAATGCGCCTTCGTCTTGCTGCCATTGCCCTGCTCTTTTCCGGCGTTGCTGCGGCCGCCCCGTTGGGACTGGCCGGCAGCTACAACAGTTTCATCTTCGGTGATTTTCATGGCAGTTCAGATACCGAAGGACGCTTGGCAGTTGGCGGCGATGCCTACCTTGACCATTACAGCGTCGGCGACAAACTGCCCGCCAACAGCGGCGATGTGTTAGTGGTCGGCGGTGACCTGACCATCACCGGCGGCCGCGTCTATCATGGCGATGGCTGGGTTGGCGGCAACGCCAGTCTGCCG
Organism: Gammaproteobacteria bacterium; assembly: GCA_017425245.1. GTDB lineage: Bacteria > Pseudomonadota > Gammaproteobacteria > Enterobacterales > Neiellaceae > RGIG665. Next base: position 11,553 of record JAFOOX010000028.1, read on the forward strand.
GGTTACAAGGTGGTGGATGGCGACCTCCATGTGGGTGCTGGCGTGCCTATCGATTTCGCGGCCGAGGCCAACTACCTGACCCAGCTCAGCACCAGCCTGTCGGCCATCGGCGCCAACGGCAACGTGATCAGCCGCTGGGGTGGGCTTGAGCTGTACGGTGACGGCAGCTCAGCGCTGCAAGTGTTCAATGTGGATGGCAGCCAGCTGGCCAGCATCCATACCCTGTCGATTGCTGATCTGGCCGCCGATGCCACGGTGGTAATCAACGTCAGCGGTAGCAGCAGCGCCCTGAGCAGCATGGGCATGTGGAGTTTCGAGAGCATCCGTGAGCGGGTGCTGTTCAACTTCTTTGAAGCCGACCTGCTCAACTTTGGCAGCGTCGCCATCAACGGCAGCGTGCTGGCGCCTAACGCCACCATCAACAACAGCTGGGGGGTGATCTGGGGCACCACAGTCGCCAACAACTGGTATGGGCCGATGCAGCAAAATCATGTCCCCTTTGAGGGCGAACTGCCGCCACCGAGCGTCACCGTGCCTGAGCCGCAGACGCTATTCCTGGCCGCTTTCCTCTGTCTGTTACTGCTGTCGCGGCGGCGTTTTTCCTGACGTCATGCCGCTCATTCCACCGCGCCCACCGGCGCGGTTTTGCATTAAGGAGATGGGATGTCCAGCTATCACAGTGAACCGCGCGAACTGCTCGCCGCCAAAATCAACAGCGAAGCCGCCCGCTTGCCTTGGGCCGAACTGGTGCCGCAGTTTGCCCAAGGAGCGCTGCTGCGGGTCAGCCCCGGCGTCGATCTGGTCGAGGTCGCTCTGGCCATCGCCTGTGATGAGGTGGGCCGCGTGCGCCAATGGCAGCAGCAGGGCCAGCTGGCACCGGTCAGCGACGATGAGGCGCGGCTGTGGAATGCCGCCAGCGCCGAGCTGTGGGCGGTGGTGGTCAAACCCTTTGTGCTGGTTCAGCCGATTAACGACAGCATCGAGTGTGGTCATGTCCCCCTTCAGTGACAGCCTGGCCCACCCGCTGATCGTGGTGTTGGGACCGACCGCCAGCGGCAAGACCCGGTTAGCGGTGGAGCTGGCCCAGACCCTTAGTGGCGAGATCCTGTCGGCCGATTCACGCCAGGTCTACCGTGGCCTCGATCTCGGCGCCGGCAAGGATCTGGCCGAATACGGTGCCATCCCCTATCACCTGATCGACATCTGCAATCTGGGTGACGAGTACAACGCCTTCCGCTTCCAGCGCGATTTCTGGCAGGCCTACGACCAGGTGGTGGCGCGCGGCGCCATGCCGATCCTGTGCGGCGGCACCGGCTTCTATCTGGAGGCGGTGCTCAGCGGCTACCAGTTTGTCGAAGTCCCTCCCAACCCCGAGCTGCGAGCGCGGCTGGCCAGCTTGAGTCTGGATGAAATGACCGCCGAGCTGCTGGCCCTCAAGCCTGAGCTGCATAACACCACCGATCTGCTGGTGCGGGCACGGGTGGAGCGGGCACTGGAGATCGCCCATGGCGAACAGCAGGCCGAAGCCAGCCGGGTGGACTACCCCAAACCGCAGGCGCTGGTGTTTGGCATCGACTGGCCCCGCGAGCAGCTGCGCGCCCGCATCCGTGCCCGTCTGCGTCAGCGCCTTGATGAGGGGCTGATCGAAGAGGTGGCCGGGCTGCGCCGTCAGGGGGTAAGCGATGCCCTGCTCGACGGGCTGGGGCTGGAATACCGCTTTGTCGGCCAGTATGTGCGCGGCGAACTCAATCGCAACGACATGTTCCAGCAGCTGGCCAGCGCCATCTGCCAGTTTGCCAAACGCCAGGACACCTGGTTTCGGCGTATGGCCCGCCATGGCATCGCCATCCATTGGCTCAACCCGGCCCAGCCGCTGTTACCTCAAGCGATGGCGGTACTGGAGCGTTAACGGCCGAGGTCTTACTGGCTACGCTGGCGCGACCCTATGACTTACCCCCCGGTTGCAGCGTCAGCACCGGGGTCTTGCCCGACACATCCAGTCGCTCTCAGCCTTTCAATCAATCTGGTAATTGAAGGCCTTGAGCCAGGTAGCGGGATCCGCCTCATGAGGCGGCTTGTTAAGGCCGACGATGGGGTAGCCCATGGCGCTGAGCAGCCGCGCCAGATGGCCAAGATAGGCCTTGGTATGCACATCGGCATCCAGCTTGTTGCTGGTGGCCAGGTTCTCCAGCGCCACCGCCACCCGCCGGGCCGCATCCGGTTCCAGTTCCCGCAGGTGAACGGCAAACAGCTGCTGCGCCACCTCAACCGCCGTCAGCCGCTGGTGCAACACCTGCCACACCGCGCTCTCCTGATTGTCCATCATCCCTCCTGAAAGTGAGCGCCTCATCAACGACGTTGAGCATGGCCCAGTTAGCACGCGCCAGCAAACGTCAACCGTCAGCGCGTGGCCCGGCTCACGTCAGCGACCAGCAGTCGCATGCGGGGCTGCCCGTCAGGCCACTGCTCGGCTAAGATGGCCACCTTGAGCAGCAAACGGACAGTCGATGAAAAAGGTCAATCTTGAGGAACTGGCGCTGATTGCCGGGGTGTCCAAAACCACCGTCAGCCTGATCCTCAATGGCCGCGCCGAGCAGTACCGCATCAGCCCCACCACCCGCGACCGGGTACTGGCGCTCGCCGAAGCCCACCAGTTCACCCCCGATGCCAGCGCCGCCACTCTGCGCTCTGGCCGCGACCGGGCGCTGGGGGTGGTGATCCCCGATTACCGTCACTTTGCCGCCATGTCACTGCTCGATGCTCTGGACCCGCTGGCCCGTGCCAATGGTGACCAGCTGCTGATCAGCTGCAGCGATGGCGATCCGGCGCAGGAGCTGACCGCCCTGCGCCAGCTGCTAGGCCGCCGGGTCAGCGCACTGGTGGTGATCAGTGTCCAGCCCAGCCCAACGCCGCTGGAGTTCCTGCCCTGCGGCGACGTGCCGCTGGTGGTGGTGGGCCGTAGCTGGCCCGACAGTGACCTGCGCCAGCTGGCAATAGGCGCGACCACCGCTATCAACACCCTGATCAGCGCCCTGCTTGCCCGCCGCCGTCCCAAGCAGTTGCTGCTGCTCAATGGCCCGGCTGACCACCCTGATGCCGAGCTGCGCGCCCAGGCGCTGGCTGGGGCCCTCTCGCCCGCTGGCATTCCTCACCATCTCGCCCATTGCCTTGACCGTTCCAGCAGCGCGGCAGCGGCGCTGGATCTGGCCTGCGAGGAGTTAGGCACCATTCCCGAAGTGGTGATGGCCAGCTCGGTCGCCCAGCTGGAAGGAGCACTGGCCTTTCTCACCTACCATCGCAACCGCTGGCCTCCAGCCCTGACCCTGGCCTGCACCGAACACCATCCGTTGCTGCCCCACCTCGCACTGCCCTGTATTAGCCTGCAGCCTGACTGGCAGCAGGGTGGCCAGAGCCTACTCGCCTTACTCCGCCAACCGGCCGGCAGCAGCGCTCAGCTCAAAGTCAAACTGCATTGCACCGGCTGAGGAGACAGACCCCGCCTCCGCGTGGCTAATCTCCAGCTAAAACGTGTCAGCTTTGTTACCTGAGTTTGTGGCTTAGTTCAAAGTCCTTGCTAAACCGAATTAGCTAAACTGGCGCCAGCAGCTTCCAGAGCGGTAGTCCGGCGTTCACCAATGATTCGCTTAGCCGAGCACAGGGTCTACTACGCTTTAACCGCCAAGCCTCTGGAATCTTGTAGTAATTGGCACTTTATCGGTCATTTTGACCAACTGCCGGGCTGGCGCCCTGCTCCCGGCACAGCTGGAGAACCCTCATGCACGAGCAAGCCAAGATCATCATCAATGCCCCATTCAACGGTCTGGTGGTGCCACTGGCCCATGTCGCCGATCCCGCCTTTGCCGGTAAGCTGGTTGGCGATGGTCTGGCCATTGACCCCCTAACCGATACCCTGCTGTCGCCATGCGCTGGCGAGGTTATCCAAGTTCATCCAGCCCGCCATGCGGTGGTGGTGCGCAGTCCAGAAGGGCTGGAAGTGCTGATCCACGTCGGCATCGATACGGTCAAACTTAAAGGTGAAGGCTTTACTGCGCTGGTCACTACCGGCAGCAAAGTAGCCGCTGGCACGCCGCTGCTGCGTTTTGATCTCGACAACGTCAGCCGTCGCGCTCGTAGCCTGCAGACGGTGGTGCTGATCACCAACGTGGAACGGGTGGCGCGCATCGAATCCTACGCCAGCAGTGAGGTTGAAGCCGGTACGCCGCTCTATCAAGTCACTTTGGCCGCCGTAACTGCGGCCAGCACTGCCACAGGCAGCAGAGTCGAGGCCCCGGCAGTGATCCTGCCCAATCCCAGCGGTATCCATGCTCGTCCGGCAGCGGCCATCGTCGCCATCGCCAAGGGTTTCACCAGTCAGATCGAACTGGTGATCGGCAGTCGCCGAGCCAACGCCAAGAGTGTGGTAGCACTGATGGGGCTGGACGCCAAATTCGGAGAAGCGGTGGTGGTCAGCGCCCGTGGTGCCGATGCCGTGGCCGCCACTAGCGCACTAGCCGAAGCGCTGGCTGCAGGTCTGGGCGAAGAGGGGGTGAGCGCTGGCGGTGGTGGTTCACTGCTCGATGCCGAGCCGTCGCTGCTGTTTCCGCCGGCCACCGACCCACGCCAGATCAACGGTATCAGCGCCAGCCCCGGCTTTGCCGTCGGCCAACTGGTGCATGTGCGCGAAGAGACCTTCAGCTACCCGCTGGAGGCCACAGACAGCGGTAGCGAGCTGCTGGCGCTGGACGATGCCATCATCGAGGCCCGCGCCGATCTCCAGTTGCTGGAAACGCGCATGATCAAGGATGGCTTTGGCCGCAAGGCGGAGATCTTTGGCGCCCACCGCGCCCTGCTCGATGACCCGGCACTTTATGACAGCGCGGTGGCGGCTATCCGCACCGGCGCCAGCACCCCCCATGGCTGGCAGCAGGCGGTGACCGAACAGAGCGATGCCCTGGCGCGCATGAAAAACGAGCTGCTCGCCGGCCGTGCTGCCGACCTGCGCGACCTCGGCAAGCGGGTATTGAGGTTGCTGCTCGGCCTGCCAGCTTATGGTGAGCGGCCGTTGCCAGAGCGGGCGATCATTGTCGCCGATGACCTGTCACCATCTGACACCGCCAACCTTGATCGCACCAAGGTAGTCGGTATCTGTACCCTGCTCGGTGGCGCCTCCAGCCACACTGCTATTCTCGCCCGCACCATGGACATTCCAGCATTGGCAGGGGTCGAGGCGCGCATTCGAGGCGTTGCCGATGGCACCCCGGTGCTGCTGGATGCCAGCCACGGCAAATTGCAGCTGAACCCCGATGCAGCCGAACTCGCTGCGCTTGAACAGGCCCGCAGTGCCCGCGCCGCCGCCCGCGCCGCTGCCAACGCCTGCGCTCATGAGCCAGCGATCACCCGCGATGGCAAACGGCTGGAAGTAGTAGCCAACATCGGCGGTCTGAAGGATGCACAGAAAGGTCTGGAGCTGGGCGCGGAAGGGGTCGGCCTGCTGCGCTCCGAGTTCCTCTATCTGTCACGTGCCACCGCTCCCAGCGAAGCGGAGCAGGCCGAAGCCTACAGCGCCATTCTCGCCGCCATGGGTGGCAAGCCGGTGATCGTACGCACCCTGGATATCGGCGGTGACAAACCCCTGCCCTACCTGCCGCTGCCGGAGGAGGAGAACCCCTTCCTCGGTGAACGCGGCATCCGCGTCGGCCTGAACCGTCCGGCCATTCTGCGTCAGCAGCTACGCGCTCTGCTGCAGGCGGCGCCCAGTGGCAAGCTGCGGATTATGCTGCCAATGGTGAGCAGCCTGCATGAGCTGGCACTAGCCCGTCAGTTGCTGGAAGAGGAGCGTCATAAGCTAGGAGCGGCCCCGGTAGAGCTGGGGATCATGATCGAGGTGCCATCGGCGGCGCTGATGGCCGATCGCTTCGCTCCCCATGTCGATTTCTTCTCTATCGGCACCAACGATCTGACCCAGTACACCCTGGCCATTGACCGCGGCCACCCACTGCTGGCAGGCCTCGCCGATGCCCTGTCACCGGCGGTACTGCAATTGATTGACATGACCGTCAAGGCCGCCCATGCCCATGGCAAATGGGTTGGCGTGTGCGGTGGTCTGGCCAGCGAGCCTGAAGCCGTGCCGCTGCTGCTGGGGCTTGGCATCGACGAATTCTCGGTCAGCGTCCCATCGCTGCCGGAAGTGAAAGCGCAGCTGCGCACCTTGGATAGTGCCGCCTGCCAAGAGCTGGCGGCGCAAGCCTTGGCCTGTGACGACGGGGCAGCGGTACGCCGCCTGGTTGCCGCCGAACAGCCCTGATCTCTGACCACAATACCCTACGAGGAATAACAATATGAGCTTTCTCCATAGTGCGTTTGCCAGCCTGCAAAAGGTTGGCAAATCCCTGATGCTACCGGTGTCGGTTCTGCCCGTTGCCGGTATCCTGCTCGGCGTCGGCGCCGCCAAGTTCAGCTGGATGCCGGATATCGTATCGCAAGTGATGGAGCAGGCCGGCGGCGCCGTGTTCGGCAACATGGCACTGCTGTTCGCCATCGGTGTTGCCCTCGGTTTTACCCGCAATGATGGGGTAGCTGCTCTAGCAGCTGCTGTGGGCTACTTCATCATGGTCAAAACTCTCGGCGTAATTGCTCCCGGCACTGACGTTGGTGTCCTCGGCGGTATCCTCGCCGGTGGCGTTGCCGCTTGGGCTTTTAACCGCTTCTTCCGCATCGAGCTGCCAGCCTATCTCGGCTTCTTCTCGGGCAAGCGGGCGGTACCGATCATTACCGGCTTCAGCGCCATCGCCCTGGCCTGCGTGCTGGCGGTGGTATGGCCCCCCATCGGCGCCATGCTCAACACCTTCTCTCACTGGGCGGCATACCAGAACCCGATCATGGCCTTTGGCCTCTACGGTATCATCGAACGCGCACTGATCCCGTTCGGTCTGCACCACATCTGGAACGTGCCCTTCTTCTTCGAAGCCGGTAACTGTGTCAATGCCGCCGGTGAAGCCTTGAATGGCGTGTTGACCTGCTACCAGTCGGCAGACGCGGCTAGCCGTGCCGCCGGTAACGGTTTCGGTCAGCTGGCCGGTGGTTACATGTTCAAGATGTATGGCCTGCCGGCTGCTGCCATCGCCATCTGGCACTCGGCCAAACCGGAAAACCGGGTCAAGGTCGGGGGCATCATGATCTCTGCCGCTCTCACCTCGTTCCTGACCGGCATCACCGAGCCAATTGAATTTGCCTTCCTGTTCGTGGCCCCGGTGCTTTACGTCATCCATGCCCTGCTTGCCGGTTCCGCCTTCGTGGTCACCAACGCCCTGGGTATGGTCCATGGCACCAGCTTCTCCCACGGTCTGATCGACTTTGTGGTGCTGTTCGCCAACTCGCAGAAAGGTTGGCTATTCCCGGTGATCGGCCTCGGCTACGCCGCCATCTACTACAGCGTGTTCCGCATTATGATCCGTGCCCTCGACCTCAAGACCCCGGGCCGTGAAGACGAACCGCTGATTGAAGATGCCAGTGTCGCCCACAGTGGTGACAGTCTGCCTGCTCACGACATGATCGATGCCTTTGGCGGCAGCGCCAACATCACCAGCCTCGACTCTTGCATCACCCGTCTGCGTATCGAAGTAAAAGATATCAAGCTGGTCGATCAGCCCCGCATCAAGGCCCTCGGCGCCACCGGTGTAATCATCATGGGCAGCGGCGTGCAGGCCATTGTCGGCACCGTGGCTGAAAACCTGCGTACCGCCATGGAAGAAGCCATTCACCACGGTGGCGGCCGTCCAGCTGCACCGCGTGCCGCTGCAACACCGGTGCCGCAGGCAGCAGTCAGTGCCAGCTCTGCCGATCAGGGTCGGGCCGAGCAACTGCTGGCGGCACTGGGTGGAACGGCGGTGGTAATCGGCTGCGAAGCGGTGGCCGGCAACCGTCTGCGCCTCGAGCTGAACGCCCCGCTGACGGCAACCGCCGAGCAGTTGGCCCCCTTTGGCGTCACCAAGGTACTGGTGGTCAACGAGCGGGTGGTTCAGCTGCTGCTGAGTGACAGTGCCGCAGGCCTTGGTCAGGCACTGGCCAGCCGCCTGGGCTGATCCCCTTCTGTGTTGTTGTTGGGGCGCTTCATGCGCCCCTTTTTTTCATGGCAAGACCGACCTGTCGTGCTTTTGCCGCGAACCACGACATCGGTCATGGGCTGAGTTGTCTGAGCCGTTACACTAACGGCCATCTGGCATCGTTGGCCGCTCCCATGTCTGATTCCCAACTGGTTGTTACCGCTCCGCTGTCAGGCTATGTCTGCCCGCTGGAGGAGATCCCCGATCCGGTGTTTGCCGAACGCATGGTAGGCGATGGCGCCGCCATCGACCCCAGTAGTCAGGTGCTGCTGGCCCCCATTGCCGGCACCGTGGTCGAAATCCATCCGTCGTGCCACGCCATCACCCTGCGTGCTGCCAATGGTATCGAACTGCTGATCCATATTGGCCTCGACACCGTGTTGCTGCGTGGCGAGGGTTTTTTTCCGCTAGTGGAAATCGGGGCCGAGGTGAGTGTCGGGCAGCCACTGATCGACTTTGACGCCGACCATCTGGCGCTCACCGCCCGCAGCCTGATCACCGCAATCGTGGTCAGCAATGGTGAACGAGTCGAGCGCATCAGCGTTGGCAGTGGCCGGGTCACTGCCGGCTGCGACCGCCTGATGACCATCCACCTTAAGCAGGATCACAACCAGCCCTCAGCCCGCAGTCGCAGCAGCGGCCCACAGCTGACCAGCCCCCGCATCACCGTGCGCCACGCCGGTGGTTTGCATGCCCGGCCGGCGGCCCAGCTGGCCCACAGTGCCAAGCAGTTTCGCAGCGAACTGACCCTCCATCACGGCCTTAGCAGTGCCGATGCGCGCTCGGTGGTGGCACTACTTGGGCTCAACATCAAGCACCTCGATGAAGTGGTGATCAGCGCCATCGGCAGCGATGCCGAACAGGCGTTGGCGGCCCTCACACGTTTGCTCAGCGAGCCATTGCGCAGCGTTGGCGAGGCGCCAGCGCCCGCCGAAACATCGCTGTGGATCGCCCCTGGTGGAGAGGAGCGAAAACTACCTGGGGTGGCGGCCTCTCCGGGAGTAGTGGCCGGTTCCATCTATCACCTCAAGCGCGACTCCCTGCAATACCAGGCGCGCGGTCGCGGTGTCGAAGTCGAACAGCAGCGGCTGGTTGATGGCCTGCAGCAAGCACGGCTGGGGCTGGAGGAGCTACAGCGGCAGATGCGCGATGATGGCGCCCATGAGCGGGCCAGTATCTTCGCCGCCCATGTCGAGATCCTTGATGACCCCACCCTCTATCAGGAAGCCCGCCGGCATATCTATGCCGGCAAAAGTGCCGCCTATGCCTGGGATCAGAGCATTCAGGCTCAGCGCGCCATTGTTGCCCGAGCCGATAACAGCCTGATCGCCGCCCGCGCCATCGACCTCGATGATATTGGCCGCCGGGTTCTGGCCGCCGTCCTCGGTATCCATGCCGATGAGATCCACTGCCCACCGGGCTCGATTCTGGTTGCTGACGATCTGACGCCATCCGATACGGTGCGCCTCGACAAGGCCCGAGTCAGCGGCTTCTGCACGGTACGCGGCAGCGCCACCTCCCATGTCGCTATCTTGGCCCGTTCGTTACACATTCCCGCAGTAACCGGGGTCGATGCCCGAGTGCTGCAGCTCAGTGACGGCCAGCCAGTGATCCTCGACGGCTCGCTGGGTCAGCTGATTGTTGACCCCACCGACAGCGAACTAGCCCGAGCCCAGGTGATGACCGCCAACAGTCACCACCAGTTCATCGCCGACGAGCGCCCTGCGGCCACCATTGATGGCCGCCTGCTGCGGGTGTCGGCCAACATCTCATCAATTGGCGAGGCGCAACGGGCGGTGGCCGCCGGTGCCGATGGCGTCGGCCTGCTGCGCACCGAGTTCCTCTATCTCGAGCGCAGCAGCGAACCGGGCGAAGTGGAGCAGGCACGGGTGCTGGGCGAGATCGCCGATACCCTCGGCCCGCTGCGCTCACTGGTGGTACGCACCCTCGATATCGGTGGCGACAAGCCGGTACCCTACCTAAGCATGCCCACCGACGAGAACCCTGAACTGGGGCTGCGCGGCATCCGCTTCGGCCTGATCCATCCCAATATTTTGCGTCGCCAGGTAAGGGCGGTGTTGCGCATGGCTGATCGCTGCAATATGCGGCTGATGTTCCCGATGGTGGCCAGTGTCGATGAGTTCCGGCTGGCCCGTCAGGTGGTGGCCGAGGAGTGTGAGCGCCTCGATCAGCCGATGGTGCCGGTGGGGGCGATGATCGAGATCCCGGCGGCGGCCCTCAAGAGCGCCCAGCTCGCTGAGCTGGCCGACTTCTTCTCGATTGGTACCAACGATCTGACCCAGTACACCCTGGCCATGGATCGCGGCCATCCCCGTCTTGCCCCTTTTCTGGATGCCCTCGACCCGGCCGTGCTGCGCTTGATCGCACTGGCGGTGGAAGGCGCCGCCACGGGCCGCCGGCCAGTCAGCGTCTGTGGTTCGGTGGCCGGCGACCCCTGCGCCGTACCGCTACTAATAGGTCTGGGTATCGATGAGCTGTCGATGAACCCCGAGCTGGTGCCGCCGACCAAAGCCCTGATCCGCCGCCTTAATCGTCGTGACTGCGAGAACTGGGCACGAGTGGCACTGGCCCTGCCCGATGCCCAGAGCGTACGCGCCATGATGACCAAGCACCTGACCCTTCTGCTGCCGTTACCGACTGAGGAGAGTGCTCCCCATGCGTAAACAGGATTCCTTCATCTGGCTGCAGAAGATCGGCAAATCACTGATGCTGCCAGTGTCAGTGCTACCCATCGCTGGGCTTCTGTTGGGGGTGGGTAGTGCCCCCTGGGGCGATGTGCCGGCCTTTGTCACCCAGATCCTGGAGCTGATGAAGTTCGCCGGTGATTCGGTGTTCATGGCCTTGCCGCTGATCTTTGCCATTGGCGTGGCCCTCGGTTTTACCGACAACGACGGAGTAGCAGCACTGGCCGCCGCAGTGGGGTTGGTGGTGCTACTCGCGACCATGAGCGTGCTCGCCGGCTTCCACAATGAGCCGCTGATCAGTGCCACCTGCCACGACCTGACCAGTCAGCTACGGAATTCGTTAGTCACACTCAACCAACGTTGTGACTACGACACTCTGTCACGGCTACGGCTGTTGGGTGAGGAGATGGTGGTGGTGCGCAATGTGCTGGGCTTCAACTCGGTGGACACCGGGGTGCTCGGTGGTATCTCCATTGGCGGCATAGCCGCAGCTCTGTTCAACCGTTATCACCATATCGAATTACCCGAGTATATGGCCTTTTTCAGCGGCAAGCGCTTTGTGCCCCTCGTCACCGTAGTGGCCGCGCTGCTGCTCGGTGGCGCCCTCTTTATCATCTGGCCGCCAATCTCAGTCGCCATCAACAAATTCAGCCACTTTGCCGCCGAACAGAACCCGGCCCTGGCCTTCGCCCTCTATGGCTTTGTCGAACGGGCGCTGATCCCTTTTGGCCTACACCATATCTGGAACGTTCCCTTCTTTTTTGAGGTGGGCAACGCCTGCGTCATCGATGGCCAGGTGATCGTGGTGGTCCATGACAAGGCCAGCTGTATCGCTCAGGGAGGTGACTGGATCAGCGGCGAACTGCGCCGCTTCTTCAACGGCGACCCCAATGCTGGCAACCTGGCGGGCGGTTACCTGTTCAAGATGTGGGGGCTGCCGGCGGCAGCGCTGGCCATCTGGCACAGTGCCCACCCCAGCCAGCGGGCCAAGGTCGGGGGTATTATGATCTCGGCGGCGCTGACTGCTGCCCTGACCGGCATCACCGAGCCGATCGAGTTCAGCTTCATGTTTGCCGCGCCGCTGCTTTACGTCATCCATGCCATTTTAGCCGGGCTGGCCTACCCGCTGTGTATCCTGCTCGACATGAAACATGGCCCTACCTTCAGCCATGGCGCCATCGATTTTTTCCTGCTCTCCAAGCTGGCCACCAACATCGGCTATTTCTTTGTCATTGGCCCGCTCTACGCGCTGGTCTATTACGTCATCTTCCGCGTCGCCATCGTCCGCCTGCATCTAGCCACCCCTGGGCGCGATGCGGAGCGCGAACTCAAGCGTGGCAACCAGACCCTGAACTGCGATGCTGAGTCATTAATCAAGGCCTTCGGTGGCAGCGGCAACATCAAGAGCCTGGATGCCTGTATTACCCGGCTGCGGGTGGGAGTGAATGAGATCGGCCTGGTCGACAAGGACCGGTTACGTGCCTTGGGGGCCGCCGGGGTGGTGATCATCGGCAATGCTGTGCAGGCGGTGTTCGGCCCTCTGTCTGATCGCATCCGCAACGACATGCGCGAACATCTGCAACAGCAGACTGGGGCAGAGCCACCGCGCCAGCTGAGCAGTTCCCAGCAGCGGCAAGCACTAGAACCGCCGATGCCGCGGGTTAGTCCCGAGGTGCTGGCCATGGCCCAACGCTGTGCCGATGCGCTGGGTGGCGCGGGCAACATCGAACGCGTGATGGCCTGTGCCACCTCAAGGGTGCGCATCACCCTCAAACAGCCAATCGAGGGGCCAATCAACGCCCACAGCTTCGATGGCGTGCGCGATGTGATGAAGATTCAGGAGACCCTCTATCACCTGCTGGTCGAGGGCAGCGCCGCCGAGCTGGAGCAGGCGCTGGAATATCTGCGGCGGCGAGCCATCAGCCACGGCTGATGGCTCAATCGCAGCAGTTAGTTAGCGGAGCAACCACGGGCGACATAGCGGTTGCTGTCGCCCTGCAGCTGGCGGATGCGCTCGTTACGCTGGCACTCCCAGCCCGCCACCGGAAACTGCCGGTCCCAGGCTTCAAACAGCTGGCGCTGGCGAGCGGAGAGTTTGAGCCCATGCTTGGCCGCGATATAGAGGCTGGTCCGCGCCACCACGCCACGGGCGCGTGGCGGCGGCTCGGCAACACGCCCCTTGAAATCGATACGCATGGTGCATTGGCCATAGCTGGCCGCTGATCCACTCACCATGCCGAAGCGGAAGTTGCCACGATCGCCATTAACCTCGCCCACAGTTGGGTAGAGGTTGTGCAGGTCGCCCTCAAAGCGGTCAAAGGCCGCATCCTTACCCGAGCAGGCCTTACGTCCCCCCTGCTGCCAGCATTGCCGCTGCCGGCCAAAATCCGAGGCCGGCACCACATGCTCCCACTCCAGCCGCTCGGCCCGTTCCGCCTGTTTGCGTACCTGATAGCCGCACTCATCCAGATCCGGGTAGGGCTTCTTGCCAGCCAGGATCACCGGGCAGCCGCAATAGAGGGTTTGCGGATGAAGTGGCAACAGCTGCTGGCGCAGCACCACCTTGGCTTCGCGAAAGCTGTAGTCCGAGGCATTAGAGGCACAACCGCTCAACACCGACACCAGCAGCATCAACAGGCGCATGAATCTCCCAACAACCCGGAGAACAACATCAAGCAGGGGCGCAGCTTAGCGCCAGTACCGACTGCGACCAACAGTTACTGGGTTAAAGCTGGCGTAGCGACGATAGCCCGCCATCCACAGGCAGCACCTGGCCAGTCACCCAGCTGGCCGCCGGAGAACTAAGCCAGCTGATGGCTGAAGCAATATCGACAGGCTGACCAATGCGCCCCAGCGGATGGCGCTTGGCCGCCGCTTGCCGGCGCTCGTCGGTGATCAGCAGGGGTGCGGCCAGTGGCGTATCCGTCAGGCTGGGGGCAACACAGTTCACCCGGATGCGCGGTGCCAGCTCGGCCGCCCATGCGCGAGTGAGTGCCTCCAGAGCCCCTTTGGCCGCCGCCACCGTGGTGTGAAACCCCATCCCCTGGCTGACTGCAACGGTGCTCACCAGAGTGATGCTGGCGCCATTAGCACGTTGCAATCGGGGCAGCAGCGCCTGCACGACGCGCATCGCCCCCACCACGTTCAGCTCAAAAGCATCACGCAGCTCCCGCGCGCTAATGCGCGCCAATGGCTTGAGATTTATTGAACCGGGCAGGTAGATCAGCCGGTCGATCTGCTCTGGCAGAGCATCCGGCCAGTCATAGCTCTCGGCTAAAACGTCCAGTGCAAACCAGCGACCGGCAGCAGCCGGCTGGCGACGACTGCCGATCCACAACTCCTCGCCAGCGGCCAGCAGCTGCTCTGCCAGCACCGTCCCCACGCCGCCACAGCCAATCATCAGGGTGGTCATACAAAAATACCTGCACCAGTTGCCTGAGTGCAGGTACGTAGGGATCGAGACAAGGGTTCAAAGAAACCCGAAAGCTGACTTAGATGGACGGCACCCAGTGCAGGATCAGGCCGAAATGGCTGCCATTAATCTCTTCCTCATCAAAATCTGAATAGTCGTAATGCATGTACGTGTAGCGCAGCTCAATCCAGCTCTTGGACTCCGGGAAGTTATAGCCACCAAACAGGGTAGCGCCTAGCGAGTTATCGAAGTCAGCATAAGACTTGCCTTCCGTAAGCTGCACAAAAGCTTCGGTATTGAAGTGATATGTCGCCCCCGCACCAATGCGGAACGACTTACCAACAGTCAAATAGGGCAGAAGATCGAAGGCCCAACGACGAAAAACGAACCGTTCATCATCGATCGTATGGCCACTGGTGCCGTCAAAGTGATACGCAAGATTCATCAACACACCAAAATCATCATTACCGGAATCTACGCCCAACCCGGCGTAGTAAAGCCCCCCGGCTCTAATCTTGGCCTGATCACCCGTGGTGTAACGGCCATCAACCAGCGTTTTATCGCTAGTGCCCGCAGTGAGCCCCAAGTTAATAGAACCATCGGTCTCCCAGCCATCCGCCCAGCAGGGGCTGGCACACAACAGGGCAGAAACAATCAGCAGATGGCGCACGGGGGCTCCTTGTTTTACATCCAAGTACAACTTCGCAACAGATTGTTTCACAAACAGCAGGCTGGCGAAAAGGGTACTAAGCCGGACGCAGGATGGCTTCGATCAAAAATCGGTACGCCTGAAGCACAATATCCCCTGTATGGCTGCAAGGATCTTGTAGCGGCGCGCGAAAATTAGCGAGCAAAAATGCGATAAATGAGAAAAGTGGCGCTTGCGGATGTTAAAAAGGATTTGCGAAAAGAAAGCCGCCTCCGGGCGGCTTTTGTATTTATACGGCGCGCAGGTAGACGTCTTTGACGATGGCGTCAGTGTGACCGCTAGATCGCTTGATCATCGCAGTGGGGCCGTTGACCGTCCATGTGCCGACTTTGACCCCGGCGCCGGTGATTGTGATGTCGTTACCGATATCGTCCCCCATCACGAGTTGAGTGCCTGCCGCAAAACTCTCGACCTCCAACCTGAACCGATACTGCAGGCCATTTTTTCCTGACAGCACGTTGTTGAACTGTGCTGACGCAAACGAGCCGTCGGGGCTGTACACGCGATAGCGCTGCGAGCCGAGGATCTGTGACCCACCGGAAACGTTCACGCTGCTGTGCACCCACAGGTTCGCAGCTGCGTTGTATGTGATTGTGCCGGTTGCCGTACCGCCGTCTCCATCGTTGATGGTGTAACTGATGACTCCATTGCCAGCTGCGCTAGCAGCGAAAATCCATGGCCCTGTGCCGGTGATCGTGCCACTGCCGGCTGTGACGCTGAGCGATGCGACGCTCAGCGCATCGCCGTCAATGTCGCTAGCCCCGGACAGCAGCTGCGCGGCCGTGATTACTATTGGCTCGCCGATAACAATCGGCCCTAACGTCACCGGCGATGGCGGCGTCACAGGCGGGTTGTTTGCGCTAACAAACCCCGCCCCCGACATCTGCGCTGGTGAAAAACTGGCTGGGGTGAACGATGCCCGGCGCAGCATCACTCCCCTCCCGCGATGTGCACAGTGACAGAGCTGGAGCCGGTATTGGCGAGCTCAAGTGCATCGAGGCGGTGGGCTAGCAAGTCAGTGTAGAGACCTTCCGTTAGCCCTGTGTCGATGTCCGCAAATGCCGTGGCGCCAGCCATGCGGCCGCGAACAGTCACTGTGCCAGAACCCTCGATCTGCAGGGTGTGGCGACTGCACAGCGGCAGCATTGTCGGGGTCAGCTGACCGGTAGCGCCAGCTGCGAGGGTGATTGAATCGCCGTATGTGCTCATCGTGATGCTCCTGTTTGCATGGTTAAACCTCGATCTCCGAATACGGCAGATTGGCTGCGGGGCCAACAATGCGGCGGTCCTCGATGTAGGCCCGGCCGCCGGCGGCCACATCAGTGCCCAGCGCAACGAACTGGCTGCCACCCATCGTCTGCACTAGTGACGTGCCAGCAGTGGCATCGATGCTGACCACGGTCACGACTGATCGCACTGGGCCTGGCGCGGCCAGGCGACGGAATTGCTGCAGCAGGCTCATGCAACCAACCTCACTGACTGACTAACATCAGGAGCCCCATCGGCGCCGCGGCGGGCGGTTACCGATGCGGCGGCCACCAGCCCATTTCCGGTGGTGATCCCATCCTCAACCCTGATCAGCTCACCCGGCAGCAACGGTGGCAGCGACGGCATGATCGGCAGGATCAGCTCTGTCACTTGGTGCATCCCGGTGTCGGCGATGGCCGCTGTGCCGCGCTGGCGAGCGGCGGCGGTATGGGTGATCAGGTTGTCGACGATATCGGTGGCCAGCTGGTCGCCGGCAGAGCCGGTGCGCACCACCTTCACCATCACCCCCGCCTGCTCGCCACGCACAAACACCGCGTTGGCCTGTGGGCCGCTTGCCTCTTTGCGGCGGGAGAGCGACTTGATCACCGCCTCATGCACCAGCCTGTCAGCTGTCGCGGCGGCCATCAGCCAAGGGGCGTGCTGCCAGCGCGGGGCGATCACCAGCGTTTGGCTATCTGGCGCGCTGAACACCCGGCCACCGCAAGCGGCAGCAACCCGGGCCACGATATCGATTGGCGCCAGCCCGTCTACCGAGAACACCCCGGCAGCAACCGGCCAATCCTCCATGCGCCAGTCGAGCGACCAGCCGAACGGCAGGGCCATGGCGGCGATCTGAGCGGCGGTCATTGCCGAGTTCACGACAGTCGTCACCCGGGCTGAGTAGTCCGACGACAGCAGCGCAGACAGGCTGCGGCCACTAACGGTGTAGCGCGGCTTGCCGAATGCTCGCTGCTCAGACATCGCCTCAGCCAGCAGCAGATAGACTGCGCCATTGATCTCCAGCTCCACCCCAGTAGGCTCGCTGGCAATGGCCAGCGCATCGCCACGGCTGCCCACCTCGGCTGACCACGTCCAGCCCCAGCTATCGCGATCCGTGCTGATGGTGACGGAGCGCAGCGAGACAGCCAGATCGTCACTACTGCGCTTAAGGCTGATGGTGTGGGTCATGGTGTAGCTCCGGCGCCGCAGCGGCCCGATTGGTTGAGATGTGTCGGTGGGGATATCCACCCAGGGCGGCACAATGCCACCGCCGATGTGCCCACTGCAGCGCAGCGGCTCATGAGCGTTGGTGAACATCAGCAGGGTGCCGCTGTAGGTCGGCTGACTGAACACAAGGGTGACCGGCGATTGCGGGGCCAGGTATTCGCGCGTGCAGTAATAGAGCGGATCACGCGGGCCCCAGCTGACGGACAGCTCCGGCAGCAACTGCCCGGAAAAGTGCCAGCGCACCTGCAGCAGGCCAGCGGCCGGGGCTGGGAAATCAAAGCCAACAGCAACAACGGCGCTGACATCGGCTGGCGTTGACCAATCGGCCACCACCAGCCCCGCTGATTGCCCAGGCAATGCCCAGGCAGCGGAGGCGCCAGCCAGCTCGGCCGCTGGCGTTGTCCAATGGGCGTCATGGTTGGCAGCGGCAGGCGCCGGCATCAGCCACGCCACCAACTGGTGATGGCCAGGCGAAAGCGCTGGGCTGCCCCATTCGGCGAGCACGGCAGCCAGTTGCTGCGCCGGCAGCGCGAAGGCTGCGGCCGACACCGCGTCATGGCGGGTCAGCAAGTCCCACGCGGGCCGAGCGTCAGCGGCAGTGATGCCGGTGCTGGCCCAAGCCGGTGCCAATGCCCTGATATCGGTCGGCGACGGGATCGCCGGCGTGATACCGCCGCCCTCGGCGCCAAACGTCAGCGTGACCGGGCTGGTCGGTAGCGAATACGCGCCGCCAAAGGCCAGCGTGACCGGGCTGGTGGGCGGCGACCAACTCACTCGATCACCGTCTCTGGCATGACGCGGTCAGCGCGGGCGGCGTTATAAGCAGGATCAGGAGACGTGGCCACAACAATCAGGTTGCGTAGTCCTTCATACTCGGCTGGCACTTGGAGCGAGTAAACCCCGCCGACGCCCCTCTGGGCGCACACAGTGAGCATCGTCCTGCGGTCAATCACGGCAACGACCGCGCCACCGGTGGACGTCCCATCAATTTCAACAGCCCCTCTGACCCGGCGGCGCCGAACAGCGGCGGCCATTCTTAGGGCGTCCTGAACGATGCCCCTCACGATTGCCACTCCCCCAACGAGATCAGCAGTGCTGACCCAATGCCCAATGTTGTTTGCAGCGCAATGTGCGGTGTGCCACCAACATCAATCAAACTTCCGTGCAAGCAGTCGAGCCAGAATCCCAGAGCGGTGATTCCTGGAACTATTCCTCGAATAATCGGTTCGCCATCCTTGTCTGCTGGCGGAGTGCTGGGCGTCGCCAGCTCGATCAATAGCGCAGGCATGGCTGGCACTAGCAGTGGGTTTGACGGCTGGTAAAGTTTCGCAGTTGCCGAGTCAGCTGCTATCCAGATTGGCGTCAATATATTCACTGGCCTCCGGCTCGCGGCTCCACTGATGCTACCTGAAATGTAAGTCGAACCTTGGACCTGCGACGATGAGAACGATGATGCCAATCTTGTCGAAAGAACTGCGCCCACGGTGTGTGCCGGCGGCGGTGTCGTGTTTGTTGGGGCGGGACTGGCGCGGCCGATCGCAACAAATGGATGTGGGTCATCGGCTATCGGCGAGATCAAGTTTCCAAAAAAGTAGGTTTGCTGCCGTGTCTGTGAGGCTGAGTTGGAGACGGTGAGCGAGCTATTCCACATCAGCAGGTAAAGCGCGTCTCCGGTACCGATGATTGACCATCGGTTGTACTCATACGTCCAGTAAGTTAGCGCCAGATCAAATAGGCCAGGAGCAAGAGCCGTGTCGATGTCAGCGAATGAGCTGGCCGCAGCAAACGCCACATTGTCACCAGTCGGGGTTGACGCCGGCGCAAACCGAATCTCGCCCTTGCCGCTCGCATTGCGATAAACCGTGCGCTGGTTAACCGCATCATCAAACGCGATGGACCAACCCAGTGCGGCTTTCGATCCGTACCCTTCCACAAGACATTTGCGCAGGATCGTCAGCAGACTCTGAGCCTGGCGCGTCAGCTGCGGCGCGCCTGCGTCGTCCCACTTATAAAGCGTCGGGATTGCCATTCTTCAGTTACTCCGCATTGCCGCGGATCTGGATCCGCACATCGTCATAGTCGGTGGCTGGCTTGCCCGGCTGGATGGTCCGCACGAACCAGACACCCTTGAAGGCCGCCACAGTGTTAAAGCGCAGCACGTTGTCGGTGGACCAGCTGCCACCCCACCCGGAAGCGCGCAGAGTGAAATAGGGTTGACCCGTGGCCGGGTTGACCGGCGCCAGATCGGTGAGCGTGTCTCCCGCTGCAACCTGCCCGCGAGACTCGCCGAACACTCGGAAAGCGGTGGTACTGTCGAAGCGAATGGACCAGCGCTCAGTAATGGCGTTGGCGTTAACAACCTCGACTGGGTGATTCACATCATCGAACTGGGCGAGGATGGGATCGCCGATACGGTCATCGCTCCAGGCCCCCGTCCACAGCTGCTGACTGAACAAGTTGGCAACGCGGGCCTGCAGATCACCCAGCGGCAGGGCCGTGCTGACATAGGTTTCAGTGGCGGGAAAGGCGCGGGAAATTGGCGCGGCAAAGCGCACCAGCCCGCCGGCGTCAGCGCCGGTTACCAGCGCCATCTCCTCCACCATCGCCGCAACTGAGAACGGCGCGGTGAAGCCTGCCCAGGTGCCGGCCACGGTCAGTACGCCGGTGGCCATGTCTACGCTGTAGTGGTCGTTGGTCACTGTCCACAGGCTCTCGCCATCGGCGTCCACCACATCGACAAACGCGAGCCCGGTAGCGCCCAGATTTACTGTCTGCCCATTGGTCACGCTGGGCAGGGTTGTTACGGCCGTGCGGTGCAGCACCACCACGTCATAGGCACGGATGATCGGCACCTTGCCATCAAGCGGCAGGCGTGCCGGGTTCAGCCCGGTCAGGCTCTCTGGTAGCGCCAGGGTCTCAAAGCGCACGCCGTCGTAAACCACGCTGTCGCGGCGCACGGGCGATGAAAAGATCGCATCAACTTGCCCACCAGACAATGTGCCGACGATGTCGCCGGTGATGGTGCCAGCAGCATCACTGGTGCCGCTGAGTACAACGCCGGCCGGAGTGGTGGCGCGGATGTAAAGCGACTGGGGTGATATCTCGGCAGGCACAACGAACGCCGCCGAGCTGATGCCGGTTGCGAACTCGGCGCCGGCCCAGTAGCAGGTGAATCCGTTGGACGCGGTTGACGCGGTTGCGGCAGCCAGACTGATCGCCTGGTCAACGCCATCAACCGGGATGGTCACCGTGGCCGCGGCATAGTCGACGGTGCCGATAATGGCACGCTGAGAGCCTGAGTAGATGCCATCGGCCGCATACAGCGCTCCTGCATCGTCGTAAACAAACAGGTTGGTTAAGGTGAGGCTCGATCCCCCCAACGGCCTCAGCGCATTAGCCAGCGCGTTGCTGGTTGCTGTCCCTGCGCCCTTGTAGATGGTATTGCGGGCGATCGGAGCTGATGCCACACGGGCGGCGCTGTAATCAGCCGAGCTGACATAGCCCAGCGACACTACAGAGCCAGCATCAGGCAACATCGGCAGCGTGGTGCGCAGGGCTCCATCGCTGAAATAGGCACTTGCCGTGCGGCTGATGCCGCCCGAGGTGTACTGCGCTGTCGCGCCCTCGAGGTAATCCGCAACCGGGGTCGAGTAGGTCACGGCCACGGCAGCCGGGTCACTCGCCACCGCCATCTGCACAATGCGCTTAGTCAGGCGCGGATAGGGAGCCGTGGCCGATGAATCGCCGGCAGCGGTGAACGCCGGCTGGCTGGTGATGGGCACCGGGTCTGTGGCCACCGGAACAATCGGCTGGCGAACAGCCGCCACCATGGCTGATGTGTCACCGATGGTGATCGGCTGCGTGAGCGTGGTGACGCCGGCATAGGCGGCGGTGGCTACGCTGGTCGTAGTATCGCGCAGCTTCACGATCGCTTTGGTCTTGCGCGTCGTCGAGTCCCAATACTCGATCAGGTTTGGGTATTCGTTCTGCAGCGGATCTTCGATGTTCAGCTCGGTGTAACCGGCCTGGGCGGTGATCTGTGTGATGCGGAAATACTCGCCAACAGCCGACCAGTAGCGGCCATCCGTGTCGGTCTCCGGGTCCTCGATGGCGATGTAGTAGACGCCGCCTACCTCAAACCCGGTGCCACTGGTCACGGTGATCGCCGTCTGGCCTGGGAACTGGCGGCCGAACAGGGTGTTGCTCTTAAGCAGTCCCTTGCTGCGATAGGCCTGCACTACCTCTTTGGCGTCGGCGCGCTCGTCGGCATCGCTGCCGGCCACGAACGCGAACACCGACACCTTGGGATCTTCAGGTGGCTCACTCAGGATCAGGTGGCCACCCAGATAGCGCTCAGTGGTGGTGGTGTCGATGCCGGCAAACGCCTTGCGCAGGGCAACGCCGCCACCGGCATGGGTGTAGCTGCTGATGTTGCTGAACAACTCATTCAGCACGCCGTTCTGCACCTGGTTGTCGGTGCGGTAGCCGCCGCCGTCGGCCTCGTCGTTCATGCGCTCGGCCTTGAACAGCTTGATGTCGGATCGTTGCATCCGCCTTACTCCACGGTGATCAGCTTGATGGTGATGTTGGTCATGATCTGCTCAGGCCCCGGCGCGGTCTCGCGGTACAGCGGTTCGGCCGTTACCGGCGCGCCGGCGTAATCGAACGCAACGGTGAACTCGCGGCCGTCATAGAGGGTCAGTGGCATGGATGCCGCCCCGCTGTCGGCCAGCGCAAGCAGCGGTGCCAGCTCGGCCCGAGTCAGCCACACGCCATCGCCACCGGCGAGGGTGATGGGGCGGCCGGCCAGCTTCTCGGCCCGGTCGATCAGCAGTGCGCCGCCCAGGCTGTATTCGCGGCTTGATGCCCAGCGCGACCAGCTGAGTTCGTCAGTCCATTCGAAGTCGTCGGGGATGGTCAGGGTGTCGATTTGCATCAGCCGGCACTCACGCTGCTAAGGGTCGCCAGTCGCCGCGTCAGCAGCTCCAGGCTTTCATCAGTGGTATCCAGCTGCACCGGGCCGCCCGGCAGCTGTAGCTCAAGCGTTGCCTTGCGGCCGCTGCTGTTGGTCGTGGTGGTGGTTTTCTGGGTGGCTTTCTCTTGGCTGCGCTGCTGCGCCTCGGCGATCTGGATCTTGCTCACCTGGTCGAGCAGCTTCAGGGCCTCGGTCAGCTGGGCGATTGCGTCACGGTCGCCGTAGGCCTTGGCGGTTGTCAGCTGGCTTTCCAGCTCGGTGCGGCGCTGCGCCTGCCGGATCTTCTCCGCCTCGGCGTAGTTGCCTTGCAGCTGCGCCAGCTCCTCGCGCAAGCTGGTCAGGGTCGATTCGGCGCTGTTGCGCAGGCTCTCCATCGCCTGCTTAGCCTGATTGATCTGCCCGGTGATGCCGGAGAGATCCGATTCGTTCAGCAGGTCCATGCGCTCAACCGTGCGCTCGGCTTCCGCAACCCAGCCCGCAGTGGCGCCGCCGGCCTGCTCCATGGTGTAGATCAGGCGCTCGATTTCGAGCCGCTGCTCGTAGTAGGCGATCTGGGCTTTGTTGCTCGCTTGGCGAAGCTCGATCATGTACGTGGAGAGGCCAGTGCTGTCGAACAGGCTGTTGGCCTTGTGCTGGAGATCGGTGATCTCGGTGCCGAGCTGGCCAATTTTGTCGCGCAGCTCATCGGCTTCAGTCCTGAACTGCTCGGCGCCAGAGCGGCCCAGCATGAACTTCAGATAGAGCTGCTCAGTGGCTGCGCTCAGATTTGCAGCCGCTGCCTGAGTGCGCTCGCTCAGGCCATAGATGGCGTTGCCGATCTCGCGGGTGCCTTGGTCGGTGTTCTCAACAACCTGCTGAATTTGACTGGACAGGCTGCCAACAGCATCCCGAGTTCTGTCAGAGTTTTCACGAAGCCGCCCAACAACTTCGTTGACTGAATTTAGCGCAGACTCGGTGCGCTGAGATTGGTTTCCATCCTCCCCTTGGCCCAGGTTATTAAGCGCATCGCCCATGCCGAGCATTTCCGCTTGTGCTTGCAGGGCTGAATCCGCAATCCCTTTGTTTGCGGCCATAACAGCCCTGGCATAGCTTTCAAATGCCCGCTTTTGATCGTCGAAACTACCTTGCGCTTTGATCACGGCAAATGCCGCCCTTGCAGACTCGGCGGCCTTATCTAGCTCTTCCTGTGCAGTTAACCCAAGTGCAGCAAACGCCTCCTCTAGTGTTTGAACTCCAGGTATTACAGCCGCTGTGCGCCGCTCTAGCGACTCCAGCATGGCTTTGAGCTGATCGCCGCTGAGCTTTCCGGCTTTGCCGAGCTCAACAACCTGGGCGCGCAGTGCATCAACCTCGGTGCTGTTGCGCAGCTTGCCGAGTGCGGCTTCAAACGCCGTTTGGATTGCTGCGCCGGAGACTTGCGCATCTGCGGCGATGCTCTGGAACAGGGCCAATGCATCAGCGCCGGCAGCGGTCATCTCGCCACGCACTTCGTTGATATCGAGCCCAAGGCGCGCAAATGACTCGGTCAGAGCAGCATTGGCGAGGCCGGCGGAATCAGCCCACTGCTCAGCACCACCGAAGCTGTCGCGGGCAACGCGCCCGAACTCAGCAAGCTCAGTAGCCGTCATGTCGGCCAGCTGTTTGCGCACGCCATCGCGGATCGCGCTGGCAACCGCATCGCTTTCGCCAGCGAGCTGCTGCAAGGCGCGCTGCAACGCCAGCATGCCCTCGGCATCACCGACATTCGCAGCCTCAAAAACGGCCCTAATTGCCTCTTCGGCGCCTTTTCCTTCGCTCATCGTCCGCGTGAATTCGGCAACCAGGGCGGCGGTGCGATCAGTCAATGCGGCAGCGGCCGCTGCAGTGCTGTCCATGGCAGGCGCCATTGCCGCCAGCTGGGCGGCGGCGGTCGTCCAGGTGCCGGCAGCCTCATCCCACACGATGGTGCCGTCATCAACCAGGCTGTTGAACTGGTCCATGTCGGTGATGCTGAGCCCCAGCTGCTGGCTGAGTGCGGCCAACTGTTCACGAACAGCGGACTGCTGTTGCGCTGCAGCAAGAGCGGCTTCGTCTGCATCACGCTGGGCTGCGCGCATCTCACGCCAGGCGCTGCCCAGCTGAACCAACGCGGCAGCGGAGTATGTGACGGCACCAACAAGGGTGACTCGCAACGCCTTTGCCAGCACGCCAACGCCCACAGCAGCGCTAGCGGTGGCAGCGGTGACGGTACCAATGGCCACGACTGCAGTACGGGCAACCGCGACAACCCCGGAGAACATCTGCCACAGCTTCACCGTTGCTGCGACGGCAGCCAGTGAACCGATGGCGGTGCGCGCTTCCCAAAGGGTTGTGATAAACCCCTTAACCGACTCGGCTGCGGAGATGATGCTGTCGCTGATGCGCTTGGCCATCACTTGCAGCTCGCCGCTCTGGGCCATGCGCGAGATTTCTGCCGAGAGCGCCTGCAGCTGGCCTTTGAAATACTCCAGCACCCCCGCTTCAGCGATGTCGTTGACGAAGCTGGTATAGGTGTCTTTGAGGTTACTGATGAGACCCGAAAGGGTGCTCATCTGGCTCTGGGCGGCGCCTTGGCTGGAGGCGGCGATTTCGTCCATCAGCGCCTTGATTTCGGCGCGGCCCAACCGCCCGGCACTGCTCAGGGCTTGCAGTTCAACGGTGTTCTTGCCCGTGGCTTTGGCCAGCATGTCCCACACCGGCACGCCGCGCTCGACGAGCCGCAGGATCTCATCACCCTGGAGCTTCTGTTTTGCCCACGCTTGCCCCAACGCCAAGCTGATGCCTTCGACAGTCTCGAAGCTGCCGCCGAGTTTGTAGGCTTGGTCGACCACGGCCTGCATCGAGCCGTTCATCGGGTCGAGGCCAAAGGCCTTTAACCGGGTGAAAATCTGGGTGACTTGTTCGAGTTCGAGCGGGGTGTCTTTCGCGAACTCTTTGATCCAGGCTGCGGCTTGCTCGCCGTCTTCGATACTGCCCATGACGGCAGCGAGCTGCTTGTCCAAGCGCTCGAACTGGTCGCCGGTGGAGAGGATCGCCTTCAACCCATCCCACAGTTTGCGCACACCAAAGTAGGTGCCCGCCAACGCCAGCAGGCGCGTGGTCACGCCGCTAACGGATTCGCCAAAGGTCTTGTTCTTGCCTGCGGTGCCGGCGGCCTCTTTGCCCTGTTTTTCCAGCTCTTTGGTGGTGGCCGAGATCTGCTCTTTTACCTGCTTTTCGGCAACGCGCACCTGGTCAGTGGCGATGCCGCTTTGCTTCAGCTCGGTCTGCAGCTTGTTATGCGCACTGGCGTGCTGCAGCAACTCGGCACGCTGAGATTCCAGCGCCCGCTCGGCGGCGGCCACCTCGTTACGCAGCTGCTCGCTGGGGTCTGCCGTATCTCGCAGCTCGCGTTGTAGCGCATCGAGCGAGCCAGCCATCTCGGCTGTCTGTCGCTCAAACTCGATCAGGGCACGGCGGGAATCATTGAACGCATCAATCTGAGCCTTTTGCTGGCCCAGCTTTTCGAGCTCGTTGCCCAAATCCTTGGCGCTGGGGGTGGCATCGTCAGCCTCTTTACCCACATCGCGCACAGTATCCGCCAGCCCGGCGAGGTCTTCCCGGCCGGATACCTTGGCGGCGATGCGCAATGCGAGTTCAAGCTGCTTGGATGCCATCAGTGCCTCGGGCTATGTCAAAAGGCGTTTTGCTATGTCAAAAAAGGGTGGGGTTTCCCCCACCCAAGGCGCTGCTGTCACTAAGCCGTTTCAAGCTCCTCAACGGTGAAGGGTTCGGTCTGGCCAGCAGCCAGCAGCACCTTGCCGCTGAGGCTGGTTGAGATGTAATCGCTACTGAAAAAGTCCACCTCGCCATCCGGCGTCAGCACCGCTTCAGGGATGTTCAGGCGCACCGGCTTGCCGGTTTCCAGGTTCTTGCCGTCCATCATCAGTTTCATGCGGACGTTGGGCACCAGGCCGCCGCGAATGCGGGAGCCGGTAACCGCCAAAGCGCTACCGGAGATCTCAATCGCACCGCCAGCGGCCATGGCGCCAGTGGGCAGGGCGCGGACCAAGCCCATCACATAGTTGACCTCGACATCGGTACCGATGACCAAGGCGCTGTCGTCGCTGGCCTTCTTAACAGTCAGCGGGCCGAGGTTTTTGTGGCCGATTTCCGCCCAGCGGCCATTGGCCGGCAGCGTCACCGGGTGGTCGGTCAGGGTGGTGGCGGCCTGGTTAACGGTTTCGCGCTTGCCCAGCATCGCCAGCGCCAGCAGCTCGGCCGGCTGGTCATTGAACACAACGCTGATTTCGGTCGGCTTGCCGATGTAAACCGTGCCCACAGCCTGGCCGTAGGTGTCTTTGCGCTTGCTGGTGCGGCTTTTTTCTTCGGCCGAGCCTTTCAGAGACAGCTTGTCAGTTTCGATAGGGCCAATCAGGCCAGAGGTGTCGTCATCCAGGCGCTGCAGATACAGATCGCCTGCGAGCAAAAAGCCGCTCATAAATCCCCCTTGAGTCGTAACGTGGTTTTGAACGCGAGTGGGTAGTAGCCATAGCCGTTGCGATACCACGGCCGGCCCGGTGGGTTGATGCGCGCCAGCGGGCTGCTGAGGCGCGGTTTGTAGCCAATCAGGCGAGTGATCACACTGGCCAGCAGGGGGCCGAAAGCGGCTTGGCGGGTGTCGGCGCCGGCCGCCAGTTTGTCCACCAGCACCACCGCCCAGGTCTGCTCCACAACGTGCGTGGCGCCGCCCTGGTTGGTGTCCTCCACCCGGTCGCCTAGGTAAACAACATGGGCGCAGGGGGTGGCTTGGCTTTTAGCCTCCAGCACCGACAGGTCAGCGGGCTCGTACACCCGGAGCAAGCCGGGCACATCCTGCAGCCGTGCCACGATGTCAGCCCCCGCGCCCAGGTAGTCCATCAGATGAACCCCTTGCTGCTGTCGCGGGCCCACAGCACGCCGCCGCTGGAAAACTCGGCGACATCGCCACCGGTTGGTACAGCATCGCCCGTGGTTGACAGCCCCAGCTGAACCTTGCCGGTGGCAACGGCATCGAGAAACTTCACCGCGTCTTGCTGGCGCTGGCGGATCGGCTCCGGGCATTGGTCGCCGTAGAGCTGATAGCGCACCAAGTCTGCTGCCACCCGCACCAGTGCCGCCGGCACATGGGCGATGGGCAGGCTGTAACGCCCGGCGAGGTAGGCGTCGATTTGCGCCGAAGCATCGGCAATGGCCAAATCAACGGTGTTCTCGTTGATGGCGCCGCTACCGGTGCGATCAGTCAGGTCGACAAGCTCACGCTCGCCAAAGCGGTCCAGCAGGTCTTGGGCGCTGCAGTACATTTACTGGCCCTCGCCCTGGTCAGCACCGCCTTTGGACTTGCCCTTGGCCGGTTCCTTTTCCTTGGCGGGTTCCAGGGCCGGCTCATCCGCCAGCTCCATCACCGTCAGGCGCGGGTCGGATTTAAGGGCTGCCAGCTGGGCGTCGGTCAGCGCGTCAGCATCGAACTCATTCTTGCCCTGGGCCAGCTCCAGCCCAGCACGGCGGTAACCGGGGTGGGCAGCAGAGATCACAGCGATTTTCTTCGGCATGTCAGTCTCCTGTTGCGGCCGGGGCTACCGGCCGCATGGGGGTTATGGATGGGTTAGGCCAGCCAAGGCACGACGAGGATCTCGACGGCCTTGTAGTTGGTATTGGATTCGCCACCTGTCTTCTGCGCGGCTTCGATCACCTTCGCGGCGGCTGCGCGATTGTTCGCAGAGACCAGCAGCAGTTTGGGCATGATGCCGAGTGGGCGCCCTTCGTCGGACTTCAGACTCCCCATCGCTGCCCAGGCAGCATTGAAGTTGGCTTCATCGAGTGGGGCCTTGCTGCCGAACGCCAGCTGCCACAAGCCGAAGCCGGCGGCGACACGGGCATCGCAACCCCACACAAACTCATCGCGGTCCCAGACGTTTTCGTCGCTGGCATCAAATTTGGTTTTCAAGTCGTAATCGCGGCGCACCTGGAACAGCAACGGCTTGATGGGGCGCGAGGTATCGAGCAAAAACCACGGTTCACCAGAGCCAGACTGCATGTTGCTGACGCTGGTGATTGCCCCCTCAACGCCCACCGGGTGGTCGGTGTCGAAGAAGTTCTGGCCGTCATAGCAGGGCTGGCTGAAGCCATCCTTGAGCAGAGCAAAGATCAGCTGGTCAGGGTGGGTTTTTGCGGCATAGCCCTGCTGCTCTGCAATCGGCATGTAAACGCCAAAATTGTCGTCATCGATGTCATCCCGCGGGATAGACACGGTTGCTTCGAACTTGCGGTTCTTGATGGTGAAGTCGTGGGCGGCCAGTGACTTCACCTGGCGGTCACCGATCCATTCGCGGAAAGTGGGGAACTGGCCGAGCCATGCGTACTTGTTTTCCGCCGTGGTGCTGTTGATGCGAGTGGCAATACGTTCCCAGTACGTGGTACCGCTATTCATGCCCTGGTTAAAGCCGGCGCGCACGGCAACAGAGAGGTTCTTCAGGTTGACCTGATTGATGATCATGCAGATGGCTCCTTACTTGATTTCGACCCACACGCCGGCGCTCTCAACGTCGACGATGCGGCCGGCTGCGGAACGCGTGCCGCCGCCATCACCAGCAGCGACGGTCTCGTCGTCCACGATGTAGGCAGTGGCTTCGATGTGGGCGCGGGTGACCGAGCCATCGTTTTTGAGGCGGGCGCAGCCCTTGCGTGACTGCACCGTGGCGGCGCCAGCAGCGCCGGTGTTGATGACCTGGTGAGTGGCAATGCCACGCGCCTTGAGTCCAGTGGCGGTGCTACCCGGCACGGCGTTGCCCGCCGCATTCACGCATACCAGCGCACCGGCATAGATGGTGGTGGCTGCGGCCACCGGGTCGCCGACCAGTTGCAGGTCGCGCAGCGGCGTAGCGCGGTCTTTGGAAAGTGGCATCGGTTAGGCCTCCTTTTTGGCGGCAATGAAAGCCTCATGGCTGAGGCCAGTGGCGGCGCACACTGCCTTTTCTTCGGCAGTCAGTGCAGCGGTACCGGATTCACCCTCGTCCTTGCGCTGCTGCGACAGCGGGGCGGCAGTCAGTGCGGCGATGGCCGGGCGGTCGGCGAGGTTGGCCGTCAGTGCGGCCAGGCCCTGGTGCTTGACCAGGGAGCGTGCCCAGTCTTCTTCGCTGGCCAGCAGCTTGCCGGCGGCGCGGGCATCCTGGATCACCTTGTCTACCGAGGCGCTCTGGTGCTGGACAGAAAGCGCAGCCAGCTGGGTGCGCAGGTCATTGGCCACGGTGATCGGCACGAACTTAGTCGGGTCCGGGGTGGCGGTTTGCAGGGTGTTGAGCTGGTTGGTCAGAGCGGCCACTTCACCACTTTTGGCGGTAAGGGCTGCAATAGCAGTTTCGGCTTGAGCAACAGCGGCAGTCAGCGCGGCGGCGTCGGCAAAATCGACCCCCTCCACGTTGATGCCGAGGCTAGCGAGCAGCCGTTTGAGGGCTTCGTTCACGGCGGTTTCTCCTGGGTGGTGGTCAACGGGACGGGTAGAGGCAGTCAAGGCAGCAATGGCGCGCAGGCCATCAAGGCCGGGGTCATTGGTGAGGGCTGCGTGCAGCACCTGCTGCACACGGCCTGTGGTGCGGTCATAGCGGAAGACGCAGCTGGTGTAGCGGTACTCACCGGCGCGGATATGGGCGGCGGCGCGCTCAGTCCAGCGCACGTCGGTGGCGAACAGTCCCTCGCCGGGCACATAAGACAGGCCGGAGAACCAGCCGGCCGCAGGGGCGGGCTGGCCATTGGCCTCTTTGTGCAGGGTCTGGTGTTCGTAGTCGAAGACGTAGTCGTTCTGGCGTCCGCCGGCAGCCGACGTAAGCGCCGCCATTGCCGTGTCATCCAGCAGCCAGTGGCCGCCTGCTACATCGGTGGGGCGACCATCCTTGGCCTTGAACGAACCATCCGGCAACAGGTGAACCCGCTCGGTCGGCGCAGCGGCATCGAGCGGTGTGAGGGTGAGCGTGCAGGCTGCCACCGCGTCACGCGGCGGTTGCTGGCTCAGGCTGGCGAGGGCGGTATTTGCTTTCATGCCCCCATCATGGCGAGGGGGCGGCGAGGTCAGGAGTAAAGTGGTTTACAACCAGCGGGGTGGGCAAATCAGCGGGAAATCATCACCGGGGCGCTGGCCAGCATCGCCAACCCCGTTCAAAAACGTTCAAAAGCCACTTTGCCGCCGTTGCACCAAGGCTGGCACCCATCCGTAGCCAACACGGGGCTCTCAGGGCGCTAGCGGGCCGCTGAGGTGGTCGCTCAGGATGGCAAGAATATCCGACTCATCATCTGGGCTGATGCCCATAAAGGGGCGGGCGGGGATATCGCCCCAGGGCAACGGTGTGCCGCGTGACGATTTTCCGAAAGCACCTCGCGCTGCGCCAAATTGCATGGTGCCTGCGTAGATAGCGTTGGTGCCCACTTGGGCAAAATCTGCGCCGCTGTCGCTGGTAATGCTGGCTGCCAGGCGGCCCGTGTCCTGCAACAGCTGCCCACCGGCACGATGCGGCCGCAGGCCCAACGTTACTGCTGACAGTGCGTCCCACGCCGTGCCAGTTTCTGGATCTGCCTCATCGGCGAACGCACCTTCAACCGCACTCTCTAGCACCGCTGCCACACCGGCCATGGCGTCTGACAAATCATCCGTGCGGGCCAGCAGCTCATTGAGCATGTCCAGAATTTCCGGGCTGTTATGCGTCAAGTCGATGGCCATGGTGCAAAGCTCCGGGCGGTTGGTTATAGTCAGGGTGTGCCGTGTACGCTTAATGGTAAAGTCGGTCGCCTTCGGGTGATGGATGCGGGTTCGACCCCCGCCACGGCACTACTCCCTCAGCTCCCCGCTTATCCGCTCATAGAGCCCTTCATTGCGCAGGTCTGAATACTTGGCCCGATAGGTGTTGATAACGGCATCCAGCGGCTGCTGCTGCCGCTTAACCTGGTGGGCCAGTTTGACGACGATTTTAACGGCCCGCCCATCTGACGCCGGATAGATCATCAGCACCGCCGGATCAGTTTTGTCCCACAGCACGGCCTCAGGCTCATTGACCATCTGTGGCAATGCCAGCAGCTCCTCTTGGCTAAGGGCCACGCCGGTCGCTGAATGCTTGGCACTGTCAGCGTGCATCAGGCTTTTTTCGTTCATGGTCATTAGCCGGGATGGCACCACGCCAAAGCGTTCGGTGATGGCGGTGCTGACCGCCTCTGGCAGAAACCCCAGCGCTTGCACGCCGTGGCCGGCCCGGCGCTTGGCCAGCACGTCGGCGGCCCAATTGGCGAATTGCTGGTGCCGCAGCGGGCTGTTGTTCAACGCCTGCACCAGCTGACCACGCAAGTTGATGTCGCGCACCGTGCCCAGTTTCTTGGCGATGGCCACATCAGTGCCGAATGCCGCACTACCGGGGTTATAGGCCCAGCCGATATCAGGCGTCATCGTCTTGCCGTTCGGCAGCCGCACCCGCATATGGTCGACCATCTCAACCTCACCTGTGCGCGGGTTGATGCCGGACTCGGCCTGGAAGGTCTCGATATAGCCATCACCCTGTTCAACCTGCAGCCCCATGCGCTGCAGCTGGCGTTCTGTCAGTGCCCGTACACGGCAGCGGCAGCCCCAGCCGTTCGGCGGGTAGAGGTACTGCCAGATGGGATCATCGAAGCGGAACACTTTGCCATTGAGCGCCGCATGGCTTTCGCGGGTGCGGCTATCCAGCACCGCCACATACTGCCACCAGGGGTGGGTGTTGGTGGTGGCCAACTGGCGGCGGTAGCGGCCGGCCATGTAGGCGGTTTGCAGGTTGGTGCGGTAGATGGTCTTCAGCCGGTTTGGGCTGCCCAGTTGCACCAGGCGCGCACCGCCATCGCTATCCACCATCACTTGCTTGCCCCACCAGCCCAGTTTCTCCAGCTGTGGCTGTAAGGCCTTTTCAAATTCTGCAAAGGTGCCGCCCTGGGATAACGTCTTGTCGACCTCGCCCCGGATCGCCTCCAGCACATCCATGCGCATCGCCTTGGCCACGGTAAATGCCCGCGCGTGGGCGCCTTGCCAAACCTCCTGCCAGCGATCGCTGATGGTGTACCCCTTGGCGCGCAGGTACGCCACCGCGTCGGCTGGCTCCATGTCAAACGCGGCGGAGATATCAGCCTTGGCCATTGATCTCGCCCCACAGCTCGCCCACAAACATCACGCGCGCCAGCCGCTCTTGTACGGCCGAGTCATCCAGCTGTGGCCACAGATCGGCCAGCACCTGCTGCAATGCCTCTGGTCCTTGCGCCGCTTTCGCAAACAGCGGGGCCAGCAGCTGCCGCATGTCCTCGTTGAGTTCGCCTGCGCTCAGTGCGTCCAGCGCATCCTCAATCGCCTGCTGATCCGGGAACTTGGCCAGCGTCGGTTGCTGCGCCGTTAGGGCAGCCAACTGGTAGGTCAGGCCTGCCTCGCCGGGTTTGTCGGCTGGCGGTTGCTGCATGCCCAGCACTGGCGTCTTGTCGTCAGCAAGCGGGATCTGCAGCTTGTCGTGTGCCCACTGCACCGGGATGCGCATGCCCATCTGCACCAGTGGCGGCAAGGCGGTGCTGTAGGTGGCCAAATCCTCTGGCTCTTGGGTGTCGAACACCAGTCGCGGCAGACGCTGGGGGCTGCTGAACGATCTGGCGTTGAGCGCCCACAGTGGGTAGATCAAGTCGCGGTTCAAGGTGTCAGCGATCTGCTTCAAGTCACCGTCGCGCAGTTCCTGCCGCACTTCGTTATGCACATTGCCTAGGGCGTTGGTGCTGCTCTTACCATCGGCCTGGCTGGTCAGGGTGCCGCCCAGCACCGACTTGCTAATGCTGCGCTCGGCCCACTCCACCATCGCCATAAACGGGTCGTGCGAGCCGCTGGCCGCCTGCTGAATGTCCAGCTGCATCGCTTGGCTCATGATGCCGCCGGCACGGTGGCCCAGCTCCATCACCGCCCGCATCAGGCTGGCTTTCTCTGCAGGGCTGGCACCACTGGGGTATTTGCCGATGCGGATCGGAAGGCCGTACACCTCAAGGAACTCGGCAAGATCGCGCACGCTGAGCGACGAGAACAGCACCGGCCAGCACACTACGCGGATCAGCCCAGTGCGGGCCACGTAGCCGCTCTTGGATTTGTGGCGGTGCATGATCCAGCCAAATGGGCGCAGTTCGGCCCCCTCATGGCTGCCATCGCGCAGGCGCAATTCGTCGCGGTTGTCCGGGTGGGTTTTGAACCAGCGCTGCTGGGCTTCAACCGGGGTGGTCAGCCACAGGTTGTTTTCAAAGCGCCACTGCAGTTCGCAGGCGGCATAGCCCTTCAAGATGCCATCGGCCAGCGTCAACACCGTGTCATCAAACCAGGGCGCATCGGCCAGCACCTCGTTGAGCATATCGGTGTCGCGCTGCTCGGCGGCGCTGGGGTTGCGGGGCGGGGTCAGACGGCGCGGCACCGTCAGCAGCGCCCGTTTGCGCTTCTGCAGCTCGGCAAACAGGTGGGCTGATTTCTCTTCAAGGTCTGCTGCTAGGTCGCACTGTGGCACCAAGTTCCCTTGCTCGGCTTCGAGCAGGTGGCGGGCCAGCGTGGCTGGCGTCATGCCGACGCTCGGGTGGTTTTCGTCCTCGCGCCGTGCGTTGGCCAGGTCATCACCCTGGGATTGGGTTTCGCTGCTCAGGGCTTTGACCACGCGACCCGTCAGGTCACGCAATTTGGCCATTTGGTTGGCAATGGGGTTGGCCATCAGAAGGAACCTCGAAAGTGATCGCGGGGGGAATCATCGTCGTCATCCGCGCCGGTACCGGCGCGGGCGGGCATGGCCTCAAACTCAATGGCGCCGCCCTCCATCCAGCTGGCGCGGATTGCCATGGCCAGGGCCACGGCAAAGTCACCGTGGCGCTTCTTGCCACCGCCCTTGTCATCGCGGCCCTTGTCGATTTTGGGCACGCCGGTGACCACCTGGATCTTGGCCAGATCGTCGAGCACATCCTGGTGGCGGGGGATGGTCAGGTTGCCGTCTTCAAACTCGGCCTTGAGCTTGGGCATCCATTCCCGGTACCAGCCATCGTTGAGCATCACTTGGTCGACCAGGCTGGTACCGAAGAACAGGGCCGCAGCCTCAGCCAGAAAGCCGCCGTTGCCGGTGGCATCAAAGGCCATACCCCGCAGCCGGGGCAGGCGTGAGCAGATGTAGATCATCACCTGCTTCTGAGCGTCGTAGGTCAGGTTCCACAGCTCCACCACAAAGGGGGTGCGCTTGCTCAGCTGCTGGCTGATGGTGAGCGGCACAAACACCGTCATGTCACCGCGCCGGGCAAAGTCTTCGCCAAAGGCGTGACAGGTATCGGGCAGCTGCTCCAGTGGTTGCTTGAGGTTGTCGCGGCACCAGTCTTCGATGTGCATGCGGCGCCGGCTTTCGGTCCATTCCTCAAAGCCCTTGGGTGCATCCAGCCGCAAGATGGGAATGCTGCGCTCGCGCTCCATGGCGTTCTCTACCAGCACGCGGGGGATGTAGACACCGCCGCCCTTTTTGGGCACGCAGTAATATTCCTCGCGGGCGTCTTCCTCGGTGGCCGTATCGCGCAGCAGGTCTGCCTTCCACTGGTCTTCGGCCTGCTGGCTCCATGGCAGGCGCTTGACCTGGCAGATGCGGCGATAGAGCCCCATGGTGCAGGCGTCATCGAGTGTGATGGTGTGGATGGAGTAGCGCTTGCGGCCGGCGCGGCTGTCTTCGATCAGCTGGTTGAACAGGTTGTCCACGCCGTTGTGGGTGCTGATCAGACGCACCTTGGCGCCCCACATGGTCAGCGCCAGTGCAGCCTTGAGCACCTCGGCCAAGCGGTCGTGGAATGCGGCTTCGTCGATGGTGACGTTGCCCTGCATACCGCGCAGGTTGCTGGGGTTGGAGCTGAGTGCCTGGATCTTGTAACCGCTGTCGAAGTAGATGACATAGGTGAGGATCGACTTGTCTTCGTCCTCGAACAGCTCTTCCTGAATTTCGCCCGCCGCCCGGTTGAATGCCTTGGCCCACATTGCCGCAGCGTCGATAAACTCCCGCGCCATCTCTTTGTTGGAGCCGACATAGAAATGGTGGCCACCGCCAGCCTCTTTGCTCTTGGCCGCCGTGAGTACGGCGTCGGCCGCTTCCGCCCAGGTGATGCCGGTGCGGCGGCTTTTTTCGGCCAGCTTTAGCGGGCTGTCATCAGCGATCCAGATCTTCTGATACGGCAGCAGCACCTCGCTGTCGCGGTACTCGGTGCCCAGTTCGGCGGCCAGCCGGGTGGCAGGGCTTTGCATCAGGCAATCCCCAAGATCTGATTACGGATGGCGGTTACGGCGTCGGCCGTCAGCCCCGCTTGTTTGGCCACGGTTTCAGCAGCGGCTGCCGCCTCTTCGGCAAACGCCTGGCGGATCTCTTTCTCGCGCTTGTGGGCTGTAGCAGCGGTGGCTTCCAGCCGTTGAGCGGCCAGCATCGCGTCCTTGATCATGCCGATATCGATCTCGGCTTCCGGGTCATTGCTTTGGCGCAGGAAGGCTTTGAACAGCTGCGACCGAGCCAGCTCAAGAATGACTTTCGTCGTCTCGCCCGTGGGCTTATCGCCCAGCTGGGCTGTGAGCGCGGCCGTAGCCTCGCGCAGTTCACGGATGCTGGCGCCAACGGCCTCCACCTGGGTGGCGTAGCGGTTCAGACCAGAACGGGAAAGCTTCAGCTCCTCCGGCAATTGGGCCGCAGCGATCAGGTCATTGATGGCGTCCAGGATGTCAGTCTGGTTGAGCCGGCCATCGCGCAGCATGGCATCCAGCTCTTTGCGGATATGCTCCGGGAGCAGGTCGATTTTGCTGCGGCGGCCTCGGGTGGGGGTGTCAGCCATGGTTAACCCCAGACGGCGTTTTCACCCCGTCGATGAAGACGTTGCCAGCAAGAAAGTCTCGGCCTCGGCTGGTCAACGTCGCCACCATGAGCGTGGGGGTTACGCGATCAATCCGCACCAGGCCATTCTCTTCAAGCCACAGCAGCTCATTGCGGATTTGGCTGCGGCTAGACAGCACACCCAGCGCACTAACAGCGTCATGCAGAATCGAATCATTCAGGCCCGCGCCTGGGGTTTGCCCCAACGCGATCAGAATGCTGACCCGCTGGTGAGGGCGGACGGTTTCAGCTAGCGACATATCATTTCCCCTTCAGTTCGTTTTCCAGCAACAGGTCGACCTTGCGCTCAACCCGGGTGATCAGGTCGCGTTGGCCCTGCACCAGCGTGCTCACTTCGCGCAGCTGCAGCTCCAAGGCGTGCACGGTCTTTGTGGTGGGCAGCGTCTCGACAGTGGTCTCCAGTTCGTCCACCCGGCCGGATAACTCCAGGTGAGCATCGCGGCTGGCGTAGGTGCGCCCCATCGCCCAGGTAATGGCGGTGAAGGCGGCAGAGACGATCGCCAGCCAGAACTGCCAAGCTTTTAACCACTCCATCATTTGCCACCCCGCAGTCGGCGTTGTTCGTTCTCATGCAGCTGCTGGCAGTCGCCACAGCGGGCCGCATTGGGCTTTGCTTCCAGCCGTTCTCGGGCGATCTGATCACCGCAGTCGCAGCAGTAGACATGGCCGTTCTCAACAATCTGCTCAGGTTCTGCCGCTCGCTTACGCTGCTGATAGAGCGCCTCCGCCAGCAGTTCATCGGTACGCTCGGCGGCGCGGTCAATCAGGTCTGGGTGTCCCGTCATGGGGTGGTGCTCCGTTGTTCAATCACATCGATCAGGGCGTTGGTCTGGCTGGCGAGGTCTCGGCAGTAGCGGCCGTAGTCGCTGGCGTGAGCGAGGATGTCAGCGGCGGTAATGCCACTGGCCAGTAGTTCGGCGTCAGCGGCGCGGGCGGCGTCGGGCGCTGCAGCAGGGCTGGTGGCACCGGCGGAAAGCTCGGCTCCGGGCAGGCCAAAGGCGGCGTTGTAGTCGCGCAGCCAGCCGCGAGTGAACAGGCAAACAGGCAGAGGCTCAGGCGCCGCATCCAGCGCCCGCTTGTATAGGGTGGTGACATGGG
Source organism: Gammaproteobacteria bacterium (assembly GCA_017425245.1). Taxonomy (GTDB): domain Bacteria; phylum Pseudomonadota; class Gammaproteobacteria; order Enterobacterales; family Neiellaceae; genus RGIG665. The sequence goes on from JAFOOX010000028.1 coordinate 48,978, forward strand.
TGATCCGTTGTTTCAGGGTTGCGGATTCGGCGGCGTGCTGGCGTTGTTCGGCCAGCTGCCGGGCTTCGGCTTCATGGGCAAGCTGCACGGCCCGCCTTTCGGCGGCGCGGGCATTGGCGGTGGCGCGCACCAGGGCCTCGGCCTGCTCGCGCTTCAGCTCCGCCATCGCCAGCTGGCCTTCGCGCTCAGCCTGCTGATAGCCCCGGTGGTAGATGGCCCAGCCAAGCGCAGCCAGCAGCACCAGAGCGATGCCGAAACGCAGCGCCTGGCCGACAGCTGGCCGGTGCTTGAGCCACAACAGCAGTGCACTAACCATGGCGGCGGCGACCGTTACGGCGCTTGCGGGCCGCCCGGCGGGCAGCCGGCACACCGCTGCGACGGCCACCATTGCGGGATGCTCGCGGCATGCGATATGCGGCTATGCCGGGGTGGAGGTAGGGCCCCGGCCAGCGGGGTATGAATGCCGACATCAGCGCAGCGATGGCGCGGGTCATCAGGGCCTTCATAGCCGCACCCCCTGGCTGGTCAGCACTCGCAGCATGGCGTTCAGCACCGGCAAGCCGATGGCCAAAGCGGTGTAGAGGTTGACGGGCAGGTGCGGCTGCAGCTGGCCGGTACCGGCCTCCAGCGCGACTAGGGCGGCGGCGATGGTGTTGAGCCACAGGGTCTTGCTGTGCCACCAGGGTTTGCGGTCATTGGCCACGGCGTTGCTCCATGAACTGGTTGATGTGGGCGCGGCCGAGTTCACCGGGGCTGACGCCTCGGCGGCGGGCCTGCTCGAGCAGAACCTCAGTGCGGATGTCGAACTCGGTAACGCTCAGCCACCCGCGCTCCCAACCTGACTGACGAGTCGCGTCGTGGCTGTAGAGGCGCGGGAATGCGGGCATAGGGGTGCCATCCATGGCATGGGCTAACTCAGCGGCAATGCGGGCGGCGTGGCCGTCTTTGAAGCTCTGGTGCCAGTGCTTCATACCAGCAGCTCGTTGGGGTAGCTGGCGACGAACTGGGCGACGGTGCCTTTGCCCAGTGGGGTGTTGTAGTGGGCCTTCCAGTACTCGGCCTGCAGGTAGGGGTTGTTGGCGGGCGGCAGCTGCTCTGGCCGGCGGAAGTAGAGCAGCCGGCACACGGCGGCACCGTAGGCGAGGTTGGTGACTAGCTGGCGCTCCAGCTGCTCGATATCGATGCGCTCTAACCGCTCGTCGGTGCAGCATCGGGCAGCCAACAGCAGCAGATTGCGGCGATGCTCAGGGCGATAGCGCAGGAAGTTATCGAACAGGTCGCTGTGGGTGGCCGGCTCAATCTGCCATGGCCCCAGCGCCGGGCCGTTCACCTGTTTCAGGTAGTGGCCGCAGCGCGACTCATGGCAGGCGGTGGCGGTAACCAGCTGTGCTGCAGCAAGGCTATAGAGCCCCAGCGTATGCAGGGTGGGAACAACAACCAGGTGGTGAAGATCGAGAGGGCGCATACCCGCTCCTGACCATGGGCGATGGGGTCAGGATGCGGTTTTGGGGCGAGATTCAGGAGTAAAGCGGTTTACAACCAGCGGGGGGATTTGGGGGGCAAGATTGCCGGGCTGAAGGAACAAACAGAGGCCGTTCAACCCGGACTGCGGAGGTGGTTATGTAGGCCAGAACTCAACCCAAACGGCCGCCTGCGGGCGGCCAACAGCCTATTGCCGGAGACAACCATGTTAACCAGCTATTTTGCCTACTTTGCGCTGGCCGCCACTGTTCTGGTGGCTAGCATCATTTGCGCGGTGATTTGCCGGCGCCACAACGCGATCATCGCCGCCATCAAGCTCAGGGGTGGGGCCACTACCCTGGTGGCAGAGGCCATGGCCATCCAGGCGAGAGCGGAAACCCTGCGGGCAGGGCTGGCGGCGCTAGAGGCTGACTGGTGCCAAGAGGCGCAAAGCCACTTTCGCACGGCAGAGCGGCAGGAAGACGAGTTCGCCAAACGCTTCTGCCAGAACGGCGGGACCTGCTATGCCAACTGCGTTATCGGCCTGAGAGAGCTGCTAGCCAGGGTTGATGGTGCGGGTGATCTCCGAGCGCAGGCAGTCGAGCAAGATGCCAAACGTCCATGACGCGGCAGGCTTAATCACCCGCGCTTTTACGGTATTCCAGATGGTGTCGCTTTTGATGGCATCGGCAAAATCGTGGCCAGCCCACGTCAGGCACCAAAGAGTTGCAGCAGACGGGATTCCTCGCTGAGGTGCCATCAGGGCACCCTCCGCGAGGCCCGCATCAATCATCAGCTTGGCGTGGTAGCTGAACAGCTTTCCGTCTACATCCGGCAGGCCGTTCAGATGCCCCTTGAGCAACGCAAGTGTGATTTGCCGGATCAACTCCATATCACGTTCCATCGCTTACCCCTCAGTTGCTTTCGGTTTGTTCTGGCCTTCCAGCGTTAACAGGATCTTGCTCAGGCGGTTATTGGTCGCCTTTGACTGCTCAAGCTGGGCCAGCAGCACATAGGTGATGCCAGTCACCAGCATAGCGATCAACAGGCCGTAGACTCCGGCACCGATGGCCCACAGTGTGGCGTTGTCGAACTGATGGCCGACTGCCGCACCGGCAGCAATGTGCACCCCGACAATGGCCCAGAACGCCAGTGCCGTGGCCCCGCCCAGATTACCCACTACGAAATCACGCATCTCAACACCCTTCCTGGTTTGTCAGAACCCTGTTGTCGCCTAGCCTTCTCTGCCCCTTTTGAAGTTTGAGTCATCCTGGCAGTAGTCCAAGGCATCGAAGATGAGCCCAGGAATTCGTGAGAGGTGTTCTGGCTGAGCGAGCAAAATGGCATCGCTTGCTCCGAATGTCAGGCCAGCCCGCAACACTTCTCGACGCCGCTCCTCAGTAATTGGCACGCAAAAGCTTACGCACGGATGCTTCTTGTCAGACTGATAGCGAACTAGCCACCTGTTGACCTTTCCTTGGTAAAGCACAGAAAAATAGCTCTCGGTATCTTTGGCTGACAAGTCAACTTCAGAGCCTACGATATCTCTGACTACCTCAAAGAGCTTTCTCTCCACCGCAGTGGTGACGATTTTGTGGTTAGTTGGATCAACGACATCTGTATCCGCTTCAACGGATGGGCTTGCCGAAGCAACGGCCGAAACTGCCCGCTCTGGCTCAGGAGCGGCAGGTTTGGCAGAGAGTCCCGAAACGACCATCTCGCTGACCGCTCTTCCTACTGCTTGCTTGATGATTGGAGCAATGCCCTCTAGGAACCGGGCATTGAATTGGCGCTGAATGCCCCCTTTGGACGCTACGTAGCGAATAAAATCCGCATCTGGTTCGCGTAACGCTTGGCTGATGACGGCTGTGAACGCGTTCAGGTAGATTGTTTCTTCAGCCAGTGTTCGAAGTGCTTCTGGCTGAAACTCATCATGCCTAAATCTGTGCAACCGGCTAACAAGCGCCGCATCAAGGCTCTCGAAATCAACGGTCAAAAATGGCGCCACGTCCATGACGTTCTTGTTGCCAAGGTCGGTGAAAAATCGCCACTCCCGACCATTTGTGATCGCCGCAATAGCGACTTCCGGTGTCGCGTTAAAGTACCGAGAAAGCTGAGGGCAATGGTTGTGTAGCTTTTCTGCGTAAGCCTTGGCCTCTATGAACATAACTGGAACGCCCTGGCAGAAGAGGGCGTAGTCAACACGTTCACTCGCTTTCACCCCAGGGAAATCAGCGCTGTACTCCGCTTTAACCCTGGTTGGGTCGAATGGCGAAAATCCTAGGATGTCGAGGAGTGGCAGGATTAGTGCCTGCTTTGTTGTCTCTTCTGTTGAACAGTGCGAACCCACCTTTTTTACGTGCTCGGCATGCGCTCGAATCCGCTCAGAAAAAGCCTGCATCATCTTCCATGCTCCTTTTGCTTACATTTTTTAACTCAACACCTTGGCTAGGATCCCGGCCAAAACCACCGCGAATCCCGCTCCGCACCAAAGCAGCGTAGCAAACGCATCTGGCATCCACGATTGCGCACCCAGCCAAAAGCCGCCCAAGGCCAGCCCCATAGACCAGTACATTATCTTCTCGAGAAATACGCGTTCGCTCTGTTTCTGCTCGCGCCTGCGCTGCAGCTCTAGACTCTCGTGATGATGGGCGACGTCAAAACCACACTTTGGGCATGGTCTAGCCATTCGACTAACCGGCTTCCAACAGGCTGGGCATGGCGCAATATTGGGGTTATCCGGATCAAAGTCGTCCTGACCGCCAATCGTTACCGGCGCATTGGCCACTCCAACTTGAACGTTGCCATTTCCCGTTACTACTTGGCGGTTCTGCGAAGGCTGGCCGTTCGTAGTTTTGCTAGCGCTCTTCTGCCGCGCCACGAACTCCCTCAGTTCACTCTCAATGCCACCATCCCGATCCATTTGGCCTCCTACGTCCTGCCAAAACTCCAAACGGTTTGTGCTTTTCTATCGTGTAACCCATTGAATTACAGTAACCAAGATCAAAGGAATACCAAACGTTTGGACTTTTTAGCCGGCCTTGCGTTTTCTCCACTCCTCCAGAATTGAGACTACTGCGCCACCACCTAGCTCCTGGGATGACGACTTAGTCAGCATCCTATGGATGATCATGGCTAGCTCTACAGCGTCCTGATCACTCATCGTCTCCCATATGCCGCTGGCTTTGGCAATTCTGGCCATCCAGAGCACGGCGCGCTGCCACTGTTCTGTGCCCGATTGAGATTCTTTCACAGAGGGGCTCACCGAGCGGCTCCCAGTGAGGACGTAGAGCACGTCCACGCCTACGGCTGCAACGGCAGCCAAGTAGCCCGCGTCGGGCATTCGCTTGCCTTTTTCATAGAGCGATTGCGACTGTCTAGTAGCGCCAGGCACGCCCGCAGCCTCAGCGATGGCGGCAAAATCTGTTTGAGATTTGCCAAGCCGCTCACGTTCTTCGCGCAATCGCGCCCCTATGGATTCAAAACGTTCCATCCATCACCTTGTCAGTGGAATCATTCGATTCCATAATCACCACAACGAACACACATCTTGACCACACAAAGCCGCGCCAACGGCCCTGTGCAACCACCGGAGGAACACGCCATGTCACGCGCTCCCGCAAAACCTTTGACCGCTGAGCAGGTCAAGCAAACGTTCCAGGCTCGCGGTGAAACGCTCACCGACTGGGCAGAGCGAAACGGCTACGACCGTAACTACGTTTACCGCGTCCTCAATGGCCAGAACAAGGCGCTCTATGGCCTAGGCCATGAGATCGCCGTGAAGCTGGGCATGAAGCTGCCTCAACCCGCCACCTCCAGCGTTGCCGCTTGAGGGGCAAACAATGAACCCGATCACCCGCATCACCGTTTGCTTACTCGATGCCTTACACGCCATGCCAGACCCATTTATGCGCCTGGAAGCCCGGCTTGCCTGGCGCAAAAACCGCGCAGCCTTAGTGGGCGAACTGGCTGCTGGCATGGGCTTCGACATCATTGAAGACGCCGCCAACACCATCCACAGCACCCTGTGCCGCCCGATCACCGACCCCGAAGTGCGCGCCCTGCTGGAAGCGGGCGGCGCCCGGAAAGTCACCCATGACCGATGGGGCTTTGAGGTTACCGAGACTGGCGCGCTTGCTCCAGCAGCTCTGCAAAGTCCGCAAAGCGGTTCTGATGCTGCGCCCCTGCTGTGCGCAGCGCCTGGCAGAACTCCGGCCCATTCAGGGTGCCCTGCTGCTCCAGCTGTGCAATCAGCACCAGCAGCAACTGGGTGCCATCGTCCAGGGTTCCAAAACTCAGTTCCATGATGTGCCTCGATTTTTACCCATTGAAAGCCATTTGCACAGGCTAAACGTCACGATTCGGAGATCCGGCCATGCCGAAACCCGCCTTTGCCGCCGCTGGATTGCGGCTGAGCAAATCCACAGTAGCCATGGAGGCGGCGCCAATCACCCGGTTTGTTTGGAAGGAACTGCTCAGGGGGGCTTCCAATGGCTCGCACTAATTGGAAGACCCTGCGCCCCACCAGCCTGCGCGACAGTTTTGAGCTGTGCGCCCGTTACGCCCGCGAGCGCAAGAACCTGTCGGTTGAGCGCATTGCCGAGGAGATGGGCATGGCGGATCACTGGACCCTCTACAAGTGGATGAGCTCAGGAAAGATGCCTGCGGTGATGATCCCGGCGTTCGAGAACGTCTGCGGCATCAACTACGTCACCCGCTGGTTTGCTGCGCGCCAAGGCAGGCTGCTGATTGATGTGCCCACCGGCAAGGCCGCTAGCCCCAACGACATCAGCGACCTGCAAGCCAACGCCCACCAGGCCATTCATCTGCTGATCCAGTTCTACGCGGGCAACGGCGAGGTAGAGGCCACCGCTGCCGCCATACACCACGCCATGGCTCAGTTCGCATGGCACCAGAAAAACATTGAGAAAACCGCGCAGCCAGAGCTGCTGCTGAGCGAGGAGGACGCATGAACCCCCAATACCTGTCTGACGGGGTGCAACGCACCTTGAAAGCGATCAAGGCCCTGGCGGGGCAAGAGGCCAACGGCCTGTCGCCCGGCCAACTGGCGGAGCGGCTGGGCACCAGCCCCAGCAACGCCACCCGAGTGCTGGCCAACCTGCAGGCCGCCGGGTTTGTTGAGGAACACCCGCGCAACCCCGGCCGCTACCGCCTTGGCCGAGCCCTGGTGAGCATCGCCAACAGTGTGGAACTGAGTTTGTCAGCCGCAGCCAAGGCACTGGCGCAAGACCAACAGCATTACAGCCGCGTGATTTAAGGAGCCCCCATGGCACGCAAGCCCGCTACCCCAATGACTGACCTATCCGTGCCCGCCGATGAGGCCCGCATTGATGCCCTGTATGCCGCCGAGCAGGAGGCCACAGCGCCTGCCAGCCAGGACGACCGCGATCTGGTGAACCAGCTGCTGGGTCAGGCGCAAGCGCTATCAGCTACGTCGTCAATGCTCCAAACGTTTGGAGTTTCAAAGCTGGCCTTCGTCAAAGAAAACAAGCTCTACCGTGCCTTGGCTGGCCGCTTCGGCCCAAACGGTTTGGAGCTCAAGGGCACATGGCAAGAGTTCTGCGGTCTCCTTGGCATGTCGGATGAGAAAGCCAATCAGGATATCGCGAACCTCCGCACATTCGGGGAAGCGGCACTCGAATCCATGTCCCGCATGGGTATCGGCTACCGCGAGTTGCGCCAGTTCCGCAAGCTGCCGGACGCCAGCCGTGAGGCCCTGATTGAGGCGGCCAAAACCGGCGACAAAGAGCGGCTGATTGACATCGCCGAGGAGCTGAGCGCCGAACAAGACAGCGCCAAAGCGGCGCTGGAGAAGCAGCTGGCCGAGACCCGCGCCGATTTGGAGGTGAACCGCGAACTGGTGGTGCGCCGCGAGCGCGACCTGAAAACCCGCGATGAAGAGCTGATCCGCCTGCGCAAAAGCCTGGAGCGCGCCACCCCCGACAGCGAGGCTGAACACTGGCGCCAAGAGATCGGCAAGATCGCCATCGATATCGAGTGCCAGATTGCTGCCGCACTGCGCACCGGGTTTGAGTCGCTGATGGCGCTGGCAGATCAGGGCATCGACAGCAGCGAGTTTATGGCCGGCGTGGTGTGCCAGATTGAGCGCACGCTGTGGGTGATGCGCGATGACCTGGGCATCAAGCACATTGCCGACGGCAACCCCATCCCGCTCTATGCGCGGGAAGTGGTGGAGGCCGAGTAAATGAGCGCAGCCCTCACCGAACGCCTGGTACAACTCGCCCAACAGGTTCGCCTGGCCCCACGCGGGCAGGCCACTGGGCTGTACGACGCCGCAGCGCGTGAGCTGGGCATGAGCCGCGCCACCCTGCTGCGCAAGCTCGGTGAGGTGACGGTGCGCAAACCCCGCAAGCGCCGCATGGATGCGGGCGCCACCGCGCTGACCCGTGAAGAAGCCCACCTGATTGCGGCATTTATGCAGGAGAGCAGCCGCAAGAACGGCAAGCAGCTGCTGAGCCTGGAGCAGGCGGTGGCCATTTTGCGGGCCAATAACAAGGTGCGGGCGGAGCGAGTGGATGAAAAGACCGGCGAGGTAACGCCGCTTTCCACCAGTGCTATCCGCAATGCCATGGCCAATTACGGGCTGACCAGTGAACTGCTGCTGGCCCCAGCCCCGGCGATTGCCTTGGCCAGCGACCACCCCAACCAGTTCTGGCAGATCGACGCTTCAATCTGCGTGCTCTATTACCTGAAAAATGGCGGCGATGGCCTGCAGGGGATGGATCAGGCGGCGTTCTACAAGAACAAGCCGGGCAACTTCAAAGCCGTAGAGAACAACCGGGTGTGGCGTTACGTGGTGACCGATCACACCAGTGGCACGCTCTATGTTGAGTATGTGCTGGGTGCCGAAAGCGGCGAGAACCTGGCCAACATCTTTATCAACGCCATTCAGAAGCGCCCCGGCGACCCGTTCCATGGGGTGCCATTGAATGCTGACCTTGACCCCGGCAGTGCCAACACTGGTGCCGTTTTCCGCAACCTGTGCCGCTCGCTGGGTGTGCACGTCAACATCAATAAGCCCGGCAACCCACGGGCCAAAGGACAGGTTGAAAACGCCCAAAACATCGTTGAGCGGCAGTTTGAAAGCGGCCTGAAATTCCGGGCCATTGCCAGTCTGGAGGAGCTGAACCGCGAGGCCCAGCGCTGGGCGATGCACTTCAACGCCCATGCCATTCATACCCGCCATCAACACACCCGCTATGGCATGTGGCAACGCATTACCGCTGAGCAGCTGCGGCTGGCGCCAGCGCCAGAGCTGTGCCGGGTGTTGGCTCACAGCGAGCCGGAAAACCGCACAGTGTCTGTGCAGCTGACGGTGAGTTTTGGCGGCCAGGAGTATGACGTTTCGGCCATCCCCGGTGTGGTGGTGCGCGGCAAGCTGCTGTGCTGCCGCAACCCGTGGCGTGATGACGCCATTCAGGTGGTAACCGTGGATGAACACGGCCATGACCAGTATCACGACGCGCCCGCCATCACCAAAGACCAGTGGGGATTCCGCACCGATGCAGCCCAAAAAGGGCAAGGCCAGTACAAGCAGCACGCCGACACGGTGGCGCAAACGGCCAGCAAGGAGCTGGAGCAGCTGGCCATGGGCGCAGGCACCCAAGCCGAGGTAGCCGCCGCCCGCAAAGCCAAAGCACTGCCGTTTGGTGGCGAGATTGACCCCTACAAGCCGGTGACCGACACCCCAATGCCGGAGTTCCTGCCCAAGCGCGGCAGCGCCATTGAGGTGCCTGCCGTTACCCAAGACACCGCACCCAAAGCGCTGGACCGCATCAGCTTGAAGCTGGCCGTGTCTGAGCGGCTGCGCCGGCCATTGATGCCGGCAGAAATCGACTTTCTCGAAGGACAGACCGAGGTCACGGAGGACCAAGTGCCAGAGCTGGTGGCGACCATCGCCACTGGTCGCCTGGGCGCCAGTGTTCTCAAGCTCGCCCGCTAAGGAGGGGCCGTGACCGATAGACCAGACCGACCTTTGAAACTGCTCGCGGTGCTGCAATCGCGGCCCGATCTGGCGCAGCGCAAGCTGGCCCAGGCGATGGGGATCAGCGCCTCAGCACTCACTGAAATTCTGCGCCGGGGCAAGTGGCCGGCCAAGCGCGACCAGCAGGCGCTGATCGCTACGGCGGGCCAATGGCTGGCTGACCATGGCATTACCCCTGATGCCGGGTTGTGGCAGCCCGATGAGCCAGCGGTGGCCGAGCCCGCCCCCCAGCAACCGACTTTGACCGAACCCAAACTGCCGGAGCCCGAAATGCTCACTGAAAACGCCCGCCGATTCCACAAGCTGCCGCGCGACCCCTTCACCAACGAGATCCACAGCGAGGAGGATGTGTGGCTATCTCACCAGAACCGCATGCTGGTTGAGGAAATGCTGACCGCCGCCACTGCTGGCTCCATGATCGCCCTGGTAGGCGAGTGCGGTAGCGGCAAAACCATCCTCAAGCGTTTGTTCCTGGGGCGCGCTAAGGCTCGGCATCAGGATCTGATCGTCATTGAGCCGCGCCGCCTCGACCGCAAGCAGATCACCGCTGAAGGTATTTCGGTGGCCATCTGCCGGGCACTGCAGATCACCAAGCGCGGCATGAGTGGCGAAGAGCGCGACGCCATCATTGAAGATGCGCTGCTGGAGAGCGCCGCCAACGGCCACAAGCACCTGCTGATCATCGACGAGGCCCACAACCTCAGCAACGACGTGATCAAGCTGCTGAAAAGCGTGTGGGAGCTGACCCACGGCTTTAGTCGCGTGATGGGCATTGTGCTGATTGGCCAGCCTGAGTTGGCTAACAAGCTGAAGAGCGACTACGTCCGCGAGTTCGCGTGGCGCTGCTCTCAGTTCGAGGTGGCCCCGATCAGCGAGAACATCATCGATTACGTCGCTCACAAGTTTCAGCGAATCGGGATCGACTGGCGCTCTCTGTTTGAAGAGGACGCGATCTACGCGATCCGTGGTAAGTGCCAAACCGCGCAATCACTGGGCGTGGGTAAGAGCGGTCGCTACATCGACCGCAGCTACGCCCTGGCCATCAACACCTGGTTGACCAAAGCCCTCAACACTGCCGCCTCCATCGGTGAGAAGCAGGTCACTGAGGCATTGGTTCTGCGCAATATCTAAGGAGCGTGCTATGCGAACCATCTATATGCACCCGGGCCAAAACCTGCCGCAAGCCGCAGCGCCAGCCGTTACCCAGCAGACAGCGGCGGCCCACAGCCGGGTGATGAGTGACCACCTGAGCGCCCGGCTATCGACCCTGAACGGTGCCACCCGGGCGCTGCGCGAGCGGGGCCTGCGCATCCTGCGCCAAGAGCTGAACCTGCACATCGCTAGCGGCCCAGCAGCACTGGTTGAAGAGGAGCACATCGGCGCCCTCGATCGCCTGCTGGCCTCTGGCGAGTGCAAAGGCCGCCAGTTCCACACCGTGGATGGCGTCACCACCGCGTTCACCGTCTATCGCGGCGTGATCGTCAGCTGGAAGGAGAAGTGTCATGGCTGAGCAAATCCCGGAAGGGCACCGCCGCAACGCCCTGGGCCATCTGGTGCCAGAGTCGCTGATCAAGCCTATCGACGCCCTGCGCGATGACTTGGTGCGCCAGCTGGTGCAGCTGGCCCGCCAGCAGCGCGAGGCACTGGCCGCATTCAAGGCCCGGGCGATGGCGGAGATCGCTGATTTCGTCGACCTCAGCGCCGCCGAGTATGGGGTGAAGTTCGGCGGCACCAGAGGCAATGTCTGCCTGACCTCCTACGACGGCCGCTACAAGGTTGAACGCGCCGTTGGCGATCACCGCATCTTTGATGAACGCATCCAGGCAGCCAAGACGCTGCTGGATGCCTGCATCGAGCGCTGGTGTTCCGAAGGCGCTCACCCTCACATCCGTACCCTGGTTGAACACGCCTTCCGCGTGAACAAGCAGGGCCACATTGACGTCAACGAAGTGCTGGGCCTGCGCCAGCTCGCTATTGACGACCAGGACTGGAAATCAGCGATGGATGCCATCGCCGACTCCATTCAGGTGACTGGCACCAGCAGTTACCTGCGCATTTCCGAACGACAGGAAGACGGCCGCTACAAGCTGCTGCCCCTCGATATCGCCAAGCTCTAACCGCAACCTCTATATATAAGGAAGAGGACCATGACCCAAGTAACCAAAGCCGAACTGATCGCCAACATCGCCACTGCCTCGGGCAACAGCAAAGCACACATCGAAGCGCTGCTGACACAACTGGCCACCGAAGTGGCACTCCAGCTCAATGCCGGGCATGACGTAACGCTGCCGGGCATCGGCAAGCTTAGCGTTTCGGTACGTGCCGCCCGCGAGGGCCGCAATCCGAAGACTGGCGAGCCGATCACCATCAAAGCTGCCAAGCGGGTGAAGTTCAGCGCCACCAAAAGCCTGAAAGCAGTCCTGTAAGCGAAACGCCGGGGCCGGTGCCCCGGTGTCTGTTGGCGGTGGTTCGCCAGCACTGATGAGCAGCCGAGGACACGATGAGCGACAACCGCACCCGCCTGATCAAGCTGATCCATGTTGGCCGCCGAGAGCTGCTGCTAAGCGATGACGAGTATCGCGGCATTCTGGAGGCTGTGACCGGCAAAGACACCAGCAGCGCCTGCAATGAGCGCCAGCTGGACATGGTGTTGGCCGCTCTGAAACGCCAGGGCTTCAAGCCCAAGAGCAAGGCAGCCGTTGCCAAGGGCAAACGGATGAGCCCCGTCAGCACCGGCGATATCGTCGACAAGCTGCGCGCCATCTGGATCACCATGGCTAAGCAGGGTTTTGTTCGCGATGGCAGCGAAACAGCGCTCGATTCCTACGTCAACCGCATGCTTAAGACCCGGAAAATGGGCGCGGTGACATCCGCCGCGTTCATGACCGGCAACCAAGCTGCAGCAGTGCTGGAAGATCTCAAGATGTGGCACCGCCGGTTGATGGTCGATGCGATGAAGGCCAACGGGGAGGTATTTGATACCAAGCTGCCCGGCTATGACGCCATCTGCAAAGGGTATGCGCGCCTGATGAAGGGCCAGCAATGAAGCTTGGTCGCTGCCCGGTGTGCCACACCAACCTTCACCTGGATGCCATGGTGCAGGATGAGTGCGGCCGTCAGCTGCTGGGGCTGCTGGCGAAAGCCAATGGCCGCTTGAGCGCATCATTGGTGGGCTATCTGGCGCTGTTTCGTCCTGAAAAGCGCGATCTGGCCAATGACCGTGCGTTTGCACTGGCCAGCGAAGTGATGGCGATGCACAGCAACGAGCATGTGCTGGCCGACGCCCTTACTGAAACCCTGGAAAGCCTGCGCAAGAAGCGCCAGCAGGGCGATAACCGGCCACTGGCCAACCATAACTATCTCAAGCAGGTGCTGACATCGCTGGTCGGAAGCGTCGCTACGCCAAAAGTAGGGAAGTTTGAGACACCGACACCGCAAAAAATCGACAACAACGCGCTGTTTCTGGCCGACCTTGAGCGTCGTGATCCTGATGCAGCCGTCCGATTCAAGGCCAACCTGGTCAAGATCAAGGGGGCCACGAATGGCGAAGGGTGATATCCGGACGAGCGCAGTGCGCGCCCGCACCGCTGAGTTTCTCCTGCACCTCCACGCCCACCTGACCGAAGGCATGGTTCGCAATGGCCTGAAGCTAGAATCCGCCGAAACCATCGCCGATCACGTCATTGATGCAGTGCGGGAAGCGTTTGGCGGCGAACCGCTCTACATACCCAAGGGCATCGGTATCGATGCCGTCCTAAAGCACCACGAAATCTACGCTGATTTCACAGGCCGTAACCACCATGTCCTGGTGCGCAAGTACGGTGTCTCGCTGCAGTGGGTCTATCACGTTGTGCGCACCGTCGGCCGAGCCCACAGTCGCCGTAATCAACCCGATCTGTTTGCCGGGATGCTGCCGGAAGAGCCCGAGGCATAAACGCAAACAGGGGCCGAAGCCCCTGCGTTTACTTTTCACCGGCTGAAAAGGATTTTCCAAAACTCTCCCGCCTTTTCCCGTTCTTTCCCGCTTGATCCCACCATTTATCGCAGATCTACCCCTGTGTTTATCTCAGTTCTGATCAGCTATCACCCTCGATATCCAGCCGCGATACGAAGTTCTCGTAGCCACTGAACATCACCATCACCAACAACCCGCCCACCAGCGCGATATCGATCAGCGACAGCACCACCAGAATGAGATCGGACTCCTTGATGCTGAAAAC
>JAFOOX010000029.1 GCA_017425245.1 Gammaproteobacteria bacterium
GCGGAGTGGCGCCAGGTGAAGTACAACCTGAATATAATGTCGTCGAGATATCCGGATTTCAAAAAGTCTTTTCATCGCATCCATCAGGATCTCTTCTTTTTCGGCGAAGTGGATGAAAAGAAGTTGTGGGCATTTGAATATGAACAACCGGTGTCAGAGCGCCGTCGCGCTTGCATTCGGCAGAGTGGCGGCAGGCCATTTTGTGGCTTATTACCGATTTTTCTCATCTGGTACCATCCGCAGCCGGAGACGCTGGACCTTGAGGCGATGCGCACCGCCTATCTGCCCTACTCCAGTCTTTATTATCTGCGCGAGGACCTGACGCGCTGGCTCGCGGGCTCGCCCTGTGGCGGGCCGGGTTACTCGCTGGATCCGGCTTACGGCAGCTTTAACGGCCGCGAGCCTTTGCTCGCCCGCTTTATCTTTCCGGGGCTGGACCCGGCCGAGCGGCGGGTGTTTCCGGGGCGGGAAGCCTGCCCCGAGGAGTGGGGCGCGCGCCCCACCTGGTTGCGTGATTACTGCCTGTGGGGATCGGTGGCCGAGTTGCGCAAAGATGCCCACTACTACCCCAACGATATTGGCCAGTTTCTGTGGGATCATCTCTCCTACGCCATCGAACACTATCCACATGAGACCCTTGAGAAGCCATATCCTTCGGGGGTCACGAGTGACGCGCGACGTATGTTGCTGCTGATCATGCGCGAGGTGTGGCATTTCCATGAGCGTACCGACCCATCCCGGTGGCGCCCGTCGACCATTGCCCTGGTGGAGAGCCTGCTGCAGCGGGTGGCCGCCAATGCCTTTGGCCCAACCCTGATGGCCCTGTGGCAGGAGGCGAAGACGCTGACCGAGGTCTCCAATCGCGAGATGTGGATTTTTGATAACGGTGAAGAGCATATTGCCCGGACTGAAAGAATTTTCGGTTTTACCGTTGAAAAGCAGCGCGAGTGGCGTAGCCGCTGGCAGCAGGTGAAACCGGAGTAACCCATGGAACACAATCTGTCTCTGAGTGTGGCCTTTGCCACCAAGGCCCAACGCGACTTCTGCCGTTTGCTGCTGAGCGACAATATCGATCGGCCCTTGTTTGAGGATGATGTGCCGCAGGAGCGCCGCCCCTGGTTTCGCGCCATCGATGAAGTGGATGTGCCGGACTCCGTCAAAGGCAGTGGCCCGTTACGGCTGCATCTCAGCTGGCTGGTGGGCGGCTACAGTTGGGAACAAGACCTGCTCGCCAATATGGCCCGCTTTGCGGCTATTGGCGGCCATGGCTGTTATGCGTTAGCAATTAGCGAGATGGGGCACACGACGCTGTTGCTTTGGCAGGAGGGGGCCCTGAAAGCCTGCCGCGAGCTGCAGGGGCAGCCGTTGCACCGCCTGCTGCGCGGCCAGCGCAACAAGCTCAAAGCCCTGGATCAGTTACTGGCGGATGGTGGGAGTGGCGCTGATTCGAAGCCAGCTTAGGTCGATGCCATCGCCCACAGGCAGCGGACAGCTCTGGCCACATCCATTGGATCTCCCAGCGCGAGGTGGGTAACCTCGCAATCCGCTGCCACGCAGTGGCAGACTTGCTGCGGCGCAGCCGCATTCTGCCGCCGCGCAGCGGTATCCAAGGCATCGCCAACGCAGTTGGCATAAACCACCAGCCGCCGCGTAGCGGCAACCACGTCACCACCCCTGCACCGCAAGTACAGCCCATGGCGCATGTCGCACATAACCACTCAACCTGTCGCCTTTAGCCCCCGCTCGGCACGGCCAAAGCTGCGCTCCAGCTGCGCCCCAGCTGGTAATAACAGCTGGCCCCAATCTTGCGATGGCCTCGGTTTTGGTAACGGGGGAAAGGGCGATGAGCTGCGGCTGTAATCAGCGGGATCGGTATGTCAGCTTTAACGGGCTGGATTGTGAAGGGCAGGCGGAACGGTTGTTGGCGCGGGTGGAGATGCTGATCGCACGGCCGGCGGTGAGCAATCTGTTCTGGCAGAAGTTCGCGGCTCAGGTGGCGTTGATGCGCAGTGGTAGCGGGCCTAACCGCGACCCGCTCTATCTGCTCCACGCCAATGTCTATTACTTGCGCGATCTGCTGGAGGCCCATGGCGGGGCCGAGGACCTGGCGGCCCTCGACCTGCTGGAGGAGGAGTGCTTCTGAGCCGGCTTTAGCCCAGCTGCGGGGCGTCGTAGTGGGCCGGTTCGTCGCTATAGACGCAGACATTCCAGGCGGCCACCAGACCGTGTTCCGACTGGCAGTGGTCAGCAAAGAAGTTCTGGATCTCGCGGCGCTGGCAGTGGGCTTCAAAGCTGGCCATATCGGCCCAGATCTCGTTGAACACGATGGGGAAGCTGTTGCCATCGGCGAACGGGCTGGGAATGTGGCGGGTAACCGCATATTGCAGGCAGCCATCTTCACGCAGGGTGTTGGGTTCCAGCGCCTGCAATACATGGAACAGCGCCTGTTCCTTGTCGGGGCGGGGCTGGAATTGGGCAATACAGTAGACTTTCTTGGACATGGGAACTCCGCGCTCAGTGAGGGTTGGCCACCGCCTGCTGCAGCTGGTCGACCAGCTCATGGCGGGTGGTGTAGGTGCGTAGCCGGCTGAACAGCTCGCCTGCTTGCGGGTAGGCCAGCTTGAGATAGCTGAACCACTGTTTGAGGCGGGCCGGAAAATAGCGACCATCCTCGTCGTCATCGGGGGCGATGGCGGCATAGTCGATAAGCATGGCCAGCACCGCAGGCCATGCCATGGGGGCGGCCTGCTGCTGGATCACCGCCGCCAGATTGGGCAGGGCCAAGGCGCCACGGCCGATCATGATGTCGGCGCAGGCCGATTCGCTGCGGCAACGGGCAGCATCGGCGGCGCTCCAGATCTCGCCATTGGCGATGATGGGAATGGAGATCACCTCGCGGATGCGAGGGATCCACTCCCAGTAGGCGGGTGGCCGGTAGCCATCGGCCTTGGTGCGGGCGTGGATGGTCAGCAGCGAGGCGCCGCCGGCCTCCAACGCGCGGGCGTTATCCAGCGCCAGCGCGGCATCGTCATAGCCGAGGCGCATCTTGGCGGTGACCAGCTGCTCGGTCGGCACTGCGGCGCGCACGGCGCTGAGGATGGCATACAGGGTGTCGGGCTCTTTGAGCAGTACCGCTCCGCCTTTGCTGCTGTTAACGGTTTTGGCCGGGCAGCCGAAGTTGAGATCGATCCCCGGTGATCCCAGCTCTATGGCGCGGGCGGCGTTGTCGGCCAGCGCTGAGGGGTTCTGGCCCAGCAGCTGCACCCGCACCGGCACGCCGGAGGGGGTGCGGCCACCGTTTTTCAGCTCGGGGCAGAGGCGGTGGTAGACCTTGGGCGGCAGCAGGTTGTCGACCACTCGCACAAACTCGGTGACACAAAGATCGATGCCGCCCAAGCGGGTGAGCAGATCGCGCACCGGCGCATCCACCACCCCCTCCATCGGCGCCAGCCATAGCTGACCACTCACGGCCGTTTGAATTCCGCCGTCGCCGACCACTGCGGCCAGTCGTTGCTGGTCACCAGCTGGTAACCGGCATCAAACAGCAGCTGCAGATCCTCAACCGCGCCAGAGAGATCCCAGTCGTCGCGGAACTTGTCGCAGGGCTCGTGATAGCAGTTGGAAACATGCTTCTCCATCAGCGCCCGATACTTAGCGGTGCGCTCATCCACCGGGGTAACGCCGCCACCGGCATAGACCGCTGGCACTCCTTTGAGGGCGAAGGGGAAATGGTCAGAGCGGAAATAGCCGCCACGTTCCGGCCGGCTTTCGGCGGCCAATACTCGACCCTGGCGTTCAGCGGCGCGGGCCAGGTAATCCTCGGCCTGCGATTTGCCCAGGCCAACCACGGTCAGCTCCTTGACCCGGCCCAGAACATTCAGGCTGTCCATGTTGAATACCGCCACGGTTTTGGCCAGCGGGTAAAGCGGCTCGGCGGCGTAATGGTCAGAGCCGATCAACCCCTGCTCTTCAGCGGTGGTGGCGATCAGGGTTACCGAGCGCGCGGGCCGCTCGGGCAAGCTGGCGAAAGCGCGGGCGATCTGCAGCAGGCCAGCGGTGCCGCTGGCGTTGTCCAGAGCGCCGTTGTAAATCAGCCCATCTTTGGTGCCCAGATGATCCCAGTGGGCGCTGTAGATGATCCGCTCCTCGGGCCGCTCACGCCCCGGCAGGGTGGCCACCAGATTGGAACTGACGGTGGTAGCCAGCTCGTTCTGAATGCTGATGCTGGCGGTCAGCCCCAGCGGCAGGGCGGTTGGCCCCTGCATGGCCCGCGCCTTGAGATCGGCAAAGTTCTGGCGTGCTTGTTCAAACAAGCGCTCGGCGGCGGCCCGGGTTAGCCAGCCCTCAATCTGCAGCAGCGGTTCAGTGGGCAGGCGAGGGCGGCCCAGCTGCGGCCCCTTGCGGCCATTCATCACCACATTCCAGCCGTAGGATGCTGGTTCGTCCTCATGCACAATCAGGGCGCCTGCGGCCCCCTGGCGGGCTGCTTCTTCATATTTGTAGGTCCAGCGGCCGTAATAGGTCATCGCCTTGCCGCCAAACTGCTGGCTGGCCGGGTTCTCAAAATCAGGATCGTTGACCAGCACCACCACCACTTTGCCTTTCACATCCAGGCCGGCGTAGTCGTTCCAGTTCAGCTCCGGGGCGTTGATGCCATAGCCGACAAACACCAGTTCGGCATCGCTCAGGGTGATGTGGTCTGTGAACTGGTGGCTGATCGCCACCTGCTCCTGGCCGTGGGCGTAGCGCTCGTCATCGATAAAGAGATCGGCCGGCGCCGGGGTGACACTGTGCAGCATCACTGGCTGGCGAAAGCTGTTGCCATTACCTGGCTCAAAGCCGAGGGCGCGCAATTCCTGCTCCAGATAATCCAGGGTTTTTTCTTCGCCCGGGCTGGCCGGGGCGCGTCCACCAAAGTCATCACTGGCCAGCACCTTGATCTGGGCGGCCAGCCCTTCGGCGCTGATCTGGTCATAGGCATGGTCAAAAGGGTCAGCCGGTGAGCAGCCGACCAGCAACAGAGGCAGCAGGGGCAACAGAGAACGCAGCGGTTTCATGGCGGATCTTGGTGGCGACAAGGGGATGTCATGATGCCAGAGGTGGCGGCGGCTGGCAGCTCTTGCTGCGCACAGATTGGTGATGTCGGGATAAAGATCGCGGCGACGGGTGGGCTCTGCAGGTATGCTGGCGGGCGCCCAACTCGAGGAGTAGTAGTGTCATGACCAACGCCCGTTCTGCGGCAGCCCGAGCTGCCATCAACCGTTTGCCGGCCGGCGAGCGCTTTGATCTGTTTCTTGAAGAGGTGATGGCCAGCGGTAGCCTGTGGAGCCTGGCCAATGGTGATGACTGGGTGGTGATGAGTTGTGATGGCGACGAATGTCTGCCGCTGTGGCCCGATGCCGATTTTGCTGCTGATTTTGCCATCGGCGACTGGGCCGACTGCACCGCCCGGGCGATCAACCTGGAGGTGTTTGTCAGCCGCTGGATCGCCGGCCTGACCCGCGACGGCACCCTGCTGGCGGTGTTCCCCAACGATGGTGATGAGGGCATTGTCATCACCCCCGACGAACTGGCTGAGTCACTGCGCGGTGACGCCGGCCGCTAAGCGCACGCTGGCAGCGCTGACCATCGCGCTGCTGGCGGGTTGCACCACCGCCCCTGAACGCTCAGGGGTGGTGACCCCCATTCATGTCGTCACCCACGGCTGGCATACCGGCGTGGTGATCCCCACTGCCTTGCTGGTGGCCGAGCAACCCGCCCTGGCCCAGCGCTTTGGCAGCGACGGCTGGCTGGAGATCGGCTGGGGTGATGCCGGCTTCTATCAGGCCAATACCGTCACCTTCGCGCTGGCGGTGCCGGCGCTGCTGTGGCCGACGCCGAGCGTGGTCCATCTGGTGGCGGTGGCCGATCCCCAGGCCACCTTCGGCGCTCACCGCCGTCATACCCTCTGTGTTGATGAACGGCAGCTGCAGCAGATGGTGGCCGAGATCGCCGCTGCCTTTGCCGTGGATGAGCAGGGCCAGCCGCTGATGATGGGGCCGGGGCTCTATGGCGACAGCCAGTTCTATCAAGGCCGCGACAGCTACCACATGCTGCGCACCTGCAACAGCTGGACCGCCGAACGGCTGGCCACCGCCGGTGTCGACATCAGCCCCAGCTTTACCTGGTTTGCCGGCGGGGTGATGGACGCCGTCGCCGACCAGCTGGCCGCTGGCGAGCTGAGCTGCACTGGCGTGGAGCTGGCGCCTGCGGCAGCGGCGGTGGGGGAAGGGGTGGCACCGGTGGCGGTGTTCTGATCCCCCACTTTGTAAAAGGGGGGCGAGGGGGGATTTTCTGGATCGGAGAAAAATCCCCCTGTATCCCCCTTTATCAAAGGGGGAAAAATCAAGGGCAACTGCGTTGTCGGGCCTTGGCGGCTGGATGTTCGGTACTCGTTACTTGGAATGCGGCTGCGCCGCGAGGCGGTTTCTTTACCGCTACGCGGTGGTTGCGGCTCCGCCGCCCGGATGCAGGGTTTCGCCCCTGCATGACGAGCAGGAGGAGGGTGGCCGGACCCTCCTCCTGCACCTCCAGCCGGCCCCCGAGATCGCCACCATCCAGATCTGGCTGCTGTTCTGCCGGGCTACGGGGTCGCCACAATGTGCCATCCATGGCCCATAGTGGCTCTCGGCAACGTCCTGTTGCCTCGCCCCCTTCACCCAGCTGGCCGTGCGTTGTTTAGCGCCGTGCGGGTGGTGATCAAGGGGTGTGAGATGCGCAGTTACTGGTAGGTGAGTTAGTGCACCAAGTCACGCCAACTTCTCCGGCTCAGCGTTGAACTGCAGCCGCCGACGTGGCTGGTTCACTGCAAAGATGGGGAAGTTGGCTGAAGTTGGCCTCACGTGAACTGACGCTCATACGCTGCCACATGTTCCGGAAAAAGCTGGCGGTACAAAGGATGCGGAATGCCCAATACGTTGACCTCGATATACGGTTCTTCGCCTTCAGCGGAACAGTCGAGGATGCCGACGCCTTGGCAAGGTACGACAACGCCAGCCTCGGTTCGAACCGATAGCAATAGTTTGAACTGATCTGCATGATTGGATTTGCACTCGGACCGAATGGACGAGTATGTGTCCAACGGCTCGAACAGTCCGAAGGCAACGCCCATCGGGGCGTCGCCCAGCTCTAGCGCCGAGTAGCCAATTAGAACCGGTCCTGCGTAAACAGCGAACTTAGCCACCTAACATTCGCCCCAACCGGCGGGATTGGGCGACATGCCAAAGGTGCTGTCACTAAGATCGTCCCTGTCGATGGCGTTGTTAGCCATCATTTAACGCTCTCATGAGTTCGTTTATTTCCTCTTCTGAGGACACACCCTGATTTACGGCAAGAAATGACAAAAGCGTAAGTGGCTTGCCGTTCTTTGCGGCAGCGTAAACCTTGTGGTGACCATCGACAACGTAATGCGCGAGGCACCAATGGCTCGTGATGTCTTGCTCCCCATCCCAATCAGCGGGTGACTTGATGTCGAGGATACTGATGCTCACAGCGGATGGCATTTCGCCGTTGTTGTATACGGTGTCGTATTCTGCCAACCGCTTTTGGTCCAACCAATTGTGCGGGAACATCGGTACTAAGAATTCGAATATTCCCCGCCCCTCCTTCATCAATTTCGTCGGGAGGCGATAGTACTCAGTCTTTGGGAAGTGGGGCAGCCCCCAGAAGCCATCGACTCCCCACAGTGCTACTTGCTCGTCTACGAAATAGTCCGCCTCTTCTCCGGGCCTCACCAAGCGAGGTCGCACTTCTTGCAGTAACAATTTGTACTTTCCGTCAGGAACGATCAGGGCTAACGCTTGGATGATGGATGGCTCAAGACTTAGAACACCTTTGTTCAGAGCATCAACGACTGCCTCGGCATTTACGCTTTTGTTGGCACCCTCTAGACGTTCAAAAAAGAATGAACATGTTCCGCACACGTTGCCAATGTGGAAAGCCTTTTTACCTTCGACTGTCAGGTATCGGTCCCACACCTTCCAGCTGCCACCACCCTCGGTTGTGAACCTGATGATGCTGGATGAACCAGTTACTTCTAGATCTGACGTTTCAAGCAACATAGATACTCAGCGGATGAGGGCTAACAATGCAATTAATCGCTCGAATCATTTTGAGCAGGAATGCTAGCCGGTAATCGTGTGCAATATGGCTGATTTTGCCTCTGTTCTTGGATGGTAAGCAAGCAGTTCGTACGTGCAAAGTGACCACAAAACTCGGAACCAGCGGCAGCTCTGTTCCCCACACCTTGAATTTCACCGCCACGGCAACAAAACACGCACGGCCAGCAAGTGTTGGGGAACACCGAGAATATCCACTCAGCAACCAGTGGCAGCGCTGTCTATCCAATCTCGTTTGAGCGTCAGTTCAATCACGCCGTCGCGAGCGCGCCTTGCGATCTGAATTGGGCAGATCGAGGACTTCCATCCGATAGCTGGCAGTAGTGTCTTTTGATCGCCAGCGCGATTACCTGCAGGCTGCCACGGCCGGTTCTCCACCCCCTTGATCACCACCTGCACCCACGCCAGCTAACCCACTGCCAGCTGGGTGAAGGGGTTGAGGCAACAGGACGTTGCCGAAAGCCACTAAGGCACATGGATGTGGCTTTGTGGCGACCCCGTAGCCCGGCAGAACATACATCAGTAATAGATGGTGGTGATCTCGGGGGCGCCCGGGTGTGCAGAGGGGCGTGGCGATACGCCCCTCTGCCCCAGCGCGAGGTGGGCAACCTCGCTCCGCTGCGGCGCAGCCGCATTTGCCGCGCAGCGGCATTCAAGGTCCGGCCCGCGCCGGCCGGTCGGCGCTCTTATACAAATCGCCACGCGATTTGTCTTAACGCCTGCGGCACCGAGATCGAGGACATCCATCCCTTAACCAGCGGCAGCGCTGTATCCCCACCCCTTGATCACCACCCGCACCCACGCCAGCTAACCCACTGCCAGCTGGGTGAAGGGGTTGAGGCAACAGGACGTTGCCGAAAGCCACTATGGGCCACGGATGGCACATTGTGGCGACCCCGTAGCCCGGCAGAACTTATATCAGTAATAGATGGTGGTGATCTCGGGGTCCGACAGGGTTCGCCAAGGGAGGGTTCGGCGACCCTCCCTTGGCTCGTCGTGTGGGCGCGACAGCCCACTCCAGGCGGCGTAGCCGCAATCTCAGATACGAGATACGAGATACGAGATACGAGATACGAGATACGAGACGCGAGTAGCAGCCCGCCGCTATCAGCGCTGGCGCGGCGCTACGCTACCCTGCTGCCACGCCTGCAGCGCCGCGTTCATGGCGCCGGTGTGCTGGCGCAGCTGTGCCGCCAGTTGCTGTTTGTGCCCAGGGCTGGCGCTGGCCATTGCTTCGGGCTGCAACGCCGCTCGCTGCTCGGCGATAAAGGCAAATAGTTCGCCGCTGGCCAGCAGCAGGGCACCCAGCTGTTGGGCCCGCTGTTCACGCTGGCGCTGGTCGTGGCCAAGGGCATCACGCCACAGTTGCTGCAGTGCCGCACGATCGCGCTCCGGCAGTGGCGCGGCCGCCAGTTGTTGGACGATGTCATCGCTCAGGGTTTGGATGTTGGTGGCGTAGCTCAGGTAGTAGCGGCCAGCGCTTTGCAACTGGCTGGCCACAGTTGCCAGTTCGCCGCTGGCCAGCAGTTCGCTGCTGCCGAGGCTGGACCAGTGGTTGAGCTGATCGAGCAGGGCGGCGCTGTCGGCCAGTTGCCGATCCAGCTGTTCGATCAACAGCCGGCTCCAGGGTAGCAGCGCCTGCAGCCGAGGGTCAGGATCCGTGCCGGTGCGGGTGATAAGGGCGGTGGCATCGATCCGGAACTGGCGTTGACGGCCACGGTAATCGACATCATCTGGCAGCAGCGACGTCATCAGCAGGGGGGCCAGGGCAGCCAGATGGGTGTTGACGGCGGCCTGCTGGCGCTGCTGGTGGACCACCCAGGCGATGGCCGAGGCTGCCAGCATCAACAGCAGGCCAATCAACAGTAGCAAGCGGCCGCTGGAGAGCGGCATGGGTGATGACTCAGCCATGGTGAGTGGCGTCCGGCGCTGGTGTGTCAACGCAGATGCGGTTACGTCCTTCGCCTTTGGCGCAGTAGAGCAGGGCATCGGCGCGGGCGATCAGGCTGTCGCTGCTGTCGCCGGGGCGCAGCAGGGTAACGCCGGCACTGATGGTGATGGCCAGTGGCGTATCGTCGATGCGGTAATCGAGGGCGGCGATCTGCTGGCGCAGGTTCTCGGCCACCCGACTTGCCCCTTCCAGACTGGTACTGGGCAGCGCCAGCAGGAACTCCTCGCCGCCCCAGCGACAGACAATGTCGGATTGACGCAGGCTGGCGCGCAAGGTGTTCGCCACCTGCATCAGCACCTGATCGCCCCGCAGATGGCCATGCTGATCATTGATCTGCTTGAAGTGGTCGATATCGAGCAGGATCAGGCTAAGTGGCTGATGGTGGCGCACCGCCTCGCGCAGCGCCTGCTCCAGCAGCATCGCCAAGGCATGGCGATTGGTCAGCCCGGTCAGGGCGTCTGTCGCTGCCAGATATTCCAGCCGCGACTGGTAACGGCTGACGGTAAGCTGCACCAGCAGCAGCACCAGCAGGGTGATGGCCCCACAGATGGCCAGATTGAGCAGCAGGGTACGGCGCAGCTGCTGCAGCGGCTGACTGCCCTCCTGCTCTACCATCAGGTACCACTTGAGTTCGGGGATGTAGCGCACATTGAGGTAGTGGGGCAGGCCACCCGCTTCGAATTCAAAGGAGCCATCCTTGCTCGCCAGGATCTGATCACTGATGGTCGCCAGCCCCTCTAGCTGATGGATGTTGTTGCCTTTGCTGCTGACGCTGCCGGGCTGGCTGCGGCTGGCCACCACAATCTTGCCTTGGCCATCGACGAAGTAGATGGTGCGCTGGTAGCGCTGCTGATAGCGGTCGATCAGCTTGACCACGGCATCAACGGTCAGACCGACACCAGTGGCACCGATAAAGCGTTCCTGATAGTCGAACACCCGGTAGTTGATAAAGATGGTCAGGGCGTCGTTGTTGGCCAGGTCCGGGTCGACATTGATCTCGTAGGGCTCGCTCAGGGCGCGGGTGCGGAAGTACCAGCCATCACGCGCTTCGCTCTCTTTCACCTGCTTGAGCAGGCCGTCGGCATAGTAGTAGTTGCGGCTGGCTTCGGACACGAAGAAGGCGGTGAAGGCGCCGTAATGCTCTTTCACCTCCTTGAGGTAACGAGTCATCTGGGCGAGATCCTGCTCACCAGCCAACGTCCAGTCGCGGACGAAGGTATCGCGCGACATCATCGATGAGATCAGCAGTGGCCTGATCAGGTCCTTCTGGATCTCCGAGTAGACGTTGTCGGAGGTGAGCGGCAGCTCGGTGGCGATCAGGGTCTGACGGATGCTGTTGCGAGACACCAGATAGCTGACCACCGACGTGGCAACAAACCCCACCACCAGCAGCAGGCTAAGCGCCAACAGCAGTTTCAGACGGGGGCTGAGGCGCGGGAATCTGGGCATGAACAACAACCTAGGGGCAGAAGTGGCTGCATGTTAGGCCAGCGGCAGGCGGCTGTCATGGTGAAGCGCGCCGACGATGGCTCAGTGAGGGTGAATGAGGCCATCGACATAGCGCCACTGCCCCCGTTCGCGCACAAAATTGCTGGTCTCATGCAGGCGGAAGGCGCGGCCATTGAGCTGATAGCGGGCGATAAACTCGACGGTGGCGTGGTCGTCATCCTGCTGCTGGTGGCCCTTGATGGTCAGCCCCAGCCAGCGGCAGCGCGGATCGAACTCAAGTTCGGCGCGCTCTGGGCGGCGGCTGCTGTGCCAGCTCAGCAGCAGGTAATCGGCATTGGCCATGACAAAGGCGCTGTAGCGGCTACGCATCAAGGCTTCGGCGCTGGTGGCCGGTTGACCCTGATGGAGCAGACCACAGCACTGCAGATAGGGCTGATCGCTGCCGCAAGGGCAGGGGTCAACACAGGAGAGTGGGCGTTTGGTCATGGTCGCTTGCTCGCATAAGGGGCGCTTATGGTGGCCAAAGCGACGGCAGGCAGCAAGAACTACAGATAGAGCGGGGCCATTCGTCGCCAGTAGCAGCCGCGATGAGCGCGATCCGGCCATTCATGCAGGCTGTTTCTGATCCCTTTGCCATCGAGGATCTGCTGCAGCCTGCGGTTGTTGTCGAGGAAGGGATCTTCGCAGCCGACTACCAAGGTCACTTCGAGCTGGCGTAGGTGACGGAGCAGGGTCGGGCACTGCAGGTTGGGCAGAAAGTGGGTAGGGGTGTGGAGATAGACATCCTGATCGTAGTGGCCATCGAGCAGATTGCGAAAATGCTCCACCTCAAGGGTCAGATCATAACGGCCGGAGAAGGCCACCAGCCGGTTGAACAGCTGTGGGTGGCGGAAGGCCAGGGTTGCGGCATGAAAGGCGCCGAGGCTGCAGCCATGAGCCACCATCGGCCCCTGCGGATTGAGGTAGCGCATCAGAGGCACCACCTCAGTGATCAGGTATTGCTCATAGTCACGATGGCGGGCTACCCGCTGTGGTGGTGGCAGTTCGGCGGCGTAGAAGGTCTGATGATAGGCACTGTCGACGCAGAACAGCTGCAGCTCACCGGCATCGATGCGCGACTGCAGCGCGGCCACCAGCCCCAGATCTTCATATTCATGAAAACGACCATCGCGGGTGGGAAACACCAGCACTTTGGCACCGCGTTGGCCAAACACCAGCAGTTCCATGTCGTGACCCATGTGGGGGCTGAACCAGCGATGATAGGCACGTTCCATGTGGCCGGAGTTCCCTGTCAGGTGGCAAAGAAACGGTTTATTTCATGCAGCATGCCGAGTTCTTGCGCCGCCTGTTGCGGATAGCTGAAGTGGCCGCCATCGAGTACCAGCAACTGCTTGGGACCGGCCCAACAGTTATAGATGGCAAACTGCCCCGGCGGGGCCACCATCGGATCAAACAGGGCTGCTGCCAGATGCAGTGGCTGGCGGGCGCGGGCTGCCGCTGATGCCGCATCGTAATAGGCCAAGGTGTCAGCAGCATTGCGGTGGTAGCGAGCGAACACCTGCACCGCAGCGCCGCTGCCGGTGGTGGGCAGCTGTAGTCGCAGCGGCTGGTGCCCAAAGGTGGGCACATGCAGATGCAGCCGTTTGATCCGGCTATCCCAGGGGGCGGCCAGTGCACCGATACCACCGCCAAAGCTGCTGCCGATATAGCCGATATCGTTGGCGGCGGCCGGAAACAGCTGTTGGGCAGCGGTGACCGCCAGCCACAGATCATCGACACAGCCACCGATCACATAGCGATCACGCTTGTCGAGGTCATGCAACACATGAAAATGAGGTTGAGCCGAGAACGGCGAGCTGCGGCTACGGCCAAGGCCGCGAAAGCAGGGAAAGAGCAAGGCGGCGCCGGGGATCTGGTAGCGGCCATCGGGTGCATCGCGGCCACCATAGCCATGGCCGATGATCACCACCCGGCTGATGGGGGTGGCCAGCGGCAGCAGCGCCCAGCCCTTGATGGTGACCTTGTCGCTAGAGCTGTAGCTGAAATCGAAACGCTCGAATCCCTGCTGGCGGCCGCTGTGGGTGAGTACCGGATGAGGTTGTAAAACTCTTACCCGTTGCCAACGGGCCTGCCAGAAGGCTTCGAAATCGGCCGGCGCAGGCGGTGCGGTGATCGCCAGCAGCTCATCCAGACCAAAGCCGTAGCTCGGGTCAAAGGGGTAATCATGGTCGAACAGACTGCTGTCTGGCACTAAGGCGCCACCATTGTTATCGAGGTCGAACATGCCACTGCGGTTTTCTCTCGCTGCCACGCTGTCGGCGCTTGCCACCATGGGCCAAACCTCGTTAACCACGAAAGTAGATCTGAATCAGATGGTAACCAAAGGGAGTACGCAGCGGCCCGTGGATCAGTTTAAGCGGCCGCTTGAACACCACCTCGTCGAAAGCGCGCACCATCTGGCCGGGGCGGATCTCACCCAGATCACCGCCCTTCTTGCCTGAGGGGCAGAGCGAATGCTGGCGGGCGAGGGTGTCAAACTCTTCACCAGCTGCCAAACGCTGCTTGAGCTTGTCAGCTTCCTGTGAGGTTTTGACGAGAATATGACGGGCCATGGCGATCGGCATCAACGGGATCCACTACTGCTTGTTGCGTCATTGTGCCACTGCTGCTGGCGGCTGACGACTCTGCCCGCCACCGAGAACGGGCCAAGTTCACAGCCTCGCGGCCGCTTACTCTGATGGCGGCCTAAATTGCGTTAAAGTTGTGGCCATCGCCGAGCAGGAACCGCCCTCTATGGATCTCGATGCAATGCTGAAAATCCTGGCCAGCCAGGATGGTTCTGACCTTTACCTGTCAACCGGGGCACCGCCCTGTGCCAAGTTCAATGGTGTGCTTAAGGCGCTGGCTAGTGAGCCGATGAAACCCGGTGACGTGCTGGCCATCGCCGAAGGGATCATGGATGACGAGCAACGTGCCCAGTTCGCCCGCGAGCTGGAGATGAACTTGGCGATCTCCATCCCCAATGTTGGCCGCTTCCGCATCAACATCTTCCGCCAGCGTAACGAAGTGTCGCTGGTGGCCCGTAACATCAAGATGGAGATCCCCAAATTTGAGGACCTCAAATTGCCGCCGGTGCTGCTCGATGTGGTGATGGAGAAGCGCGGACTGGTGCTCTTTGTCGGCGCCACCGGCTCAGGCAAATCGACCTCGCTGGCAGCGCTGATCGACTATCGCAATCGCAACAGCGGTGGCCACATCATCACCATCGAAGATCCGGTGGAGTACGTCCATCGCCACAAGAAGTCGATCATCAACCAGCGCGAAGTGGGGGTCGATACCCGCAGCTTCCACGCCGCTCTCAAGAACACCCTGCGTCAGGCGCCGGATGTGATCCTGATTGGCGAGATCCGCGACCGTGAGACCATGGAACATGCTATCGCCTTTGCCGATACCGGCCATCTGGCGATCTCCACCCTGCACGCCAACAACGCCAACCAGGCGCTGGACCGCATCATCAACTTCTTCCCCGAGGAGCGGCGGCCGCAGCTGCTGTCGGATCTGGGTAACAACCTCAAGGCCTTCGTCAGTCAGCGGCTGGTCAAAACCACCGATGGCAAGCGGCGGGCGGCGGTTGAGGTGCTCACCGGCACCCTGACGGTGCGCGACATCATCCGTCGCGGCGAGCTGACCCTGCTGAAAGAGATCATGGAGAAGTCACGCACCTTGGGGATGCAGACCTTCGATCAGGCGCTGATCGAGCTGGTCAAGGAGGGGGCGATCGACGACGACGAGGCGATCAAGAACGCCGATTCGGCCAACAACGTGCGCTTGCAGCTGAAGTTGTGGCGCGATGCGGCTGGCGATGGCAACGCGGCGCCGGCCGCCAGTGGTGACGCGGCCGCAGCCAGTGGCGACGCCAAACCAGCCGCCGCCAAAGCCGGCTGGAGCACTCTGGAACTGGAGCTGGAAGCGCTGGAAGAAAAAGACGACGCACACAAAGGGCGCGGCCACTGAATGGTGTCCTGCCGTGGCTATGGCTTAGTCGGCCGGGGCGATAGGTGGCGCGCTTAACCGAACCTCATCGCCAACCCGGATCACCCCGGGCCGGACCACGCGGCAGCAGAGGCCGCCGCGCCAGCCGGGGGTGAGGGCGGCGGTCAGGCCGGCCACCTGCTCATCCATGCGTGGACAGGGCTCACATTCATAACTGATCTGCAACGCTACCTCGCCGATCCAAAGCCATTGGCCGCTGTGCTCGGGACCGAAGTTCAGGTCATCGATCAGCAGGTTGGCCCGGCGGATGGTCCACGGCAAGCTTTGGCCAAGTTCGTTGCAGGCCGTTTGCCAGCCCTGCTGGGATAGCACCGTCACCTGACGTCGCCCTGGTTTGCCACGCACATCACCGTCTATGCCGCGCTCCAAGCTGACACTGACACTGGCGATCGTTTCCATCGGCGCCCGTGTTCTGTTCCGGCGGGCGATTGCGAGCAGTTGGGCCATGGTGAAATCCGGATTGGCAGTAGTGACCATTTTGCCATTGGTGGCGATGGCGGCCAAACGGTAACGTGTGGCTGCAATGTCGACTATGGGGCGGAGGTGAACTGATTCGGGTCGATGCGGGCAGGTTATGCGCTAGGGCGGCGTATACTGTGGCTAATCTGCTCGTTGGAGCTCTTTGAAGCAGGTAAAACCAGTTTCAGGTCAAGGAAATATCGGACTCTGCGGCTAGACTCCGGGAGTGGTAAGGTTTCTCAATGATGTTTGACAACTGTGGAGTGACCCATGGCTAGCAAGAAGAGCAAAATCCCGGCGATCGATATCGGCATCAAAACGGCGGATCGCGAAAAGATTGTGGAAGGGTTGTCGGCGCTGCTGGCCGACAGCTACACCCTCTACCTGATGACCCACAACTTTCACTGGAACGTGACCGGGCCGCAGTTCAATAGCCTGCATAACATGTTCATGACCCAGTATACCGAGCAGTGGACGGCGCTGGATGAACTGGCTGAGCGCATCCGAGCCCTTGGTTACCCGGCTCCGGGCACCTACAAAGAGTTCATCAAGCTGGCCTCCATTAAGGAAGTTGAGGGTGTGCCCAGCGCCAACGATATGATCCGCCACCTGGTGGCCGCCCAAGAAGCCACTGCTCGCACCGCGCGCAAGCTGTTTCCCGTGGTGGAAGAGGCCAATGATCAGCCGACCGCCGATCTTATTACTCGCCGGCTTGAGGTGCACGAAAAGACAGCTTGGATGCTGCGCAGCCTGCTCGAAGAGTAATCACGGGTGATATTGTGAGATGAAGAACGTTGGCATCAGCCAGCGTTCTTCCATGATGAGCGCCACTAGTTGCCGAAGGGGTCGACGTTAGACAGGTTGGCCGTAAATATCACCGGCCGGTAATCAAGGCGGCCGTACCCTTGTACCCGAACCGGTACCTCGATAGTTGCGCTGCGCTCCACTTCACCCTGCTTGAAAGCCAGGTTATGGCTGTACTCCGCCTTGCCATTACGGTTGGCGGTCGTCTCTAGCCACACATCCAGGTCCTTGCTGGCAGGACGGGCCAACACCACTGTAACCGTGATGCTTTTGCCATCGTAATCGCTGACCGTCACCTTGCCGATGCTGGCCGCGAAGTCCCCTTGTGGCACCCCATGGGCATCGGCGAGTTTGAGATCTTTCCACACCACGTTGTATTCAACGACCGCTGTGCAGGAGCCATTGTCATCCAGATGGAGACAGGCTCCGGGCATCACCACCCGATCCTGAACCTTGGTGTTGTCAGCGATGGGAGCATCATCAGGGGGACCGAAGGTGCGAGCATCACCGCTGTCGCGCTGGTAACTCAGTAACAGAGTAACCAGGGCTGTAATGACGACGGCAATACCCAAGCCGATACCCGCCAGAAGCAGGCGGCGGCGGTACTGGAACTGCGCTTCACGTTCGGCAATGGCTGCAGCAACCGCTGCGGCATGTTCGGCCCGGGTGTCACGAATCTCAATTTTGCTATCGCTCGCCGGTGTTCCCTTCGGCTTGTCAGGAAGAATCTCACCGCGCGAGAACATGCACGCAACCTAGGCTAGTTAACACCTGTTGAGTCTAGATCGCGTGATCTGTTCAAACATCCGTCATCTGTTATCGGGCTACCGAATATCGGTGGCCGATCACGTTGTTGGCGGAGCCTTAGCCCTCATCGCGCGCCTGCAGGGCGCGCTGCAAGGATGCCAGCTCACCAGCGGTCAGTTCGCGCGCTTCACCCTTGGCCAGTTCGCCCAGCGCTAGCGGGCCAAAAGCGATCCGTACCAATCGCTGTACCTGTACCCCGAGGGCTTCAAGCAGTCGGCGGATCTGGCGGTTTTTGCCCTCATCCAGCACCACCTCAAGCCAGCAGTTTTTCTCACCGCTGCGCAACAGCTTGACCGACTTGGCAACCAGCCATTCCCCCTCCAAATCCAACCCTGCTTCACACCGGGCACAATCTTCGGCGGTGAAAATGCGATCAATCTGAACGTGATAGGTCTTGTCCAGATGACTTTTGGGGTCCAGTAGGCGCGATGCCAGGCGACTGTCGTTGGTGATTAGCAGCAACCCTTCACTGGCTTGATCGAGCCGACCAACCGGAGCCAGATGACGACCAGCCCAGGCACCCAAACAGTTGTAGATGGTGTCGCGACCCTGCTCGTCACGGGCAGTGGTCACCAGCCCGCGCGGCTTGTTGAGCATCAAATAACAGGGGGCGGCGGCCGTTACCGCTTTTCCGTCGACCGCCAGCTTGTCCTTCTTGGGATCCACGCGACGGCTGGTGGCAGTCACAATCTGGCCGTTCACGGCGACCCTGCCATTGATCACCATGGCTTCGGCCTCGCTGCGCGAGCAGAATCCCATCCGCGACAGCATGCGCGGCAGCGACACCACATCACCGGTTTTGGGGCGCCCGGCGCCCGGCTGGCGACTATCAGGACGACCGCCACCCTGAGTCTGGCCATCTGCCTTGCTGCGGCCTGCTGACTTGGCTGCGCCTGGGCTGCGTTCACTGCGGTTAGCGGCAGCCGGCTTGCTACGGCTGGGGGCTCTCTCTGGACGACGGGTCATGGGTAATGCTCGGGCGGGATCAGGTGCGACATTAGAGCCCCGCACCGGCCAATAGGCAATGGTCAGGCGCCATCTTGGGGGGCGACGTCGTTGTCAATGCCGCTCGTCGTCATCCCAAGGCAGGGCCGGCGGCAGCTTTTTCGGCCACTGGCGTGCGCTGAGATAGAGGGTCAGCAGATTGCCCACCACCAGCACCAGTGCCAGGGCGCCGAAGGCCCACAGCCAGAGGTTCATTGCCCCTCCGGGTTGATCTGGTAGCAGTAGCGCGTCAGTAGCTCAGTCAGTGTTTCCAGAATCACGGTTTGACCCAGCACAGGCTGACGCTGCAGCGCCGCCGCCACACAGGCGGGGGTCAGGGCGGCCAGTGCCGGCCGGGCGATGTCGCCAAAGCTCAGGTGCCAAGGCTCGGCAGCGACACCGCCGCGTTCGCGATCATAGGGCCAGAAGAAGCCGAATGCGGCTGCGTGGCGCTGCAGCCATTGCCACAGCGGATACTGATGACCACCGGGCTGATATTCCCAAGGCTCGAGCTGCACGCTGGTGCCAGCTGGCAGGAGATTGCTGGCAAAGAGATCGAGATCCGAGCCCCAGTGGTGGCGCGAACTGCCGGGCAGGGCTGACCAGCGCAAAATGGCATGCAGTCGCTGGTTGTCATTGGTTGGCAGAAGTCCGTCAGCCAGCGGCCGGCTGCCATCCCACTTGCCGTTCCAGATCAGCGCCTGCCGTTGGTAATCGCGAAAACCGCTGGCGATAGCCAGCTGCAGGCCGTCAGCAGCTGCAGCGGCGGCCATGGCGCGCAGGGCATGAGCGGCAGCAGGGTGCAGACGCGGGTTGGCTGCATCAGCTGACCAGCGGACGAGGTGATCGTCCGCCTGCCCGGTCAATTGCTCAGGCGTCAGCACCGGTAACAAGCAGCTTCTCCAGCACCTTGATGTAGATATCGGCCAGGTGGTCGAGATCTTCGGCCTTGATGCATTCGTTGAGCTTGTGGATGGTGGCGTTACACGGCCCCAGCTCAACCACTTGGGCGCCAGTCGGGGCGATGAAGCGGCCATCTGATGTACCGCCGGAGGTCGACAGGCTGGTGTCGAAGTGCATCACCTCGCGGATCGCCCCTTCGACCGCAGTGACCAAAGAGCCGCTGGCGGTGAGGAAGGGCTCGCCGTTGAGCGTCCATTTGAGGTCGTAGTCGAGGCCATGGGCATCCAGCAGGCCAGTGACCCGCTGCTTGAGGCTGGCGGTGGTCGACTCGGTGCTGTAGCGGAAATTGAACTGCACCTGCAGTTCGCCAGGGATCACGTTGCTGGCGCCGGTGCCGCCGTTGATATTGGCGATCTGAAAGGTTGACGGCGGGAAGCTGGCATTGCCCTGATCCCAGAGTGTCCTGGCCAGCTCAGTCAGAGCGGGCGCTGCTTTGTGGATCGGGTTGTCGGCCAGATGCGGATAAGCGACATGGCCCTGCACCCCTTTGACGGTCAGATCGCCGGTGAGCGAACCGCGGCGGCCATTCTTGACCACATCGCCAACGCGATGGGTGGAGGAGGGCTCGCCGACGATGCACCAAGTGATCTTCTCGTGGCGTGCCTCAAGGGTTTCGATCACCCTTACCGTGCCATTGATAAAGGGCCCTTCTTCGTCACTGGTGAGCAGAAAGGCGATGGAGCCCTGATGGTCCGGGTGGGCGGCGACAAAGCGCTCTACTGCGACCACCATGGCAGCTAGTGAGCCTTTCATATCAGCGGCGCCACGGCCATGGATGTAGCCATCGATCAGCGTTGGCTCAAAGGGCGGGGTGTGCCAGCTGCTCAGGTTGCCCGGCGGCACCACATCGGTGTGGCCGGCAAAACAGAACAGCGGCCCTCTGTTGCCGCGCCGTGCCCACAGATTGGTGGTGTCCTCGAACACCATCGATTCGAGGACAAAACCGAGACGGGCCAGCCGCTCGCCAATCAGCTGCTGACAGCCGGCATCCTCAGGGGTCACCGATGGGCGGCTGATCAGGTCGCAGGCCAGGTCAACTACAGCGCTCATGCCATCTCCGTCAACAGACGTTGGTAGTGGTCGGCATCAAAGCCGGTCATCAGGGTGTCGCCAGCCACCAGCAGTGGCCGCTTGATCAGGGTCGGATGGCGTTGCAGCAATGCCAACTGCTGCGCCGGATCATCTGCCTGGCGCTGTTCGTCGGCGGGCAACTGGCGGAAGGTCGTGCTGCTTTTGTTGATCACAGCCTTGCTGCCCAGACGTTGCAACGCCAACTGCAGCAGCGCATCCGGAGCTGGCTGCTGGCGCAGATCAACAAACTGGTAGCGGGCGTTGTGTTCATCCAGAAAGCGGCGAGCCGCCCGCACTTTGTCGCAGTTGGCAATGCCGTAAAGGGTGATGGTCATGCTCGGCTTCGATGCGCGGCGGACAGGGCCGCCATTATTTGATGACGGTGATGATCACATCTTCACCTTGGACGACTTTACCGCTGTGCTTGGACAGTTGGCGTACTTCGTCAACGTTGGAGATGACGATCGGGGTCACCGTTGATTTGGCGCGCTGCTCGAGAAATGGCAGATCCACTTCCAGGATCACATCACCCCGGCGTACCTGTTGGCCCTCTTGGGCGATGCGGGTAAAGCCCTCACCTTTGAGTTCTACGGTGTCGATGCCGAAGTGGACGAACAGTTCGATCCCATCTGGCGATTCGATGGAAAAGGCGTGGTTGGTTTCAAAAATCTTGCCGACGACGCCATCACACGGGGCGACCACACGTGAACCGGTGGGGCGGATGGCGATACCGTCGCCGACAATTTTCTCGGCGAAGACCACATCCGGCACATCTTCAATGGGCACAATCTCGCCGCTGACCGGCGCATAGACCTTGATGCCATCCTGGCTGCTGAGGTCGTCACCAACCAACTTCTTGAGTTTGCTAAATAGCCCCATGGTGCTCTCCTGCCGACCTTGTACTACGCGCTGAAACACTAATCTGAGCGAGTGTAACAGAGCATGAGGACTGGTAAAACGGTGATGGTGCTGGCCTTTGCAATGGCATCGGGCCGTCGTGGCAGGTGCGCATGCCAGCAGCCCAACCCTGATCGTTTAACTGACTGCTCAGCGGGTCGTGCTGGTTGACTCCGAGCCACTGCTGTGCAGCGGTTGGCCACTGTTATTGACCAGCGCCGTCATGGCCAACGCGTGTTCGGCAAAGCCGCTGCCGGCTTCGCGGTAGATGTTGAACACCACATCGACGCCCATCTGGCGCAGGGCGGCGGCGTCATCCTCATAGGTTGCGATGGCGGCTACCTTGCCGCGAAACCCGCGCTGCACCAGCTGGCTGGCGGCATACTCATTACCGCGATGGTAAGGCATGGCCAAAAATACCAGCTGGGTACTGTCGTTGTGATTGAGACGATCCCAGAACTCGGCATCGGTGGCGTCGCCTGCTAATACCCAGCGCCCTTTGGCCTGGTGTTCAGCGACCCGCTCTTCATCGGCATCAACGCCCAACACCTTGCCGGGCCAGCTGGCGGACAGACGATCGTAGACGCCACTGCCAATACGGCCCATGCCGAGAATGATGAAGCGTGCATTGGTGACGGTGATCGGGGCATCATCAAGCAATATCCGCCGTCGCTGCCAACGCTGCAGAAAGGGGGCTAGATCGTCATGGAGGCGGGCACTGAGCATATTCAGCGGGGCGGCCATAATGAAGCTAAAGGCGATGGTGATTGCCAGCAGGGCCAGCACCGGCCTGTCGATGTAGCCGTAGTTGACCGCTACCGCACCAACGATCAAACCGAACTCGCTGTAGGTGGCCAGTACCAGCCCGCTGTTGAAGCTGGTGCGGGCGCGGGTGCGAAATAGCAGCGAGATAAACGTAAACAGCAACATTTTTATCGGCAGTAGCAGCACCAGGGCAAACGCCAAGGTGATGCTTTGCAGATCCAAGGCGGTATTCATGCCGATGGTCAGAAAAAAGGCGACCAGCAGCAGCTCTTTGAGATTGAATAAGGTGCGTGCCAGCTCTTCTGCCTTGGGGTGCCCCGCAAGGAGCATGCCGATCACCAACGCTCCCAAGTCGGCCTTCATGCCCAGTTCGGTAAAGAGCGCAGCCCCCGGCAGCAAAGCCAACGCCAGACCGCCAATGATCAGCAGTTCATTGTGGCCGGCACGGTTCAACAAGGCATAGAGCAAGGGCCGGGTGAAGTAGAGCAATGGCAGGGCCAGTGCCCATGCCGATGGCGGATGACCGCTGGCGCTGGAAAGGTAGATCACCGCCAGCACGTCTTGCATCACCAAAATGCCAATCGACAGCCGGCCATAGAAGGAGTAGGCCTCACCCTTGCGCTCCATCATGCTCATGGCAAAGACAGTGCTGGAGAAGGAGAGCGCAAAGGCCAGCGTCCACCACCCACTGATGGACATATCGCCAATCAGCGGGTGGTCGCTGAGCAGCCACAGCACGCCGAACATCAGCAGCATCCATAGCCCGGCGTGGATCAAGGTGGTGCCCCATACAACGGGGCGTGCCAGTTGGCGCAGTTTGAGTTTGAGGCCGATGGTGAACAGCAGGACAGTGACCCCCAGATCACCAACCTGCTCAAGCAGTATTGGCGTTTCCACCCCGTACTGATGGAGTGCCATTCCTACCAGCAGAAAGCCGACCAGTGCCGGCATACGCAGCGGTTGGGTGACTAAGGTTGCAAAGAATGCGGCAGCGATAAAAATTGCGTAGATCACCGTGATTCCGTCCTCGCTGCAGGGGGGGGTGATAATAGTGAGCTGTGCCATGAATGGCTAGCCGTTGTCGGCGTTTCAGGCTGCTCCCGCACTCAGCCATCGTTGCGCCTGATCCAGTTGCTCCGTGGGGCCAAACAGCACCAGCACGTCACCGGCGGCAAGCTGGATTTGGCTGGCCGGTGGTCGATAGCGATGGCCATCGCG
The DNA here is from genome assembly GCA_017425245.1 of Gammaproteobacteria bacterium. Classification (GTDB taxonomy): domain Bacteria; phylum Pseudomonadota; class Gammaproteobacteria; order Enterobacterales; family Neiellaceae; genus RGIG665. The sequence goes on from JAFOOX010000029.1 coordinate 23,578, forward strand.
CACCACCGCGGTGACGATCAACGGCTCTTGATTGCAGGGCAGGCTGGACAGGGTATGGCCTAGCGCAGGGCTGCCACTGTCAAGAAGCACGCTCAGCAGTCTGGCATCGTCATCGATGGCGGTGCGCCACAGCGGGTCGCTGCCCGGAATAAGCTCGCGCAGCAGCTGGTAGCGTTCGCTGCGCAAGGTCTTCATGCGACGCATGACCCGTACCAGCGGCACCTCAACCAGAAGTAGCACCTGTGAAGCGATCATCAAGCCCGCTTCCACCGTCTCCGGCACCACTTCACTGGCCCCGGCGGCAAGCAGCTGGGAGACAGGTTGATCATCACGGGTGCGCACCATGATCGGTAACAGGGGCAGCGTCTGGCGAACTTGTGTGATGGTCTTTTCGGCAGCACCGATATCGTCATGGCTGATGAGCAGCAACCGACAGCGATCGAGCCCCACCGACTGCAGCAGCGTGATATCACTGGCATCGCCGTAGATCACAGGGTCGCCAGCCAGACGTGCTTCATTCACTCGACTGGCATCGAGATCCAGAGCAACGAATGGCACCTCTTCTTCTTGCAGCACGCGCGCAACGTTCTGGCCAATGCGTCCGTAACCACAGATGATCACATGGCTGCTGCAGTGTTCCGTGGCTGCGGCAGGCAGTGGGCCAAGTTCGACAGTGGTTGGCGTCGGGCGGTGAAAACGGCTGATGAACGGGCCGCTGTAGCGGATCACAAAAGGGCCGAGCACCATACTCAGCAGCACTGAGGTCAACACGATCTGGGCCAGCTGGGGCTCAATCACCTGGTGTTGGGCGGCAATCGCCAACAGCGCAAAACCGAACTCACCACCGACCGCCAGCGCCATGGCGGTACGCCAGGCCGTGGGCCAGTCAAACGCGGCTGAGCGTACCAGTGGTGCCACCACCAACACTTTGATCACCAGCAGCGCGATAGCCCCGAGCAGTGCCCAATGGAGAATTTCCGGCAACAACGGCAGGTCCAGCAGCATGCCGATGGTGACAAAGAACAAACCGACCAGAACATCACGAAATGGGCGAATTGAGGTTTCGATCTGGTGCCGAAATTCGGTCTCACCCAGAATCATACCGGCCAGAAAAGCCCCCAAGGCCATGGAAAGCCCGAGTTGCAGAGTGGTCCAGGCGGCGGTGAGGCAGACCAGAAAAACGGTCAGGGTGAAGAGTTCAGGTGAGCGGTGAGTGGCGACGTCATGAAACAGGGGACGAAGCAACCAGCGCCCAACCAGATACACAAGGGCAAAGGCCAAGCCACCTTTGCCCAGTGCCAGCAGTAGTGGCAGGGTGAGCGGTTGACTCTCGCCCATGGCAAGCACTGGGACGATCACCAGCAAGGGTACGGCGGTAACGTCCTGAAATACCGACATGGCGATGGCGAGGCGGCCATGGCGGTTTTGATCTTCTCCTTGTTCAGCCAGCTGTTTGCTCAGGATGGTGGTAGACGATTGAGCGACCACTGCACCCACGACAAAGGCGGCGCCACCATCAAGCCCCGCCAGCCAAAGTAGTAGGGTGACCACCAGCGTGGTGATGACCACTTGACCCGTGCCCAGCCCCAGAAGCAGATGGCGCAGGGCATAGATCTGGGGTAGCGAGAAGTTAAGGCCGATGGTAAACAGCAAAAAGACGATGCCAAATTCGGCCAGTGCTGTGATCTCAGCGTTATTGCTCAGCAGCGACAACGCGTGAGGCCCGACCAGAGCGCCGACCAGTAGGTAGGCCAGCGTCGATGGCAGGCGGCGGCGTTGACACAAGGCCACGGCAGCGACGGTGATCGCAATCACGAGAAGGATCTGGGCAAAATGGTCTATGACAATTTCCTTCATTGTATCTAACGCATCTAACGCTCTGATGCCCAAGTATATTGGTAGTTAACCAAATCTGTTGTGACGGACTGTTGGGATAGTGAATTGAGCAACCTATCTGCTGCCATGTTGTTGTTTGAACCTCCCGCAGCGGGGCGGCTGTTTGATGATCTGGCCTCGCTGACGCCGTTGCGGAACTGGCATCAATGGCCTGAACCAGAGCAGTTGGCCGCTCAATTGGCGACGTCCGTGCATTTTTTGTCGGCGACTGTCCACCGTTACGAAAGCCACATTTTTCAATATGGTCAAGTCCCTACCCGCTATGGCAACTGGCACGATCTCTACAACGCGCTGATCTGGTCACTGTTCGCAGCCAGTAAGCAGGCGATGAATGCGGCTCATATGGCGGCGATGGACACAGGTCAGGGGCGCGGGCCGCGCCGTGATGCGCTGACCCTGTTTGATGAGTGTGGGCTCCTGTTGGTCGCCGACAGCGCCGAGGTGTTTACCGAGCTGAACGGCCATCAATGGCAGTCGCTGTTTTGGCGGCGACGCCAGCAGTGGCTAACGGGGACTATTCGCCCCTATCTGTTCGGCCATGCGCTATATGAATCCCTGCATCACCCCTATGCCGGTCTGTGTGGCAAGGTGTTGGGAGTGGTTGTGGATGCCGACTTTGGTCAGTTATCGCTGGCAGAACGTTACCGGCGGCTGGATCAGCAGCTGGCCCAAGCGATCACTGCCGGGCACCTGTTGACGACGCCGCGCCGGCTGTCCCCCTTGCCGCTGTTGGGCATACCGGGTGTGGTCAGTGAAAACGCTGACGCTGACTACTATTCGGGTGAGCAGTTCCGCCCACTTCGCCAGCCGCGCCCAGGCTTTGATTGTCTGGACCTGCGCGATCAGCCATAAAAAAGGCGACCCGCAGGTCGCCTTTGTCCGGGCCGTGGGTGCTTAGCCCTTCAGCACTGCGGCGATGGCGGTGCATAGGTAGTCCATGTTGGACTTGGTCATGCCGGCGACGCTGATGCGGCCGCTGCCAACGATGTAAACCGCGTGCTCGTTCAGCAGCAGTTCTACCTGTGCCTTGGTCAGGCCAGAGAAGCTGAACATGCCGTTCTGCTGGCTGATGAAGCTGAAATCGGTGGTGACGCCTTTGGCTTTCAGGGTGGCGACGAACAGATCACGCATCTCCTGGATACGCTGACGCATCTCGGCCACTTCCTGGTCCCAAGCGGCGTAGAGTTGGGCGTCGTCAAGAATGGTGGTGACTACTGCCGCACCGTGCGACGGCGGGTTGGAGTAGTTGGCGCGGATGGTCGACTTGACCTGGCTGAACGCCTTTTCGGCACTGGCCTTGTCACTGGCGACCAGGGTCAGGGCACCGACGCGTTCGTTATACAGGCCGAAGTTCTTGGAGAAGGAGCTGGCGATCAGCAGTTCCTTGTTGTATTTGGCGAACAGGCGCAGGCCGGCGGCGTCTTCATCCAGCCCTTTGCCGAAGCCCTGATAGGCGAAGTCAAACAGCGGCAGCCAGCCTTTTTCGGCGCTCAGCTTGGCCAGGGTTTCCCACTCGGCAGCAGTCGGGTCGATGCCGGTCGGGTTGTGGCAGCAGCCGTGGAACAGCACCAGATCACCGGCCTTGGCGCCTTCCAGCGAAGCCAGCATGGAGTCGAAGTTCTTGTCGTGGCGGGCAGCGTCGTAATAGTCGTAATGGGCGACTTCAAGACCAGCGGCCTGGAACACCTGAACATGGTTCGGCCAGGTCGGGTTGCTGATCCACACCTTGCGGTTGGCCAGCTGCTTGGCATAGAACTCGGCGCCGACGCGCAGTGCGCCAGTGCCACCCGGAGCCTGGGCGGTAAAGGCCCGGCCCGCAGCGATGATCTCGGCATCTTTACCGAACAGCAAACGCTGGACGGCTGCGCCGTACTCCTGGCTGCCCTCGATGCTCAGGTAAGATTTGCTTTTCTCTTTGGCCAGCAGACGGGTTTCCGCTTCTTTTACGGTTGCCAGAATTGGCGTTTGACCTGCTTCATCTTTGTAGATACCAACGCCGAGGTTGACCTTGTGGCCGCGTGGATCATTCTTGAAAGCTTCAGTCAGACCGAGGATCGGATCGGCAGGAGCAGCAACAATGGCTTCAAACATGGCAGGTTCCCTGGGTTGCGGTGGCCAAAAAGGATGTCCGGAATCGCCGGACAAAATCAGTCGACAGCCTAACTAAAGGGCGCACGCGGGGCAATTGCCCATGCCAACCAATTGCATGGTTATGCATTGGGCCTTTGCGTTGGATCAGCGCCCGATGATGGTCGGATGAGGGCGCTGTAGCTAAGCTGGCTGCTGTCGATGACCAAGGTTTGGGAGATAGCAATGACGTGGTTATTGGCAATTTTGTTTGTGGCGCTTGCCGTGGCGGTGGGTGCGGGTGCAGCCCTGTGGCAGGCGTACCAGGGCTGCGGTCGTAGCGGCGGGTGTGGTAGCTGTGGCACCGATGGTGGCTGTGTTCGAGGACAATCCGACCGTTGATGGTGCCGCTGCCGGGTGGCTGAGGCTGGTCTATGCTTGGCGGGTGGTTGGCAACTGCTGGAGGCTGAAATGGACTGGACCATGATGCGTCGTCTTGATCCGGCAATTCTGCTGGGGATCGTCAATGAAAAGCTGCGGCTTGAATGCAGCGATCTGGAAGAGCTGAGCGCGACCTATGAGCTGGATGTGCAGCAGCTGCACAACCAGCTGGCAGCGATTGGCTATCGCTACGATGCCACGACCAATCAGTTCCGCCTGCATTGACTGCGCTCGCCAACGGCGACTGGCATTAGCAGCGGATGTGGTAGTAGAACGGGGCGAAGCGCGCCGAATGGATATCCACTCGGCGCAGGCTTTGCCAGCGGCCTTCCTGACCCAGCGGCAGCAGCAGATCGTTGCCGTTCCACTGAAAGCGCGGCTCTGACTGGCTGCGGGCAAAGAAGAAGAAGTGATCGGCACGGGTTTCGGCCAAAGCCAGCTCGCTGCCAGCAGCCACCGAGGCACCTTTGGTGGTCACCCAGCTGCCTTTGCTGTTTTGGTAGTGCAGGGTGACTGAGACCGGAAACTGGCATTGGTTAATCAGCCGTACCTGATGCAGGTTGGGGTGGTTGAAGTTGTGCACCAAGGTTTCAGTATCCGGGGTGCCATCGCGCCAGTTGGCCAGCCGTTCCATCAGCGGCTCATCCAACGGGGTTAGCAGGTTATAGCTGGTGGTGCCGGCGGCAAAGACACCAACGGCACGGAACTGGTTGCCGATGCCGGCCATGAATGCTGATGAGCCGCTCATACCCGGGGTGGTGTCGCAGTTGTGCTCCAGCAAGCCATCTTCCCGCGGTTTGGCATGGCAACTGCTCATCCACAGGGTTTGCCAAGGCTTGTCGATCGGGTAGCCGGCCAGCCGGAAGTACGGGTTCTCTTCATCATCGGGCATCAGCCCGAGCGGCAGCCAGCCAACCCGATTACCCATATCCTGATCCAGTTCGGCGACGGCAATGTCGCGTCCCAGCTCTTCGGTAATAAAAGCAGCGATCGCCTCCTCATGCACGACCCCCCCCCGGCTGGAAGAGTGGGTACCCAGCTGCTGGGCCTTGGCTACATAGCGGCGGTCAACGTAAGCCTTGATGATCAAGGCCGGGTCGTAGGGCAGCTGATGAACGCCATTGACCGCAGGGACAAAATAGGGGCGCTGTTTCCATTGTCGTTCCTGAGTGACATCAAACAGGCAGTGGGCAGCGGTCAAAATATGACGTGGTCCGATCAGGGTGGCGGTACAAGTGGCGGACTCAGTCTGGATGATGCCCATGGCCCGGTAGGGCATCTGCAGGGTGCTGGTGACCGGCAGTCGATCATCTTTGTCGATGATCTCGGCGACAGCAACACCTGTGGTAAGGCTGCCAACCAGCACTCCACTCACAAGCCAACTGCTGATGACGTTGCTCAGTCGCACTACAATTTTCCGTTTTGCTGCCGTCAAGACTCTAACGCGTCTCTATTAAGGCGGCCAGCCCAAGGACTGGCAAGCTCGATGAGGCGCACAGTTTGAGGCAAGTATAACAGCGTGATTGTTACGGAAGGCAGTCACTGACACCGGATATTGTGAATATACGGGCGAGGACGCGGGTCCTGGATCACCACCTTGGTCAGACCATAGAGGCGCTTGGAATTACCCACCCGTTTTTGCAGGTCCTGACCCTCCCAGCGTGGACCATCCTGGCCGACTGCTTCGGCATAGATATAGAAGGTCGGGCTGCTGCTGCGCGCCAGCTGGCGCCACTGGCGAGCAGGGGTCTCCTGCCAGTTGCTGGTCACCCAGTTGCCACGGCTATCACGGTAATGGACCACGGCGTGGACGCTACGGCCACAGTGGTTGGCCAGCCGTAGCGAGTAGCCAGGATCGTGCTTGAACTCGGTGGTAACGGTGGCCGCATCAGCCTTTCCTTGACGCCAGTCGAGTAGTCGTTGTTGCAAGGCGGCGGTGATTGGAATCAGATAATTGTGCTGAGGGCTGCCAGCGGCATAGATGCCAATGGCTGCGTAGCTGTCCTCATAGTCGCGGACCAGCGCAGCGGCACCACTCATGCCAGGGCTGAGGTCGCAGCGCTGTAACCAAGGGCCCTGATCGGCGGGCTTGGTTTGACACAGGGCAAACCACTGCCAGTAGCGGCCTTTGTCGATCGGGTAACCGCCAATCTGAACGAAGGGGGCGGCCAGCCCCACCTGCTGCAGACCCAGCCAGCCGCTTTTGTCGCCAATGGGTTGGTCGAGTTCGGCCACGGCGTAATCGAGCATCATCGTCTGGCTGACAAATATGTTAAGTGCGGCGGGCTGGGCTTCGCCCATAGCGAGCGGCTGCAGCTCGCTCATGGCGGCGGCGGCGGCCAGATAGTCTTTCTCCAGCCAGGCGCGGACGATTAACTGCGGGCCATAAGCTTGGGAGCCGATCCCCTGGTGACCGGGGGTGAAATAGGGGTTGCGTTTCCAACGGCTCTGCCCCTGCAGATCCACCAGGCAATGGGCAGCAGTAAGGATATGGCGGGGGCCGATGAGGGTGGCAGTGCAGGTGGAGTCGTCGGTTTCGATGAGGCCGACGGTGCGAAACGGAAAACGGTTGCTATCGCTGACCTGGATACGGTCATCCTGGCCAATCACCGCTGCCCACAATGGGATCGACCACAACAGCCCGATCATGGCCAACCACCATCGGCCTTGCTGACGCCATAACAAGCCAGCGATACGGCTGCGGCTCATCCTCTGTCCCGGTTAACGGTGGCGTTGGCGCAGCACGGCGACCACCTCGGCCAGACTGACGCCCTGCTGTTGCAGCAGCACCAGCAGGTGGTAGAGCAGATCGGCGCTTTCACTGAGCAGTTCAGCGTTATCGCCGACGGTGGCGGCCAGGGCGGTTTCCACCCCCTCTTCGCCTACTTTCTGGGCGATGCGCTTGGTGCCTTTGGCAAACAGCCGGGCGGTGTAGCTACTCTCGGGGTCGGCGCCTTTGCGGCTGGCGATCACCTGTTCGAGCTGCGCCAGAAAGCCTACCGCTGAGCCTTGGTCATCATCCCAGCATGAGGTGGTGCCGAGGTGGCAGGTGGGGCCGATCGGGTTGGCCTTGAGCAGCAGGGCATCGCCGTCACAATCGAGGTGTTCGCTTACCAGCTTGAGGAAATGGCCGGAGCTTTCGCCCTTGGTCCACAGCCGCTGTTTGGAGCGGGAATAAAAGGTGATGTTGCCGCTGTCGCGGCTGACCTTGAGGGCATCCTCGTTCATGTAGCCGAGCATCAGCACCTGGCCGCTGGCAGCATCCTGAACGATGGCGGGCAGCAGGCCCTCCATCTTCTGCCAGTCGATGCTGGTCGCTTTGGCGTTATCGCCCATGATCATTCCCCAAAACTGTTGCGCACGGCGACACCGGCAGCGCGAAGTTGCCCCTTAAGTTCGCTCATGTCGATGATATTCTTGTGAAACACGCTGGCGGCCAGGGCACCATCGACATCCGCTTGCTGGAACACGTCGATGAAGTGGCTGATGGCGCCGGCACCGCCGGATGCGATCAGCGGTACTTTACAGGCGCTGCGGATGGCGGCGAGTTGTTCAAGGTCATAACCCTGACGCACGCCGTCCTGATTCATGCAGTTAAGCACGATCTCGCCGGCGCCCAGCTCCTGCACCCGTTTCACCCAGTCGAGAGTCTGCCAGCCGCTGTTGCGGGTGCGGCTCTCATCGCCGGTGAACTGGTAAACCTCGTAGCGCTGGTTTTCTTTGTTGAAGTAGGAGTCGATGCCGATCACCACACACTGGCGGCCGAACGCGGCTTCCAGTTCCTCAATCAGCTCGGGGCGGGCCAATGCCGGCGAGTTGACCGACACCTTGTCGGCGCCGTTTTCAAGGATGCGGCGGGCGTCATCGACACTCTTGATGCCGCCGGCGACACAGAAGGGGATGTCGATTACCGCCGCTACCCGGCTGACCCAGCTCTTGTCCACCACCCGCGCGTCGGACGAGGCGGTGATGTCATAGAACACCAGCTCGTCGGCACCCGCTTCGGCGTAGCGTTGGGCCATGGGCACGATGTCGCCCATCACTTCGTGGTTGCGAAACTGCACCCCTTTGACCACCACGCCATCGCGTACATCAAGGCAGGGGATTATGCGTCTTGCCAGCACTGGAGAGCCTCCGTGACCGTGAATTTCTCTTCGAGCAGGGCGCGGCCGACAATCACCCCGGCGACGCCGGTGGGGCGCAGCGCGGCGATGTCCTGCAGGCCGCCGATGCCGCCGCTGCTCTGCCAGTGCACCTGCGGGTACTGGCTGACCATGTCGTGATAGAGCTGCACATTACTGCCAGCCAGGGTGCCATCACGGCTGATATCGGTGCAGAGCACATGCTTGAGGCCGACCTCCAGGAAGCGCTCAACCAGGGTCTCCAGCGCCACCTGCGAATCCTCCTGCCAGCCATGGACGGCAACGCGCTTGATGCCGGCAGCGTCGATGCGTACATCAAGGGCCAGCACAATGCGCTCGGGGCCGTACTTTTCGATCCAGCCGGCTACCAGATCCATGTCGCGCACCGCGAGTGAGCCGATCACCACCCGCTGGGCGCCGATCTCCAGCAGCTGGATCACATCGCTTTCGCTACGGATGCCGCCGCCAACCTGGATGTTGGCCTGGGTTTCGGTCAGCAGCCGGCGGATCACCGGCAGCTGGCGTTTGGCGCTGTCTTTGGCGCCATCGAGATCGACCAGATGCAGCCACTCGGCGCCCTGAGCGCGGTAGCTGGCGAACTGGGTCACCGGATCGATGTTGTAGGCGGTCTTGTGGCCGTAGTCGCCTTGCAGCAGGCGCACCACCTGGCCGTCGATCAGATCAAGGGCGGGGATGATCATGCGGGCAGCTCCACGAAGTTTTTGAGCAGGCGGGCACCGGCGGCGGCCGAACGTTCCGGGTGAAACTGGACACCATAGAAGTTGCCGGCCTGGATGGCGGCCGAGAAGCTCTGGTCATAATCACAGACGGCGCGGGTCCAGCTGCCGACCGGCAGGGCAAAGCTGTGGACGAAGTAGAAGTAGCTGCCGGCCGGGATGCCGCTAAACAGCGGGCAACCGTCCGCCGGGGTGATCTGGTTCCAGCCCATGTGAGGCAGGCGGGTGGCCGGGGCCACCTCCAGCCGCTCTACCTCGGCCGGGATCAGCCCCAGACAGTCGACATCACCCTCAGCGCTGTGGCGGGCCAGCAACTGCATGCCGAGGCAGATGCCAAGCACCGGCTGGGTCAGCCCCTTGATGGTGGTGATCAGGTCACGCTCGGCCAGATTCTTCATCGCCTCGCTGGCGCTGCCAACACCGGGCAGCAGCAGCCGCTCGGCGCTGTTGATGGTGGCCAGATCGCGGCTGACTTCAACCGCGACGCCAAGGCGTTCCACGGCATAGCGTACCGAGCTGACGTTGGCGCAGCCGGTGTCGATGATGATAAGACGGCTCATGCCAGCATCCCCTTGCTGCTCGGCAGCGCTTCGCCATCGCGTTTGATCGCCTGGCGCAGGGCGCGGGCGAAGGCCTTGAACAGCCCCTCCACCTGATGGTGGGCGTTACCGGCACCAGCCTTGAGGTGCAGGGTCAGGCCGAGGGCATCGGCCAGACTGCGGAAAAAGTGCGGCACCATCTCGGTGGCCAGCTCGCCAACCCGCTCACGGCTGAACTCACAGTCAAACACCAGCCAGGGGCGGCCGGAGAGATCCATGGTGCAGCTGGCTTCTACTTCATCCATCGGTAGCACAAAGCCGTAACGGCCGATGCCGCGCTTGTCGCCGAGGGCCTGACGCAGCGCCTGACCGAGGGCGATGGCGCAATCTTCGACACTGTGGTGATCGTCGATGTGCAGATCGCCGGAGCAGGAGAGATCCAGCTGGAAACCGCCGTGGGTGGCGATCTGATCGAGCATGTGGTCGAAAAAGCCGATGCCGGTGTGAATGCTGCTGCCGGTAGCGTCGAGGTTGACGCTGACCTTGATGTCGGTCTCGCGGGTCTTGCGGGTGACGGTGGCGGTACGCGGCTGGGTCAGCAGTTCGCTGATGATATGGTCCCAGTTGCACGCATCGCGGTTATAGCGCAGGGCCCGGATGCCCATGTTGGCCGCCAGCTGCACGTCGGTGGCGCGATCGCCGATCACCCAGGAGTTGCGGAAGTCGACCCGCCCTTCTTGCAGGTAGGGGGCAACCATGCCGAGTTTGGGCTTGCGGCAGCTACAGTTGTCATGCTCGAAGTGAGGGCAGATCAGCACGTCGGCAAAGCGCACCCCCTGGCTTTCGAAGATCTGCATCATCAAGTTGTGCGGCGCTTCGAAATGGGGAGTCGGGAAGCTATCAGTGCCGAGGCCATCCTGGTTGGTCACCATCACCAGCGTATAGCCCGCCGCCTGCAGTTTGAGCAGCGCCGGGATTACCTTGGGTTCGAACGCCAGCTTGTCGAGGCGGTCGACCTGGAAGTCGACCGGCGGCTCGGCGATCAGGGTGCCGTCGCGGTCAATGAACAGGATCTTGTCGGCCATCAGTTGCTACTCCGCAGGTAGGTATCCAGCGCGTTAACGGTGCGCAACATCTCTTCCTCGCTGCCGATGGTGACCCGCACGCAGCGTGGCAGGGCTTTCTGCTTGCTCTGGTCACGCAGGATGATGCCGGCCTTGGCAGCAGCGGCCATGCAGGCCAGATTGTCCGGCACCTGCAGCAGCACGAAGTTGCCGTGGGAGGCCCACACCTTGACGTTGGGCAGGCGGCCGATGGCGGCGACAAAGTCGTCGCGCAGGCTGTTGAGCAGGCTGACCTGTTCGGCCATGCGTGCCAGCCCTTCATCGCTCAGCGCTTCGGCGGCGATCTGGGCCACCGGCACCGGCACCGGGTAGGGGGCGATCACCTTGGCCAGCTGGCCGATGATCTCCGGCGCGGCCAGAGTAAAGCCGCAGCGGATACCGGCCAGACCAAAGGCCTTGGACAGGGTGCGAGTGACCACCAGATGGGGGTACTGGGCCAGCAGCGGCACCACGGTCGCGTCCATGGCGAACTCGATGTAGGCCTCGTCCACCACCACCAGCGTCTTGCCGGCCAGCGCCTCGAGCAGGGCGAGCAGCCGCGAGCGCTCGAGCATATGGCCGGTGGGGTTGTTGGGCGAGCAGAGGAACAGCAGTTTGGCATCGCCGGCGGCGGCGATAATGGCCGCCACATCGGGCTGGAAGTCGCTATCGAGCGGCACCTCGGTCAGCCCGACCAGATTGGTCTTGCTGCTGATGTTGTACATGCCGTAGGTGGGCGGGCAGTAGATCACCTTGTCGACGCCGGGTTCGCAGAAGGTGCGGATCAGCAGCTCGATCGCCTCGTCGGCGCCGCGGCTGATCAGCACCTGCTCGGGACTGACGCCGGCATAACGGGCATAGCCCTCGACCACGGCCGGCGGCTGGAAGTCCGGGTAGCGGTGCCAGCGCTCGGCACTGATGGTCAGTTCGCGGCCATAGGGGTTTTCGTTGGCGTTGAGCCAGACTTCGCCGCTGCCGCCAATGCGCCGTGCCGATTCATAGGGCACCAGGGCGCGCAGGCCGGGGCGGACCAGGGCATCGCCCAGATCTTTGGCGTTGCTGTTGATCATGAATTTTCCTCCAGCAGGGCCAGACGCAGGGTGACGGCCCGCTGGTGAGCGGTCAGCCCTTCGGCGTCGGCCAGCGTCGCCACACAGGGGCCAAGACCGCGCAGTCCGGCCGGGGTCAGCTCCTGCACCGTGAACTGCTTGCGGAAGTCGCTCAGGTTGAGGCTTGAATAGGTGCGCACATAGCCATAGGTGGGCAGCACATGGTTGGTGCCGCTGGCGTAATCGCCCACCGACTCCGGCGTCCAGTCACCGAGAAACACCGAACCGGCGTGGCGGATCGCTGGCAGCAGGGCGCGCGGCTTGCGGGTCTGGATGATCAGGTGCTCAGGGCCGTAGTCATTGCTGATCGCTACCGCCTCATCGAGATCGCTGCAGACGATGATCACGCTGTTGGCCATCGCCTTGGCGGCGATGTCGCGGCGCGGCAGCTGCTCCAGCTGCTGGGCTACGGCGACAGTCACGGCGGCGGCCAAGGCGCTGCTGGGGGTCACCAGCACCGTCTGCGAGTCGGCGCCATGCTCGGCCTGAGAGAGCAGATCGGCGGCGATGAAATCGGGGTTGGCCTCTTCATCGGCGATCACCATCACCTCCGAGGGGCCGGCTGGCATGTCGATGGCGGCGCCAGCGTGGGTCTGGCTGGCCTGACGCTTGGCCTCGGTGACATAGCTGTTGCCGGGGCCGAAGATCTTGTCGACCGCGGCGATGGTCTCGGTGCCGAAGGCCAGCGCGGCAATGGCTTGGGCGCCACCGACCTGATAGATCTCGCTGATGCCGCAGAGGCTGGCGGTATAGAGAATGGTGGGGTGAATGGGGGGCGGCGAGACCAGCACCACCCGGCTGCAACCGGCGATCTGGGCCGGCACCCCGAGCATCAGCACGGTGGAGGGCAGGGGAGCGCTACCGCCGGGAATATAGAGGCCAACGGCATCGAGTGGCCGGCTGACCAGTTCGCAGCTGACGCCGGGCTGAGTTTCGACCTTGAGGGTCTTGCCCACTTGAGCGGCGTGGAAGGTGCGGACATTGCGATAGGCCTTGCCGATCGCCTCTTTCAGCTCGGTGCTAAGGTTGGCGGCTGCCGCATCACGTTGGGCGACGGACACTGCCAGATGCTCTGGCTGTTCGCGGTCAAATTTGGCCGACAGGGCGGCGAGGGCGGCATCACCGTCGGCGCGTACCTGGCGGATGATGTCGCTGACGGTCTGCTGCAGCTGGGCCGATTCGGCCAGTGCCGGGCGGGCGAGGGCGGCCTTGCGAGCCGCGCCATCAAGCTCTGACCAGTTCAGGGTACGCATGCTTTCACCCCATCATCTTTTCAATCGGCAGCACCAGTATGGAGCTGCAACCCAGACCCTTGAGCTGTTCCATGGTCTCCCAGAACAGGTTTTCGGTGCTGACCACATGGATGGCCACATGGGTGTCGTCGTGGGCCAGCGGCAGTACGGTCGGGTGCTCGGCGCCGGGCAGCAGGGCAGAGACCTCTTCGAGGCGCGCCTTGGGGGCGTGGAGCATGATGTATTTGGTCTCTTTGGCCTGCATCACCCCTTGAATGCGGGTGAGCAGTTTCGACACCAGCTGCTGTTTCTCTTTACCCAGCTCGCCCTGACGCTGGATCAGCCGCGCCTGGCTGCGGAAGATCGCCTCCACTTCGCGCAGGCCGTTGGCCTCCAGGGTGGCACCGGTGGAGACCAGATCGCAGACGGCATCGGCCAACCCGGCGCGTGGCGCCACTTCCACCGAGCCATTGAGGATACAGGTGTGAAAGGAGACACCGGCCTCGGTCAGATAGCGACGCAGCAACTCGGGGTAGGTGGTGGCGATACGCTTGCCGGCCAGCGATTGCGGCCCCTGGTAGTCGAAGTCGCGGGCCACGGCGATCGACAGCCGGCAGCTGCCGAAGTCGAGTCGCTGCAGTGAGCTGTAATCAGCCTGCTGACCAGCGCGGGCGCGGCTCAGGGCTTCCTCTTCCAGCACGTTTTCACCAACGATGCCGAGATCGCAGACGCCATCCATGATGAGGCCCGGGATGTCATCGTCACGCACCCGCAGCAGATCCACTGGCATGTTTTCGGCGTGGGCGATCAGTCGCTCCTCGCGCAGGCTGATCTTCATGCCGCAGCTTTTCAGCAGCGCCTGGGAGTCATCGGCCAACCGTCCTTTTTTCTGGATGGCAATGCGCAGTCGTTGATTGTCGAGCATGGTGCGTCCCCAAGTAGTAAAAACAAAAAACCCCCGGCGCCATGTGCGTTCCGAGGGTCATTTGCTGGATCTCCCACCGGAAGGCACTTGCCGTTAGCCTTCCAGCAGCGTTCGCCCGAAGACTAACCCATCAGGTATGGTGATGATGGTGGTGGGCAAAGGTGCTTAGCATGGTGGTCAATCCGTAAATATGTCGTGACGAAAACGGCTTAGAAGCTACCGGCAAATCTGGCCAAATGCAAGCACGGCAATGGTTGCCACCGCGCTGGTCTGGCCATCCCAGTCGCTACTGTGCAAAAACTGTTCAAGTGCGGCCTTGCCGGGACGATACTAGGTACAAAGGAACCCCAAGGAGGAGACCATGCCCAGTCAGGATCTGATCTTTCCGTTGCTGCCGCGCATCCCGGCGCCGCAACCGCTGGGGCAGAACGATCTGGCGGCTGTTGGCGCCCTTACCAAACGCCCGGTGATCGAGGAAGAGTGGGACAAGAAGAAGCCGGTGCAGGAGGATGCGATCTTTGATCCGCGCCCAGGCGAGGGGGGCGGTGAAGCCGCAAGCCAGCAGCCGGATCAGCAGGCCGACGGCGAACAGCCAGCGACGGCAGAGGAGCAGAGTGGTCGCGATGCCGACGGCCATATCGATACCTTTGCCTGAAGTCCGTGCCTGAGGGCTGCTCCGCCTGGCACAAACGCTGATTGAGGCGACCGCCCAGCCCCCCTACAATCGCAGCCCTGCCCGTCTACCGGAGCCACAGTGGCTGACGACTATCCCTTTCTTGCTGCCGATGGTCCGCTGGCCACGCAGATCCCGGGGTTCGCGCCACGTCAGGCTCAGCTGACCATGGCCTGTGCCGTGGATGTGGCGATCGCCAATCAGCGCACTTTGGTGGTAGAAGCGGGCACTGGCACCGGCAAGACCTTCGCCTATCTGGCGCCGCTGTTGGTGCGCGGGGTACGGGCGCTGGTCAGCACCGGCACCAAAGCGTTGCAGGAACAGCTGTTTCATCGCGATCTGCCGCGCATCGTCAAAGCCAGCGGCAAGCCGGTGAAGATCGCCCTGCTCAAGGGCCGCGCCAACTACCTCTGCCATTACCGGCTGCAGATCGCCCTCGACGGCACCATCCGCCTCGACCGTCAGCTGCTGGATCAACTGACCCGCATCCAGCAATGGTTGCCACGCACCGACTCGGGCGATCTGGCTGAACTGACCGCCTTGGCTGAGGATTCAGCGGTACTGCCTTTGGTGACCTCTACCGTCGATAACTGTCTGGGCCGCGATTGTCCCTTTATAGGCGACTGTTTCGTGGCCAAGGCGCGGGCCAAGGCCCGTGATGCCGAGCTGGTGGTGGTAAATCACCATCTGTTTCTCGCCGATCTGACCCTTAAGGACACCGGCTTTGGCGAGCTGATCCCGCAGTGTGATGCGCTGGTGTTTGATGAAGCTCACCAGCTGCCGGAGATTGCCGCCAACTGGTTTGGCGAAACCCTCTCCAGCCGTCAGCTGCAGGAGCTGGCCGAAGAGGTGCGCCAGCTGGTGCGCACCGAACTCAAGGAGCAGCGTCAGCTGGCGCTGGTAGCCGAAGCGCTGGAGCAGCGGCTGCGCGACTGGCGATTGGCCTTTGCCATGGATCCGACTCGTGGCAACTGGCGTCAGGCCAGCCAGCAGCCGCAGATTGCCGCCGCCACGGCGCTGGTAGCTGAGGCGGTGACCCTGTTCGACAACCTCATTCGCGCCCAGATCGGCCATCACAAACTGCTCGATCAGCTGGCCATGCGCTCGGTGGCTCATCGCGAGCTGTGGCAGCGGCTGCAGCAGACCAGCGCCCTTGGCGTCAGCCTGTGGTTTGAGACCAGCCGCCGCCATGTGATGCTGCACCTGACCCCGTTGGATGTAGCAGAGCGCTTCGGCCGCCACGTCAGCGAGCGAGCAGCGAGCTGGATCTTCACCTCGGCCACTCTGCAGGTAGATGGCCGCTTCGACCATTTCAGCCAGCAGCTGGGGCTGGGCGAGCCGACCACCCTGGCGCTGGAAAGCCCCTTTGATTATCCCAATCAGGCGCTGCTCTATGTGCCGCGTTACCTGCCTGAACCGGGGCCGCAGTTTCGTGCTCATCATCTGATTGACGCAGCGCTGCCGCTGATCGAAGCCGCCGGCGGCCGTTCGCTGCTGCTGTTTACCAGCTACCGCATGATGCACGAGGCGGCGCAGCTGCTGCTGGAGCGCTGCGAGCTGCCGCTGCTGGTGCAGGGCGAGGCGCCCAAGCGTCAGCTGCTCTCTGAATTTGTCGCCACCCCCGGCGCGGTGCTGCTGGCCACCGCCAGTTTCTGGGAAGGGGTGGATATTCCCGGCGATGATCTCTGTTGCGTGGTGATCGACAAGTTGCCCTTTGCCGCCCCCGATGAGCCGCTCATACAGGCCCGTATTGAAGACTGCCGGCGGCGCGGCCTGGATCCTTTTGCCGCGATTCAGCTGCCAGCGGCGGTGCTGACCCTGAAACAGGGGGCCGGCCGGCTGATCCGCGACGTCAGTGATCGCGGGGTGCTGATGGTGTGCGACAATCGCCTCGTCAACCGCCCCTATGGCCGTATCTTCATGCACAGCCTGCCGCCGATGCGCCGCAGCCGCGAGCAGGCCGAAGCTGTGGCGCTGTTGCAGCAGATCCCGCGGGCAGTCAGCCTGCCAAACCCTGAACCTGTCCCTGACGAGAGAACCCTGTGATGACTATCCTCGCCATCGACGCCTCCACCGAGCTGTGCTCGGCGGCACTTGACCATCAAGGCCAGATCACGGCCATTGCCGAGATCTGCCCGCGCGGCCACAGCCAGCGGTTGCCGCAGATGGTCGATCAACTGCTGACGGCTGCTGGCATCAGCCTTGCGGATGTCGATCTGCTGGCGGTGGGCCGTGGCCCCGGCGGTTTTACCGGGGTACGCATCGGTATTGGCTATGGCATGGGGTTGGCGCTGGCCGCCAATCTGCCGGTAGTCGGCATCTCGACCTTGGAGGCGTTGGCCGAGCAAGCCCGTCAGCACGGGGTGCGCGGCGCTCTGGTAACCGCCCTCGATGCGCGTATGGGCGAGCTCTATATCGCCCGCTGGCAGCTGGATGAGCAGCAGCTGGTGGCGGTCGGTGCCCCGGGTGTAGCGGGCCCTGAGCAGCTGCAGCCCTGGGCTGGCGATGGCCCGCTGACGGTGGTTGGCTCGGCCTTGACACTGTATGGCGAGGCGCTGCGGGCATTGGGTAACGACACTACCTTGCTGCAGGCGCCGACACTACCGGAGGCGCGGGCGATGCTGGCGCTGGCCGAGCGGGCCCGGTTGCGCGGTGAAACGGGCGATATCAGCCAGCTCGAACCTCTGTATCTGCGCAATAATGTGGTGCATGGCAGCACTGCTGAACATTGACGGGGGCGCTTATGGGCAGATCTCTGGGGCTGGTGTTCGCCATCATGCTGGGGTTGGCCGGGCCAGCACTGGCCATTGAAGACGACAATCTGCTGGTGCCGCTGGCGCAGGTACAGGCGGCGCCCAAAGCCTCCATTGGCAAGAACGCCCGGTGGGGCGGCGAAGTCGCCACAATCAACCGGACCGAGCGGGGGCTGCAGGTCGAGGTGATCGCCTATCCGCTGGTCGACGATGAGTGGCCGGATGTGGATCAGGCTGATTCCATTGGCCGTTTCCGCTTTTATCTGAGCGGCGAGGGCGGGGAGGATCTACGCCCGGGGCTGCAACTGACGGTGCGCGGCCGGGTGTTGGGCAGCGAAACCGACGAGGGTCAGGGGTTCAAGCGCCAGTTACCGGTGTTGCAGGCCGAGAGCTACCGGCTGTGGCGTCATTATGATCACCGCCATCGTGATCGCTGGCGAGATGATCCTTGGCATGACCGATATCACGATGATCCTTATTGGCGCCGTCACTGGTAGTTGCCAGCCACTGTGATCCCGGTCGAGTGGTTGAGTTTCGAGCTGATGGCTGCCGCGACGATGGCCAAGGTCGCTGCTACAATTCCGACGTTTTCACTTCAAACGTACGTTTGAATTTGGTTGGGTGGCATTGGCAGGCGGCGTTTTTACGTGGCTCGGCCATACTCCTGACCAGTAGATGAATAACGATAACGACAGCAGGTTTGAGGCCCATTTGCAGTCGGGCCTCCGGGAGAAGCAGTATGGACAGAATCTGGCTCGACCATTACGGCCCAGGTGTACCCCACACCATTGATGCCGACCATTACCCGTCGTTGAACGAGATCTTTGAAGAGTCGTTCCGGCGCTTTGCCGAACAGCCGGCGTTCATCAACATGGGCGAGACCATCAGTTATCGCCGCGTGGATGAGCTGTCACGGGCCTTTGCCGCCTATCTGCAGCAGGAACTGCACCTGCAGCGCGGTGATCGGGTGGCGGTGATGATGCCCAACCTGCTGCAGTACCCGATTGTGGTGATGGGCATTCTGCGCGCCGGTATGGTGGTTGTGAACGTTAACCCCCTCTACACCCCGCGTGAGTTGCGCCACCAGCTGCGTGACTCGGGGGCCAAGACCATTGTCATCATCTCCAACTTTGCTCATACGCTGGAAAAGGTGGTTAACGATACCGAAGTACGCCATGTGATCCTCACCCGTTTGGGGGATCAACTGAAGGCGCCCAAGCGTGCATTGGTTAACTTCGTGGTCAAGTACATCAAGAAGCTGGTTCCCAAGTACTACCTGCCGGGCGCCAGATCCTTTAACAGCGCGCTGGCGCGCGGCAAGCAGCTGCAGTATCTAAAACCGCAGCTGGCCGGCAGCGATCTGGCCTTTTTGCAATACACCGGCGGTACCACCGGGGTGGCCAAAGGAGCGATGCTCACTCATCGCAACATGGTGGCTAACCTGGAACAGGTACTGGCGGTGATCCGGCCAGTGATGGCTGAAGGCAAAGAGATGGTGGTGACGCCGCTGCCGCTCTATCACATCTTTGCCCTGACCGCGAATCTGCTTACCTTTATGCGCATCGGCGCTGCCAATCTGCTGATCACCAACCCACGGGACTTGCCCGCTTTTGTCAGCGAACTCAAAAAATATCGCTTTTCCGGACTGACCGGAGTTAACACGCTGTTCAACGCCCTGCTCAATACCCCGGGCTTTGATCAGCTCGATTTCACCGGTATGAAATTGTCGCTGGGTGGCGGCATGGCGGTACAGGCGGCGGTGGCCGAGCGCTGGCAGCAGGTGACCGGTAAACCCCTGCTGGAGGGTTATGGCCTAACCGAGTGTGCGCCATTGGTGGCAGTTACTTCGCTCACGGCAACGGGCTTTAGCGGCACCATCGGCTACCCGGCACCCTCGACTGATGTGCGGTTGGTCAATGATGCGGGTGAGGATATGCCACTCGGTGAGCCCGGCGAGCTGTTGGTGAAGGGGCCGCAGGTGATGGCTGGCTATTGGCAGCGCCCGGAAGCGACCGAAGAGGTGATTAAAGATGACTGGTTCTACACCGGCGATATCGCTGTGGCCAACGCTGATGGCAGTCTCAAGATTGTCGATCGCAAGAAGGACATGATTCTGGTCAGTGGCTTCAACGTCTACCCCAATGAGGTGGAAGACGTGGCCATGATGCATCCCAAAGTGCTTGAATGTGCTGCGCTGGGGATCCCCAATGGCGCCACCGGCGAGGCGGTCAAGCTGTTCGTGGTGGTCAAGGATCGTGGCCTGACTGATGAAGAACTGATTCGCCACTGCCGCAAGCATCTGACTGCCTACAAGGTGCCCAAGGTGGTAGAGTTCCGCGACCAGCTGCCCAAAAGCAATGTGGGCAAGATTTTGCGCCGCGAACTGCGCGAGGAGACCGCTACATGAATGATTGGCCAGCCACCATGGTGTTGCCTGACGGTACAACCGTCACCATCACCACGGTGCGCGATGACGCCGGGTTGGCGCCCGCGCTGGAGGCGCTGCACAGTCGCTCGGCGGTGGCTCTGGATACCGAGTTTGTGCGTGAGCGTACCCTCTATCCGCTGTTGGGGCTGATTCAGATCTGTCAGGACGAGCGGGTGATCCTGATCGACGCGCTAGCGATCCATGACTGGCAGCCGCTCAAGCGGTTGATGCAGGGGGCCGATGGCCCCCTGTTTATCTGTCATGCCAGCGGGGAAGATCTGGAAGCGCTGCAAAGCAGGCTCGGTATAGTGCCGGCCCGCCTGCTCGATACCCAGGTGGCCGCCGGCTTTGCTGGGATCACGCCGCCCCCCGGTTATGGCCGGTTGGTGGAGAATCTGTTGGGGCTGACCCTGGCCAAAGAGCATGCCCGTACCGACTGGCTGGCGCGGCCGCTGTCAGCGGCCCAGCTGGGGTACGCGGTTGCCGACGTGGTCTATCTGGAACGGTTGTGGCCGCAGCTGGTGGACACCCTGACCAGCAGCGGTCTGTATGACGCCTGCGTTGCCGAGTGCCAGCGGCTGGTGGATGAACGCACCAGTGCCACCGATGATCGTCTGCGCTATCGATCCATCGGTAATGCCTGGCACCTGAAGCCCAAACAGTTGGCGGTACTGCGTGAACTGGTGGCCTGGCGCCAGCAGCTGGCGCGGGCCGAGGACAAGCCGGTTGGCCATATCCTCAAGGAGGAGCCACTGCTGCTGCTGGCCCGTGACAACTGGGCGAGCAAATCAGCGCTCGAGCGTCTGGAATGGTTGCCGCGGCCGGTAATGCGGCGCTGGGGTGACAGTTTGTGGTCCGCGATTGAGCGCGGCCAGCAGTGCCCGCAGGCTGAATGGCCAGCGCCGCTGGAGCGGTTGATGGATGTGGCCGGGTACAAGGCTGCGGTTAACTGGTGCCGTCAGCGAGCGGAGGATGCGGCCAAAGCGCTGGGATTGGCGGCTGAACTGGTTGCATCGAAACGCTTGATCCACGAGCTGCTTGAAGATCTGGATGAGCCATCCGAGCGTTTGCCGGTGTTGCTGTCTGGTTGGCGCGGTCCGTTCTTTGCCCCGCGGCTGGATGAACTGCGCCGGCTGTGGCGCCACTGAAGGGTAAGGCGCAAGGCTGATACAAAAACACCGCCAGCTGGCGGTGTTTTGTTATCGACATGGTTGCATTAGAGCTTTTTGTCGTCCGGCAGGGTGACGTTCAGCTCCAGCACCGCTAAGTCTTCCGAACGCTGATCCAGATGAACATGGATCTGATCAGGCGAGATCTCGACGTAGCGGCGGATCACCTCAAGGATGTCGCGCTCCAGCTGCTCCAGATAGGAGGGGCTGTTACGGCGACGTCGCTCATGGGCAACGATGATCTGCAGGCGTTCCTTGGCAACGCTGGCACTGTTCTTTTTGGTGCTGCGGAAATAATCGAGCAGTGACATCCCTTACCCTCCAAACAGGCGCTTGAGCAGCCCTTTCTTTTCGTGGGTGAGGAAGCGGTAATCGACGTTGTTACCGAGCAGACGTTCGACCGCATCCAGATAGGCCTGGCCGGCGTCACTCAGTTGGTCGAGGATCACCGGCACCCCGGCATTGGACGATTTGAGCACCGCCTGACTTTCCGGGATCACGCCGAGCAGCGGGATGGCCAGAATGTCCTGCACGTCCTCGACACTCAGCATTTCACCTTTTTCCACCCGGATCGGGCAGTAGCGGGTCAGCAGCAGATGTTCCTTGATCGGCTCCAGATTCTGTTCGGCGCGCCGTGATTTGCTGGCAAGAATGCCCAAAATACGGTCGGAATCGCGCACCGAGGAGACTTCCGGGTTGGTGACCACAATCGCCTCGTCGGCGAAATAGAGGGCCATCAACGCCCCGGTTTCGATACCGGCCGGCGAGTCGCAAACGATGTAGTCAAACATGGCTGACAGGTCGTTGAGCACCTTCTCGACCCCTTCACGGGTCAGAGCATCCTTATCGCGGGTCTGGGACGCCGGCAGGATGTAGAGGTTGTCGATGCGCTTGTCCTTGATCATCGCCTGATTGAGGTTGGCCTCACCATTGATGACGTTAACGAAGTCATAGACCACGCGTCGTTCGCAGCCCATGATCAGGTCGAGGTTGCGCAGACCGATGTCGAAATCGACGACCACCGTCTTTTTGCCTTTGGTCGCGAGGCCAGTGGCCAGCGCTGCACTGGTAGTGGTTTTGCCAACCCCACCTTTGCCCGATGTCACCACGATGATGCGTGCCATAGTCATTCCTTTCCAGTCGAAAACGGAACCATGCCCTTTAACCCAGGGCCTTGAATGCCAGTGAGTCCCCGTCCAGACGGATCATGCCGCTCTGGTTCCAGTAGGGCTGTATGGCGCTGCTGAGCCAGTAGGTGCCGCAGATGGCGATCAGTTCTGGCTGCAGGTTGTGGCAAAAAATGCGTGCCTTGGTATCACCCTTGGCGCCAGCGATGGCGCGACCGCGCAGGGTGCCATAGATATGGACGCTACCATCAGCAATGACCTCGGCCCCATTACTGACGGTGCCAAGGATCACCAGATCTGAATCTTTGGCGTAAATCTGCTGGCCGGAGCGCACCGGGGTATCGATGGTCATCGCCAACCGTGGCCGTTCGCCTGCTGCCGCTTCGGCAACTGGCTCGGCGCTGTCAGTTGTCGCCTCAGTACGTTTGCTGCTGCCACCGCTGCCGTTAAGGTGCGGCCAGCCGGCATCACGAGCGGCCTCGCGCAGAGCTGGCTCAGCGCCGGTCACCGCCACCGGGATCAGCTGCAATTGCTTGAGCTGACGGTTCAATGCGGCAAAATCAATGCGCTGACCGCCGAGCGCGGCCACATCAACAACCAGCGGCGCGCCTTCAAAAAATTTGGGGGCCTGGGCGATTTTGGCTGCGAGCGCGTCGATGCAATGATCGAGGTCGGCGTCGAGCAGCTTAAGCACTGACAGGGTGAAAAGACTACCTTTGAGGTCAATGGGTGCGGGAGAGGTCATCGGTTGGATTCTGTTGCGCCCGGAGCTGCGGTGCGGCCCCGCACCATGCGCCGTCATGTTATAGTTTGGCCCTTGTGGGTGCAAGCTGACGCCGGAGGATTTGTCGCCAATGTGGTGCGCCGTCTACAAAAGCCGCAAACGGGCCGATACCTATCTCTTTGTGCCGGGGCGCGATCAATTCGACAAGGTGCCACCGGCCTTGCTCAGCCAGTTCGGTACTCCTCAATTTGTGCTCGTCTGCAACCTCGCCAAACGTGATGCGCTGGCGCAGGCTGACCTTGACGAGGTCAAGCGCGGTCTGAGCGAGCAGGGCTTTTATCTGCAGTTGCCACCGCCGCCAATCAATCTGCTGCAGCAGGAGAAACTGCGACGCCAGGAGCAGGCGGCATGCGGCGACTGATTGCCGCTTGTTCGTTACTGATGCTGGCCGGGTGTTGCGATCTGCCGCAGACACCACCCGGTTTTGACGACTATGTCCAGGATCTCAAGCGCGAAGCACTGACGGCAGGGATTAGTAAACAGACACTCGATCATGCTTTTGATGGTGTTTATTTCATTGAGCGGGCGGTCAGCAAGGATCGCAACCAGCCCGAGGTCAAGCTGACCCTCGATATCTACCTTGAACAGCGGCTGAGCTGGCTCAAGGTGCAGCGTGGTCGGTCGGTGCTGGGCGACACCCATGAGCAGCTGGCGCCGATCTGCGAACGTTATGGCGTTCCGCCCGCCGTGGTGGTGGGGCTGTGGGGATTGGAGTCGAGCTATGGCCGCAATGTCGGCCGCTATCCGCTCATTTCGTCATTGACCACCCTGGCCTTCGAGGGGCGGCGCGGTGATTTTTTCCGCAAGGAGCTGATGGCTGCGCTGCGTATCCTCGATCAGGGCCACATCACGCCAGAGCGGATGACTGCCTCTTGGGCCGGAGCCATGGGCCAGGCCCAGTTTATGCCCACTTCGTTCGAGCACTATGCGGCAGATGGCGATGGTGACGGCCACAAGGATATCTGGACCAACACGACAGACGTCTTTGCCTCCATCGCCAATTACCTTAAAGAGAATGGTTGGAAAGAGGGGATACCCTGGGGGGTAGAAGTGACCCTGCCAGAGGGGTTTGACCCACAGCTAATAGGCCGCGAGCAGCGGCGCAAGGTGGGTGAATGGCGGCAATTGGGGGTGGTGGCGCTCGCTGGCACCCTGCCGGATGCCGAACTGACCACCCGTCTGGTTGCCCCCGACGGCCCTCAAGGGCGAGTGTTTCTGGTGACCCGCAACTACAACGCCTTTCTGGCCTGGAACCGCTCTGACTATTTTGCGGTGGCCATTGGTCTCTTTGCCGATCAGCTGAGTGCCCCATGAGCAACGCGTTCTGGCAGACCAAAACTCTGGAACAGATGACCAGCGAGGAGTTTGAATCGCTCTGTGATGGTTGTGGCAAGTGTTGCCTTAACAAAGTGATCGATGATGACACCGATGATCTCTATTTCACTGATATCGCTTGCCGCTTGCTCGACAGCAAGAGTGGCGCCTGCCGTGATTACAGCAATCGTTTCAGTTTGGTGCCGGACTGCGTCAAGGTGGACCCGGCCGACGAAGAATCTTTTTTGTGGTTGCCGCCCAGCTGTAGCTATCGGCGGGTGAGGGAGGGGCGGCCTCTGCCCAGCTGGCATCCGTTGCTGACTGGGAGCAAGGCCCAGATGCATAAACTGAAAATGTCGGTAGCCGGCCGTAGCGTGCCCGAGTCGCGCGGCTACGGCCTGGTCGAGCGGATCGTCAGCTGGCCACTGGTCGACCGCGATTGAGCCAACAGAGTAGCTGACAGCCGATAACGGTGGCGGCTACCAGCAGCGAGATGCTAAACACCACCACCAGCCATTGCACCATCGACAGGCCGGCCAGTGCCCAACTGCTCTCTTCACAGACGCCGTAGGCTTCAAACATCCACGGCAGCCATTGGTTAAGCGGCAGCCATGCGGGAAATTCCGGGGAGCTGGCGCAGGTGGGGATCAAGGGCGGATTCAGCTGCAGCATCAGGTGGCCCCAGGACAGCCACAAGCCCCAGACGCTGCTGGCCAGCCACAGGCCGAAGGCTCCCAGACGCAGCAACAGGCTGGTTGGAGCTATTGCCCCGACCAGGCCAGCCAGCATCAAGCCAAGCATAGCGCAGCGCTCATAGATGCAGAGCTCGCAGGGGTCGAGCTTAAGCCCATGCTGAAAGTAGAGTGCGATCAGCTCCAGTGCCAGAGCTACCGCTGCCATGGTCAGCCAAGGCCAACGCTGGTGGGGTAGGCGACCGATCCAGATGACAATGCTCATTGCTCTTCTACCTTCTTGGGCTGTGCCCGGTTGAGTGACTAATAATCACGCCATCGTTCATCCAATAATGGATGCTCCGGCAGCGCACCATTAGGCGCATGGTGGACGGCAGGCTTGTCTTGGGGCCTGCTTGCTGTTGGACCATGATAATGAAATTCGAGCCCTATCAGCGACAAAGGCGAGACATCCCGCCCTTGTCTTGGTTACCGAATATGACCGTCAGTGGCTGGTTGGCACTTCCGTAGCCATGGATGTCATGTGATGAATCCAACCCCAGTCATAGAACAGCGCTGTCATCGGTGTCAGTACAAAGAGTATGGCCGTCAGGCTGACCACGATCAGCACCAGCGTGTAGGGCAGGGCCATCCACACCATGCGGCCGTAACTCAGGCGGATCAACGGCGCCAATGCCGACGTCAGCAGGAACAGAAATGCGGCCTGGCCGTTGGGGGTGGCGACCGATGGCAGGTTGGTGCCGGTATTGACGGCAACTGCCAGGAGATCAAACTGATCGCGGCTGATGATCCCCTCCTTGAGTGCGTTCATCATCTCGGTGATGTAGACGGTACCGACAAAGACGTTGTCGCTGACGGCCGACAGCAGACCGTTGGCCAGGAATACCCGCCACAGTTGGCCATGACCTTCGAACGACAATACCCAGTGAGTCACCGGTGCGAAGAGCTTTTGATCGGCGATCACGGCCACCACTACAAAGAACACGGTGAGTAGGGCGGTAAAAGGCAGTGCTTCATGGAAGGCTTTGCCGAGCGAATGTTCTTCGGTGATACCGGTAAAGGCGGTTGCCAGTACGATCACCGATAGACCGATTATGCCCACTTCTGCTAGATGCAGAGCCAGCGCCACTACCAGCCAGATGATAATCAGCCCCTGCACGCATAGATTGACCTTGTCGCGCAGGGTGCGATTGGCTGCCTCATGCGCTTCGAACTCGCGCAGGATGGTGCCCACATGTTCGGGCAGTTGGGTTCCGTAGCCGAATCGTCTGCTTTTCTCAAGCAGTGCGCAGGTAAGTAAACCTGCAACCAGCGTCGGCAAGCTGACTGGCGCCACACGAATCAGGAAATCGATAAAGTTCCAACCGGCGACATGGCCGATGATCAGGTTTTGCGGTTCGCCTACTAGGGTACAGACGCCACCCAGCGCGGTACCGACGGCAGCATGCATCATCAGTGAGCGCAGGAAGGCGCGAAACTGATCGAGATCGGAGCGTGATAGGTCAGGTAGGTCATCGTCGTTGTTCTGATCATGATCGGCATGTTGAGCACGGCCTGACGCCACGCGATGATAGATGGCGTAAAAGCCAGTCGCGACGCTCATCACCACGGCAATCACCGTCAGGGCGTCGAGGAATGCCGACAGGAAGGCACCAGCGAAACAGAATGCCAGTGACAACATCACCTTGGAGCGGATCCGCAGCAACATCTTGGTAAAGATGAAGAGCAGCAGATCCTTCATAAAGTAGATACCTGCGACCATGAAAATTAGCAGCAGGATGACCGGGAAATTGTGAGCGATCTCGCTATAAACGGTTTTTGGCGAGGTCATGCCGATAATCACCGCTTCCAGTGCCAGCAGACCACCGGGCTGCAACGGGTAGCACTTAAGGGCCATGGCCAGAGTCAGGATGAACTCTGCCACCAGCAGCCAGCCAGCGGTGAAGGGATCGAAAACAAAAACCACCGGATTGATGACTAAAAACAACAGGATTAGCAGTTTGTACCAGTCTGGCGAATGGCCCAGAAAGTTGCGGGTAAAGGCGGTTAGTATGTTGGGTGAATCGGCCACGGATCGCTCTCCAGCAAGGACAGGCGGATGAAATGTCGTAAAAGAACAACAAAGCATAGAGCTTGTTCGTATTGAATCCTATGACCCGGAGCAAGAACGGTGCATGGATCACGACTGATGGCACTGGGTGGCAGTGCCGCTGTACCGACGGATTGTTGGCGTGGGCTTCGGTGGTAAGATGAGTCGCCATTTACCGTCCGAGAAAGTGTGTCGCGAATGATCATCAAGGCGCAGTCCCCTGCCGGTTTTGCCGAGGAGTACATCATCGAGTCGATCTGGAATAACCGCTTTCCACCCGGTTCCATCCTCCCCGCTGAACGTGAATTGTCTGAACTAATCGGGGTAACCCGCACCACCTTGCGTGAGGTGCTGCAGCGGCTGGCCCGTGATGGCTGGTTGACCATCCAGCACGGTAAACCGACCCGAGTGAACAATTTTTGGGAAACCTCCGGGCTTAACATTCTGGAAACCTTGGCACGTCTGGATCAGCAGGGGATCCCTGAACTGGTAGACCAGCTGTTAGCTGCACGTACCAACATCAGTGCCATCTTCATTAGAGCAGCGATCAAGCACAACGCAGCCACAGCTGAGATGGTGCTGGCAGAAGCGGAATCCTTGGCTGACGAAGCCATCACCTTCACTGATTTTGACTATCGCTTAAACCATGCTTTGGCGTTCGCCTCGAACAACCCGATTTATGCTCTGATCCTCAACGGCTTCAAGGGGCTTTACGCACGGGTTGGTGGTTATTATTTCAGCCATGCCGATGGCCGGGCTTTGGCGCTGGCCTTCTACCGTCGCCTGCGCGAGCTGGCGGCGGCCGGCAATTTTGAGGATGTGGCGCAAGTGGTGCGGAGCTATGGTATGGACAGCGGCAAGCTTTGGCAGCAGTTCCGCCATGATGTTCCCAGCGATCTGGCCGATCGCCGCAACTGATCTGCGGTTATCGAGTACCAACAAAAACGCCTCCAATCGGAGGCGTTTTGCATGAGGCGCGGGCTTAGCCGGCGTAGTTACTGGCGGCGAAATCCCAGTTGACCAGTTTCCAGAACGCTTCGATGTAGGTCGGACGGGCGTTGCGGAAGTCGATGTAGTAAGCGTGTTCCCACAGGTCGATGGTCAGCACCGGGGTGACGCTGCTGTCGGTCAGCGGGGTGGCGGCATTGCTGGTGTTGACGATGGCCACAGTGCCGTCAGCCTTTTTCACCAACCAGGTCCAGCTGGAGCCGAAGTTGTTGATGGCGCTGTCGGTGAACTTGGCTTTGAATTCGGCAAAGGAGCCGAATGCTGCGTTGATGGCATCGGCCAGAGCGCCAGTAGGCTCGCCTCCGCCGTTTGGGCTCAGGCAGTGCCAATAGAAGGTGTGGTTCCAGATTTGGGCGGCGTTGTTGAACACCGGGCCCGTTGAGCTCTTGATGATCGCTTCGAGCGATTTGCCTTCAAACTCGGTACCTGGGATCAGGCTGTTGAGTTTGACCACGTAGGCGTTGTGGTGTTTGCCGTGGTGGAACTCGAGTGTTTCCGCCGAGATGTGCGGAGCAAGGGCGTCTTTGGCGTAGGGCAAGGCTGGAAGTTCAAAGGCCATGATGATGTCTCCGTGTGGCTGTACCCGCGTGAGGTGTTGGCTATCGCGCGAGAGGGTGTTGATCCGAAACGAATCAAGTCCGACAATTTTACTCAGGATTGGCGCTTTGTGAACAGGCCCTGTGCAGCGGGGCCGGCGCGATGCCAAACCAGTCTTGCAGAGCGGCGGTAAATGTCCATCCGTCATTATGACTATTGGCCGATACGTGTTGCGCCTACAATCAGCCCACTTTGCCAACAGGGGTACCTATGGAAACCATCGACCGCATTAAGAAGCAGATCGCCGACAACCCGATTCTGCTGTACATGAAGGGCTCGCCCAAACTGCCAAACTGCGGTTTTTCGGCCCAGGCCTCCCAGGCATTAATGGCCTGCGGCGAAAAATTCGCCTTTGTCGATATCCTCCAGAACCCGGACATCCGTTCCACCTTGCCGGGCTACGCCAACTGGCCGACTTTCCCCCAGCTGTGGGTGGAAGGTGAACTGATCGGTGGCTGTGACATCATGCTGGAAATGTTCCAGAAGGGTGAGCTGCAGGCCCTGATCAAAGAGGCTGCCGCCCGTCACAAAGATGATGCCGCAACCTCGGCTGACGCCTGAGTCTGGTTACTGCTGTTGATACTGACAGGCCGCAGCTGCGGCCTGTCGTTTTTCTGTTTCAGTAAACTTCTGGGATGTAGGTCTGTTCGTGACGCGGCGGGCGCACATAGCCTTCGCTGTTGATTGGCGGCAGTTCGACCGGCGCCAGTTTGAGTGGCTGGTAGGGGATCAGGCTTAGCAGATGGCTGATCAGGTTGAGGCGGGCGCGCCGTTTGTGGTCGCCGTTGACCACGTACCAAGGCGAATGCTTGCTGTCGGTATAGGCAAACATCGCATCTTTGGCCTTGGAGTACTCAACCCAGCGGCTGCGTGAGAACAGATCCATATCACTGAATTTCCAGCGCTTGGTTGGATCTTCAAGACGGTCACGGAAGCGTTTCTCCTGCACCTCGTCGGACACCGAGAACCAGTATTTGATGAGGACGATGCCGGAGCGGATCAGCATCCGTTCGAACTCGGGGCAGGTGCGCAGGAACTCTTCATATTCGCTGTCGCTGCAAAAGCCCATCACCCGTTCCACCCCGGCTCGGTTGTACCAGGAACGGTCTAGCAGCAAGATTTCGCCAGCGGCTGGCAGATGGGCAACATAACGCTGGAAGTACCACTGGGTCCGTTCGCGGTCACTTGGCTTGGCCAGGGCCACTACCTTGACGATGCGCGGATTGAGCGCGGCAGTCACCGCCTTGATGGCCCCACCTTTGCCGGAGGCGTCACGCCCCTCGAAGATCACCACCACCCGCAGTCCTTGGGTGCGTACCCATTCCTGTAGATGCACCAGTTCCACCTGGAGCTGCTCCAGCTCTTTGGCAAACTGCTTTTTGTTGATGTCGCCATGGCTGGATTCATGGTGCCCCATCTTGGCTTTCTTGCTGTCTTTGTTCTTGCTGCCCATCTGCTCACCCCTGACTGTGTTCTTTAGCAAGGATAGTCGCTGACATCTGGCGGTCATCTCTGTGTGTAATTCTGCGCGCCCTCCCTGGTGCCACATGGCCCGTACGCCGGTTGACTGTCGCCTTGACGACCGGCGTTTTCTTTTTCGCATTTAGGATTGGCCGCATCTGGTTCGACCTGTAGCTTTGGGTGAAAATGTCCGCCGTGTCTCACAGGGGATAGTGATGATGTTTTCTGATGCCCGTCGCTTATTGGCACTGCCGCTGGTGTTGATGTCGCTCAGCGCTGCCGCCAGCGGCCCGATGATCAAACCTCGTATCGTTGGTGGTGAGCCCGTGACGGCAAGCAGCCACCCCTGGATGGTTAGCTTGCAGCATCTGCCTTGGGGTGACGGCCGTAGCTTTTACAGCCAGCATCAGTGCGGCGGCAGTCTGATCGCGCCTGATTGGGTGCTTACCGCAGCCCACTGTACCGATGGCCAACGGCCTCAGGAGATGCGGGTGGTGGTTGGGGGCGGTGATGTGACACCGCAAAACCTGACTGAAACGCAGTTGCTGACGGTCGAAGCGGTCTATCAGTTCGCCGGCTATGACGATAGTTCGCTGGATCAGGACCTGGCGCTGCTGCACGTACCGGGTGCCCGCGCCGCGGTCTATGCCCAGCCCGCGACTGCGGCACAAACCAACGCCCTGCGCCAGGGCGATCCTCTACACGTAGTGGGTTATGGCATCACCGAGGATGGTGATGTCTCTACCCGTTTGTTGGGGGTTGACCAGCCCTTTCGTGGCATTGGTCAAGGTTGCGCCATGGTTCCTGTTTGGGGTGTCGGCTGGCTGACTGACAACATGATTTGCGCTGGTGCTGTGGCTGATGAAGACAGTTGCCAGGGCGACAGTGGCGGCCCGCTGTTTGTGCGCAGTGGCAATACCGTTGTTCAGCATGGATTGGTGAGTTGGGGCTTCCGTATTTGTGGTGAGGCATTTCCGAGCGTCTACACCCATCTGGCTAACTATGGTGACTGGCTGGCCGGTCAGCAGCAATGGGGCGTGGCCACCCAGGTGCTGACACCGCAACTGGACGCTAATGTGGTGGCTGCAACCATGGCGGTGACCAACCATGGCCAGCAGGCTGTGACCCTCGATGAAGTGGTGATCCCGGCAGGCTGGACACTCAGCGCTGACCCCTGCTCCAGCCAGACACTGGCGGCTGGCGGCCAGTGCGAGCTGCGTTTGTCACTACCGCCACGCGCCAGTGGTGGCAAGGTGAGCGTGGTTGCTGCCGATGGCGAAGAGCGCCAGGCAACCCTGACCGTTCCCCGCTACCGTTCGTTGTTTAGTGAAACCACGGTCAGTGGCCATGTGCCCGCCTTTAGCAACTGGTCGATGGTGCGGGAGCAACCCCAGGCCACCTTTAGCACTGATGGTGGTAGCGCGCCCATGCTACTGGTGGCAGATCGCGAGGGGACGCTGCGCATCGATTGGCAGGCGAACAGCGACAGTGCCGGCGCAATCCTCTACAACCTCAGCCGTAATGCGGTGGTTGGTGGTAGCGACGGGCGCAGTGGCAGTTGGACTGCCCTGGTTAATGCCGGTGACCGCTTGGAGCTGGTGGCCTCTGCAGGTGGCGCTGCCACCTTCACGCTGACCAATGTTGAATTGAGTGAGTCAGGCGTTGGCGCCGACGATAGCGGCGGCGGTGGCTCGGCCGGCCTGCTATGGCTGGTTACACTCGCTGCTCTTGTCAGGGCCCGGCGCCGTCCCTAGACTGGCGCCCCCTTGCCTCGGACAGTTGTTGAGCAGTCGTGCGCCGACAGGATTTTTCCTTTGATCTGCCTGATGAGCTGATCGCCCGTTATCCGCTGGCCGAACGCCCGGCCAGCCGGCTCATGGTGGTGGCCGGCGGTGAGCCGCGTCATGGCCAGTTCCGTGATCTGCTGAGCCTGCTGGAACCCGGTGATCTACTGGTGTTCAACGACACTCGGGTGATCCCGGCGCGGCTGTTTGGCAGCAAGGCCAGTGGCGGTCAGGTTGAAGTGCTTATCGAGCGGGTCTGTGGCGAGCATCAGGCGTTGGCCCATATCCGGGCCAGCAAGGCGCCCAAGCCCGGCACCCGGCTGCTGCTGGAAGGTGGCATCGAGGCCGAAGTCACTGGCCGCGATGATGCCATCTTTTTTCTGACCTTTAGCGGTGCGCCGCTGCTGGACCTGCTCGACGCCCATGGCCACATGCCGTTGCCGCCGTATTTGGGGCGTGCTGATGAGCCGAGTGATCGTGAGCGTTACCAGACGGTTTATGCCCGCCATGCGGGAGCAGTAGCGGCACCGACGGCCGGCCTTCACTTTGATCAGCCGCTGCTTGATGAACTGGCCGCACGCGGTGTGCAGCAGGCCTTTGTCACCCTGCATGTCGGCGCTGGTACTTTTCAGCCGGTGCGGGCCGAGCAGATCACCGATCATCGCATGCACAAAGAATATGCCCAGCTGCCAGCGGACACAGCGGCACTCATCAATGCGACCCGTGCCGCTGGCAAACGGGTGGTGGCGGTGGGCTCTACCGCCGTGCGTACCTTGGAGAGCGCCTGGCAGCAGCGCGCTGACAGTCTTGAGTTGCCTGCCTGGTCTGGTGACACCGACATCTTCATCTACCCGGGTTACCGTTTCGGCGTGGTCGATGCCATGATCACCAACTTTCACCTGCCGGAGTCGACCCTGATCATGATGGTGTCGGCGTTTGCCGGTTATCGCCAAACCATGGCCGCCTATCAACGGGCGGTGGCCGAGCGTTACCGCTTCTTCAGTTATGGCGACGCCATGTTTGTCACCCGCAATGATGCGGGCGAGGAGGGCTGATGGCTGTGCGTTATGAATTCCTGGCCAGCGATGGTCGCGCCCGTCGTGGTCGCTTGCACTTTCCCCGGGGCACGGTCGAGACACCCGCTTTTATGCCGGTTGGTACCTATGGCACGGTCAAAGGGATGACCCCCGAGGACGTCAAGGCCAGCGGCGCCGAGATCCTGCTCGGCAACACCTTTCATCTGTGGTTGCGCCCGGGTGTAGAGATCATGCGGGCCCATGGCGGCCTGCATGGTTTCATGCAGTGGCAGGGCCCAATCCTCACCGACTCCGGCGGTTTTCAGGTGTTCAGCCTCGGTGATCTGCGCAAGATCACCGAGCAGGGGGTGCATTTCCGCCATCCGATCTCGGGCGAGAAGATCTTCATGGACGCCGAGATCTCGATGCAGGTGCAGCATGCGCTCAACTCTGACATCGCCATGATCTTCGACGAATGCACCCCTTATCCAGCCACGCTGGAGCAGGCGCAGACGTCGATGGAGCTGTCGCTACGCTGGGCGGCCCGCTCGCGCGCCGAGTTTGACCGACTGCACAACCCCAATTCACTGTTTGGCATTATTCAGGGCGGTGTTTACGAATCGCTGCGCCGCCAGTCGCTGGATGGCCTGCTGTCGATTGGCTTCGATGGTTATGCCGTCGGCGGTCTGGCGGTGGGTGAGCCCAAAGAGGATCGCGACCGCATTCTAGACGACATCCTGCCACGCATACCGGTGGATAAGCCGCGTTATCTGATGGGGGTTGGCAAGCCGGAGGACCTGGTCGAGGGGGTGCGTCGCGGCATCGATATGTTCGATTGCGTCATGCCTACTCGCAACGCCCGTAACGGCCATCTGTTTGTCTCCACCGGTGTCGTCAAGATCCGCAATGCCCGCTATCGCGACGATACGGCGCCGCTGGATGAAAGCTGTGATTGTTACACCTGCAAAAATTACAGCCGGTCCTATCTGCACCATCTCGACCGCTGTAATGAGATCCTCGGTGCTCGTCTCAACACCATCCATAACCTGCGTCATTACCAGCGGCTGATGGAAGGTTTGCGGGGCGCGATCGAGGCGGGTACATTAGACGCCTTTGTGCAGGGGTTCTATGCCGCCCGAGATCAGACAGTGCCTGCTGCGCCTGCCAGCTAAGTGCCAAATTACTATGACAAGAGGTTGAATCATGGACTTTTTTATTGCTTCTGCTCACGCTAATCCTGCCGCTGCTCAAGGATCACCTACCGCTGGTTGGGACCTGATTTTCATGCTGGTGATCTTCGGCCTGATCTTCTATTTCATGATCTACCGTCCGCAGGCCAAGCGCGTCAAAGAACACAAGGCGCTGATGTCGTCGATCAGCAAGGGTGATGAAGTACTGACCCAGGGTGGCTTGCTCGGTCGCGTCGCCAAGGTTGCTGACGACAAAGACTATGTGGTCATCGAAGTGGCCGACAACACCCAGGTGATGGTGCAGAAGTCTGCGATCAGCGCCGTGCTGCCGAAAGGCACCCTGAAGTCGCTGTAAGGCGCCAGCCAAGGATCATTCCTGTGCTCAACCATTATCCCTGGTGGAAAAACCTGCTCATCGCCTCTGCAGTGCTGCTGGTCGGCCTGTTCGCCATCCCCAATTTTTATGCTCCCGATCCAGCTCTGCAGATCTCGGCTGGTCGTAACGCTTCAGTCACTATCGATACCGCTGGCAAGGTGCGTGAAGCCCTGATTGCGGGTGGCATCAGTCCCAAATCGGTGGCGGTTGAAAAAGAGCGTCTGTTGGTGCGCTTGACCACTGATGACGAGCAATTGCCGGCGCGTGCCTTAGTCCAGCAGGTATTGGGCGATAGTTACACGGTGGCACTCAATCTGGCACCAACGACGCCGGGTTGGCTGGATGCCATTGGTGGCTCGCCGCTCAAACTGGGTCTCGACCTGCGCGGCGGTGTTCATTTCTTGATGGAAGTGGACATGAAGACCGCGATGGAAAAAGCCCAGAGCCAGATGATCGATGATTTCCGCTCAACCCTGAGCGAAGGCGGCATCAAAGGCGTGGCCATGCGTCGCGACCGCGACAACGGCGTATCCTTGCGCTTTGCCAACGCTGAACAGCGCGATCAGGGCGAGACGCTGCTGGCCAAACGTTTCCTCGATCTGCAGTTCCTGCCGGGTGTGGATGCACGCAGCCTGCTGGCCCTGCCTACCGAAGCGCGGATGAAAGAGCTGCGCGAATTTGCTGTGCAGCAAAACATCACCATCTTGCGTAATCGCGTCAACCAATTGGGTGTTGCTGAGCCGCTGGTGCAGCGCCAGGGTGCCTCGCGTATCGTGGTTGAGCTACCGGGGGTGCAGGATACTGCCGAGGCCAAAAAGATACTGGGCGCTACCGCGACCCTTGAGTTCCGCATGGTGGATACCGAGAACGATCTGGCCACGGCTGTCGGTGGCCGGGTGCCCGCCGGTTCCGAGTTGCTGAGTGATCGCGATGGCCGCCCGGTACTACTCAAGAAGCGCACGGTGCTCACCGGTGACCATATTGTCGGTGCCGGTAGTAGCCCCGATGAAAATGGCATGCCCAGGGTCAGTATCGATCTGGATGGTGCCGGTGGCAGCAAGATGGCGCGCGAGACCAAGGACAATATCGGCAAGCCGATGGCAACCCTGTTTATCGAGTTCAAAGGAACCGGCGAGCGTGATGCCCAAGGCAATCCTGTGTTCGTCAAAAAGCAGGAGGTGATCAACGTTGCCACTATCCAGAGCCGCCTCGGCAGCAGCTTCCAGATTACCGGTCTTGATTCGCCGGCCGAAGCCCATGAACTGGCGCTGCTGCTGCGCGCCGGTGCTCTGATTGCACCGATCCAGATTGTGGAAGAGCGCACCATTGGCCCGAGCCTAGGCAAGGAGAACATTGAGCGTGGTATTGAGGCCATTCTGTTGGGATTTGTGGTGCTGGTGATCTTTATGGGTGTGTATTACCGCAAGTTTGGTCTGGTGGCCAACGTGGCCCTGTTCGCCAATCTGGTCGGTATTGTCGGCATCATGTCGATGATCCCCGGTGCTGCCCTGACCATGCCCGGCATGGCCGGTATCGTCCTCACATTGGGGATGGCGGTGGATGCCAACGTGCTGATTTTCGAGCGTATCCGCGAAGAACTGCGCGATGGAAAGTCGGTGCAGCAGGCGATTCATAGCGGTTTTGACAATGCCTTCAGTTCCATTTTTGACGGTAACATCACCACCCTGATCACGGCAGTGATCCTGTTCTCGGTCGGCAGTGGGCCGGTGCGCGGTTTCGCTGTGACCCTGATGATTGGCATCGTGGTGTCGATGTTCACTGCCATCATTGTGTCGCGAGCCATCATCAATAGCGCTTGGGGCGGCAAACGTCTCGACCGGCTCTCGATCTAAGGAGCACTATCGTGTTTGAACTGTTCAGAGCCAAAGGCACCATCCGCTTTATGCGGCACAAAATGGTTGCCTGTATCATCTCCCTGACGCTGGTCACCATCGGCCTGGTGTCGTTGGCGACCAAAGGGATCAATTGGGGTCTCGACTTCACCGGTGGCACCATTGTCGAAGTGGCCTATAGCCAACCGGTTGAACTTGATTTGGTGCGCCAAGCACTGGATGCCGGCAAAGTAGGGGCGGCTGTGGTTCAGCATTTTGGGGCGACCACGGATGTGCTGATCCGCCTGGCACCGCAGCAAGGGGTCGCTCCTGAAGCGATTGCCGAGGGGGTGATCGCCAGTCTCAAGAGCACGCCTGATGTGTCGCTGGAACTGCGCCGGGTTGAATTTATCGGCCCCAACATCGGCGAAGAGTTCCGCGATGTGGCCTTTATGGCAGCACTGGCGGCCATTGCCGCAATTCTGGTCTACGTGTCGATGCGCTTTGAGTGGCGTTTCGCCGTCGGCGCAGTAACAGCATTGGTTCACGATACCCTGATGGTGATGGGACTGTTCTCGATCCTGCAACTGGAGTTTGACCTGACGGTGATGGCCGCAGTGATGTCGGTGATCGGCTACTCGCTCAATGACACCATCGTGATCTTTGACCGGGTACGCGAAAATTTCCGTGTGTTGCGTGGGGTGTCGACCGAGGAGAACTTTGATATCTCCCTGACCCAGACCCTGAGCCGGACCTTCATTACTGCCGGTACCACCATGCTGGTGCTGCTGTCGCTTTATCTGTTGGGCGGTCAGCTGCTGGAGAACTTCTCGCTGGCGCTGCTATTTGGTGTGTTTGTCGGTACTTACAGCTCGATCTATGCGGCGAGTGCAGTGGCCTTCTGGCTGGGTGTCAGCCGCGAAGATCTGATGCCGACCCAGGTCGAGAAAGAGGGGGCGGATCAGGCGCCGTTGATGTAAATCAGCCTGGTCATCTGGCCATTAAAAAAGGCGTCCATAGCGGACGCCTTTTTCTTCACCGGTGGTCTTAGCTGCGCAGCATCGCCGCGGGCAGCAGCGGGCGCATACGCATCAACATCTCTTTCACCACCTTGGGAGCGCCAGCCACGATGTGGCCTTCGGTCAGGTGGTTGCTGTCACCAGTGAAATCGCATACCAGCCCGCCGGCTTCGCGCACCAGCAACTCGCCTGCGGCGATGTCCCAAGGCTTGAGCCCCAGTTCCCAGAAGCCATCCATACGCCCGGCCGCGACATAGGCCAGATCCAGCGCTGCTGAGCCGGCACGACGCACATCACCGGCCTGTTCAAAAAAGGCGCGGAAGATGGCGAGGTAGCTGTCGAGGTAGTTGCGGTTGCGGAACGGGAAGCCGGTGGCCAGCAGGGCACCGCGCATGTCCTTGGCATTGGTGCCACGCAGACGGCGCTCGTTGAGCTGAGCGCCACGGCCACGGCTGGCGGTGAAGAGTTCGTTGCGAATGGGATCGAAGACCACGGCATGCTCGATCCGCCCTTTGATCTGCAGGGCGATGGAGACGGAGAAGTGGGGGATGCCGCGGATGAAGTTGGTGGTCCCGTCCAGTGGGTCGATGATCCATTGATAATCGCTGGCCTCGGCGCCAGAGACGCCGGATTCCTCGCCAACGAACTGGTGGTCCGGGTAGGCCTTGCGAATGGTATCGATGATCAGCCGTTCGGCTTCGCGGTCGACGTTGGTGACGAAATCATCGGCACCTTTCTGTTCAGTCTGGATCTGATCAACCTGCTCGAAAGAGCGGGCGATGAAACTGCCGGCGGCACGGGCGGCGCGCACAGCGATATTGAGCATCGGCTGCATGGACAAGGACACCATTTGCTAAAGAACGGGGGAGAAGCGGCGCGAATTATAGTCAGTTGAGGGGGTGGCGGCAACGGACGACTGCGCCCGGTAATCGGGCTGTGCTAACCTAATGCCCCTTTTTGTCACCCGGACCATGGCGCCCAATGGAGCAGTTGTCGGCAATTCGCATCGTTCTGGTTGAAACCAGCCACTCCGGTAACATCGGATCAGTGGCTCGCGCCATGAAAAACATGGGGTTGTCGCAACTGGTGCTGGTCAATCCGCAAGAAGCGATCGACGGCAAGGCCGTTGCCCTGGCCGCTGGCGCCAGTGATCTGCTGCAGCAGGCGCGGGTGGTGGCGTCGCTGGATGAGGCGATTGCCGAATGCTCGCTGGTGGTCGGTACTAGTGCCCGGCCGCGCACCTTGAGCTGGCCGGCCCTGGATGCCCGCGAGTGCGGCCTGCGCGCCACCACTGAAGCCCGCCATCATCCGGTGGCCATCGTCTTTGGCCGTGAGCGCAATGGTCTGACCAACGACGAGCTGCAGAAGTGCCATTACCACCTGCACATTCCCTCCAATCCTGATTACAGTGCCCTCAACATCGCCCAGGCGGTGCAGGTTGTGACCTACGAATTGCGCATGGCGGCCAGTGCTGGCGCAGTGATGGCCGAGGCTGAAGTCGATTATCCGCCGGCTGAGGAGCTTGAGCGCTTCTATGCCCAGCTAGAGGCGATCCTGCGTCAGGTCGGTTTCATTCTGCCGCGTCACCCCGGGCAGGTGATGCAGAAGCTGCGCAGGCTCTTCACCCGCGCCCGGCCTGAGACGCAGGAGATGGCGATCCTGCGTGGTATGCTCGCCACTATGCACAAGGCCAGCGCCCCCGCTAGCGGCGCCGACAGCGAGGAGTGACATGTTCGAACGCATCCGTGAGGACGTCCGCAGCGTTTTCGACCGAGATCCGGCGGCGCGCACCACCATCGAAGTGTTGCTGACCTATCCGGGGCTGCATGCCATCTGGTTTCATCGCCTCAGCCATAGCCTGTGGAAGCGTGGCTTGCGCTTTCCGGCACGCTGGCTGTCGACCCTCGCTCGCTGGCTGACCGGTATCGAGATCCATCCCGGGGCGCGCATTGGCCGCCGCTTCTTCATTGACCATGGCATGGGGGTAGTGATCGGCGAAACCGCCGAAATTGGCGATGACGTCACCCTCTATCACGGCGTCACCTTGGGCGGCACCAGCTGGAGTCCTGGCAAACGTCATCCCACACTGGCCAACGGGGTAGTGGTGGGGGCGGGGGCCAAGGTGCTGGGCCCCATCACCATGCATGAGGGGGCGCGTGTCGGTTCCAATGCCGTGGTGGTCAAAGATGTACCGGCCGGTGCAACGGTGGTGGGCATTCCCGGGCGGGTGGTCCAGCGTCAGCATCCGACGGCCGAGGCTCAGCCCGCGACCGCCGAGCAGCGGGCGCGGCGCGATCAGCTGGCGCGTAAATATGGGTTTGACGCCTATGCCGTGTCGCCTGATAACCCCGATCCTGTGGCCAAGGCTATTGGCCAGGTGCTGGACCATATGCATCTGCTAGAGCAGCGTCAGGAGCAGATTCTGATGGGGCTGAAGGGGGCGGGTATCGATCTCAAGTGCTGCTCGGTGCCTCATCTGGACATCAGCGAGTTTCGTGAAGCCGAAGCGCAGGCCGCTCAGGATCGCCAGCGCGCGGCCGATGCCTTTGATCCTGTTATCTAATAGCCAGCGGTTATGGCTGTCATCGTAGATACCCGACTAAATTGGTCGGGAAAATAGTTGACCAATTTTGTCGGCAATGTCACCATTTTGTTTAGCAAGCCCTGACTACGCCAGAGGTGACTTCCGATGCGCTTGACCAGCAAAGGCCGCTATGCGGTGACTGCCATCCTTGATGTGGCTCTGTATGCGGTAGATGGCCCGGTGCCGCTGGCCGATATTTCCGAACGCCAGGGGATTTCCCTCTCCTATCTGGAACAGCTGTTTGCCCGGCTGCGTAAGAAGGGGTTGGTGAGCAGCGTACGCGGTCCCGGTGGCGGTTATCGCCTCGGCAAACCTGCGGATCAGATCTCGGTGGGCATGGTGATCGATGCCGTTGATGAGTCGATCGACGCCACCCGCTGCCACGGTACCGGTACCTG
Organism: Gammaproteobacteria bacterium; assembly: GCA_017425245.1. Taxonomy (GTDB): domain Bacteria; phylum Pseudomonadota; class Gammaproteobacteria; order Enterobacterales; family Neiellaceae; genus RGIG665. The sequence continues at coordinate 64,063 of JAFOOX010000029.1, forward strand.
CCACGGCGGCCACACCTGTCTGACTCATTCGCTGTGGATGGATCTGAGTGATCGCATCTCCGGCTTCCTCGACGGCATTACCCTTGCTGAGCTGGTGGCCAATCAGGAAGTGCAGTCGGTCGCCCGCCACCAGCGCCGCGGTGGTGTTGGTCGCGACAGCATTGCCGTCAATTTTCGCTAAGAAGAGACCCGCTGACCCGGGGAAGGAGTTGCTGATGAAACTGCCTATCTATCTCGACTACGCCGCGACCACTCCTTGTGATCCGCGCGTGGCTGCCAAGATGATGGACTATTTGACCCTCGATGGTTGCTTCGGCAACCCGGCGTCACGTTCCCATCGCTTCGGCTGGCAGGCCGAGGAAGCGGTGGATATCGCCCGCAACCAGATTGCCGAGCTGATTGGCGCCGATCCGCGTGAGATCGTCTTTACCTCTGGCGCCACCGAGTCCAACAACCTGGCACTCAAGGGCGCTGCCCATTTCTATCAGGGTAAGGGTAAACACCTGATCACCCTCAAAACTGAGCACAAGGCGGTACTCGACACCTGTCGCCAGCTGGAGCGCGAAGGGTTTGAGGTCACCTACCTCGACGTTGAAAGCAACGGTCTGATTGATATGAACAAGCTGGTTGCTGCGCTGCGTCCGGATACCACGCTGGTGTCGATGATGCACGTCAACAACGAAACCGGGGTGGTGCAGGATGTCGCCGCCATCGGCGAGCTGTGCCGCGAGCGCGGTATTCTCTTCCATGTCGATGCCGCCCAGAGCGCCGGCAAATTGCCGATTGATATGGCTCAGCTGAAGATCGACCTGCTGTCGCTGTCCGGTCACAAAATGTATGGTCCCAAAGGCATTGGTGCCCTCTACGTGCGACGCAAACCGCGTATCCGCCTGGAGGCCCAGACCCACGGTGGCGGCCATGAGCGCGGCCTGCGCTCCGGCACCCTGCCGACCCACCAGATTGTCGGTATGGGTGAGGCGGCACGCGTCGCCAAAGAACAGATGGATCAGGACCGCGCCCACATTGTCGCCATGCGTCAGCGGCTGTGGGACGGTATTCAAGGGATTGAAGCGCTGTATCTGAACGGCGATGCCGACCACAACTGGCCGGGCATTCTCAATGTCAGCTTTGCCTATGTTGAAGGCGAGTCGCTGATCATGGCACTCAAGGATCTGGCGGTCTCTTCCGGTTCGGCCTGTACTTCGGCCAGCCTGGAGCCCTCCTATGTGCTGCGAGCCCTCGGCCTCAACGATGAGCTGGCCCACAGCTCCATCCGTTTCTCCATCGGTCGTTTCACCACCGAGGAGCAGATTGACTACGCCATTGACCTGATCAATGGCGCCATCGGCAAGCTGCGCGAGATGTCGCCGCTGTGGGAAATGTACAAAGACGGTATCGATTTAAGCAAGGTCGAGTGGGTTCACCACTAAGGCCCAGCCGCAGGAGGTTATATGGCTTACAGCAACAAGGTTATCGACCATTACGAAAACCCGCGCAATGTCGGTTCGTTCGATAAGGATGATCCGACTATCGCCACCGGCATGGTGGGGGCTCCGGCCTGCGGTGACGTGATGAAATTGCAGCTCAAGGTTAACGAGCAGGGGATCATCGAGGATGCCCGCTTCAAGACCTATGGCTGTGGCAGCGCTATCGCATCCAGCTCGCTGGTGACCGAATGGGTCAAAGGCAAATCGCTGGACGAGGCATCCACCATCAAGAACACCCAGATCGCCGAAGAGCTGGCCCTGCCGCCGGTGAAGATCCACTGTTCGATCCTGGCTGAAGATGCAATCAAGGCCGCAATCGAGGATTATCGGCGCAAGCACGCTCAGACCGAGGCCAACTGAGATGGCAGTAACCCTGACCGAAGCCGCTGCCGCCCGCGTCGGGGCCTTCATGGCCAAACGCGGTCATGGCCTTGGCCTGCGCCTCGGGGTCAAGACCACCGGTTGTTCCGGATTGGCCTATGTCCTTGAATATGTCGACTCGCTCAACAGCGATGATGCGTTGTTCGAGGAGAAGGGGGTGCGCATCATCGTCGACGCCAAAAGCCTGGCCTACATCGATGGCACCGAGCTCGACTTTGTGCGCGAGGGGTTGAACGAAGGTTTCAGGTTCAACAACCCCAACGTCAAAGGCGAGTGCGGTTGCGGCGAGAGTTTCACGGTGTGATCAGCATGGATTACTTCGCCCTGTTCGGCATCACCCCTGCTTACCAGCTCGATCTCCGTCAGCTGCGTGAGCGGCTGCGCGACCTGCAGCGCGAATACCATCCGGATCGGGTCGCTCATCTCGACGACAGCGCCCGCCATCAGGCGGTGCGTCAGTCGGCGCTGGTCAATGATGCCTTCGACACGCTGAGCCATCCGGTCAAACGCGCCCATTACCTGCTGCGCCGCCAGGGTGTAGAATTGCCCTCCGAATCATCGACTTTCGGTGATCCGACATTCCTCATGGAGCAGCTGGCGCTGCGCGAGACCCTGGCCGAGGCCCGCGCCGCCGCTGATGGCGACGCGCTGTTTGAGCTGCGTCAGCAGGTGCAGCGCAGCCGCAAGCGACTGGAGCAACAGCTGGCTGAAGGTTTTGCGGCGGCCCATGCGGCCACCACGCTGATTGACGATGCCCGACGTCTGACCTTTTTCCTCAAGCTGGAGGAAGAGATCGGGCGCGCTGAAGAAGCGCTCGACCTCTGACCTCTGCTTACGCGGAGTAGATCGTGTTACTGCAAATCTGTGAGCCGGGGCAGACCCCCGAACCGCACCAGCGCCGGCGGGCGGTGGGCATTGATCTGGGCACCACCAACTCGCTGGTGGCGACCCTGCGCAGCGGCGTCGCCGAAACCCTGGCCGATCTGCAGGGCCGTCATATGCTGCCCTCGGTTGTGCGCTATGGCCTCGACCATCCACTGGTCGGCCATGAGGCCAAGGCCGGCGCGGCGGTCGATCCCGAAGACACCATCATCTCGGTCAAACGCTTTATGGGGCGTAGCTTCGATGAGGTGGTGGCCCGTTTTCCGGATGCTCCTTACCGTTTTGAAGCCACGGCCCATGGCCAGCTGGCGCTGCGTACCCTGAGCGGCGTGATCCACCCGGTGCAGGTGTCGGCGGAGATCCTCAGGGTGCTGGCCCAGCGCGCTCGCGACAGCCTTGGCGGCGATCTCGACGGGGTGGTGATCACGGTTCCGGCCTATTTCGATGATGCCCAACGCCAGGCCACCAAGGATGCTGCCGAACTGGCTGGCCTCAAGGTACTGCGGCTGCTCAACGAACCCACTGCCGCCAGCGTTGCCTACGGCCTCGATCAGGGCGAGGAGGGGGTGATCGCGGTCTATGATCTGGGCGGCGGCACCTTTGATATCTCCATTCTGCGCCTGTCGCGCGGAGTGCTGGAGGTGCTGGCCACCGGCGGTGATTCGCAGCTCGGCGGGGATGATTTTGATCAGCTGCTGGCCAGCCATATTGGCCGTCAGTTGGGGCTGGATGAGCAGCGCTCGGCGATGTTGCGCCGCCGTCTGTTGGATGCCGCCTGCAGCGCCAAAGAAGCGCTGTCGGCCGCCGAGGTGACCACGCTGGTGGTGGCCGATGACGCTGGCCGCGAGCATCAGCTCAGCATCGACCGCGCCACCTTCGACGGCCTGATTGGCGAACTGGTCAAGCGTACCCTGCAGGTCTGTCGTCGCGCCCTGCGTGATGCCGGCATCGGCGTTGATGAGGTGCGTGAAGTGGTGATGGTGGGCGGTTCGACCCGGGTGCCGCTGGTGCGCAGTGAAGTGGGCAAGCTGTTCGGTCGGCCGCCGCTGACCAGCATCGACCCGGATCGGGTGGTGGCCATTGGCGCCGCCCTGCAGGCCGAGGTGCTGGTGGGCAACAAGCCGGACCACGAGATGCTGCTGCTCGATGTGATCCCGCTGTCGCTCGGCATCGAAACCATGGGCGGGCTGGTGGAGAAGATCATTCCGCGCAACACCACCATTCCGGTGGCCCGTGCCCAGGAGTTCACCACCTACAAGGATGGCCAGAGCGCCATGGCCATCCATGTGCTGCAGGGCGAGCGCGAACTGGCCGCTGACTGCCGCTCGCTGGCCCGTTTTGAATTGCGCAATATACCGCCGCTGGTGGCTGGTGCTGCCCATGTGCGGGTCAGCTTTCAGATCGACGCCGACGGCCTGCTGTCAGTCACCGCTCAAGAGCAGGTCACTGGCAAGCAGGCGAGTGTGGTGGTTAAACCCGCCTACGGCCTGAGCGAGGATGAAGTGACGCAGATGCTGCGCGCCTCGGGCGAGCATGCCCGTAGCGATATGCGCCTGCGCATGCTGATCGAGCAACAGGTTGAGGCCGATCGCGTGCATGAAGCGCTGATGGCCGCGCTAGCCAGCGATGGTGAATTACTTAGCGCTGGCGAGCGCCAGCCGCTCGACCGTGCGTTAACCGAACTGATGCGGCTGCGTCATGGCGACGATGCTGATGCGATCAAGCGTCAGCTGGCGTTGGTTGAAGATCTCTCCGCCACCTTTGCCGCACGGCGGATGGATGACTCGATTCGCAAGGCCCTGGCCGGCCGTTCCATTGAAGGGGTGTAGTCATGCCAAAAATCGTCTTTCTGCCCCACGACAAGCTCTGCCCGCAAGGGGCCGTGGTCGATGCTGCCAGCGGCGAGACCATCCTTGATGTCGCCCTGCGCAATGACATCGACATCGAGCACGCCTGCGAGAAATCCTGTGCCTGCACCACCTGCCACGTCATCGTGCGTGAGGGTTTTGATTCCTTGAACGAGAGCGACGAGCTGGAAGAGGACATGCTCGACAAGGCTTGGGGGCTGACCCCGGAGTCGCGTCTTGGCTGTCAGGCGCTGGTCGCCGACGAGGATCTGGTGGTCGAGATCCCCAAATACACGGTCAACATGGTGTCCGAACGCCATTAAGGGGGCGCTATGGGTCTCAAGTGGATCGACAGTCAGCAGCTGGCCGAAGCCCTGGCTGAGGCTCACCCCGACATCGACCCGCGCCAGCTGCACTTTCCCCAGCTGATGCAGTGGGTGTTGGCGCTGGCGGAGTTTGATGATGAGCCCGGCCACTGTGGCGAGCTGGTGCTGGAAGCGATTCAGCAAGCCTGGATTGACGAGGCAGACTGACCACGACGGTTGAATCAGGCCACCTGCTGGTGCCTATAATGGCCTGCCGCCGTGGAGCGGTGACACGGATCATCATCTGCCGCCAAGGGGGCGGCCCAACGGACTGGCGCAGCGGCAGTTTCTGGTAACGACACTGCGCCCATCACAGAGGATTTCCAGATGGCATTGCAGCGTACCTTTTCCATCCTTAAGCCGGATGCCGTGGCCCAGAACGCCATTGGTGCCATCTACAGCCGTTTTGAACAGGCCGGGTTGTGTATCGTCGCCGCCAAAATGGTGCAGTTGACCACTGAACAGGCCGAAGGCTTCTATGCCGAGCACAAGGGCAAGGGCTTTTACGAACGCTTGATCGCTTTCATGACCTCGGGACCGATCATGGTCCAGGTGCTGGAAGGGGAGAACGCGGTCAGCCGTCACCGTGAGGTGTTGGGGGCTACCGATCCGGCAGCTGCCGCTCCAGGCACGGTACGAGCCGATTTCGGCTCTGGCATGCCGCCTAACGCTGCTCATGGCAGTGACTCGGTGGAGTCAGCGTCGCGTGAGATCGCCTATTTCTTCGCCGACAGCGAGATCTGTCCGCGCCCCTGAGCGTTGGCTGATCGTAGTTAAAACGAGAACGCCGTCACACTTGTGGCGGCGTGTTTGATTTTTGTACAATGCGCCCCCTTTCTGGCGCCACGGAGCCTGTGACGATGAGCGAAACCCCGAAAATCAACCTGCTGGATCTGGACCGTCAGGGCTGGCGTGATTTCATGGTGTCGCTGGGCGAAAAGCCGTTCCGTGCCGACCAGATCATGAAGTGGGTCTACCACTTCGGCATCGACGATTTTGAGGCGATGACCAACATCAACAAGGTGCTGCGTGCCAAGCTGCAGGCTTGTGCCGAGGTTAAAGCCCCCGAAATCGTCAAAGAGCAGCGCTCCAGCGACGGCACCATCAAATGGGCGATGGTGGTTGATGGCGGCCAGGAGATTGAAGCGGTCTACATCCCTGAAGATGATCGCGCCACCCTGTGCGTCTCGTCGCAGGTGGGCTGCGCCCTTGAATGCACCTTCTGCTCCACCGCTCAGCAGGGGTTCAACCGCAACCTGCGGGTCTCCGAGATCATCGGTCAGGTGTGGCGCGCCGCCAAGGTACTGGGGCCGGCGGGCAACAGCGGCAACCGGCCGATCACCAATGTGGTGATGATGGGCATGGGCGAGCCGCTGTTGAATGTGGCCAACGTGGTGCCAGCGATGGAGCTGATGATGGATGATTTCGGCTTTGGTCTGTCCAAACGCCGCGTCACCCTCTCCACCTCAGGCGTAGTGCCGGCGCTCGATCGCCTGGGCGAGCAGATCGATGTGGCGCTGGCGATCTCGCTGCATGCGCCAAATGATGCGTTGCGTGACGAACTGGTACCAATCAATCGCAAGTACAACATCGATGCCTTCCTGACTTCGGTGCGTCGCTATCTGGATGTGTCCAACGCCAACAAGGGGCGGGTGACGGTCGAGTATGTGATGCTCGATCATGTCAACGACAGCATGGATCAGGCCCGCGAACTGGCAGAGCTGATGAAGTCGACCCCATGCAAGATCAACCTGATCCCGTGGAACCCCTTTCCCGGCGCCCCGTACGGCCGTTCCAGCAACTCGCGCATCGATCGCTTTGCCAAGGTGCTGATGGAAGAGGGCTACACCGTGATCGTGCGCAAGACTCGCGGTGATGACATCGACGCCGCCTGTGGCCAGTTGGCCGGTGACGTGATCGATCGCACCAAACGGGTGATGCGCAAAAAGCTGCAGGAGCAGTCGATTGCGGTAACATGTGCGCCAGATTGAGGTTGGTGGCGGAGTAACAATGACGCGCGTAATGGCAGCAGCATGGATGATGGCAGCTTTAGGGCTGACCGGTTGCACTACCCGGACCTTTTATGCCGATTCTGACAAGCCGGTGCCGACGCAAAAGCGCGAGAACAGCGAAGCGGCCCAAGCGCGCGTGTCTTTGGGGATGAAGTACCTGCAGTCAGGCAACAATGAGCTGGCCAAGGGTAATCTGGTCAAGGCGCTGGAGCTGGCGCCGCAATCGGCAGTTGCCCACTATGGCATGGCCTATTACTACCAGACGGTCAAAGAGCACGATCTGGCCCACGAGTATTATCAGCTGGCCGTCAATCTGGAGTCGGATAACGGCAACATCCGTAATGGCTTCGGCGCCTACTTGTGTGACATCGGCGAGTATGGCAAGGCCGATGAACAGTTTATCGCCGCCATCAAATCCAAGAGCTACACCCGGGTCGCTGAAACCTACGAGAACATGGCGACCTGCGCCAAGCGGGCTGGCAATCCGGACAAGGCCAAGGAGTATTTCGAACGGGCCTTGGCGCACAGCAGTCTGCGCGCCAAGCCGTTGCTTGAGCTGGCGTCGATGGCGATCGACCTCGACAATGCCGAAGAAGCCGAGCGCTATCTCGACGTTTTTCACAAGACGTATGTGGCCACTGCTGAAAGCGCTTACGTCGGGGTACGGCTGGCCAACTTGCTCCATGATCCGTTGATGATGCAGAAGTATGGCCAAATTCTGACCAATCAATTTCCGGCCTCTAACGAGGCGAAACAGTACATGTTGGACCAGTTTTGATGGTGTCTTCACTGTCGCGCTCGATCCAGGTCAGTCCAGGCCAGTTGTTGCGTCAAGCTCGTGAACAGCAGGGTTGGTCGACCCAGGAGGTGGCTCGCCGCCTGAATCTGCGGACGGCGGTAGTGGACGAGTTGGAGAGTGACAGCCCTGATCCGCGCACCGCAGTGACCTTCATCCGTGGCTATCTGCGTGCCTACGCCAAACTGGTAAGGATTGACGAAGCGCTGATTCTGACCAGCTTCGAACAGCTGCTCGGGCTGCGCGCCAAGCCGGAACTGCAGAGTTTTTCTCAGCGGATGGCGCAGGACGCCAACGATCATCGCATCACCATCTTGACTTGGCTGCTGGCCAGCTCGCTGTTTGCGCTGAGCCTGTGGTGGTGGCTGCAGGAACGTCAGCACAACTATCAGCCCCAGCTGCCGACCACCATTCATGAAACCGATACTGTACTGCCAGACAACCTGATCGACTATGAACCGCGGTTGTTCAGCCCGGTGCCAGAGGATGATGGCACCCTGCTGGAGGGGGCGCTTAGCGCTGCCAGTAACGACGGTATACGCGAGCTGACCCCACTGGTGCTGAGTTGCACCGCCCATTGTTGGATACGCATTGAAGATGCCACTGGCAGTCAGCTGGCGCTGGGTACCCAGGTGCCGGAACAGGTGCTGGCGATGAACGGCAGGCCGCCATTTCGCATTATCCTTGGCGCCCCAGAGCTGGTGAGCTTGACCTACGATGGCCGTCCGGTGGATATGAGCCGTTTCACCCCGGGCGAGCGTGTTGAACTGACATTGCCGGAGCAATACTGATGCATCACAACCCCATCAATCGCCGGCCATCACGACGGATCTGGGTCGGCAAAGTGCCGATTGGCGATGGCGCCCCCATCGCCGTGCAGTCGATGACCAACACCCGCACCGCTGATGTGGCCGCCACCGTCGCCCAGATCAAGGCGCTGGAAAAGGTCGGCGCCGACATCGTGCGGGTATCGGTGCCGACCATGGACGATGCCGAGGCCTTTCGGCTGATCAAGCAGCAGGTGAGCGTGCCGCTGGTGGCCGACATCCATTTTGATTACCGCATCGCCCTCAAGGTGGCCGAGTACGGCGTTGACTGCCTGCGTATCAACCCTGGCAACATTGGCCGCGAGGATCGGGTACGGTCGGTGGTCGACTGTGCCCGCGAGCGCGGCATTCCGATTCGCATCGGCGTCAATGGCGGCTCGCTGGAAAAAGATCTGCAGGAAAAATATGGCGAACCGACCCCCGAAGCGCTGGTGGAGTCGGCGATGCGCCATGTCGATATCCTCGATCGCCTCAATTTCCATGACTTCAAGGTCAGTGTGAAGGCCTCCGAGGTGTTTCTGGCGGTGGGCGCCTACCGCCTGTTGGCCAGACAGATCGACCAGCCGCTGCATCTGGGTATCACCGAAGCGGGTGGCGCCCGCTCCGGTTCAGTGAAATCGGCGATTGGTCTCGGCATGCTGCTGGCCGAAGGGATAGGCGACACCCTGCGGGTGTCACTGGCTGCCGACCCGGTCGAGGAGATCAAGGTCGGGTTCGACATTCTCAAGTCGCTCGGCATTCGCAGCCGTGGCATCAATTTCATCGCCTGTCCCAGCTGCTCGCGTCAGGAGTTTGATGTGATCGGTACGGTCAATGCCCTCGAACAGCGGCTGGAAGATGTGGTGACGCCACTTAACGTCTCCATCATCGGCTGTGTGGTCAATGGCCCGGGCGAAGCGTTGATCTCCCATATCGGTCTGGCCGGCGCCCATAGCCGCAGCGGCTATTACGAAGACGGCGTACGCCAGAAAGAGCGGCTCGACAACGCGCGTCTGGTCGATCAGCTGGAAGCCAAAATCCGCGCTCGTCTGACCATGGAAGATGAAGCCCGGCGTATTGCCGTCAACAGCGCCGATTAAACACGGCAAAAGTAACGCCCGGTCACAGCGGGCGTTTTTGCGTTTTGAGGGGCAGCCCATATAATGCGGGCCTTCCTTGGGCATAGCGTGGGATTAGTGGTGGCTCAGCAGATTCAGGCGATTCGCGGTATGAACGACTGCCTGCCGGCGGACAGCGGCAAATGGCAGCAGGTTGAAGGGGCGTTGCGCACCATCGCGGCCACCTTCGGCTATCAGGAGATCCGTACCCCGATCGTCGAGAACACCGCCCTGTTCAAACGCGCCATCGGCGAAGTGACCGACATCGTCGAAAAAGAGATGTATACCTTCGACGATCGCAACGGCGACAGCCTGACCCTGCGCCCGGAAGGGACGGCCAGCACCGTGCGTGCCGGTAACGAGCACGGGCTGCTCTACAACCAGGAGCAGCGGTTGTGGTACATCGGCCCGATGTTCCGCCACGAGCGCCCGCAAAAAGGCCGCTACCGCCAGTTTCATCAGTTCGGCATCGAAGTGTTCGGTCTGGCCAATGCCTCGGTCGATGCCGAGGTGATCGCCATGAGCGCCGAGCTGTGGCAGCGTTTCGGCATCAGCGATGCGGTAACTCTTGAGATCAACTCCCTCGGCGACAGTGCCTCCCGCGCGCGCTACCGCGACGCCTTGGTGGCTTATCTGCGCCAGCATGAGAGCCAGCTGGACGACGACAGCCGGCGCCGGCTGGAGTCCAACCCGCTGCGCGTGCTCGACTCCAAGAACCCGGAGGTACAGGCGCTGCTGGCCAATGCGCCGCGCCTGTCGGACCATCTTGATGATGAGTCGCGCCACCATTTCGCTCGCCTCTGTGCCGAATTGGATGCCTTGGGCATCCGCTATCGCCACAACGAGCGGCTGGTACGCGGCCTCGATTATTACAACCGTACGGTGTTCGAGTGGGTGACTGACGCCCTCGGCGCCCAGGGCACCGTCTGCGCTGGCGGCCGCTACGATGGTCTGGTCGAACAGCTGGGTGGCAAAGCCACACCGGCGGTCGGCTTTGCCCTCGGGCTTGAACGTCTGGTGCTGCTGCTCGATACCCTCGGCAAGCTGGACCCGGCCACCGCCTGTGCCGATCTCTACCTCTGTGTCGGCGATGATCTGCCGCCGGGCAGCGGCCTGCTGCTGGCTCGCGAACTGCGCGTGGCATTGCCCGGGGTGCGCATCAAGCTCGATTGCGGCGGCGGCAAGTTGCAGAAACAGTTCAAGCGCGCTGACAAAAGCGGCGCCCGTTTTGCCGTGTTGCTGGGGGCCGATGAACTGGCTGCCGGCGCGGTAACCGTAAAACCGCTGCGTGACGACGGCGCGCAGCAGCAGATTGGCCGCGAGGCACTCTCTGCCCATTTAACGACACTGCTGCAGTAAGGATTGCGCGTGGAAATTTACAGCACCGAAGAACAACAGGTTGAAGCGATCAAGCGCTGGCTGCGCGAGAACGGTAACTATGTCATCGCCGGCATCGTGCTCGGGCTGGGCGCCGTCTACGGCACCTCGCTTTACCGCGACCATCAGCGGGATGTGCAGGAGCAGGCCTCGGCCGAGTTCGCCACTGTGACCACCGCTATCAGCGCCAAGGGGCTTGAGGCCCGTGGCGAGGTGGAAGCCTACATCGACAGCCACAAGGGCACGGCCCAGGCGCTGCTGGCGTCGCTGCAACTGGCCAAGGCTGCGGCTGACAAGGGCGACTTTGCCTTGGCCGAAGCTCAGCTTAAGGCCGTGGTGGCCACCGCGGCCCAGGATGACCCGCTGACCAGCGTGGCCCGCCTGCAACTGGCACGGGTTGAACTGGGTGCCAAGAAGCATGATGACGCTCTGAACACCCTGACCAGTGCCGCTTTCCCGGCCGCATTCGCGGTGCAGGCGGCTGAGCTGGAAGGTGATATTCAGCGTCTCAAGGGTGATCGGGCCGCTGCTCACGCCGCCTACCAGCGCGCGGTCGATGGCGCCGGCGTTCAGGTCGCTCCGGCCCTGCGTGAAAAACTGCTGGATGTGGCCGATGCCGCAGCGAGCGCCGATGTGGCACCCAAAGCCTGATGGTGAATACGATGCGCCCCAACCGTCTGCTGCCCGTCATGCTGCTGGCCGTGCTGGCAGCCTGCTCTTCAGATGTCGAAATCTATGTGGCACCGACGCCTGAGATCGACAACGCCTTCGAACCTGAAGAGGTCTGGTCGGAGCGGGTGGGCGATGGGGTCGATGACTTCCACACCCGGCTGCGGCCCGCAGTGGCTTACGGCAAGGTGTTTGCCGCCAGCCGTTTTGGCGAGATTGAAGCACTGGACGCTGCCACTGGTGATAGTCTGTGGCAGGTGAGTGTCTCGCCCCAGGCAGAAGGCTGGATCTGGAACACCAAGCTGGATGCCCAGTTGTCGGGTGGGGTCACTGCTCAGTACGACAAGATCTATGTCGGCAGCGAGCGTGGCGAGCTATTTGCCCTGAGTGCCGAAAATGGTGAGCTGCAGTGGCAGGTAAACGTGGGCGCCGAAGTGTTGGCCCCGCCCAGCGTCGATGATGGCATGGTGGTGGTTAATACTGGGTCTGGCGCCGTAGTGGCACTGGACGCTGAAAGCGGCAGTGTCAAATGGCGTCAGCAGCTGGAAGTGCCCCAGCTAACCCTGCGTGGAACCAGCTCCGTAGCGCTTCTCGGTGGTGGTGTGATTGTCGGCAAGCCGACCGGTAAGGTGGCGGTGCTGGCGTTGCAGAGCGGTCAGGAGATCTGGCAGCAGGACGTTGCGCCGCCGCGTACAGGTAGCGAGCTGGATCGACTGGTCGATGTGGATGCGGATCCGCAGATCATGGCGGACAAGCTCTATGTGGTCTCCTACAACGGTTTCCTGCAGGCGATGGAACTGCGCTCAGGCCGGGTACTGTGGCAGCGTGAGTATTCGTCGTACCGTGGTTTTGCCATCAGCGGCCATCGGCTGTTTCTGACTGATTATCGCGGTTTTCTCTACGCTATCGATCGTGATGGCGGCAGTGAGCTGTGGAGCAGCAACATTCTGGAAAATCGCGGCGTGACTGAAGCTGCCGTGCTCGGGCGTAACGCTGTGGTTGGCGATAGCGAAGGCTATCTCTATTTCTTCGACCCGCAGGAGGGCACGCTCAAGGCGATGCTCGATATCGGCGCTGATGGCTTTTACAGCAGCCCGGTGGTGGTCGACGACGTGCTCTATATTCAATCGCGAAACGGACTGATAACAGCCGTGCGATTGCCCCAAGCGGAATAACGACTGCAGCAAACCCCGGCGAGCCGGGGTTTATGCGCTTTGAGGATGATTGATGATCCCCGTGATTGCTCTGGTTGGCCGGCCCAATGTCGGCAAATCGACCCTGTTCAACCGCCTGACCCGCACGCGTGATGCGCTGGTGGCCGATTACCCCGGGCTGACCCGAGACCGTAAATACGGCAAGGCCAGCTACGATGGTATGGAATTCATGGCCATCGACACCGGTGGTGTTCATGGCGCCGAAGAGGGCATTGACGCCGCCATGGCGGCCCAGTCTTACCGCGCCGTGGAAGAAGCTGATGCAGTGTTGTTTCTGGTCGACGCCCGGGTCGGCCTGACCGCTGCCGATCTCTATGTCGCCGATCGCCTGCGCCAGTCGCGTAAGCAGGTGTTTGTGGTCGCCAACAAGACCGATGGTATCGATGCTGATAGCCACAAGGCTGATTTTTATCAGCTTGGCCTCGGTGAAGTGTGGGCGATTGCCGCTGCTCATAACCGTGGTATCCGTCAGTTGATCGAGGCGGTGTTGGCGCCGTTCGGCATCCGTCCGCTGGATGACGACGATGAAGACGATGATGGCGAATGGCCGCAGCAGGATCAGGTGATGTCCGGTGCCTCAACGGGCGAAGCAGAGGCCGACTGCGATGGTGACGAGGATGAGATTGGTGAGGATGGCGAAGGCGAGGATGATGACAACATCATCCCCGAGATTGGCACCAGCGAGGCTGAAGATGGCATCGTACCGGCCGAGACCATCAAGATTGCCCTGATTGGTCGTCCCAACGTCGGCAAGTCGACCCTGACCAACCGCATGCTGGGTGAAGAACGGGTGGTGGTTTATGACCAGCCCGGCACCACCCGTGACAGCATCTACATTCCGCTGGAACGTGACGGTCAGCCCTACATCATCATCGACACCGCCGGTGTGCGTCGCCGTGGCCGGGTCTCAGAAACGGTGGAGAAGTTCTCCATCGTCAAGACCCTGCAGGCGATCGACGACGCCAACGTGGTGATCCTGCTGGCTGATGCTCATGACGGCCTGAGCGAGCAGGATCTGCATCTGCTTGGCACTGTGCTGGAAGCGGGACGGGCGCTGGTGATTGCCATCAACAAGTGGGATGGCCTGCATCAGGACCGCAAGCAGGAGATCCGTGACGAGCTGGAGCGCCGCCTCGGCTTCGTCAATTTTGCCAAGATCCACTTTATCTCGGCGCTGCATGGTTCCGGCGTTGGCCATCTGTTCGAATCGGTGCAGGAAGCCTTCGCGGCTGCCACGCGCCGGGTGTCGACCCCACGCCTGACCCGCCTGATGCAGCAGGCAGTCGAAGAGCACAACCCGCCGATGGTGCGCGGTCGCCGTCCCAAGATGCGCTATGCCCACGCTGGCGGTTACAACCCGCCGCTGATTGTGATCCATGGCAACCAGGTGGCCCAGCTGCCGGATTCTTATAAACGCTACCTGATGAACTTCTTCCGCAGTGCGCTGAAGATCGTCGGCACGCCGATCCGCATGGAGTTCCGCGACGGCACCAACCCGTTCGCCGGTAAGCGTAACAAGCTGACCGAGAGCCAGATCAAGAAGCGTCAGCGAATGATGCGCTTCCACAAGCGTGGCTCACGCTAGGGCTGGGTCGAACGCCAGTATAAACACCGCCAGCTGGCGGTGTTTTTGTTGATGGCTGGCGTACGGTTCGTGGCGGCTGTTAGCGATGGCTGCGCTGCATGGTTCGCCACTGGCTGATACCGATGGCGATCACCGCCACTGCAGCCAACACTAAGGCCGCAATCAGCAGCAGATTGAGCCAGGGGAAAGGGGTTTCCAGCGCGTGCATCTCAACCGCGCCAAGGGCGACCAGCGGCAGCTGGTATTCGCCTTTGGGCAGCAGGCTGCTGATACCAGTGGCCGGACTCTGCCACTGCTGGCCATAGGCCAGATAGTAGGGGCCGGGGCCGGTGGGCAGGAACAGGTAAGGGCGCACCCGCCAGCCCCATTGCCACTCACCGGCGGGCAGCGGGGCGCTATGATGCAGCTCAACCAGCCCTGATGCCGGCAATGACAGCGGGTGGCTGGCCAGGATTTCAGTAGCCGTGCGATAGATATTCCATTGGCCAAGCTCGTACTTGGGTTCTTCACTGCTCTTGATGCTGATGGTGGCGGCAAACAGACCTGATTCGCTGTGATAGCGCAGGCTGGTGGCGCGGGTCGCCGGGGTGGTTAGGCGCAGGCTGCGGCCGTTGTCCAGGGGTTCTACCTGGGCGGTGGCCCAGACCTCCAGCAGAGGCAACTGCGGCCTGATTTTGAGGGTCGCGCTGGTCAGCTCGGGGGCGGCGATCTTGTCGCGCGGCTGATGGCTGAGCAGCAGGTAGCGGCTACGCTGGCCGCTCAGCGGCACCTGCTGGCGGGCCTCGGTGAGATTGGCGGCCGTGGGCGGCAAAGTGGCGTAGCCGCGTGAATACCAGTCACTCAGATTGTTGCTGGCGCTCACTTCCACCTCCAGCAGGCTGTGGGTGCCCTGACCCCAAACCAGTTCCAGCTCCAGCATCTCGCCTTCGGCTTCGGGCGGTACCTCCAGCAGCCAGCGGGCGACGGGGGGCTGGTTCTCTTCGGGTTGGCCCAGACGTACCACCAGCGCATCACGCTCCACTGCCAGTTGCATCGGCGTGTCGGCGCTGGCTGGCTGGTGCAGGGGCACCGCCAGCAAGGTCAGTTCGCGGCTGGTGGCGGGCGGCTCGACATACTGACCGGCCAGCGGTTGCCATTGAGCATCCACGACCCGGATTTCGCCATTGCCAGCATGGGTCAGGACGTGAGCATCCACCAGTAACTGGTTGAGTTCACCGGGTTTGATCTCGGTCAGCGGCCGCAGATAGAGGATGCTGGCGCTCGCCAGCAACGGCAGCAGACAAAGGGATAGCAGTATCCAGCGCATGGTTGTACCTCCGGTACTCATACTTCGTTGCGACGCGGTGGCGGCGCCAGATAGCCGACCGCCAGGATCAGACCGCCAACACCCATAAAGGAGACGATGCGGGCGATCGAGCCGCTGCCATCGAGGTCAACGATAAACAGTTTGAGCACGGTCGCTGCCAGCAGCCCAGCCCCCGCCCACCACAGCGGATGGTCAAGGCGGCGATGGCCGCTGACGGTGAGGATCAGGCCGCTCACCGCCCAGATCACCGCCATGGCTGTTTGCACCCACTCGCTCTGCCACAGGTAGTGCCAGTGCCAGTAGACCTCGCCGTAATAGTGGGCGGCGGAAAAGATCTCACCGTGGATGGCGATAAAGAGCACGGCGGCGACCGCACCAATCAGTCGAGGCTTGGCCAGCGGCCAGCGGTGGTGGACGGTGCGCAGCAGCACCAAGGCGCCGCTGATAAACAGCAGGGTCTTGAGGTTAAGCAGCGGCAGCCAGTCCAGTGGTTCGGCCGCGCCCGGTTCGGCCACCAGCGCCAGCAGCACCCCGGCCAGCACCAGTAGCGGTAAGCCCAAGGCTTTGGGGCAGAGCTCAGCGGTAGTCATGGGCCAAGGGCGGCCACGCAGCAGTAACAGCAGCAGGGCCACGGCGCTGATCCAGACGGCGGCGATATGCCACAGGTCGGCATAGGCGTTGAGGGCATCGGCGCAACGCCACAGCAGATCGCTGACCACCAGCATCTGCAGCCATAGCGCGGCGGTGAACAGCCAGCTGGCAGCCGCCAAGGGCGACGTGCGCAGCCGGTAGAGGGTCAGCCAGCCGATGGCGGCGAGGGGGCTCCAGCCCAGCGCCAGTTCACTCAGCTCAAGGCCGCCGCTGCCGAGCAAGCGCATCAGCCCCCACAACAGTGCCAGCCATAGCCAGGCCTGCAGCAGCGGCCAGTGGCGCCACAGCAGGGCACCACCGCAGAGCAGGGCGGCGGTCAGCGGCCAGCTGAAGATCAGGCTGATCCCCCGTTGATCGGCATCGTTGAGCAGGGCACCAAACAGCCACAGGCTGCCCCACACCAGCAACAGGGCGGAAGCGCCTTGTAGCAGCTGCTGCCAGCGGCTGCCAAACACCTCGCGTTGGCGCCACAGCAGGGCTCCGGCCAGCAGCGCTGGCAATGCCAGCATCAACGTGGTGGCGATCGCGCTGTTGGCCAGATACCAGCCGCTCTGCCAATCCAACCCATGGCGGCTGACCAAAATACCGGCGGCGAGCTGGAGCAGCAAGCCAAAAACTGTGGCCAGCCGCCGTTGCTGGCGCAAGCCGAGCCAGACAAGACCCAACCCCTCCAGTGCCCATGCTGCCGAAGCGATACTGCCGTCAATCGCCAGTGGGATGGCCAGTGTGGCAAAGAGCACGCCGAGGGCCAGATCGATCTCGCGCAGCAGCAGCATTTGCGGGCTCTGCTCGCGCCGCCACAGCCAGGCCAGCACCATGTAGCAGCATGCGGCCAGCAATGCCGAGAATGACAGGGCGTAGGGGATGTCGCCCAGCACCTTGGCTTGCCAGACGCTGGTCAGAATGGGGGTAATGAACAGCAGGCCGGTATCGAAGGAGGCCTGCTGACGGTGACGCCAAGGGAAGATGTGGCCGATGGCGACGAAGTAAAGGAAGGCGGCGATGATAAAGGGTTCAACCGTCCACAACTCAGTCGAGTTGTAGTCAAAGTAGCCCCAGGCGCCGCCAATACCGAAGGTCATCACCAGCGCTAGGCGGTTGAGAAAGGGCCAGGGGCGGAACCAGCAGATCGCCAGCACCGAGGCATTGAGGACGCAGTACCAGCTGAACAGGCCGACGAAATTGTTGTCACCACTGCTGGTCAGCAATGGCGCCACAAAACCGCCAAGCAGAGCCAGCACCGCCAGCGACTGACTGCCTTGCAGCAGGGCCAGAGCGGTGCCACCGGCAACAATGGCGAGCATCAGTGGCAATGCTGTGCCTTTGTCGAGTAGTTCATACACGCCAGATGCCGCAAACAGCAGCAGATAGAGCAGGGAGATTGCCACTCCCTCAATGATCTCGGCATAACCTGGACGCCTTGGGTGCAGGCGGAAACCCCAGATCAGGGCGCCGGTGGCACCCAATGCCATGAATGCGAGGCGGGCTTCCATCGGCAGATCGCTGTGCTCGGCAGCCAGTTTGACTAAAAAAGCGGTACCGATAAAAAAGATGATGGCGCCGATCTTGGCCATCCAGTTGCCATCAAACAACCAGTGCCACCATTCGCCAATTTTGCGGGCCAGCAGCCCTTCAAAGGCGCTGGCGGCTGCGGGCTGTTGCCAAGCGTCGGTTTGGGTCTGGTGCGGGTCATTGCTAGGTTGCGGCTCTGAGTGGCCAAGGGCCGGTTCGGCGCCACCTGCTGTCAGGTTGACGGCCATTGTGGCGATTGGCGCTGCGGCACGCTCTATTGCTTGGGCGTCGACTTCGGCGGCGACCGGACTGGGTTGAACCGAGGTTTCGACTGGCCTGAACAACGGTGCGGGCTCAGTGGCGAGGGTAACGTGGGTGCTGGTGTCGGCGGCGGCACTTGCCGACGGTTGGCCCTGTTGCCTGCGCTCTATCGCGGCCAGACGTTCATCCAGCTGTAGCAGCAATTGGGTCAGCCGCTGGTTGCGGTTGCGCGCTTTGACCGCCAGTACCAGGGCAGTGATGGGCACTACGGCCAGCAGGCCAACCACCACCACAATCCACATCACGAACTCCATTTCCACATCGCCTGGGCACAGCATAAGTGGTCGCACTTTAGCCCGATCAACAGCTTGGCGGAAGGTCCGGGATCACGCCTTGGTGATCACCACTTGCCGATAGTCGCTGCAGATAGCTATTGTGGCCTATCCCGTTGCTGGAACGAACGCTGTGCCTTTTACCCTGAATGACAAACTCGTGGTGGCCATCTCCAGCCGTGCCCTGTTCGACCTGGAAGAGGAAAACCGGGTGTTTGAAGAGCAGCAGGCGGCCGCTTATCAGGCCCTGCAGTTGGAGCGCATGGAGCAACCGGCAACGCCGGGGGCTGCGCTGCCGTTGGTGCGCAAGTTGCTGGGGCTCAATGGTGATGGACAGCACCGGGTGGAGGTGGTGATCCTGTCGCGTAATGATCCGGTCAGCGGCTTGCGCGTGTTTCGCAGCGCCGTCCATGCCGGTCTGGCGCTTGAGCGTGGGGTATTTACCCAGGGGCGCGAGCCCTTTGGTTACCTGCGCCCGCTCGGCGCCCAACTGTTTCTGTCGGCCAACGGCGATGATGTGCGCGCTGCGCTGGCTGCCGGGGTCGCAGCGGCGCGGGTGATGCCGGCTCGCCAGCCGGGCAGCGATCGCTATCCGGATGAACTGCGCATTGCTTTTGATGGCGACGCCGTGCTCTTTGCCGATGATGCCGAGCGGGTATTCCAGCGCGATGGCCTGGATGCCTTTCATCAGCATGAGCAGCAGCACTTGCTTGAGCCGTTGCCGCCCGGGCCGTTCAAGCCGTTTCTGCAGAGCCTGCATCAGCTGCAACAGCAACCGGGGCCACTGAAGGTACGGACGGCGCTGGTCACGGCGCGCAGCGCGCCAGCCCACGAGCGGGCGATTCGCACTTTGATGAGCTGGGGTATTGCCATCGATGAGGCGATGTTTCTGGGGGGGCTGGCGAAAGGGCCGTTCCTCGCCGAGTTTGCCCCCGATTTCTTTTTTGATGACCAACCCGGTCATGTTGCTTCCGCCGCCGAATCCGTGCCTGCTGGGCTGGTGATGGCCGGCGTGATTCACCAATCCAATCTTTGACGTCACGGAGTGACCATGTTTGAGATTATCGGTCTGCTGATTCTGGTGTTGATGGCGGCAGGCTTCGCCTTTCTGCTCTACGTCGGTTGGCGCTGGCTGCGACAGCAGACCAGCACGCGCCTTGGCGATGACAAAGGGGCACGGTTGACCCTGCAAGCAGGCTTTGTCGGACTGCTGACGGTATTGATGCTGATGCCACTGGATGCGGTAGATGGATTGATCAGCGAACGCAGCCAGCGCTATGACGAGGTGGTGCGGGATGTAGGCCGGAGCTGGGGTCAGAGCCAGATTTTGGCGGCGCCAGTGGTGGTGATCCCGTTCAGTGTCACCAAAAACACGGTGCAGACGGTAGTCGACGCTGACGGCAAACGTCAGGAGCAGAGCCGCAGTGAGGTGTTCCACGATCAGCTGCTGCTATTGCCGCAGCGGCTGACCATTGATAGTCAGCTGCGCCATGAGGTGCGCGAGCGCGGTATCTATGCGGCCACTGTCTACACCGCCACTGTTGACGGACGAGCCCGTTTCGATGCTACGGCGCTGCAATTGCCGCCCGCTGCGGTGGTGGATTGGGCTGATGTGCGGGTGGTGGTGGGGCTGACCGATACCCGCGGCATCACCGCCATTGAGCGTCTGGAGTGGAACGGCACCGCCTTGGCGGCGGCGCCCGGCACTGGCATGAACACACCGAGTTTGCTGGAGCGCGGCTTTCACGCGCCGCTGGCCTTGACGGGCCCACAAGTCGCAGAGTTGCAGCTGAGCCTGACCCTGCGTGGCAGCGGCGCCTTGTCGCTGGTGCCGCTGGGCGAAACCAGCGAGCTTGAGATCAGCGCCGATTGGCCCCATCCCGGTTTTACCGACCTGTTGCCCAGCCGCCACGATATTCGCAGCGATGGTTTTGATGCGCACTGGCAGGTGAGCCATCTGATCCGCAATTATCCGCAGCAGATGCTGGCCAGCGATCGCACCGAGATGAGCGAAGTGCTGGCTGTTGCCAACCTGTTTACACCGGTTACCCATTACAGTGCGGCCACCCGGGCGGTGAAGTACGGAGTGCTGTTCATTGGCCTGACCTATCTGACCCTGCTGGGCTTTCAGCTCGGGTCAGGGTTACGTCTGCATGGGGTGCAATACCTGCTGGTGGGCGGGGCGCTGGCACTCTTTTATCTGTTGTTGGTGGCATTGGTCGAGCAGGTCAGCTTTTCCGTCGCCTTTGTTACCGCCGCTGCAGTGATTGTCGTCAGCATCTCGGTTTACGCTGGTGTTGCCTATCGCTGCCTGTGGCCGGCGCTAGTGCTGGCGGCGATGCTGGCCAGTCTCTACGCACTGCTTTACGCCATGCTGCACCTTGAGGACTATGCCCTGCTGATGGGCAGTGGCCTGCTGCTGGCGGTGATGCTGGTGCTGATGGTGTTGACCCGCAACCTGGCGACGCGGGCCGAACCTTCGTCAGTCGGTCAACCGTGACTACGCTTAAACAATAAAGAACAGGAGCTTTAGATGGCCATCGATTACCACAACTTGCTGCAAGTGGCGCTCGATGAAGCTCGTCTCGGTTTGGCCGAAGGTGGGGTGCCGGTGGGAGCAGCGCTGTTCGACAGCGCTGGGCTGTTGCTTGGTCGCGGCCGCAATCGCCGGGTGCAGGAGGGTGACCCGTCCATTCATGGCGAGACCGATGCCTTTCGCAAGGCCGGTCGGCAGCGCAGCTATCGCGACACGATCATGGTCACCACCCTGGCGCCTTGCTGGTTCTGCAGTGGTCTTATTCGCCAGTTTAATATCGGTACTGTGGTGGTGGGAGAGGCCAGCAATTTTGCCGGCAACCTCGACTGGTTGCGGGAGTCGGGCAGTCGTATCGTGCTGCTGAATGATCCTGAGTGTATCGCTCTGATGGCCGGCTTCATTGCCGCCCAGCCGGCGCTGTGGAATGAGGATATCGGTGAAGATTAGCCAATGGCTGGGGCTGCTGTTCTGTTGCTGGTGCGGGGTGGTGACGGCCATTGAGCCCAATCCCCGGGCTCATCCGCAACCCCTGACCGATGTGACGCTCCAGTTGCGCTGGCGTCATCAGTTTCAGTTCGCCGGTTACTACGCTGCTATCGCCAAGGGCTATTACCGTGAGGCGGGCCTGAATGTCACCCTGCTGGAGTCCGACGGCCGCGATGATTCAATGGCGCGGGTGTTGCGCGGTGATGCTGACTTTGGCACTGGCAACAGCGATCTGCTGCGCTATCTGGAACAGGGGCTGAAGCCTGTGGTGCTGGGGGTGATCTTTCAGCATTCGCCGCTGGCGCTGGTCGTTACCGAGCATTCTGGAATTCGCTATCCCCAGGAGCTGGCCGGCCGCCGGGTGATGATGGAGGAGGCATCGGCGGAGCTGCTGGCCTACTTCAAACGGGAACGACTGGATATCAATGCGGTGAGTCTGGAGCCGCACAAGTTCGATACCAGCGATCTGGTGACGGGTAAAATCGACGCCATGTCGGTGTTTATCTCAGATGAACTCTATGAACTTCGCCGCCTTGGCATCGCCTACCGCCTGTTTCAGCCGATTGCCGCTGGCATCGACAGTTATGGTGACAATCTCTTTACCAGTGCGGCGCTGCTTGATCGTGACCCCGACCTGGTACGCCGTTTTCGCGATGCTAGCCTGCGTGGCTGGCAGTATGCGCTGGCTCACCCTGCTGAGCTGGTCGACCTGATCTATCACCAGTATTCCCAGCGTCATGATCGCGAACATCTGTGGTTTGAAGCGCTGGAGACTATTCAGCTGGTGCAGCCGCAGCTGGTCGAAATTGGCTATAGCCACCTGGGGCGTTGGCACCATATTGCCGATGTCTATGCCGAAGCCGGGTTGCTAAACGCTGAGGTTGACCTGGACGGTTTCCTCTTCGCTGCCGAGCCACCGGTTACCGATCACAGTTGGATCTATCCTCTGCTGTTGGCCGGGGGGCTGGCATTGTTGGCAGTGGCGTCGGTACTTGGGCACATCATTTGGCTCAACCGCAGCCTGCGCACCAGCCGCGAACATTACCGGGTGATCTATGAAAGCGCTCCCATCGCCTTCATGGTCACCGATCGCGCTTATCGGGTGCGCGACTGGAATCGCGCCGCCGAGCAGATTTTCGGCTGGAACCGTGAGGAGTCACTGGGCAAGGATATCCATGATTTTCTGGTGCCCCACGGTGAGCATGAGCATGTCAACCGGGTGATGAACCAAGCCGAGCGTGGGCCCTGTCGCAACCTCAACTGGAACCTGCGTAAGGATGGCCAGCTGGTGCTCTGTTCTTGGATGAATGACGTGCTACGTGACGCCTCCGGCCGCCCCTGTGGGGTGGTGTCGATGGCGGTGGATGTGACCGGCCAGCACCAGTTGGAGGTATCGCTGAATCAGCGGGCGGTCGCGATGGAGGCGGCCGCCGAGGCGATCCTGATTGCCGATGCCAGTGGTCGTATTGATTACGTTAACTCCGCGGCGGCGCGGCTGTTTGATCGCCCGCCCCAGGCGCTGATTGGTGAGCTGTTCTGGCAGTTGTTAACCAACGATCAGCTAGCGCTCAGCGATGCCGTGGCCAATGCCCTGCAGCGGCGGGAGATCTGGCGTGGCGAGGTGAGTCTTGAGCTTGGCGACAGTAGTCAGCGTCATCTGGCGCTGGCGGTGGCGCCGGTGGTCGATCGGGTTGGGGTGCTGGTCAATATCGTGACCGTGGGACGTGATATCACCGCCGAGCGCGAACTGCGCGAACGGTTGCAGCGCATGGCCCACACCGATGCTTTGACCGGTTTGCCCAATCGCGCCCTGTTCTTTGAGCGCTGTCGCCAATCGATGGCACTGGCGCGGCGCAACGATGAGCAACTGGGGCTGTTCTTTATCGATCTCGATGGTTTCAAGGCGGTGAATGACAGCGCTGGCCATGGTGTGGGAGATCGGGTACTGGCGGCGGTGGCCGAACGCCTGCGGCGGCTGCTGCGCGATAGCGATATCGTGGCCCGCATCGGCGGCGATGAGTTTGTGGTGCTGATCCACGATGTGGCCTCACCCCAACAGGCGGAGCAGGTGGCGCGCAAGGTGATTGCCCTGTTTGATGCGCCATTTCAGCTGGGTGATGACAGTTTTGTGCTGGGGGCCAGCATCGGCATCGCCTTCTTCCCGCAGGACGGGCAAGAAGTTGAAGCCCTGTTGAGCCATGCCGATGATGCCATGTACAGCGTCAAGAGTGCCGGCAAGGGCGGGGTGGCTTTTTACCGCCCGTCAGCAACGGCGATTGATCGTCTCAGCTGAGTGGATTGAACGCCGCCACTGATCTGCGCCGCCGCCGGAGTGGTTCCGGCGGGGGTTCAAATCCTCAGATTACTGCAGCACGAACAGGGCGATGGCCCCGATCACCAAGGCGCCAGCCACCGCCACTGAACCAATGGTCAGTAGCCGGGTGGGGTAGGCGAACGCTTCACCGCTGCGCCAGTAATAGAGCGCGGCCACGGGAAACAGGACAAAGCCGGCCACTGCCACCAGTGCACCCAGCCAGCGGCGGGTGCCCAAGGTGGTGATGAGGCCAATCAGGCTGCCATAAAACACGGCGCTGTAACCGCTGGCCAAGAGCACTAGCGCCAGCGTCAGGACAAGCGAGGAGAGGGTCACGAGGTGGATTCCTTCTGGCTGTCATCACTGTCGTTGTTGTTGCCGGTGGCGGTGGCCGGCCAACCGGCAAAGCTCTGCCACTGGTTGACGATATGGCAAAACAGCGCCGCCGTCTGTTCGGCATCATACAAGGCGTTATGGGCGCGGCTGGCATCAAAGGGGATGCTGGCCGCCTGGCAAGCCTTGTGCAGTACCGTCTGACCAAACGCCAGACCGGCCAGGGTGGCGGTGTCGAAGGTGGCGAACGGGTGGAAAGGGCTGCGTTTAACCTTGGCCCGCTCGCTGGCGGCATTGAGAAACGCATTGTCGAAGGCAGGATTGTGAGCAACCATCACCGCACGGTGGCAGCCGCTGCTTTTCATTCCTTCGCGCACCAGTTTAAAGATGGCGTTGAGTGCTTCCGCTTCCGCTACCGCTATTGCTTGGCGGGCCGGATCGCTGGGATCGATGCCGATAAAGGCCAGTGAAGACGGGTTGAGATTGGCGCCGGCAAAGGGGGCCACCTCAAAACCGATACGGGTGGCCGGGCTGAGCAGCCCCTGCTCATCCATGGTCAGGGTGACGGCAGCAATCTG
Organism: Gammaproteobacteria bacterium; assembly: GCA_017425245.1. Lineage (GTDB taxonomy): Bacteria > Pseudomonadota > Gammaproteobacteria > Enterobacterales > Neiellaceae > RGIG665. Next base: position 88,911 of record JAFOOX010000029.1, read on the forward strand.
CAGCAGGGCATCGGTGGTGGCATTGAAGCCGGCGGTCTCGATATCGATGATTACCGGGTAGAAGCCGCGGAAACGCTGACTAAGCTGATACAACAGGATGATTCTGGCTTAAGGGAAAGAGCCGGCATTATGGCAAAGGGGAAGATGAGTTCCCACCCTCAAGGTTTGACGGGCACTGCCGATAACAGGATGAAGGCGATTCCCGGGAGAGGTTTGTATGCGCATCGGCGTGTTGATGATGATGATGCTGGCGTGGCCGACACTGGCTGCGGTGCGCCAGTATGGCGCCGGCCTCAGTGATTCGCAGTGGAAGCTGGACACGGCCACCCGTCTTGAATGCCGGGTTAGCCATGCCATTCCGCGCTTTGGCGACGCCCATTTTGTCAGTCAGGCGGGGAAGATCACCAACGTCGCCTTTACCCTCGACATGCGCGTTGCCGCCACCCGCAAGAGCAACGCCGATCTGCTCAGCGTGCCGCCGCGCTGGCGCCCCGGCGAAATGGCGGACAGCCTCGGCGCCATGACCCTCTACCGCCAGTTCAACGGCTCGCTGCAGGACAAGGTGGTGTGGCAGATGCTGACCGAGTTGGAAAAAGGCTGGCAGCCGACCTTTTTCTATAGCGATTACCTTAACAGCCGCGATCAGGTGGCTGTGGCCCTCAGTTCGGTCAAGTTCCGCCCGGTTTACGACCAGTTTCTCGGCTGTGTCAGCCAGCTGCTGCCGTTCGCCTTTGAAGATATCGCCACCAGCGTCCTCACCTATGAACTGCAGTCAACCGAGCTGACCCTAGAATCCAAGCGTAAGCTGGCGATGATCACCGAGTATCTGCAAGAGGACAAAAGCGTCGATCTGCTGCTGGTTGATGCCTATGCCGACAGTTACGGTGGCCGCTGGATGAACCAGCAGCTGTCGGAGCAGCGCGCCGCCACCATTGCCGATAGGCTCAAGCAGGCGGGGGTGGAGGAGTCGCGGATCCTGGCCCAAGGCCATGGTGAAAAGCGCCATATTGCCCCCAACTACACGGTGCTCGACCGCGCCAAGAACCGCCGGGCGGTGGTACGCTTGAGCCGCGAACCGAGTTTCTGAATGAAGGAGGTAGCGCCGCAGGGCGTTGCCATCGTGGTTGAACAGGGCGCCTGCGGGCGCCCTGATCGCTTTCCGAGCTTGCCTTTGTCAAAGGAGTGCCCATGCCCCACCTGCGTTTTCGTGGCGTTGATGAAGCGACTCTGTGTGCCATCAGCCAGCCGCTGGTGGATCAGTTGGCGGCGCTGGTGACCACCAGCCGCGATAACTTCACCCTGGAACTGCTCACCAACCCCTTCGTCTTCGACGGCCAGCGACTGATGCCGGAGCCGATGGTGCAGGTGCTGTGGTTTCCACGGCCGCAGGAGGTGCAGGACCGCTTTGCCCAGCTCATCACCGATGCCCTGCGTCATGCTGGCGAGGCGCGGGATATCGCGGTGTTTTTCATGGCCCTGACGCCGAATGCTTACTACGACAACGGCATTCATTACTGAGCTGCAAAGGGGCGGCGCCACAGGCATACTGCCGCCGCTAGCGTTTGCCGGGGTCATCACCATGCACAGTTTTGTCTGCCCCTGGGGCACCTTCGAGCTCAGCCGTCGGCCACTGCGCCACCACGAGCCACTGCAGCCCTTTGATGCCGCCGACGAGTACCTGCTGGCCGAGGCCGCTCGCCTTGAGTTGGCGGCTGGTAGCCGGGTGCTGGTGGTGAATGACAGCTTCGGCGCGCTGGCGGTCAGTCTGGCGGGCCACGCCCGGGTGGTCTCAACTGGCGATTCTCATCTCGCTTATCAGGCGCTGCAGGACAATCTGGCCCGCGCCGGCCTGGCCGCCGACGCCGTCAGTTTTGTGCCGGCCAACGAGGCGCTGGCCGGCCCCTTTGATTGGGTGCTGATGCGGGTACCCAAGACCCTGGCGCTGTTTGAAGAGCAGCTGATCCGCCTGCATGGCCAGCTGGCGCCGGGGGCGCGGGTGGTGGCCGGGGCGATGATCAAGCATCTGCCGCGCGCCGCCGGTGAGCTGATGGCGCGCTACATCGGCCCGCTGCAGGCGTCGCTGGCGGTGAAAAAAGCGCGGCTGTTGTGGGCCACGCCAGAACCCCGGCCGCAGCCGCTCTCGCCTTATCCCAGTTGTTACCAGCTGGATCAGCCGGCGCTGACCCTGGTCAACCATGCCAACGTCTTCTGCCGCGAGGGGCTGGATATTGGTACCCGGGCGTTCTTGCCCCATCTGCCGAGTGAGCGGGGGGCGCTGCGGGTCGCTGACCTTGGCTGCGGCAACGGCATTCTGGCCATCTGCTATGCCCTGACCAACCCCGAGGCCGAGCTGACCCTGGTCGATGAATCCTACATGGCGTTGCAGTCGGCTCGCGACAACTGGCAGGCGGCGCTGGGCGAGCGGCCAGTGACGATCCGCGCCAGCGACGGGCTGGAAGGGCAGCCGGCCGCCAGCCTCGACCGGGTGCTGTGCAACCCGCCGTTTCATCAGCAGCAGGTGGTGGGTGATTACATCGCCCGGCGCATGTTCCAGCAGGCCCAGCGGGCGCTGGTCAGCGGTGGCGAACTGTGGCTGGTGGCCAACCGCCATCTGGGTTATCACGTGCGGTTGCAGGAGCTGTTCGGCAACTGCACCACCATTGCCGCCACCCCCAAGTTTGTGGTGCTGAAAGCGGTGCGCTAGCGCATAACTGTTGTGGGGTGCGCTAATCCCCTGTGGCCACTTTGGTTGCCACTTAGCCTCTGACCACACAGCCATGGCTCGGTGGTATGGCCGCACAGCCGCCTTTAAGCTGTGGCCTTCATTGCGACAGGGGCAGGGTATGAGCAACAGCATGACAATCGCGGCGCTGGCCGTGGCACTGATGGTGGCCGGGTGTGAGCCGGCGGCGACTTCGTCAGCCCGCAGTGTGGCCGCTCCGGCTACTGAATCGCCAGCCACCGCCGCTGCCGATATCAATCTGGCCTTCGACCAGTACAAGCAGCAGTATCTCGACGCCTATTGGCGGCTATGGCCGGAAGCGGCGCTGTTCGCCGGCCGCTATGAGTTTGCCAATCAGCTGACGGTGCTGGATCAGGGCCAGCTGGGGGCGGTGGCCGCATTTGAGCATGAGCAGCGGGCCAGGCTCGACAGCTTTGACCCGGCCCGCCTCAACGCCACCAATCGCGGTGACTGGGCGATCCTCGACAACCAGCTTAACGCCAGCCAGTGGTACCGCGAACAGTTTCGCGACCATGAATGGGACCCGTCGCGCTACAACATCGCCAGCGCCATCGATCTGATCCTCGGCACCGATTACGCCCCCATCGACCAGCGCCTCACCGCCATCGGCGAGCGGCTGCAGCGGGTGCCGGCCTACTATCAGGCGGCCCAGGCCAATCTCAACCGGCCGGCGTTACCGCAGACCCGCCTGGCCATCGAGCAGCATCGTGGCGTGCTGAGCCTGTTGACTGGCCCGCTGGCCAAGGCGATTGCTGAATCGACCCTGAGTAACGATGCCAAGAGCAGCCTGAACGCGCGCAACAGCGCCGCCCAGCAGGCGGTAACGGGCTATATCAGCGCGCTGGAAGCGCAGCTGCCGGCGCTGGAAGCCGGGCAGGCCCGTGACTTCCGCATCGGTGACGCGCTCTATGAACAGAAGTTCGCCTTGGATATCAACGCCGATTTCAGCGGCAAGGCGATCCATGAGCGCGCTTTGGCTGAGAAAGCCCGGCTGCACGCCGAGATGGACCGGCTGGCCATCGCCCTCTGGCCGCAGTATCTGGCCGATACGCCGCAGCCGGCAGAACCCAAGGCGCGCATCCGGGCAGTGCTGGCCAAGGTGGCCGACACCCACGCCACCCCCGAAGGTTTTGTCGCCGAGGTTCAGGCCCAGATCCCCGAGCTGCAAGCCTTTGTCATTGACCATCAGTTGATGGATGTCGACCCCAACAAACCACTGGTGGTGCGAGAAACCCCCGAGTATCAGCGCGGTTTCTCGGTGGCCTCCATCGAAGCGCCCGGGCCTTTCGCCAGCAGCGCCAACACCTATTACAACGTGTCGCCGGTCACCGCCATGGCGCCCGAACTGCAGCAGAGCCACCTGCGTGAGTACAACCGCTACACCATGCAGATCCTCAACATCCATGAGGCGATCCCCGGCCATTACACCCAGCTGATCCACGCCAACCGCTCGCCCAGTCTGGTCAAGGCGCTGTTTGGCAACGGCGCCATGATCGAAGGCTGGGCGGTCTACAGCGAACGGATGATGCTGGAACAGGGCTATGGCAAGCAGCAGCCGGAGCTGTGGCTGATGTATTACAAATGGAACCTGCGCGCGGTGGTCAACACCATCCTCGATTACGAGCTGCATGTGCAGGGGTTGAGCGAAGCCGATGGGCTGGCGCTGCTGATGGATGAAGCCTTCCAGGAGGAGGCGGAAGCCAAGGGCAAATGGCGCCGCGCCACCCTAAGCCAGGTGCAGCTGGCCAGCTATTTCAGCGGCTATCAGGCGATCTATGCGTTTCGCGAGGAGCTCAAAGCCAAGCAGGGCGAGGCGTTCAACCTCAAGTCCTTCCACAACCAGTTTTTGAGTTACGGCAGCGCCCCGGTGTCGTTAATCCGCGAGTTGATGCTGGCGGACAAGGGCTAGGGGGTAGCGCCAGTCGTTGGCGCTGACCAAGGCATGGAGATGCCAACTGCGTTGGCGATGCGGCTGCGGCGCTGATTGTTGTGTACCGCTACGCGGTGGTCACGCCTGCGGCGCCTGTTGTTTGTGACCGCTGCGCGGTGATGGCGGCTGCGCCGCTGCTGATTTGCCACTGCGTGGCAGCAGATGAA
>JAFOOX010000030.1 GCA_017425245.1 Gammaproteobacteria bacterium
AAGTCGCATCAGCGCTTCGTCGTGAGGCGCGCATTCTACTGTCGCTAACCTCGTTGTCAAGCGGCCTTTTCGCCTCTCACAACCCTTCTTCTAAGCGCCTCTCGGCTAGCCCGTCGAAGTGGGGCGCATTCTAGCGAGGGCGATGCTACTGTCAAAGCCTTTGTGACCCATTTCGCGAAAATTGATTAAGCTGGCGAAAATAACAACAGGAGCTGTCGATGCTACGTCCATATCGCTCATTTTTTCCACACTGCGGGGCCCGCACTTATATCGACCCGTCGGCGCAACTGGTTGGCGACATTCAATTAGGCGATGACAGCAGCGTCTGGCCGCTGGTTGCGGCCCGTGGCGACGTTAACCACATTCGTATTGGCGCCCGCACCAATATTCAGGATGGCAGCGTGCTGCATGTAACCCGTCATGCCGGTAATCCACCCGCTGGCTGGCCCCTGATCATCGGCGATGATGTCACCGTAGGCCACAAGGCGATGCTGCATGGCTGCACCATCGGCAACCGGGTGCTGATCGGTATGGGCGCGATCGTGCTCGACGGCGCCGTTATTGAGGATGAGGTATTGCTGGCTGCAGGCAGTTTGGTCTCGCCCGGCAAACGGCTGCGCTCCGGCTATCTCTATCGCGGCGCACCGGCCGTCGAGGCGCGGCCGCTGACCGAGTCCGAACGAGCGTTTCTGACTCAGTCAGCGCTTAACTATGTTGTACTTAAAGATGAGTATCTGGCAGAGCTTCAGGCTTAAGCAGCCAGATTGCGGCGCAGCTCGCGCAGCACCTGACCCGTGCCCGGACGGATGCCATGCCACAGGGCAAAGCTCTCGGCGGCTTGGCCGACCAGCATGCCCAGCCCGTCCAGGCACAAACCGGCTCCTGTGTTTGCCGCCCACTGCATAAAAGCGGTGGGCCCCCGACCGTAGGCCATGTCATAGGCCACGCTGTCCGCTCCCACCAGACCAGCAGGTAAGGGGAGCACCTCTCCCTGCAGGCTGGCTGAACTGCCATTGATCAGCAGATCAACCGGCTCGGCGATCAGCGATTCCAGCCCGCCGCCACTCACCTTGCCGCCGCCCGCAAACAGGGCGGCCAGTGTCTCTGCCTTGCTGGCGGTACGATTGGCGATATAGATGCTGGCGACCCCCTGGCGTAGCAACGGCAGCACCACCCCACGCACCGCACCACCGGCGCCGATGATCACCACCCGCTTATCCTTGATCGGCACCTGATTAGCCAGCAGATCACCCACCAACCCGGCACCGTCAGTGTTATCACCGAGGATCTGGCCATTGTCCTCACGCATCAGGGTGTTGACGGCACCGGCCGCCCGCGACCGCTCACTCAGGCGGTCGGCCAGGGCAAAAGCCTGCTCCTTGAACGGCAGAGTGACATTGGCGCCGCGCCCGCCGTCCTGCCAAAACTGGTCGAGCGCAGCAGCAAAACCATCCAGAGGGGCGAGCAGCGCCTGATAATCCAGCTCAATGCCGGTCTGACGAGCAAACAGGCCATGGATAAAGGGCGACTTGGAGTGGGCAATGGGATTACCGAAAACGGCGAAACGCAGCATGACAAATCCTTGGCTGAGAGATCATGAGTGATTGGGTAATAAGAGCTCGGCAATGCGGCCCAACAATAGCGCCTGCTCATGGTCTTGGCGCCACCACGCTCGCCACTGCTGAACCTGACCCGGCAGAGCTGGCAACTTTAACGTGGCCATTGCTTCAGGTACCAGTGGTACGGGCAGCAGCGCAGCGCCCTTACCGTCGGCCACCAGCGCCAGAGCAGCAGCAAAGGAAAGGCCACGCCAACACCAAGACGCAGGTTCAGCCGCAAACCAAGCGACATCCCCTCCTTCTACATATAGATGAGGCAGGTTGGCACCTTGACCAAACCAGTGCCAGTCGAGGCGGATCAAGGCTAATGTGGCCAACCCTTGATCCTCTTCGATATCACCAGCAATCAGCAAATCGGTGCGCCCCTCACGCAGGGCCCGCAGGGGAGATGGCGATACAGGCTGCCAGTCAATGGTCAGGCAGTGCTCATGAGCAAAAGGCAAAAGGGCGCCTGCACCACGGTTCAACAACTCAGGCAAGAACGATGGTGTTGCTAGCGTAATGCGCAGATGGCTGGCCGCCACCCCGCCAACTGCAGCTTTGGCTTGCTGCCAGCCAGCCAGCAACGCCTCCGCATGGGCGACCAAACGCTCGCCAGCGGCGGTTAGCTGAATGTTGCTACGGCGGCGATGGAACAGGCTAACCCCCAGCTCTGTCTCTAACTGGCGGATGCGAAAACTGACCGCCGAGGGGGTGATATAGAGCTGTTCCGCCGCTTGAGCAAAGTGGCGGGTGCGCTGCACGGTAAGGAAAGTGCGTAGCAGATCGGTATCCATCACCACTCCGTTGAAAAATTTTTGTCAATATATGAAGTTTTTTTTGGTTTACGCAACGGGGGCAAGCCGCTATTTAATGCGGCGGCTCGGCACAGCCGGGCCCGAGAATGATGTTGAGCCCTGAGGAGAGTGCACGCGGATGGCAAACGAAAGCTTCAAGGCTGCCAAGAAATTCTACGACGACAAGAACTACCCGCGCGGTTTTGCCCGCAGTGGTGACTTCACTACCGCCGAAGCAGCGCTGTTGGAAAAGCATGGTGCAGCTCTGCGCGCCCTGGCTGAAGGCATGCAGCAGCCGGCTTCAGCTGAAGAGAGCCAGTTTGTCGAGGTTGCCCGTGGTGAGAGCGAGGCGACCACCGCCATCGAAAAGGTGTGGATCAAGTACATCAAGCGCACCACCAACAAGAAATTTTACACCTTGTTCGGCAAGACCAAGCAGGCTGCAGGTGAAGAGGTCAGCTTTGCCGATGACAGTGGCGGCGACGACTTCGACGATTGATGACCAAGCTCTGCCAGTGCGGAGCTTGCTGCGTCAGTAAGGTAGGTCGCTCACATCCGCCAACCAGTCGCGCGGCTGAAGGTAACGGCTTAGCTGTGCTTCACGGCTGCCGACGGCTGGCTGATAACCATATTGCCAGCGTACCAGCGGCGGCAGTGACATCAGGATCGACTCTGTTCGGCCGCCACTCTGCAACCCGAACAAGGTGCCGCGGTCGTAAACCAGATTGAACTCCACGTAGCGACCGCGGCGATAGAGCTGGAACTGGCGCTCCACCTCACCCCAGGCCATCCCCCGGCGTCGTTCAATGATCGGCAGATAAGCCGCCAGATAAGCATCGCCCACCGCCCGAGTCAGCGCGAAACAGCGATCAAATGACCAGCGATTGAGATCGTCAAAAAACAGGCCGCCCACCCCACGTCCTTCATCACGATGGCGCAGATGGAAGTAACGATCACACCACTGTTTGAACTCCGCATAGACACCATGACCAAACGGGGCACAGGCCTGCTCGGCAACGCGATGCCAATCCACTACATCCTCCGCAAAGGGATAGTAGGGGGTGAGATCGAAACCACCACCAAACCACCAGACCGGTTCACCCTCGGCCGGCGTGGCGATAAAGAAGCGGACGTTGGCGTGCGAGGTGGGCAGATAGGGGCTATGCGGATGAACGACCAGCGACACCCCCATCGCCTCAAAAGCCGCCCCGGCCAGTTGCGGTCGAGCGGCAGTGGCACTGGCCGGTAACGCCCCGCCCTGCACATGGGAAAAGTTAACCCCTGCCTGCTCGAACAGGGCGCCATCCGCCAGCACCCGGGTACGGCCGCCCCCCCCCTCAGGCCGCTGCCAGCGATCCTCAACAAACTGACTGCGAGCATCAGCAGCGCTCAGTGCGCCACAGATCTGGTCCTGCAACTGCAGTAACCACGCCTTCACCGCCGCCACATCAACACTCATGCCCCACCCTCGCGAATAGCCACCCCATCAAGGCGCAGGATGGTGCTGGGGCCCTGACGACCAAGTGTTTGCCCCGCCAGACAATAATCCACCGCTGCCGCCACGCGCGGATCGAGCTCGGCAAAGCTGGCCGGGGCAGGTTCTCCGCCGATGTTGGCGCTGGTGGAGACCAGCGGATGGCCCAACTGACGGCAGAGTGCCACCACTTGGGGGTGATTGGTCACCCGCACCGCAATGGTGGCAAAATCCCCACGCAACAGCCGCGACACGTCGGTTCGTGCAGGAAGTAGCCAAGTCACCGGCCCGGGCCAGCGGCTGAACACAGCGGATCGCTGCTCAATGGCGATGGCGCTGTCGTCAACCCAGGGCAACAACTGGCTGTAATCAGCGGCGATCAGGATCAGCCCTTTGGCCGGATCGCGCTGCTTGATGGTCAGGATCCGCTCCACGGCGCTCAGGCAGCCAGGATCGCAGCCCAAACCCAGCACCCCTTCGGTGGCGTAAACAATCACTCCGGCCTGACGCACCGCCATCAGAGCGGCATTCAGTGCTTCATCAACAGGGACCATGGCTGCTACTCCGGCTGCAACTGAGCTGCGGATTATAGAGGCTCACCCAGATAGCCGCATCCGGGTCGAATGCAGGCGGGGCGCAGCTTGCCACCCTGACGGCGACTTTCCAGCGTTGGCGCACCACAGTCTGGGCAGGGGCCGGCAAGCGGCTCACCTTTGAGGCTGGCGCTGCAATCGGGATAACGGTTACAGCTCCAAAACTTCTTGCCGTAACGACTGATGCGGCTGACCAGTCGACCATCGGCACACAGCGGACAAGGCTGGCCGCCATCGCTGCCCTCGGCGGGGCTGGTGTGATAGTGACAGGCGGGATAGGCGCTGCAGGCGATGAACAGACCGAAGCGCCCCTGACGCACCGCCAGCGGCTGACCGCATTCGGGACAGGGGGCGTCAAGCGGCTTGACCACCTGATGCTCCTGACTGGCCAGCGGCTTGCGGTAATCACAGTGGGGGTAACTGCTGCAGCCAAGGAACAGGCCCGATTTGCTGCGTCTGATCAACAACGGCTCTCCACACTGAGGGCAGGGCTCCGGTTGTTGCTGGTGGGCGGGAAAGAGTGTGGCGTCGATCCCGCTCATGACTCAGTGCAGGTAGCCGTCGGCGACTTCGAACAGCAGATCTTCCATCTGCGAATAAGCACCTTCGCGTCCCGGTACATTGAACAGCACCATCAGCACCACCCACTTGAGGTCGTCGAGGCTGAACTCTTCGATCTCGAGTTCCATCACCCGGTCGATCACCATCTCGCGGGTATGGCTGTCGAGCACCTTGATCTGTTCGAGGAACAGCAGGAAGCCACGGCAGTCGACATCAAGGCGCACCATCTCGTCAGCGGTATAGAACCGCGTTGACGGGTGATTGTCGCTCATTAGATAGGGCTTGGCGTCACTTTCCTGCAGATCGGCAAGACGCTCCATCCACGACAAAGCCTTGTAGATCTCTTCTTTGTGAAAACCGGCACGACCCAACTCGGCGGTGAGTTCGTCCTGGTCGACCAGCGCTTCTACATCGCTGTGGATGTAGTTTTCGAACAGGTACATGAGGATATCAAACATGATCCGTCCTCCTCAGTCGCTGAAACCCACCGGGTACTGCGGTGATGGCACCGCACAGCTCAAGTTCCAATAACCCTTCGAGCACCTTGGCGACCGACAATCCGCTGCGGACAGCGATGAGATCGACAGGTGTCGGCTCATCTCCAACACTATCCAACAAAGCGGGTATTGGCAACGCCGTTTTCGGTTTACTGGCGGTGACCGGCAATAACGGCGACAGCCCCCACTCATCAGTTATATCGTCCGCGCAAGCGACGAGTTTAGCCCCCTCCTGAATTAATCGGTTACAACCGGCCGCCAGCGGGTTGCCAGGTGCCCCCGGCACAGCAAACACATCACGCCCCTGTTCAGCGGCCATGCGCGCCGTAATCAGCGAGCCAGAACGCTCAGCAGCGGCCACCACCAGCACCCCGCGAGCCAGACCACTGATGATGCGGTTACGCCTCGGAAAGTGATCGGTATTGGCAGCCGCGCCCGGCAAAAATTCGCTGACCAGAGCCCCCTGTTCGGTGATAGCGGCAGCCAGCCGGCGATGAACGGCAGGGTAGATGAGATCGGGGCCGGTCCCCATCACCGCAATGGTCGGGGCACCAGTCGCCAACGCGGCCTCATGGGCGACACCGTCAATACCGCGCGCCAAACCTGAGGTGATGGCCAGACCGGCCGCCGCCAGTGCCGGCATCTGCTGGCGCAGCCAGCTGGCTGCCGGTGGCGCGGGTTGCCGGCTGCCAACCACCGCCAGTTGTGGCCGGCTCAGCTGGCCAGCATCACCATCAACAAACAGCAGCAGCGGCGGTGACTGAATATGGCGCAATAGCCAAGGGTAGTGATCATCGGTCAGCGCCATCACACTGCGCCTGCCCCCACTCGCCAACCAGCTGTCGACGATGGTCAGCGGCGGCTCAACCGCAGCAAAGGCTTCAGCCAATGCCAACGGCCAGCCATGGGCGCAAAGATCGGCAATCGAGGCTTCCCCCCAATGATCAGCCGGCCAGCATTGATGGAGACGCTGAAAAGCCGCCCCACCAAAGCGGGGCAGCAACAAACAGCGCAGTAGGGTAATGTGAAGCCGATCCATGGCCCACCGCCGAATCCGTGTTTAGGGGTTGGTAACGATATCCAGCACTGTTGCCGGCTTGTCGGCACGCATAATTAGCGCATAGCTGACGTGATCATAGGATTTGAACACCATCAGCTCACCAATGCGCTCATCTGGCAGACGCACCGACTTGTTGCCTTCAAAATCAATCATCAGCCGCTCCAGCATGCTCGAATCTTCTTTGTAACTGGGCGTCTCGGGCGGGTTGTCATAGATCTCGGCACCGGGACGGAAAATAGCCAACACATGGCCCGGCTGAATCTTGTTGACCTTGCCCAGGTTGATGGCCACCACATCCAGCTTGCCGGCGTAGCGTCCCTCATTCACCGCGTGCAGCAGATAGCCTTTGACCCGGTTGTCAGGGTTGCGCGGCTGGAAGTAGATCGGCAGGTCTTCGCTATCCATGATCGGCATGATCAGATCGCCAGCGCGCGTTTCAAACTTGCTCTCAGTTAACTCGAGCCGGATGAAGCCACCAACCGGAGTGCCGCTGGCCACCCCGACCAGCAACACCTTGTAGCCCAAGCGGTCGTCAGTCTCGGGATCACGAATCTCATCCCCGCGACGATAAATGCCGTAGAGCTCTGAGCTAGCGGGTAACCGACCATTAGGTGAGCGGGCATAGAGGGTCTGCTTCGCTGCCGCACGGGAGGTCTTTTCGTTGGAGCCGACGATGTACGGCAACTTTTCAAGGTCCTCATTGCTGACCAGCTGTTCGTACAACAACCAAGGCTGAATAGTTTTGAGCGAAATAGTCGGAATGGCCGCTTTGGATTCGCTCACCCGCACCTTGGGGCCAAGCTTCACGATACGGGTAGTAGTGTCACGATCCTTAACCAAGGTCGGCGTTGCCTCCCCTGTCGTCGGATCATTAACCCATACCAGTCGCAACTCATCACCGGGGTAGATCAGGTGTGGGTTTTCAATCTGCGGGTTCGCCTGCCACAGCTTGGGCCACAGCCAAGGGCTGAGCAAAAACTTGGCCGAGATGTCCCACAGGGTATCGCCAGACTGGACCACATAGGTTTCGGGGTGGTCCGGCCGTAACTCAACCTCGGTGGCGTAAGCCAAACCTGCCGCCATCAACAGGCCGGCAACGAAGGCAACTACTTTACTCTTCACGCGGGAACCTTCCTTAGTACGGTTCTGCTGCAAGGTTACCGCTGCTGTCATTTATCGCCTGTTCTGGCTAAAATCACAGCGCGATCCAAATGTGTTTTCTCTAGTCTAGCCGGAAACTGAAAGACCTTAACCTATGGCGGTAATGAACGTCCTGCACTTTCCCGACGAGCGACTTCGCACCGTAGCGTCCCCTGTGGATCAGATCAACGACGAAGTTCGCAAAATTGTCGATGACATGTTCGAAACCATGCACGCAGAGAAAGGTATAGGCCTTGCTGCGACGCAGGTGAATATCCACAAACAGATTATTGTGATGGATGTCGCGAGCGAAGGCAGCGAGCCTCGCGTATTCATCAACCCGCGCATCATCGAACGCGATGGCGTGCAGGTCTATGAAGAAGGCTGCCTGTCGGTACCCGGCAACTATGCGGCAGTCGAGCGAGCCGCCCACATTGTGGTCGAAGCCCTTGATCGCGATGGCAAGCCCTTCCGTCTGGAAGCCGAAGGGCTGCTAGCCGTATGCATCCAGCATGAGATGGACCATCTGCAAGGCAAGTTGTTTGTCGACTATCTGTCGCCACTCAAGCGCCAACGTATCCGCCAGAAACTGGAAAAAGCCGAACGCGATAAAACGCGTTAGTGGTGACCTCAGGAGATCCCCCGTTTGCGCATTGTTTTTGCCGGCACCCCGGATTTTGCCGCCGTCCATCTGGCGGCACTACTGAGCGCCGGCCACCAGCTGGTCGGCGTGCTCACCCAGCCAGATCGCCCCGCTGGCCGCGGTCAAAAGTTGACCGCCAGTCCGGTCAAACTACTGGCCGAACAACATGCTCTGCCACTGGCCCAGCCGCACTCGCTCAAACCAGTGGAAGCCCAGCAGGCATTGGCTGCGTGGCAGCCGGATCTGTTGGTGGTGGTTGCCTATGGCCTGTTGCTGCCCAAAGCAGTGCTCGAACTGCCCCGCTACGGCTGCATCAATGTTCATGGCTCACTGTTGCCACGCTGGCGCGGGGCTGCGCCGATCCAGCGCGCCATTGAAGCGGGCGACACACAAACAGGCATCACCATCATGCAGATGGATGAGGGTTTGGACACCGGCGCCATGCTGCTCAAGGTCAGCTGCCCCATTAGTGCCAGCGATACCAGTGCCTCGATTTTCGCCACCCTCAGCCAACTGGGCCCGCAAGCCCTGGTCGACGCCATTGCCGCCTTGCCGCAAGGTACGCTGGTGGCTGAACCTCAGGATCACCAGTTGGCGACTTACGCCACCAAGCTGAGCAAGGATGAAGGTCTGCTCGACTGGCGCCTGCCCGCAGTCGTGCTGGAGCGGCGCATCCGTGCTTTTTATCCTTGGCCCGGTACCGCCTTTGACCATCAGGGATGGCGGATCAAGGTAGCCAGCGTCAGCCTTGGTCAGGGTAATGCCCAGGCGGCAACCATCCTCAGGGCCGATAGTCAGGGGCTGGAGATCGCCTGCGGCGAAGGCAGCCTCCGTTTCACCGAACTGCAGCTGCCCGGTAAGAAAGCCCAGCCACTGGCCGCCATCATTAACGGCCATCCCCAGTTATTCCTGGCCGGCCAGCAATTGGATGGTCGCCATGAATGACATTGTGCAGGGCGCAGACGTGCGCGCTGGCGCTGCCCGCCTGCTGTGGCAGGTGATCGATGGCGGCAAGGCGCTGAGCCCGGAACTGACCTACGCCCAGTCGCGGCTGCGCGATGGCCGCGACCGCGCGCTGCTGCAGCAGCTCTGTTTCGGTGTGCTGCGCGATCTGCCGCGCTTTGACCACCTCAGCCGCCAGCTGCTAGAGAAGCCGCTGGCCCGCGATGCCCGGCCAATCCATTTCCTGCTGCTGGTTGGCCTGTGGCAGCTGCGCGACAGCCGTATTCCGGCCCATGCCGCCGTGGCGGCCACTGTGGCCGCTGCCGCCCTGTTGCGCGCGCCAGGCCTCAAGGGGCTGGTCAATGCGGTGCTGCGTCGCTACCAGCGTGAGCAGTCGGAGCTGGAGCAGCAGCCAGTCAGCGAGGTGGTGGCCACCGCCCACCCCAGCTGGCTGCTCAAACGCCTGCAGCGCGCTTACCCCGAGCACTGGCCGCAGATCGTCGCCGCCAACAACCGTCAGCCACCGATCTGGCTGCGCCCCAATCAACGCCAGCTGTCACCCGCCGCCTACAGCGAGCAGCTGGAGCGGGCGGAGATCGGCCACCAACCGCCCACCGATTTTGGCGCCATCGCCCTGGATAGTGGCATGGCGGTAGAACAACTGCCCGGATTCAGCGACGGTGCCGTGTTTATTCAGGATGGTGCTGCCCAACTTGCCGCCATCTACCTTGGTCCGCAGCCGGGCGAACGCATTCTCGATGCCTGCGCCGCCCCCGGCGGCAAGACCAGCCACCTGCTGGAACTGCAACCCGCATTGGCCGAGGTGGTCGCACTCGACTGCGATGAAGGACGTTTGGACCGGGTCGAAGACAACCTGCAGCGGCTGCGGCTGCAGGCCACCATCCGCTGTGGCGATGGCCGTTATCCCGAGCGCTGGTGGGATGGCCGGCCGTTCGACCGCATTCTGGTCGATGCCCCCTGTAGCGCCACCGGCGTCATCCGTCGCCACCCCGAGATCAAATGGCTGCGACGCGACAGCGATGTGGCGCCGCTGGTGGAGACCCAGCGCCAGCTGCTCGACGCGCTCTGGCCCCTGCTCAAAGCTGGCGGCACTCTCCTCTATGCCACCTGCTCGCTGCTGCCAGACGAAAATGGCGATCAGGTTGCGGCCTTTCTGGAGCGCCATGTCGATGCCCGCCTGCTGCAGTTGCCGGGCCAGCAAAACGCCGCCTGGCACCAGCGTTTGCCGGGAGAAGATGACATGGATGGATTCTTCTACGGGTTACTGGGCAAGGCTCTATAATCGCGCCGTTGTGCGTCGGAAAAGGCAGCCATGAAGATCATCATTATTGGCGCGGGTCAGGTGGGCGCTACGCTGGCGGAGAATCTGGTCGGTGAAAAGAACGACATCACCGTCATCGACCACAGTCTGCCCCGCCTGCAGCAGCTCAAGGACAAGCTCGACCTCAAGGTGGTGCTCGGTCAGGGGTCCCACCCGTCCACGCTGCGCAACGCCGGCGCCGAAGACGCCGAGATGCTGATCGCGGTGACCGATTCAGACGAAACCAACATGATCGCCTGTCAGGTGGCCAGCACCCTGTTCAATACCCCGACCAAGATCGCCCGCATCCGCTCACAGGAGTATCTGGGTTATAAAGCCCAGCTGTTTCACAGCCAGGAGATTCCGGTCGACCATTTCATCGCACCGGAACAGCTGGTTACCCAGTACATCAGCAACCTGATCGAGTACCCCGGGGCACTGCAGGTCGTCGAATTTGCCGATGGCAAAGTGTCACTGGTAGCGGTCAAGGCCTACTACGGTGGGCCATTGGTGGGCAACGCCCTCTCCACCCTCAAGGATCACATGCCGGACGTGGAGACGCGGGTTGCTGCCATCTTCCGCCGCGGCAAAGCGATTCGACCACAGGGCACGACCATCATCGAGGCCGATGACGAGGTTTTCTTTGTCGCTGACACCCGCCATATCCGCTCTGTAATGGCAGAGCTGCAGCGCCTTGAGAGTGACTACAAGCGCATCATCATCGTCGGTGGCGGCAACATCGGCCTCGGGCTGGCCAAGGCACTGGAGCGCGACCATCAGGTCAAACTGATCGAACGTGACGCTGACCGTGCCAACCGTCTCGCGCGCGAGCTTAGCCACGCCACGGTGTTTTGTGGTGATGCCTCGGATCAGGAGCTGTTGCTGGAGGAACATATCGGCGAAACCGATCTGTTCATCGCCGTCACCAACAACGACGAGGCCAACATCATGTCGGCACTGCTGGCCAAGCGGCTGGGGGTGGGCAAAACTATGGTGCTGATCCAAAGAACCATCTACGCCGAGCTGGTGCAAGGTGGCCAAATCGACATCGCCATCAGTCCGCAGCAAGCAACGGTCTCTACCCTGCTGTCACGGGTACGTCGTGGCGACATGGTAAACGTCTATTCCTTACGCCGTGGCGCGGCCGAAGCCATCGAGGCGATCGCCCATGGCGATGCCACCACCTCACGGGTGGTGGGGCGCACCGTCGGGGAACTTAAATTACCGCCCGGAGCCACCATCGGTGCCATCGTTCGTGGTGACGAAGTGCTGATCGCCCACGACAGCACCCGCATCGACAGCAACGATCACGTGATCCTGTTCCTGATCGACAAGCGCCACATCGGCGATATCGAGAAGTTGTTCCAGCCCAGCGCCTTCTTCTTCTGATTGGGGGATCTGCCGCGTGATCAACTTCCGCCTTATCGCTTTGGTAACCGGGCTGTTCCTGACCAAGCTGTCGTTACTGATGCTGGTGCCAGCAGCCGTAGGCTTCGGCGATCAGAGTGAGTGGAGCTTCACTTTTCTGCGTTCAGCTGGCATCACCTTTGTGGCTGCAATCCTGCTGCTGCGCTGGTCCGGTGATGTACGCCGGCGCCTTGATCAGATCACCATGCGGGTGCGCGACATGTTCGTGATCACTAACGCCGTATGGCTGATGGTTTCGGCCTTTGCCGCTTTGCCGCTGATGTTCATTCCTGAAGTGGATTACACCGACGCCTTCTTTGAGACCATGTCCGGCATCACCACCACCGGTTCAACGGTGCTCGCTGGCCTTGATCAGATGCCCAAGAGCGTGTTGCTGTGGCGTTCACTACTGCAATGGGTCGGTGGCATCGGTTTTATCGTGGTGGGGGTAGCGATTCTGCCCTTCCTCAACGTCGGCGGTATGAAGCTGTTCCGCACCGAGTCCTCCGATTGGTCAGACAAACCTGTCGCCCAAACGGCCGCCTTCACGCAATACCTGTTGCGCATCTACGTCATGGTGACCGTGGCCGGCGTGGCCGCCTACTGGCTGACCGGCATGAACCTGTTTGATGCCGTCAACCACGCCATGACCAGTGTGGCGACCGGTGGTTACTCTACCTCTGACAACTCGATAGGCAACTTTCCGCCAGCCACCCATTGGGTAGCGGCCCTCTTTATGTTTATTGGTGGCATGCCCTTCACCCTGCTGGTACGTCTGCTGACCAACCGTGACTGGCGCGCCCTGCGCGACGAGCAATTTGTGGGTTACTTCCAGTTCATCCTGTATGCCAGCATCATTCTGGCGTTGTGGCTGAGCCTGACGCGCGGTGACTATTGGCTGGACGCCTTTCGCCTGGCGCTGGTCAATGTGATCTCGGTGGTCACCACCACCGGCTATGCCCTCACCGACTATTCGGTGTGGGGCGGCTTCGCCGTATCGCTGTTCTTTTTTCTGACCTTTGTTGGTGGCTGCTCCGGTTCTACCGCTGGCGGCCTCAAGATCTTTCGCTTTCAGGTCGCACTGCGGGTAGTCAGCCAGCATCTCAAGCAATCGATCCACCCGGCGGGGGTCTTCTCTCGCCGCTATAACGGCAACGCCATCAGCGACAGCGTCATCAACTCGATGATCGTGCTGTTTATTCTGTTCATGATGACCTGGACGGTGATGACCGTCTGCCTAGCCCTGATTGGCCTCGACTTTGTTACCGCTGCCACTGGCGCACTGACCGCCATCTGCAACGTTGGCCCCGGTTTAGGGCCCACCATCGGCCCGGCTGGCAACTTCTCGTCACTGCCCGATGCCGCCAAATGGATCCTGTCGATCGGCATGCTGCTCGGCCGCCTCGAAGTCACCACCTGCATCGTGCTGCTGCTGCCGCGTTTCTGGCGCCAGTAATGGTTAATTGAGCAGAGTGCGGGCAAACGCCCGTACCTTGTCCCAATCGGTCAACTCGATGTCAGTGCGCGGATCCGTGGGGCCATCGGTCAACCACATGATGAAACGGATCATCAGCCGGTCGAACCAGCGATAGCGCGGATAGCGCAGGGCCCCGGCGAACACCGCCAGCCGTTGCGGCTGCCACACTGATTTTTTGAGGAAAGTGCGTACATAGGGGCTGCCCTCGGGCGTATCTTTACCCGGCTTGCGGGCCGTCAGGTTGACGCAAAAAAAGGCGCCATCGCGCGCCGCCAGCAGCCTGTGGTGCTCAGCAATAAAGGCGTATAGCGGCTTGGGCAGATGACCGTAATGGATGGATGCCCCCACCACCAGCCGCTGACACTGCTCCAGTTCTGCGCGGCTGACCTGACTCAGCTCACGCACCACAGCCACCGCGCCCGCCTGCTGCAACTCGCTGGCAATGGCTTCGGCAATGCGCCGGGTCTGCCCCTCACGGCTGAGGTAAAGCAGCAGATAACTCATGCCACCACCGGCGGCTGATCCAGCCCCTGTTCGCGGGTCAGATTGACGGTGCGTTCGCGCAGCAGCAACACGTCATCTTCAATGCGGATGCCACCAAAAGGACGCAACGGGTCCACCTTACCCCAGTTGACCAGTTTGCCACCCGGAGCAGCCGCCAGGGTTTTAAGCAGTTCGTCGATGAAGTAGAGACCTGGCTCAATGGTCACCACCATCCGCGGTTCCAGGGTGCGGGTCAGACGCAGATAGGGATGATCCGTCGGCGGTGGCGCCGGCGTACCGCGCTCATCGGCCAGATGGCCGCCCACATCATGCACCTGCAAGCCGATCAGATGGCCAAGACCATGGGGAAAGAAGGCATGGGTCACCCGCTGTTCTACCAAGGCCTCGACACTGCCGGCTGCTAAGCCGTGATCGATCAGTCGTTGAGCCACACCACGGTGACAATGCTGATGCAAGTCGGCAAAGCGCGCCCCCGGCACCACACCCGCCACCAACTGCTGTTGCAGCTCATCCATCGCCGCAATCAGTTCGGCAAAGGTGCCCGTCGTGGCCGCATAGGTGCGGGTGATATCGGCGGCGTAGCCATTGCAACTGGCGCCGGCATCGATCAGAAAGCTGAGCCGCGATGACGGCCGCTGACGCTCCAGCGCGGTGTAATGGAGCACAGCGCCGTGCTGATTAAGGCCGATGATGTTGCCATAGGGCAACTCGGGCTCGGCGTGACCAGTGGCCGCCAGATAGGCCAGATGGATCTCATACTCGCTGGCGCCTGCGGCAAAGGCAGTCGCCGCCGCCCGATGACCGGCAACCGCCAGTGCACTGGCGGCAGTCATGCAGTCAATCTCGTAATCGCTCTTGTAGCCGCGCAGATAGTGCAGCTGGTGCAGCACTTCATCCGGGTTAATGCGTGAGAACCCCAGTACCCGTGCCAGCTCCACTGCCTCACCGATGTAGGCCGCCTGGGCCAGCGGTGGCAGCCAGTGAGCGGCATCGTCAGCGCGGGTCAGCACCTGAATCGCGAAGTGATCGCTAACTTCCGCGGGCGGCAGTTGCGGCGTGGCATGCCAGTAATCCTGTGGCTGGAAGAACAGCAGCTTGGGCTTGTCATCACCATTGACGATCAGCCAGCAGTTGGGGCTGTCAATCAGCGGTAGCCAGGCCTTGAAATGAGGGTTGGCTTTGAATGGGTAATCCTGATCATCGAGAAACTGGCGGTGCGGCTGACCCGAATGGATCACCAGATAGTCGAGGCCCAGACGGGCCAGAGCGCCACGCACCCGCTGCTGCTGGGTGGCGATATGGGCGGCGTAGTGGCGGTAAAGCAAGGCGTGATCCACAGTCATCTCCGTGGCTACTGATTCCGCAGCAAGCATACACCAGCCGCTTGCCACAGCCAGCCTAGCCACATTCAAACGACCGTTTAAAGTGAGCGTTGAAAAATGGCTATTTTGCCGCCACACTGATGCTCTGGTTGGACCAGTAACAAGAGAGGGCAACAGCCCTCCAGCCACCTTTCGGGAGAAGCTTAATGATCTATCAACATGCCAACCTTCAGGTCGCTTGGCGCGGCAGTGAAGGGCTGGCGGAGCTGGTGCTGGCCGCAGCGAGCTCCGTCAACAAGTTCGATCGCGATACCCTGACCGCTTTTGGCGAGGCTGTTGCCACCCTCAGCCACACCCCTGGGATCCGCGGTTTGCTGATCCACTCCAGCAAAGAGGCCTTTGTGGTCGGCGCTGACATCACCGAGTTCCTCGGCCTATTCCGCCTGCCTCAAGAAGAACTGCTCGGCTGGCTGGCACGGGCCAACGCCATCTTCAATCAGCTTGAAGATCTGCCCTTCCCGACGCTGGCCGCCATCAACGGTTTTGCCCTGGGTGGCGGCTGCGAACTGGTACTGGCCACCGATTACCGCCTCGCCAGCCCTGACCTCAAACTCGGTCTGCCGGAGACCAAGCTCGGTATCATGCCGGGTTTTGGTGGCAGTGTGCGCTTACCTCGAGTGATCGGCGCGGATAACGCTGTCGAGTGGATCGCCACGGGCCGCGATAACAACGCCGAGGCCGCACTGGCGGTAGGCGCCATCGATGGCATAGTCGCTCGCGACAGGCTGCTTGCCGCCGGTGAGCGGATGCTACTGCAAGCGGCCAGCGGCGATCTCGACTGGCGCGCCAAGCGCGCCCCCAAGCTGGCCCCGCTGGCCCTCAAGGGCAGCGAAAAGCTGATGAGTTTTTCCACCTGCAAGGCGATGGTCGCCGCTCAGGCCGGCCGCCACTACCCGGCACCGCTGGCCGCCACCAGTGCCATGGAAGCAGCCGCCGATTGCGACCGCGCTGGCGCCCTGGCCATCGAAGCCCAGGCCTTTGTCGGCCTCGCTCAATCACCCGTGGCCGAAGCCCTGGTCGGGGTGTTTCTGGCCGAGCAGCAGGTCAAGGCCAAGATGAAACAGGCCAGCAAACTGGCGCCGCGCACGGATCATGCGGCCGTGCTGGGAGCCGGCATCATGGGTGGCGGCATCGCCTACCAAGGGGCGCTTAAAGGCACCCGCATGGTGATGAAAGATATCCGCGATGCGGCACTCGAACTGGGCATGAACGAAGCTGGCAAACATCTGCTCGGCAGGGTCAACAAGGGGCGCATGAGCGCCGCCGAAATGGCCAAAATTCTGGGCCGGATTGAGCCCACCCTGCACTACCACAGCCTGACCAACAGCCAGCTGGTGGTGGAAGCGGTAGTCGAACGCGCTGACATCAAGCGTCAGGTTTTAACTGAGGTTGAAGCGGTAGTGAGCGATAACTGTGTGATCGCCACCAACACCTCCACCATCCCCGTGGGCGAGCTGGCGTCGGCCCTGCGTCAGCCTGAGCGCTTCTGCGGCATGCACTTTTTCAACCCGGTCCACCGCATGCCGCTGGTCGAGGTGATCCGTGGTCCGCACAGTAGCGACGCCGCCATCGCCGCCGTAGTTGGCTGGGCCGGACAGATGGGCAAGACCGCCATCGTGGTCAACGATTGCCCCGGCTTTTTCGTCAATCGCGTGCTCTTTCCCTACTTTGCCGGCTTCACCCAGCTGGTGGGTGAAGGGGCCGACTTCGCCAAAATTGACGCCATCATGGAGAAACAGTTTGGCTGGCCGATGGGGCCGGCGCTGCTGCTCGATGTGGTTGGCCTCGACACTGCTCACCATGCTCAGGCGGTGATGGCCGCCGGCTACCCGGAGCGGATGGCGGCCAGTAGCGACAATGCCATCGCCCGCATGGTCGCCGCCAAACGCTTCGGCCAGAAAAATGGCCTCGGCTTTTACGCCTACCAGCCGGACAAGAAAGGCAAGCCGCTGAAACAGGCGGATCCGGCGGCGCTGGCACTGCTCGGGACAGTCTCGGGGCAGCTACCGGATGCCGCCACCGTTATCGCCCGACTGATGGTGCCGATGATCAACGAGACAGTGCGCTGTCTGGAGGAGCAGATCATCGCCTCGCCGGCCGATGGCGACATTGCCCTGCTTTATGGCCTCGGCTTTCCGCCGTTCCGCGGCGGCGTGTTCCGCTATCTGGATCAGACCGGCATCGCCGCCTATCTGGCCCAAGCTCAGGCGCTGGCGCACCTCGGCCCCCTCTATCAGCCGCCCAAGCTGCTGCTGGAGATGGCCGACAGCTACCGCACCTTCTATTCGCGCTAAGCGGGGGACCACACCATGAATCAGGCTGTTATTGTCGATTGTCTGCGCTCCCCCATGGGGCGCTCCAAAGGTGGCGTGTTTCGCCATACCCGCGCCGAAGATCTGTCGGCGCGACTGATGCAGGCGCTGCTGGCCCGCAACCCGGCGCTGGCGCCAGCGACGCTGGACGATGTGATCTGGGGCTGCGTCCAGCAGACGCTGGAACAGGGGTTCAATATCGGCCGCAATGCCGCACTGCTGGCTAGCATTCCCCACTCGGTGCCCGCGACCACCGTCAACCGGCTGTGCGGTTCGTCGATGCAGGCCCTGCATGATGCCGTCGCCCGCATCAGTGCTGGTCTCGGCGACGCCTACCTGATTGGTGGCGTCGAGCATATGGGCCATGTGCCTATGACCCACGGCGTCGATTTCCACCCCGGTCTGGCCACTACGGTGGCCCGCGCCGCTGGCTCCATGGGGCTGACCGCCGAACTGCTCGGCCGCCTGCATGGCATCAGTCGCGAAGCCCAGGATGCCTTTGCCGCCCGCAGCCATCAACGCGCCCACGCCGCTACCCTCAGCGGCGCCTTTGACCGCGAGATTCTGGCCATGACCGGCCACGACGCCGATGGCGCCCTGACCCTGGTCAAACACGACGAGGTGATCCGCCCCGAGACCACGATCGAAACCCTGGCCCAACTCAAGCCGGCTTTTGATCCGGTTAACGGCACCGTCACCGCCGGCAGCTCGTCGGCACTATCTGACGGTGCTGCGGCAATGCTGGTGATGTCAGAGCAGCGAGCGCGCGAACTGGAGCTGCCAATCCGCGCCCGCATCCGTTCGTTGGCCGTCACCGGCTGTGATCCCTCGACCATGGGCTACGGCCCGGTCGCGGCCAGTCGACGAGCGCTCAAGGCTGCCGGCCTGACTCTGGCCGATATCGATCTGGTAGAGCTGAACGAAGCTTTCGCCGCCCAAGCCCTGCCTTGCGTCAAGGATCTCGGGTTGCTGGAGGTGATGGACGACAAGGTCAACCTCAATGGTGGCGCCATCGCCCTTGGTCACCCGCTGGGTTGCTCTGGGGCGCGCATTACCACCACCTTGCTCCACCTGCTGGAGGGGCGTGACCTGCAGTTCGGCCTGGCCACCATGTGCATCGGCCTCGGTCAGGGCATTACCACCATCATCGAACGCAGCTAAGCATGCTTGGGGCGGCCCCAAGGCCGCCCCACTTTCAGCCCCACCGAAATCCCAACCGCGGTCACAAAGCCACAGCCCAGCCTCTGCCACTCTAGGTCTGGCCAATAGCGCTGTGCTATAAAACCTCAGTAGTAACGGGCCTTGCGCCTCTGTGGGCGCCGCTCAAGATCGATTGAATGTGAAACAGGATGGTGCATGTCGTTACCCGTTCTTGTTTGTGACGATTCGGCCATGGCGCGCAAACAGGTGGTGCGCAGCCTGCCTGAAGGGTGGCCAGTCGAAGTGACCTTTGCCACCAATGGCGTCGAATGTCTCGAAAAACTGCGCAGTCAGCGGTTTGCCCTGCTATTTCTTGATCTGACCATGCCGGAGCTGGATGGCCCCGGCGTGCTCGAAGCGATCAAGGCGGAAAAGCTGGAAGTATTCGTGATTGTGATCTCTGCTGATATTCAGCCAGAGATGAAACGGCGGGTGATGGATCTCGGCGCCATGGAGTTCATCCACAAGCCGGTCAACACCGACAAGCTGACTGAAATCCTGCACAAATTCGGGTTCTTATGAGCAGCCAGACCATCACTGAAGATCAACGGGACTGCCTGCAGGAGTTGATCAACGTCTCCATGGGGCAGGCCAGTGACAAGCTGGCCCGCTATCTCGGCACCTTTGTCGAGATCCAGGTACCGGCTATTGCCCTTGTTGGCACAGCCGAGATCACTGGACTTCTGGCCGGCAACTATAACGACGAAGCGGTCAGTCTGGTCAGTCAGGGGTTCTCCGGCAGCGAAGGGATCCGTGGCGAAGCGCTGCTGATTTATAGCAAGATCAATGCCGATGGCATCGCCGAACTACTGGGCTACACCGATGACGAAGTCACCCATACCGAACAGCTGACCGACATCAGCTCCATTCTCACCACCACCTTCCTTGAAGGCTTTGCCGAACAGCTGGAAACCAGTTTCAGCTATAGCGCACCACGGGTGGTGATGCTGGGCGAGCGGAAGCTGGCCGAACATCTGCAGGAGCGGTCGTTCAACTGGGAATATGCTCTCAAAGTCAAGATCAGCTACAAGGTGGTTGACCACAGCTTCAACTGCGACATGGTGCTACTGGTGCCCGGTTCGGCCTTGGAGACGCTGAAAGCAGTGATTGATCGTATCTTGGCCGAGTTCTGATGGCAGAGGCGCTGGCAACCGATATTCTCAACCACCTCAACAGCGGCGTCATCGTCGTTGATGAGGCGCTGGTGATCCGCTATTGGAACCGCTTCCTGCAGATCCACAGTGGTCGCGGCCAGGCCGATATTCTCGGCAAACCCTTGTTCGAGGCCTTCCCCGAACTGCCCAAAGCAGCGCTCAGCCGCAAATTGCAGGGGGTACTGCAGCTAGGTACGCCCACGTTCAGCAGCTGGGAGCAGCGCCGGCATCTGTTCCTGTTGCCCCACAGCCGGCCAATCACCACCGACAGTGAGTACATGGCCCAGAACGTCTCCTTCATGCCGCTGCATCAGGATGGCGGCAAGAAAGTAACTCACGTGGCCATCATCATCGACGACGCCACCGACGTCTGCTACTTCCAGCAACAGCTGAACACCACCATGGCCGCACTGGAGCAGAGCAGCCGCACCGACGGTCTGACCCAAGTCGCTAACCGCCGTTACTGGGAAGAGCGGCTGCGCACCGAATTCTGCCGCTGCCAACGCAGCAGTGCGGCCATGTCGCTGATCCTGTTTGACCTCGACAAGTTCAAGCTGCTTAACGATGGTTACGGCCATCAGGCCGGTGACTATGTGCTGTTCACCACAGCCGGCCTGATCAAACAGACCCTGCGCACCGCCGACTTGATCGGCCGTTACGGTGGCGAAGAGTTCGGCGTGCTGCTGCCGGACACCCCGATTCAGGCGGCAGCATTAGTGGCCGAGCGGCTGCGGGCGCTGATTGAAGAGCACCGCTTTATCTACGAGGGGCAACTACTACCGGTCACCATCAGTCTCGGCGTGGCCGAACTACGTGCCGATGTACCCAGCCACGAGAAGCTGGTGACCCGCGCCGATGAAGCGCTCTACTTCTCCAAACATGCCGGGCGCAATCGTTACACCTGCGCCCCGGTCAGCGAGGTTGCAGTCGCCCATGCCTGAGTGGCAGGCCGAGCACCAGCTCGATACCTGTGGTCTGCGCTGCCCCGAACCAGTCATGCTGGTGCGCAAAACGGTGCGCGCCATGGCCAGCGGCGGAACGCTGCTGGTGGTAGCCGATGATCCTGCCACCACCCGCGACATCCCTGCCTTTTGCCGATTTCTTGACCACCAGCTGCTGGCCAGTGAGACCACCGGTGCGCCCTATCGTTACCTGATCCGCAAAGGTGGTTAGAATCGCCGGGTGATCGCTGGCCATAGCCACGCTAATGCCAATTCAGGGAAGTTCTGTTATGTCGTTACCTCGCCTCCTGTTACCCCTGTTGCTGGCCCTGCCAGCCTCCGCAGCTGACCAGCCCTGGTCGGTAGAGCAGCCACCCGGCATCTTTTCGGAGGTGGCGATCGCCGTCACTGAAGGCACCTGGATGAGCCTGGATGTCAGCCCCGATGGCGAACAGCTGGTGTTCGATCTGCTGGGCGACCTCTACCTGTTACCGGTTAAGGGCGGCATTGCTGAAAAACTGACCAGCGGCCTGGCCTGGGACATGCAGCCGCGCTTCTCACCCGATGGCCGCCACATCGCCTTTACCTCCGATCGCGGCGGCGGCGACAACCTGTGGCTGATGGAGCTGGAGTCGCGCAAGCTGCAGGCGGTGAGCGCCGAGACCCTGAGGCTGGTCAACAGCCCAAGCTGGAGCCCGGATGGCGAGTCACTGGCAGTACGCAAGCACTTCACCGCCAACCGCTCACTCGGTGCTGGCGAGATCTGGCTCTACCACCGCAATGGCGGCAGCGGCACCCCGCTGGTCACCCGCGACAACGACCAGAAAGATATCGGCGAGCCCGCGTTCAGCCCCGATGGTCGTTACCTTTATTACAGCCGCGACATCACCCCCGGCGATACTTTTGAGTACAGCCGCGACCCCCATCGGGCGGGTGGCATCTATGCCATCGAACGGCTTGATCGGTTAACCGGCGAGCGCGAGCGGTTGATCGAGCGGGTGGGCGGCGCCGTCCGCCCGACGCCGTCGCCTGATGAGCGCTATCTGGCCTTTGTCGGCCGCAATCAGGGCAAGACCGCCCTCTACCTGTTCGATCTGGTCAGCGGTCGCCAGCGGCTGCTGGACGATCAGCTCGACCATGATCTGCAGGAGACCTGGGCGATTCACGGCCTCTATCCCCATATGGCCTGGAACCCGGCTGGCGACAGCCTCTATTACTGGGCGGGCGGCCGCCTCAACAGCATCAATCTCGACAATCGCAGCAAGGCACTCATCCCCTTTCAGGTGGATGACAGCCGCACCATGACTCAGGCCCTGCGTTTCCGTCAGCAACTGGCGCCGCCCCAGTTCGAGGTCAAGGCCCTGCGTTTTGCCGCCGTCAGCCCGGCGGGCGACAAGCTGGTGTTTGAAGCCTTGGGCAACCTGTGGTTGAAAGAACTGCCCCATGGCAAACCGCGCCGCCTGACCAGCAATGACGAACGTTTCGAGCTGCACCCCAGCTGGAGCCGCGATGGCCGCCAGTTGCTGTTCACCACCTGGCAGGATCGCGAACAGGGCAGCCTGCGTCTGCTCGATATCGCCAGCGGCAAAGAGACGCTGCTCAGCAGCGAACCGGGCAAGTATGTGGAGCCAGCCTTCAGCCCCGATGGTCAGAGCGTGGTCTATCGCAAACTCAGTGGCAGCAATCTGCTGCCCCGCGATTGGTCGCTGTGGTCAGGGATCTACCTGCTGGAACTCAACGGCGGCACACCCCAGCGGCTGACGCGCAGCGGCTGGGAACCTCACTTCGGCGGCGACAACCAGCGCATCTATTTCACCGACAAAGACGACAAGCAGCAGGCGCTGGTGTCGGTCGATCGCCACGGCCAACAGCGCAAAATCCACTATCGCAGTGAGCTGGCCAGCCAGCTGCTCCTGTCGCCGGATGGCCGCCAGCTCGGCTTCGTCGATGACTTCTCGGTGTTTGTCACCCCCTTTATGGAAGCAGTCAGCCCTCTCAGCCTGGATCGCAAAGAGCCACAAACCCCGGTTACCCGGCTGTCGCAGCAAAGCGGCGCCAATTTGAGCTGGAGTGGCGATGGCAAAACGCTGTTCTGGAGTCTGGGACCAGAGCTGTTCCGTGCCTCCGTCGGCAGCGCCCCAAGCCCCACCGCTACCCCGGCCAAGGGTAGCTATATCAGCATGATGGCGCCCACCGCCAAGCCGGCCAGCACCATCGCTCTGGTGGGCGGTCGCATCATCACCATGGTCGATGATGAGGTGATCGATGACGGCGTGGTGGTGATCAAAGGCGACCGCATAACGGCCGTAGGGCCCCGCACCGCGATCAGCATTCCTGAAGGAGCGGTCAAGTTCGACATTCGTGGTGCCACCCTGATGCCGGGGCTGATCGACGCCCACGCCCATGTGCGCCAAGGTAGCGACAGCATCATTCCGCAGCAGAACTGGCGCAACTTGGCTCATCTGGCCTTTGGCGTCACCACCATTCACGATCCGTCGAATGACACCGCCATGGTGTTTGCCGCCAGCGAACTGCAGAAGGCTGGCAAGATCCTGGCACCGCGTATCTTCTCCACCGGCACCATTCTCTATGGCGCCAAGGTGGCCGGCGCGACCGTGACCATCGATAGCCTGGCCGACGCCGAACGCCATGTGACCCGCCAGAAGGCCTTTGGTGCCTTTACGGTCAAAAGCTATAACCTGCCGCGCCGCGATCAGCGTCAGCAGGTGATCGCTGCCGCCCGCCTGCATAACGTCATGGTGGTGCCCGAGGGTGGCTCGCTGCTGCAGCACAACCTGACCATGATCGCCGATGGTCACACCACCATCGAGCACGCACTGCCACTCGCCCATCTTTATGCCGATGTAAGGCAATTCTTCAGTGACAGCGCCACCGCCTATACTCCCACTCTCAACGTTGCCTACGGCGGTATCAGTGGTGACCTCTACTGGTACGGCCACAGCGATGTAGCCAACCACCCGCGGCTGGGGTCGCTGGTTCCCCGTGACGAACTGCTGCCCGTGGCTCGTCGCCAGATGCTGGCGCCGGAAGAGGACTACCATCACATCAAGGTCGCCCGCGAGGCCAAAGCCCTGCATGACTGGGGGGTGAAGGTGAACATCGGCGCCCACGGCGAGCGTGAGGGGTTGGGCGCCCACTGGGAGATCTGGGGCTTTGCCCAAGGGGGCATGGAACCACTGGCGGCATTGGCCACCGCCACCCGCAATCCGGCAGCCAGCCTGGGACTGGATGAGCATCTGGGCAGCGTCGAGGAGGGCAAGCTGGCAGATCTTATCGTCATCAACGGCAACCCGCTGACCGACATCCGCGCCACCGAGAAGGTGCGTTACACCATCATCGGCGGCGAGATCCTCGATGCCACCACCCTCAACAAGCTGCTGCCGCAGCCCCAACAGCGGCCACCGCTCTATTTCGAAACGCCACCGCCGAGCAAGGCCAAGGCCGGTTCAAACTGACCATCCCAGCGGCAGGCGGCATAGGCCGGGCAGGTGGTGAGGTGGTCATTGACCATCCCCACCGCCTGCATGAAGGCGTAGCAGATGGTTGAGCCGACAAAATTGAAGCCGAGCTTTTTCAACGCCTTGGACATGGCGTCCGAGTCGGGGCTGGTCGCCGCGAAAGGACCCTCCGGCTGACACTGACCATCAAGCTGGCGCCCGCCGGTGAATGACCAGAGCAGCGCCGCGAAGTCGCCGCCTGCGGCCTCATAAGCCAGTAGCGCCCGGGCGTTACGGATGATCGACTGGACCTTGAGGCGGTTGCGGACGATCCCCGGCTGCTGCAGCAAGCGCTCGACATCCTGTTCGTCAAAGGCAGCAATACGCAGTGGGTCAAAGCCGTGAAACAGCGTCTCATAGTTAGGCTGCTTGCGCAGAATGGTGATCCAGGAGAGACCCGCCTGCTGACCGTCGAGACAGAGCTTGGCAAACAGCTCGCGACCATCAAACTGCGCCCGCCCCCACACCTGGTCGTGATAGGCCACATACAACGGATCGGTTCCGCACCAGCGACAACGTCCATTTTCACCCGTCATTGGCATAAAACCCCGTGTTTTGTCCGCTTTTCAGCCTACATTCGCCGTCAGCCAGAGGATATACTTGGGCCCATTTTGCGCCAGCCGGGCGCCGGAAAAACGTTGGATCCCATGCATAACTACGACATCAAAACCTTTCAGGGGCTGATCCTGGCGCTGCAGGACTACTGGGCACGTCAGGGCTGCATCATCGTCCAGCCACTGGACATGGAGGTGGGTGCCGGCACCTTCCATCCCATGACCTTCCTGCGCTCGCTCGGCCCGGAGCCGAATAACGCCGCCTATGTCCAGCCCTGTCGCCGTCCGGCTGACGGTCGCTACGGCGAAAACCCCAACCGCCTGCAGCACTACTACCAGTTTCAGGTGGTGCTCAAGCCATCGCCGACCAATATCCAGGAGCTCTACCTCGATTCGCTGCGGCTGCTCGGCTTCGATCCGCTGGTTCACGATATCCGCTTTGTCGAGGACAACTGGGAGTCGCCGACCCTCGGCGCCTGGGGGCTGGGTTGGGAAGTCTGGCTCAATGGCATGGAGGTGACCCAGTTCACCTACTTCCAGCAGGTGGGCGGCCTTGAATGCCGGCCGGTGACTGGCGAGATCACCTACGGCCTTGAGCGGCTGGCGATGTATATCCAGGGAGTCGATTCGATCTTCGATCTGGTGTGGACCGACGGCCCCATGGGCAAGGTGCGCTACGGCGATGTGTTCCACCAGAACGAGGTGGAACAGTCGGCCTACAACTTCGAGCACGCCGATGTGGCGGCGCTGTTTGCCCAGTTCGACCAGTGCGAAAAAGAGAGCCAGAAGCTGATCGGCCTCGGCCTGCCGCTGCCGGCCTACGAGCAGGTGATGAAGGCCTCCCACGCCTTCAACCTGCTCGACGCCCGCCATGCCATCTCGGTGACCGAGCGCCAGCGCTACATCCTGCGCGTGCGCGCCCTCGCCAAAGCCTGTGCCGAAGCCTACTACGCCGCCCGTGAAGCCCTCGGCTTCCCGCTCTGCGCGCGCTGATATCGGAGCTGTCATGACTACTGCCAATCTGTTGATTGAACTCGGCACCGAAGAGCTGCCACCGAAATCCCTGCGCCGCCTGGCCGAAGCGCTACGCGACAACTTTGGCGCCGAGCTGGCCAAGGCCGAGCTGGCCCATGACGGCCTGGCGTGGCGCGCCAGCCCACGGCGGCTGGCACTGCTGATCAAAGCGCTGGCCTCCAGCCAGGCCGACAAAGTGGTCGAGAAGCGGGGCCCGGCCGTCGCTGGCGCCTTCACCGCCGATGGCCAGCCGACGCCAGCGGCTGAAGGCTGGGCCCGCAGCAACGGCATCAGCGTCGCCGAGGCCCAGCGCCTCAAGACCGACAAGGGCGAATGGCTGGTCCACCATGCCACCGTGCGTGGTCGTTCGGTGGCTGAACTGGTACCCGAGATGCTGGCCAGCGCCCTCGCCAAACTGCCGATTGCCAAGCCAATGCGCTGGGGAAGTAGCGATGCCGAATTTATCCGCCCGGTACACACCCTGACTCTGGTTTACGGCAGCGAACTGCTGCCCGGCAGCGTGCTCGGTCTGAGCAGTGATCGCATCATTCGTGGTCACCGCTTCCACTGTTTGCAGCCACTGACCCTCGACCACGCCGACCACTACGACCAATTGCTCGAGCAACAGGGCAAGGTGATCGCCGATTTTGAGCGGCGCAAGGCGATGATCCGCACCCAGGTGGAAGCGGCGGCGCGCATGGAGAGCGGCATGGTCACCATCGACGAGGATCTGCTGGAAGAGGTCACCGCACTGGTGGAGTGGCCGGTCACCCTGGTCGGCAGCTTCGAAGAGCGCTTCCTCGCGGTGCCGCCCGAGCCGTTGATCAGCACCATGAAGGATAACCAGCGCTACTTCCCGCTCACCGACAACCACGGCAAGCTGCGTAACCGTTTCATCTTCGTCACCAATATCGACAGCGCCGATCCATCACAGGTGATCAGCGGCAACGAAAAAGTGGTGCGTCCGCGTCTGACCGACGCCGAATTTTTCTTCCTCACTGACCGCAAGCAGCCGCTGGCGGCCCGTCTGGACTCCCTCGATACGGTCACCTTCCAGCAGCAACTGGGATCACTCGGCGACAAAACGCGGCGCATCAGTGCGCTGGCCAGCCACATCGCCACTCAGCTAGGGGCCGACAGCGCCGCAGCCGCTCGCGCCGGTCTGCTGGCCAAGGCCGATCTGATGAGCAACATGGTGATGGAGTTCCCCGACACCCAGGGCACCATGGGCATGCACTATGCCCGTCTGGATGGCGAAGGCGAGGCGGTCGCTACTGCGCTGTTTGAGCAGTATCTGCCACGCTTCGCCGGCGATCGCCTGCCGGCTAGCCCCATTGGCGCCGCCGTGGCCATCGCTGACAAGCTCGATACTCTGGTCGGCATCTTCGGCATCGGCCAGGCTCCCAAAGGCGACAAGGATCCCTTTGCCCTGCGCCGTGCCGCGCTGGGCGTGCTCCGTATCATGGTCGAGCTCAAGCTGCCGCTGGATCTGGCTGAACTAGCTGGCGTCGCGGCACAGGGTTACTCCAACCGTCTCACCGACGCCAGTGCAGTGGAACAGGTGGTGGAGTTCCTGCTCGGTCGCTTCCGTGCCTGGTATCAGGATGAAGGGATGGCAGTGGACGCGATTCAGGCCGTACTCGCCCGCCGCCCCACCCGGCCGCTGGATTTTGATCGGCGGGTGCGCGCCATCAGCAGCTTCCGCGAGCGCAGCGAAGCTGCTGCCTTGGCCGCCGCTAACAAGCGCGTCGGTAACCTGCTAGACAGGGCAGGGAGTGCCATTGCTGAACAGATTGATGACAGCCTGTTGGCCGACGGTGCCGAAACCGCACTGCATACCGCCCTGATCGCTGCCCAGGCTGAGGTCGCGCCGCTATTCGCCAGTGGCGACTACAGCGCAGCCATGGCCCGCCTGGCAGCGCTAAGGCCGGAAGTGGATCGCTTCTTCGATGAGGTGATGGTGATGGTCGAGGATGGCAACGTCCGCACCAACCGCCTGGCCCTGCTCAAGGCGCTGCGCCAGCTGTTCCTCGAGGTAGCTGATATTTCCCTTCTGCAAGCCTGATCAAAGGGGTGGCGACCACAGTGCTCGCCACCCCCAAAAGTTTGCAGTACGTCACCTTTCCACAGGATCCTTTTTGTTATAAATCCCCGGCCCCTCAAACGTTCGCGGTAACTAGCCGGCGGCGGCATAAGGGAAAGGCTAGCTGGATATCCACAACAATATTGTTTAGGGAACGTCGTTATGTTCAAGAAACTGCTTTTCGTAACTCTGGCCGCTGCGGCCCTGGCTACCGGCTGTGCTGGTGGTGCCGGCGGTAAGCGCGACCTGAGCGAATTCATGTATGTCCGCGGTGTGTTCACCTGGTGGGATGCTGAGGAAGAATTCAAGCTCAAGAAAGCCGGTGACAACCTGTACTACGCCTCTGCCGAACTGATGGCCGACGGCAATCCTTACGATTTCAAATTTGCTGACGCTGGCTGGTCCTCTGGTGCCAACTGCGGCTTCCTGGGCAAGGAAGATGAAGTGATGGAGATCGGTAAGCGCGTTAAAGTGAACTGCAACTCCGTGTTCGAAAACTTCAAGTTCACTCCGACCGAGAGCGGTGTCTATACGTTCTACATCGACACCAGCAAAGAAGTGATCGAAGCCTACGTTGAAAAAGCTCAGTAAAACGATTTTTTGATGTAATCTAGCGCCAGCCTTCGGGCTGGCGTTTTATTTTGGGCCATCTTCTAGCCGCACTCTCTGGAGAACAGGAAGGACCATGCTTCAGTGTTTCCGCACCGCCGCGCTGACCAGCGCCATCCTCGCAGCCATGGTTGGCTGCAGCAGCGACGACTCATCCCCCCTCGACAATCAGCTGTATCTGTACCACGCGACAGGTGAAGGCTGGCGGGCCGAAACCCAGATGAACGAGGAAGATGGAGCATACGTCGCCAAGATTCAGTTGAGCAAAGGTGAGTATCAGTTTCGGGTGTCTGACAGCAGCTTCAGTTGCGGTAGCGACTTTGGTTCCAGTGATGGCGGCACGGTGAGCCTCAACGTGCCGGTCAGTGCGGCTAACTGCAATGCGCGCCATAACTTCCGCTTCAAGGTGACGGCGCCAGCCGACTACGTCATCCGCCTTGAAAAAAATGTCAATGATATCTTTGACCTAACCATCAGCCGCGCCGATCAACCCCAAAGTAACGGCAGCGCCACCGCAGGCCCCTGCACCAGCTACAGCGGTGGCCCAGTGACCGTCAGCGTCGCCCCCACCTTCCGAGATGGCGAAGTGGTGACAGATTACTACTCGGGTCAGACTGCCACAGTTCAGGGTGGCAAGGTGACGCTAACACCAGCGGCCGAGAGTGGCGGCATCCTGCTACTGGAAAGCGCAGTTCATAAGCCAACCGCTTTTAGCTGGGATAATGCCACCGTCTACTTCGTCATGACCGACCGTTTCTTTAACGGCAACCCGGCCAACGACAACAGCTATGGCCGCAGCAAAGACGGCCAAGAAGAGATCGCAACCTTTCATGGCGGCGATATCAAGGGTCTGACCCAAAAGCTCGATTACCTGGAAACGCTGGGCGTCAATGCCATCTGGATCACCGCGCCGTACGAGCAGATCCACGGTTGGACCGGCGGCGGTGTTCGCGGCGATTTCAAGCACTACGGCTACCACGGTTACTACGTGCTCGACTTCACCAAGATTGACCAGAACATGGGCACCGAGGCTGAATTCA
The DNA here is from genome assembly GCA_017425245.1 of Gammaproteobacteria bacterium. Classification (GTDB taxonomy): domain Bacteria; phylum Pseudomonadota; class Gammaproteobacteria; order Enterobacterales; family Neiellaceae; genus RGIG665. The sequence continues at coordinate 29,822 of JAFOOX010000030.1, forward strand.
AAGCCTTCGTTGACGGCGCACACAAGCGCGGCATCCGTGTGGTCATGGACGTGGTGATGAATCATGCCGGCTATGCCACCTTGGGCGATATGCAGGAGTTCAACTTTGGCGCCACCCAAGATTTCGGCAAGCCACTGTCAGAAGTGATGGGCGTCGACAAATGGACCGACTGGAAACCCGGTGCTGGCGAAAATTGGCACTCGTTTAATAGCTTCATCGATTACGGCGACGCGGTATGGGCAGAGAGCTGGTGGGGCCGTCAGTGGATCCGCACCGATATCGCCGGCCATCAAGCGCCAGGCCGCAACGATCAAACTATGGTGCTGGCCTACCTGCCGGACTTCATCACCGAATCGACCGCCTACGTCGACTTGCCACCGTTCCTCAAGAACAAGGCAGATACCAATGCCCGCTTTATCCCCAATGCCACAGTGCGCGACTATCTGGTGACCTGGCTGACCGACTGGGTACGCACTTATGGCATTGATGGTTTCCGCCTGGATACCGCCAAGCATATCGAGATGGAGAGCATTACCGCATTGAAAGCTGCCGGTGAGAAAGCGCTGGCCGAGTGGAAAGCCAAGAACCCGCAGCTCAAGATCGACGATGCACCGTTCTGGATGACTGCCGAAGTGTGGGGCCACGATGTCACCAAGACCCCTTACTTCACCAAAGGCAACCTCGACTCCATTATCAACTTCACCTACCAGGTGAAAGATGGTCCCAAGGCGCTGCAGTGCATCACCAATGCCGAAGAGACCTTCAGCAGCTACGCCGCCAAGGTCAACAGCGATCCAGAGTTCAATGTGCTGAGCTACATATCCAGTCACGATACTTCGCTGTTTATGGAACGCTCGGCCAAGAATGACCTCACCAAGCAGAAGCAGATCGCTGCCCCCTTCCTGATGCTGCCAGGCGGGGTACAGATCTTCTATGGCGACGAGAGCGGCCGAAAAATGGGGCCATTCGGCTCTGACAAAATGATGGGCACCCGTTCAGACATGAACTGGGCTGATCTCAACAAGCCGGAATACGCCGCGCTACTGGCACACTGGCAGAAGCTCGGCCAGTTCCGTAATCGCCACGTGGCGGTTGGTGCTGGAGAGCATCGTCAGCTAAGCGATGCGCCTTATGCATTCAGCCGCACCAAAGGCGATGATCGCGTCGTAGTGGTGATGGCCGGTAACGGCGGCAACTAAGCCTTATTGCTCACATCACAGCCTTAGCAGGCCCCCGCAGCAATGCGGGGGCCTTTTGTTTAGCATTGAGGCATCAACCGTGGAGGGACAGATGTCACTGAGCAAGCGTTTTGCCCAAGCAACAGCGATTACCCAATTGATGGATGACCTGAATCGTGGCGCGCAGACCGAGGATATGATCATGCTGGGTGGCGGTAACCCTGCCCTCATACCAGCCGTTGAGCAGGCGCTGTCCGCACTACTAGTGGCAGCACAGCAAGACGGCACCCTACTCCACGCGATCAGCCACTACGACGGCCCGCTTGGCAGTGACCGCTTTCGCCGCACGCTGGCCGACTATCTGGTGCGCCAAGGCTGGCCCGTGTCACCCGAGCACATTGCCATAACCAATGGTAGCCAGAGCGCCTTTTTCGCCCTGATCAATCTCCTCGCTGGCAGTGGCAGTGGTAGGGGTAAAGGACGAGTGGTGCTGCCGATGGTGCCAGAGTACGTGGGCTACGGCGATCTGGCCCTAGAGCCTGATCTGTTTTACGCCCACCTGCCCCATGTCACGCGCCTGGGGCCTCATAGCTTCAGTTATCAGCCTGATCTGGAAACCTTGCCCTTAACCGGCGACGACGCCCTGATCTGCCTGTCACGACCAACCAATCCGACAGGTCATCTGATCAGCGACGCAGATCTCGAGCGCCTGCGAGAAAGGGCTGCGGCCCATGAAATCCCGTTGCTACTCGATCTGGCCTATGGCCAGCCCTTTCCTGCAATCCAGTTTGAGCCAAGCCAGTACAGCTGGCGGCCTGGCGAGATTGCCTGTCTCAGCCTCTCTAAGCTAGGGTTACCCGGAGTGCGCACCGGCATGGTGATCGCTGATCCTGAGGTTATTCAACTCTTGGGCAACTTTGCCGGAGTCGCCGGGCTCGCACCGGGCGGCATCGGCCCGGCCCTGGCAACGCCGCTGTTTGCCGATGGTGGAATTGACCGCTGGTGTCAACAGCTAATAACCCCTTACTACCATCGACACCAGCAGCAAATGAGGCTCTGGTTAACCGACCTGATCGCTGACCCACGTTTCGCCATCCATCGTGGCCATGGCACCTTCTTTCTCTGGCTATGGTTTGAGGATATGGGATTTGACAGCGACCAGCTTTATCGCAGCCTGGTAGCAGAGGGGGTACTGGCCGTGCCTGGCCACCACTTCTGTCCGGGCCGTACGCGCCCCTGGCATCACGCTCGGCAGTGCCTGCGCTTGTCGCTTGCTCAGGAGTTGCCGCTGCTGGAGGTTGCCGCAATGCGGATCAGCAAGGTGGTTGCCCGGCTGGTAAAGGCGTGAAGATGCTCGCAGTACAACCGTCCGAGTAAATCGCCAGCAAGTGATGGCGACCACAGTAAATCCTTTTTTTTCAGGTAATCTAGCGCTTGGACCGCGCTTATGTTTGAATTTTGACCGCCTTTTAAGCAGTACCTAGGCACAAGAACAGGAATATCCATGCTCCACTCTTTTCGTACCACAACCTTATGTGTTGCCATCATCGCTGCTATTGCCGGTTGCAATAGCGATGACACCCAACCGCTAGCCTCTAGCGGTATCTATCTCTACAAAGTCACCACTGATGGTATGCGCATTGATGCGGAAATGGTCGAAGAGGAGCGCGGCTACGTCACCCGGATAAAGCTGGGCAAGGGTGAACAGCAATTCCGTATTTCCGATGGTTCTTTCATGTGCGGCAGCGACTACGGCGCCTCAGATCCGCAAGCGGCCAAGCTGGGAGTGCCAGTCAGCGCGCGTAACTGTAATGCCCACTACAACTTCCGCATCAAAATCGCCGAAAGCGGCGAGTACGAATTCCGCCTAGAGCGCAACGTCAGCGAACTCTACGACCTGACCATCAGCCCGGTGGAAGGCGGCGCCGCCACGGCGGCTGCGGCAGGCACCGCCGGCACCACTAGCGTTGCCGGCAGTTGCCCCAACTACGAAGGAGGCCCGGTCACCGCCAATGTTGGTGCTACCTTCCGCGATGGTGAAGTAGTCAGAGACTATTATTCGGGGCAAACGGTCACGGTTCAGGACGGCAAGGTTACCCTGACGCCTGCCGCCGAAAGTGGCGGTCTGCTGCTACTTGAAAGCGCCAATCATCAGCCGGCGGCCTTCAGCTGGGATAACGCCACCGTCTATTTTGTCATGATCGACCGTTTTCATAACGGTAACCCCGCCAATGACAACAGCTATGGCCGCAGCAAGGACGGTAAAGAGGAGATCGGCACTTTCCACGGTGGCGATATCAAAGGGCTGACCGAGAAACTGGACTACCTCGAAGCGCTGGGCATCAATGCTGTCTGGATCACCGCACCTTATGAACAGATCCACGGTTGGACGGGGGGCGGGATTCGAGGTGACTTCAAGCATTATGCCTATCATGGCTACTATGCGCTTGATTTCACTAAAATTGACCAGAACGTTGGGACAGAAGCCGAGTTCAAGGCCTTTGTTGATGCCGCCCACAAGCGCGGTATTCGCGTGGTCATGGATGTGGTCATGAACCATACCGGCTACGCCACCTTGGCCGATATGCAGAAGTTCAAGTTCGGTGCTCTGCAGGAGTTTGATAAGCCAATCGAGGAGATCCTGGGCGTATCCAACTGGACTGACTGGCAACCCGGGGCAGGTGAGAACTGGCACTCCTTTAATAATTTTGTCGATTATGGCAATTCGGTATGGGCTGATACCTGGTGGGGGCGTGACTGGATCCGCACCGACATCGCTGGCCATAAAAAGCCAGGCCGCAATGATCTAACCATGATGCTTGCCTATCTGCCTGACTTTATGACCGAATCCAAGGCATACGTTGACCTTCCACCGTTCCTCAAGAACAAGCCAGACACCAACGCCAAATACATGGCCAATGCCACTGTGCGTGATTATCTGGTTACCTGGTTAACCGACTGGGTGCGCAACTATGGCATTGACGGCTTCCGCCTCGACACCGCAAAGCATATCGAGATGGAGAGTATTGCCGCACTGAAAGCAGCAGGCGAGAAGGCACTGGCCGAATGGAAGGCGAAGAATCCGCAGCTGAAAGTGGACGACGCACCGTTCTGGATGACTGCCGAAGTTTGGGGCCACGACGTCAGCAAAAGCCCCTACTTTAGCAAGGGAGACTTGGACTCCATTATCAACTTCACCTATCAGGTGAAGGATGGCCCCAAGGCGCTGCAGTGTATTACCAACGCCGAAGCAACCTTTAGTGACTATGCCGCCAAGGTGAACAACGACCCAGAGTTCAACGTGCTGAGTTATATCTCCAGCCATGACACCTCGCTGTTCATTGACCGCTCGGCGAAGAATGATCTGACCAAGCAGAAGCAGATTGCCGCCCCATTCCTGATGCTGCCGGGTGGCGTTCAGATCTTCTATGGTGACGAAACAGGCCGCAAGATGGGCGCCTTTGGTTCAGACAAGATGCAGGGCACCCGCTCTTACATGAACTGGGCGGATCTCAATAAGCCCGAGTATGCAGCCCTGCTGGCTCACTGGCAGAAGCTTGGCCAATTCCGCAATCGCCATACAGCCATTGGCAGCGGCCAGCATACCCTGATCAGCGAAGCCCCCTACACCTTTAGCCGCGTCAAGGGTGACGACCGGGTTGTAGTGGTTATGGCTGGTAACGGCGGCTAATCTAAAGCCCGCCTGCGGATCAGTTTCTGCCTAAGCCCCTGCATCAATGCAGGGGCTTTTTTATGCCTGTAAGAAGGTTACTGAATGCTGAACTTGTACCGGCAGTGAGGCGCGCAACCCACCATTGCCAATAGAATATTGGCGACATAAGGTGAGTTGAAACCGTCATTCCGCACCTGATTTTCCCATTTCCGGGGCTTGACGGCGATCGGCTGTTTTGATCTATTACTGCTTTTTGCAGGTCGCCCATCATGCCCGCTCCCCGCATCGCCATCCGTAACCTCGATCACCTCGGCCTGG
>JAFOOX010000031.1 GCA_017425245.1 Gammaproteobacteria bacterium
CGAAGGGGCGGAGAGTACCGATATTGCCAACTGCGTTGTCGATTCTCCGGCTGCACGCGACTGCGGCTGCGCCGTGGCAGCAGATGCGCCTGCGGCGCCCGGATGCGGGCTTCCGCGCCCGCGCGACGGGCAGGAAGACCGGTCCCGCCCGGCCTCCCTGCACCCACCGGCGGCCCCCGAGATCACCACCATCTATTACTGACGATTGTTCTGCCGGGCTACGGGGTCGCCACAAAGTCACATCCCTGTGCCTTAGTGGCTTTCGTCGCCGTCCAGGCGACTCACCCCCTTCGCCCGGCTGGTCGCGGGTTAGCCAGCGCCGTGCGGGCGGTGATCAAGGGGGAAAGCGAGACTCACCTGCCAGGTATGGCGTGCTGTTTGGCCCAACCCGTTTGAGCAGCGCCACGCTCACACAGCAGCCAGATTCGGCATTGGGGCTGGTGGCAGGTCGAGGCAACAGGAGGTTGCCAAGAGCGAGCCCGGCACAAGGATGTGCCGTCGAGCGGCCTGCCAGCAGCTCCAGAACAGGCCACGGCTAGCGACAGCGCTGCTCTACCGGGCCGGTTGGAGGTGCAGGAGGAGGGGCCGGCCACCCTCCTCCTGCTCGTCATGCATGGGCGAAACCCTGCTCTGCAGCGGCGCAGCCGCATCTACTGCCGCGTAGCGGCGCTCTCAAAACAGCTGCGCGAGGTGGGCAACCTCGCTCTGCGGCGGCGCAGCCGCATTGGCCCGCGCAGCGGGCATCTAAGGCCCAGCGCCGGCCAGTCGGCGCTCTTATCAAATCGCCACGCGATTTGTCTTAACGCTGGTAGCGCAGCGGCAATCTCAGATGCGAGATGCGAGATGCGAGATGCAAGCAGCAAGCAGCAAGCAGCAAGCAGAGCAATACGGCCGGTTGTGGCGGTCACCGTAGCCACTTTCGTCAAGGCCTGCGGGCCGCCATTCCACGAGCTTTTGAGCCATGCCAAAAAAGGCGAATAACCCCCAAAACCGGCGGTTGACAGTGGTTGGGCAATCTTGGAGGCTGTCAGGTCCGTAAGCGCGGATGTACTTTTAGTCCGGTTCTATCTTTTGGGCGGGTATTGACAATGACAAAAACGCCACGCAGTGACCAGGCGGGCCAGGGCCAGTTGATGCTGTCCGGCGCGCAGATGGTGTGCCAGAGCCTTTCTGACCTTGGGATCAAACACATTTTCGGTTACCCCGGCGGCTCGGTGTTGGACATCTATGATGCCCTGTTCCAGCACGGCGACATTGAGCACATCTTGGTACGCCATGAGCAGGCCGCAGTGCACGCCGCTGACGCCTATTCGCGGGCGACCGGCAAGGTGGGTGTCTGTCTGGTGACCTCCGGTCCTGGCGCCACCAATACCCTGACTGGCATTGCCACCGCCTATATGGATTCAGTGCCGCTGGTGGTGCTGTCGGGCAACGTACCCACTTACCTCATCGGTAACGACGCCTTTCAGGAAAACGATATGATCGGCTGCTCACGCCCGATCGTGAAACACAGTTTCCTGTGCAAGAAGGCCGAGGAGATTCCGGCGGCCATTGCCAAGGCGTTCTATATTGCTGCTACCGGTCGCCCTGGTCCGGTGGTGGTCGACCTGCCCAAAGACACCCAGAATCCGGCACTCAAGTTCCCCTATCACCTGCCGCGCGACATCAAATTGCGCAGCTATAACCCGACGGTGAAGGGCCATGGCCGTCAGATCAAGAAGGCGCTGGAGACCCTGTTGGCCGCCAAGCGCCCAGTGATCTACGTCGGCGGTGGCGCCATCGCCTGTGATGCGGCGCCGCTGGTGACCCGTTTTGCCGAGCTGCTGGGGATGCCGGTCACTTGTACCCTGATGGGGCTGGGCGCCTTCCCGGGTACCCACAAGCAGTCGCTGGGCATGCTCGGTATGCATGGTACCTTTGAGGCCAACAAGGCTATGCACAACAGTGACTGCATTCTCGCCGTTGGTGCCCGTTTTGATGACCGGGTGACCAACAACGTTGCCAAGTTCTGCCCGCAGGCCACCATCCTCCACATCGACATCGATCCGACGTCGATCTCGAAGACGGTCACCGCCCATGTGCCGATCGTGGGTTCGGTGGACCATGTGCTGCAGCAGATGCTCGATGAGCTGGAAGCCCACCCGGTGCGCCCCAACGAGGCGGCGCTGGGTGAATGGTGGCAGACCATCAACAACTGGCGGGCGCGTAAGTGCCTGACGTACACCGACAGCACTGAGACCATCAAGCCGCAAAAGGTGATTGAAACCCTCTACAAGATCACCCAGGGCGATGCCTATATCACGTCAGACGTGGGCCAGCACCAGATGTTCGCCGCGCTCTACTATCCGTTCGCCAAGCCGCGACGCTGGATCAACTCTGGTGGTCTCGGCACCATGGGCTTCGGCCTGCCGGCGGCAATGGGGGTGCAGAAGGCGTTCCCGGAGGCGGTGGTGGCCTGTGTCACGGGTGATGGCTCGATCCAGATGAATATTCAGGAGCTGTCGACCTGTCTGCAGTATGGGCTGCCGATCAAGATCATCAGCCTTAACAATGCCCAGCTGGGCATGGTCAAGCAGTGGCAGGACATGTTCTATTCCAACCGCCACAGCCAATCCTACATGGAGTCGATGCCTGACTTCGTCAAGCTGGCCGAGGCCTATGGCCATGTCGGTATGCGGGTGAGTGATCCGGCCGATCTGGAGCGGGCAATGAGCGAAGCCTTCGCCATGACCAACCGGTTGGTTTTCATGGATATTCAGGTTGATCAGGCGGAGCATGTCTACCCGATGCATATTAAGTTCGGGGCGATGGATGACATGTACCTGTCCAAGACGGAGAGAACCTGATGCGCCGTATTCTGTCGATTTTGCTGGAAAACGAAGCCGGTGCCCTGTCGCGCATTGTCGGCCTCTTCTCTCAGCGTGGTTACAACATTGAAACCCTGACGGTGGCCCCGACCCAGGATGAGAGTCTGTCGCGCATCACCATCACCACCCGTGGTGATGAACGGGTGCTGGAGCAGATCACCAAGCAGGTCAACAAGCTGGTGGATGTGCTCAAGATCACCGACCTGACCGAAGGGCCGCACATCGAGCGCGAACTGATGCTGATCAAGCTGCGCGCCCAAGGCGCCAAGCGTGAAGAGATCAAGCGTACCGCCGATATCTTCCGTGGCCAGATCGTCGACGTCACCCCGACCATCTACACCGTGCAGCTGACCGGCCCCAGCGACAAGCTGGATGCCTTCATCGATGCGGTGCGCGATGTCACCGAGATTGTCGAGACGGTGCGTTCCGGAGTCTCCGGCATCGCCCGTGGTGAGCGTTCGCTGGGGGTTTGATTGGCCACAGTGGTCGTCTGTTGACCTGACAGGCCGGCATCATGCCGGCTTGTCTGTTTATGGCAGCTAGGGCAGGGAGTGGGGCAATGGGCGATTTTCGTGACGCGGTGGTGGCGGCCTGGCAGATCGGTGGCAGTGGCCGCCAGTGGCAGCCATCGGAGCTGAGCCGCGAGTTGCCGTCAGAGCCGCTATGGCTCCATCTGGATCGCGCCGCGCCGGGGCTGGAAGAATGGCTGCAGCGGGTGGCCCAGGTGCCGGAGGCGGCGGTCAATGGCCTGCTCGATGAAGACACCCGGCCACGCATGGAGCTTTACGGTGATGGGGTGATGCTGATCCTGCGCGGGGTCAACGCCACTGATGGCCATGGCCACCATGAGATGGTGTCGCTGCGGCTGTGGATCACCCCGCGTTGCCTGATCACCCTGCGCAAGCGCTCGTTGTCGAGCATTCGCGCGGTGCGCCAGCGCTATGAAGAGGGGCGGGGAGCCGACCATATCGGTGGGCTGCTGCTGGCCCTGATTGAGAATCTCAATGGCCCCATGGATCGGGTTACCGATGCTATCGAAGCGGCGTTCGATGCCCGTGAGACTGTGTCGGGGGAACGCCATGTTCGCCACGCCATGGTGGCGGTCAGCCGTCAGCGCAGCAAACTGGTGACCTTGCGCCGCTACATCCATCCGCAACAGGTGGCCTTGAGCAAACTGCTGGCGGCCCAGCCGACCTGGCTGAGCGAGCGCGATGGGGCGATGCTGCGCAATCTGGTTGATGATGTGGCCCGTCAGGTGGAAGATCTGGCGGCCCTGACTGAACGGGCGACCCTGCTTCATGATCAACTGAGCCACCAGCTGGCCGAGCGCCTCAACCGCAACATGTACCTGCTGTCGATGGTAACGGTGATCTTTATGCCGTTGACCGCAGTGACCGGCCTGCTCGGGGTCAACCTTGGTGGCATTCCGGGGGCTGCTCATCCGCTGGCCTTCGAGATCCTCTGTGGCCTGCTGGTGGTGATGATGGCCTTGGAGTTCTGGCTATTTCGCCGCTTTCATCTGTTGTGAAGTGAGGCCCGTTGTCCTCAGCTGTCGGCGTGGCTGACCACGCGGTTACGTCCCAGCTGTTTGGCCCGGTACATCCGTTTATCGGCACGCTCCATCAACGTCTGCAGGCTGGTGATCTCGCCACCGGCTTCGGCCAGCCCCAAGCTCAGGGTGATCTGCAACTCCTGCCCCTGCTGGCCAAAATGGGCGGCGGCGACACGGCTGCGGATGCGTTCGGCAATCAGGCTGGCCATGGCCAGATTGGTTTCTGGCAGCAGCAGGGCAAACTCCTCACCGCCTAAGCGGCCGATCATGTCGGAACGGCGCAGCTCGCCGACCAGCATTTCGGCCAGCCGGCGCAAAACCTGATCGCCGGCGGCATGGCCGCCATTGTCGTTAATGCTCTTGAAGTGGTCGACATCAATCATCAGTAGTGACATCGGGTGCTGATAGCGGCGGCAGCGTTGCAACTCCTGCTCGGCAGCAAGCATGAAATAGCGGCGATTGTAAACTCCGGTCAAGGCATCGGTAGTCGCCATGTTTTCCAGCTGGTGGATCAGCTGTTGGTTGTCGGCCTGCAGCTTCACCATGCGCGCCAGATTGTGATGGATTTGAGTACCGACATGGACCATCAGCAGCATGAAGCAGAGCGCCATACCGGTGATCATGTAGTAGATGCTTTGCCCCTCAATCAGCGGCCGTACCAGCAGGATCAGGATCGGGGCGACCATGTCGAGAGCAAACAGCCGTAAATGGGGGCTGCTCATAGCGGTGTTGGCGGCAATAACGCCAAGCAGGATCACGGCGATCGACAGATGGTTGGCAAAGTCGCCGGGCACCCATGCCCATAGACCGAGGGCACTCCAGTTAAAGATCAGCGCGCCATGGGCCAGGCCAATCCGCTGCACCCACTGTTCAACATTGCTGATCGTGGCTTCGCGCTGGCAGCGGTCATACAGGCGCAGGCAGGTGAAGGTGAGGGTGATGGAGGTCAGCACCCAAGCCAAGGCTGCCAGCCAAGGTACCCACAGCACCAGCAGCAGGCCGCCACTTAGCGACATCAAGGGCACCAGCACACGGTCAAGGCGATGGTTATCGATGTACAGGCGCAGATAGGCCAGTTCAAGAGTTTGGGGCGCAGGGCTGGCGCTGGCCAACAGGCCGGGCATTAGCGCCGACAGCGGCAACGACGACGGGGAGAGGGGCGAGGCATCCTGCTTCATATGACGTACCAGCCTGGTGTCAGAATAATCCAATCCGTCTGGATGGCGGTGGACGACTGAGACTGTAGCAAAGGTGGCTGGGGGTGTGAACCCCCAGCGGGTTCAGAGACTGGCGCTGTTGCCGTCAACCCAGCGTGGCACTAACGCTTGCTGAAGCGCTATGGCTGGATCGTCGCCCCAGCTGGCGGCCAGTTCGGCAGCGCGACCATTGATGGCGGCAAACCAGCCGGGATGGCGGCGGATGTTTAGGGCTAGCTCGTTGATGGCACTCTCGGCCAGCCCGGTGTAACTGGCCAAAAAGCCTTCCAGCTGATCGCCGGGCAGCTGGCCAGCGTGGTAGCTGATGTCGGCGACCGCTGCGGCACGGAACACCACCAGTACAGGGGCTACGGCGGTGATCGGTGGCTGTGGCTGGTTGAGCTGATGCTCGCCAAGCGCCAGTGCCAAGGCTTGCCACCAGGCTTCGCGATCGGCACTGTCAAGCCACAGCTCGGCACGGCTCAAATGCTGGCGCTGCTGCTGGACGGCAGCCAGTAGCAGCTGCCAGTTGCTACGGCTGGCGCCTGCCAGTGGTGGTTCGTTACACCCTTGAATCAGCGCCAAGTTGGCGGTGGGTTGCAGGGCCGCTGGCAGCACCAGTGTCGGTGTGGCGGCGGCGGCCAGAAACTCGCGCCAGCTACGGCTGTCGCCACTGGCCAGTAGTTGGGCCTGCAGCCGGTCGCTGATAGCCGTCAGTGCTGTTTCTGCGGTGGCCAGTGGCCGATCCGGGCTGCCGCCAAAGCGGGTCAAACGGTAGCGCCAGAAGGCGTTGCCCTGCTCACGAACTGTCGCCGGTTGAGTCTCCCAGCCATCGCTGCGGGCCACCAGCTCGCGCCACACGGATGGCCGTTCGAGGACCGCTGGCAGGCGAGTGTCGATGCTTTGCAGCTGACGCCACACCACTTCCCCAGGGCCCGCGCCAACCTGGCGTTGGGCCTGGATCAGGCTGGCCAACCGGGCCAGCTGATCGGCGCTGGTTTGATTGCGGCTGGCCTCCTGCTGCAGTGCCGTCAACAACGGTGGCGCCAGTGGCTGCTGATAGCGGAACGGCTGACCAGCACGGTCGGCCTGCAGTCGCCAGCGGGCATAGGGGGTATCGGGGCTTTGCGGATCGAGCTTGCTGAGCAGGGTGGTGCCGATGGCCAAGGTAGCGGCCGCCGCCTCATCGTCGATCAGTTGCGGCTGGCCGCGACACAGCCATTCTGCTGGCAAGGTCCCGCCGAGATAGCTCAGCGCCGCTTCACTCAGCGGTGCCACCACCAAGGGCGCAGGCATCGCAGCTGCCGGTTCGCCAGCGGCTGTCGGCGCGGGTGGCTGGTCGCCACAGGCTGTGAGCAGCAGGCCAGTCAGCATCAACAGTGGGCGGATCCAACTCATTCTGGGGGCCTCAGTCCTGCAAAAACAACGTCAATACACTGTTCAGATAGCGCCGGCCGCGCTGGGTCAGGTTGACCATGCGCCCGTCGCGGGTGAGCAGCTGCTGTGCCTCGGCGTCGGCCAGGCCGGCGTCGAGCAGGGTGGCCGGCTGGCTGGTGAGGGCCTCGAACTCGTCGAGGCTGAACGGCTGAAACAGTCGCAGGCGGTTGAGCAGGAACTCGAACGGCAGATCCTCGGCGGTTACGGTGGTCAGTTGTTCGCTGCGTCCGCGGCTGGCGGCCAGATAGGCCTTGGGGGTCTTGACCTTGACGGTGCGCAGCACAGTGCCAGCCGCGCCATCGGTGATCTTGCCGTGGGCACCGCAGCCGATGCCCAGATAGTCGCCAAACTGCCAGTAGTTGAGGTTATGGCGACACTGCTGGCCGGGCTTGGCGTAGGCCGACACTTCGTACTGCTCATAGCCGGCGGCCAGCAGCAGGGCGTGGCCTGCCTCCTGAATGTCGGCCAGGGTGTCATCCTCCGGCAGCACGGGCGGCGCGGCATAAAAAGGGGTGTTGGGCTCCAGCGTCAGCTGATACCAAGAGAGGTGGGGGGGATTGAGGGCGATCGCCTGACGCAGATCCGCCAGCGCCTCATCCACCCCCTGACCGGGCAGGCCATGCATCAGATCCAGATTAAAGCTGGCCAGCGGCAGATCGGCCGCCAGCCGCGCCGCACGCTCGGCATCGCCACAGTTATGGATCCGCCCAAGGGCCTGCAACTGGCGGTTATTGAAGCTCTGCACACCGATGGAGATACGGTTGACCCCCGCTTCGACATAGGCAGCAAAGCGCTCGGCCTCCACCGTGCCGGGGTTGGCCTCCAGGGTGATTTCAGCATCTGTGGCCAGCGTTATCCGTGCCCTCACGCCGTCGAGCAGTGTCTGGATAGCGTGGCCTGAAAACAGGCTGGGGGTGCCACCGCCGATAAAAATGGTGCTGATCGGCCGGCTGCCGTCGGTGCGCTGCCATTCGCCTTGCAAGTCGTCGAGCAGGGCCGCCACATACTCGGCTTCCGGCAGGACGCCGCCGTTAGCGTGAGAGTTGAAATCGCAATAGGGGCACTTGCGCACGCACCAAGGGATATGAATATAAAGGCCAAGGGGCGGTTGGATCACCCGCGCTGCTCCAGCGCGGCGGCCAGCAGCGCCAGTGCCCGGCCACGATGGCTGAGCTGGTTCTTACGCACGCTTTCCAGTTCGGCCGAGGTGCTGTTTTCGCTGGGCACCCAGAACACCGGGTCGTAACCAAAGCCGTTGATGCCGCGGGGCTCGCGGGTGATCACCCCCTCCCACTGGCCGTGGCAGATGAGCGGCGTCGGATCTGCGGCATGGCGCAGATAGACCAGCACGCAGTGAAAGCGGGCGGTGCGCTCGGCGTCCGCCACGCCGTCAAGCATCAGCAGCAACTTGTCGAGGTTGGCGCGATCACCCGCACCGGGGCCGGCATAGCGGGCGCTGTAGATGCCGGGGGCGCCGTCGAGGGCATCGACCTCGAGCCCCGAGTCATCGGCAATCGCCGGCAGGCCGGTCACCGCTGCTGCATGGCGGGCCTTGATGATGGCGTTTTCGATGAAGGTCAGGCCGGTTTCATCGGCGTCGCTTACCCCCAGCTCGGTCTGCGGCACTATGGTCAGACCCAGGGGGGCGAGCATCGCCGCCAGCTCTTTCACTTTGCCGGCGTTGCCGGTGGCCAGCACGATCCGTTTCATTTGCCCGATTCCTGCTTCAAAAAGATAACGGCCGACAGGATAGCGGCCGTGGTCGTTGCTGCAACTGGCGCCTAATCGGCGTAGAGGGTTTTTTCGAAGCGCAATTGTTTGCTACTGCCATCGGCCAGCTGGATATCAATGGCAAAACGCCATAGCTCCTCACTGTGGAAGTCGATGGTGGCGATGTAGTAGATGGCGTTACCTTCGCGCACTTCCCGAAAGGTCAGCGTCTGCAGCTGGCTGAGCAGGTTGCGCGCTTCACCGTTAATGGTCGCGGCCAGTGGTGGGGCATTGTGTTCAGGGCCATCAAGCACGGCGATGCTGATCAAGTTACGGGTGCTGCTGCGCTTGATTTGATACGTGGACGCTACCTCCGGAGTCAGGTAGGTGGTGGGTGACAGATTGTAGTGAATGGTGCGGCCATCGAACTCGAGGGTATCCGCAGTGGCTGCCAGCGACATGAGTGTCAGCAGTAGCATCAACGCGCGCATCAGCGGCTCTCCAGTAGGGGGGCCAGTTCGTCAGGGATCTGGCCAGGGTTAATAATGCGCAGCCGCTTGTGGCGACTGCAGTCGCCGGCTTCCAGCACCACCGCCTTTTTGGCCACCTTGCACCATTTGGCAAAGCAGGCTTGCAACTGGCCATTGGCGGCACCATCCACCGGCGGGGCGGTGAGGGCGACCTTTAGCTCGTCGCCATGTAACCCGAGTATGGCATCGCGGCTGGCGCGCGGCTGGATGTAGAGGCTAAGCACCAGATCCGCGCCGTCGCGACGCACCGCAGCCATCAGGGTTACAGCCGGATGCCGAGCAGATCAGGAAGCAGGTAGTAGCGCACCAGATAGATGATGAACATTAGAGCCATCACCGACAGGTCGAGGCCGCCGACAGGGGGAACGATACGGCGGATGGGCGCCAGTAGCGGCTCAGTCATCTGCCCCAGCAGCCGTTCCATCGGGTTATGGCCCTGGCTGACCCAGCTCAGGATCACCCGGCCAATCAGCACATAAAAGAGCAGATCGAGGCAGGCGCTGGCCAGCAGCTGTGGTGTTAGCAACAGGGCCACCAAGGGCTGAATGCCGCTGCCAGCGATCAGCAGGCGGACAAAAACGCCCAGCCAGACAACCGCGATCGCCAGTACCAGACTGGCAGTATCGAGGCGGCCGATGGAGGGCAGGGCGCGACGCAATGGGCGCACCAGTGGGTGGGTGACCTTGACCACAAACTGACTGATCGGGTTGTAATAATCGGCACTGACGAGTTGCAGCCACAGCCGCAGCAGGAACAGCAAGGTGATCACTGTGAACAGGGTACTTACCAGAAAATCGATGGTTGCCATGGGATATCCGTCGGTTAGGGATGGGCAGGGACTCAGAACTCGCGTGCCATCTCTTCGGCACGAGCAATGGCAGCCTGCATGGCCGCGTCCACGGTGCTGCCAAAACCATGCTGCTGAAACACCGCCAGAGCGGCGGCCGTGGTGCCGCCTTTGGAGGTGACCTGCTCGCGCATGGTAGCAAACGGCAGATCGCGCTCCAGCGCCATCTGGGCGGCCCCTGCAGCGGTTTGGGCAATCAACAGGCGAGCATCCTCCTCACTCAGCCCCATGGCCACGGTGCTCTGCTGCATCGCTTCCATCAGCAGGAAAAAATAGGCAGGAGCACTGCCTGCCGCCGCGATCACGGTGTTGATGCCCGCTTCATCGGCCACCCACAACACCTTGCCCACCGCTTCCAGCAACGCCTGACAGAACAGCTTGTCGCTCTCTTTGACACCGGGCGAGGCATAGAGCCCGGTCATACCCATACCGACCAGTGCTGGCGTATTGGGCATGGCGCGAATAATGCGCGGAGAACCCTGCAGGTAGATTTTCAGGCTGGCCAGCGAAATGCCCGCAGCGATCGACAGATAGATGCGGTCACCATGGCCTTGAAGTTCGGCCATCAGTGTCTGGCAGACCTCAGCCAGCACCTGGGGCTTAACCGCCAGCACCACCACCTCAGCTGCTGTTGCCGCATCCTGATTGGTGTCGTGAACATGCACGCCAAACTGATCGGCCAACCGCTGACGGGCCAGATCCGAAGGATCAGACACATGGATCAGGGTTGCCGGGTAACCGCGCTGCACCAGTCCGCCGATGATGGCGCCGGCCATATTGCCGCCGCCGATAAAGGCCAGTGTCTTGTAACCGTTACGCATCAGCAAACACTCCTTGAGGATTCAGACGCGGCTGCCAAAGATGGCAGTACCAATACGGACCATGGTTGAGCCTTCAGCGACTGCAGCCTCCAGATCATCGCTCATGCCCATGGACAGGGTATCGATCTGGTGGTCAGTTTGCCGTAAATCATCGAATAGTGCCCGCATCCGGGCAAACGGCTGGCGTTGTTGCAGTGGATCACTACTCGGCTCAGGAATGGCCATCAAGCCGCGCAGCTGCAGACCGGGCAAGGCACGCACGGCTGCTGCAAAGGCGGGTAGTTCGTCAACACTGACCCCGGCCTTTTGCGGCTCGTTGCTGATATTGACCTGAATACACACCTGCAGCGGGCCGCGATGGCGTGGCCGTTGTTGACTCAGGCGCTCGGCGATCTTGAGGCGATCCAGGCTCTGCACCCAATCAAAGTGCTCGGCTACCGGCCGGCTTTTGTTCGATTGCAACGGGCCGATGAAATGCCAGGTCAGTCCCAGATCGACCAGCAGCAGGATCTTGTCGATCGACTCCTGGACGTAGCTTTCGCCAAACTGACGCTGACCGGCAGCCGCTGCCTCACGGATGGCGTCGGCAGATTTCGTCTTGCTGACTGCCAAAAGTGTGATCTCGGTGGCATTCCGGTGTGTGGCAAGTGCGGCCAATGTCAAACGGCGTTGGCAACCTTGCAGCCGTGCGGCAACTTCCGTCATAGAATCCCTGAATTATTGTTGGCCGTGGAGTAGACCGATGGATGTTACCGAACTTCTGGCGTTTGCTGTCAAGCACAAGGCGTCGGACCTTCACTTGTCGGCGGGTATTCCGCCGATGATTCGTGTCGATGGCGATGTGCGCCGTATCAACCTGCCGGCGCTCGACCATAAAGAGGTTCACGCCCTCATTTACGACATCATGAATGACAAACAGCGGCGCGAGTATGAAGAGCATCTCGAAGTCGACTTTTCGTTCGAAGTACCGCAGCTGGCCCGTTTCCGTGTCAACGCGTTTAACCAGAACCGTGGTGCCGGTGCGGTGTTCCGTACCATTCCCTCCAAGGTACTGACGCTGGAAGAGCTCAATGCCCCAGAGGTGTTCAAAAAGATCGCCAGCTACCCGCGCGGCCTGGTACTGGTGACCGGGCCTACCGGCTCGGGCAAGTCGACCACGCTGGCGGCCATGGTCGATTACGTCAACGACAACAAATATCACCATATCCTCACCATTGAGGACCCGATTGAATTTGTTCACGAGAACAAAAAGTGCCTGGTCAACCAGCGTGAGGTCCATCGCGACACCCACAGCTTTAACGCCGCCCTGCGTTCTGCCCTGCGTGAAGACCCGGATGTCATTCTGGTGGGCGAAATGCGCGACCTGGAGACCATCCGCTTGGCCCTGACCGCCGCAGAAACTGGCCACTTGGTGTTTGGCACCCTGCACACCACCTCGGCTGCCAAGACCATCGACCGTATCGTCGACGTCTTCCCCGGCAACGAAAAATCGATGGTGCGGTCGATGCTGTCGGAATCGCTGCGAGCCGTTATCTCTCAGACCCTGCTCAAGAAAACCGGTGGCGGGCGTGTGGCGGCGCACGAGATCATGATCGGCACCCCGGCTATCCGTAACCTGATCCGTGAAGACAAGGTAGCGCAGATGTACTCGTCGATTCAGACCGGCATGGCTCATGGCATGCAGACACTTGATCAGTGTCTGCAAGGGCTGGTGAGTCGCGGTATGGTCAACGCAGCTGATGCCAAGGCCAAGATGCAGCACGGCGGCGATATCTAACTCAAGGAAGTGGTGTTATGGAACCCAAGCAGATCCTGCACAAACTGTTGTCGCTGATGGTGGCGCGTGAGGCGTCTGACCTGTTCATCACCGTCGGCTTTCCGCCGAGTGTGAAGGTGGACGGCGAGATTGTGCCGATCATGGAATCGCCGCTGTCGCGCGAGCAGTCGCTGGCGATTGTCGAAGCCTCAATGAATGTTGAGCAGCACCAAAAGTTTCACAGCGGGCGTGAAGCCAACTTCGCGATCGCTGTGCCGGAACTCGGGCGCTTCCGTATCTCTGCCTTCTGGCAGCGCGACAGTGCCGGTCTGGTGGCTCGCCGCATTCAGACCGATATTCCGGAAGTGGAAGCTTTGGGGTTGCCGCCGATCCTTAAGGACATTGTCATGTCCAAACGCGGCCTGTTTCTCTTTGTCGGTGCCACCGGTACCGGTAAGTCGACGTCGATGGCATCGCTGCTGGGCTATCGCAACCGCAATTCGCGCGGCCATATCCTGTCGATCGAGGACCCGATTGAGTTCGTGCACAAGCATGCCAAAAGCGTGGTTACCCAACGCGAGGTGGGGATTGATACCGACAGCTTCGACAATGCCTTGAAAAGCGCCCTGCGTCAGGCCCCTGACGTGATCATGATTGGTGAGATCCGGTCGATTGAGACTATGGAATATGCCATCACCTTCTCTGAAACCGGTCACCTGTGTATGGCTACTCTGCATGCCAACAACGCCAACCAGGCCTTGGACCGCATCATGCATTTGGTGCCACCGGACAAGAAAAGTCAGCTGCTGTTCGACTTGTCGTTCAACCTGCGGGCTATCGTAGCCCAGCAGTTGGTTCCCAAACGTGACGGCAGCGGGCGGCGGGCCGCCATTGAGGTGATGCTCAATACGCCGATGGTGGCAGAGCATATCCGCCGCAACGAGATGCACCTGATCAAGGAGACCATGGCCAAGTCGCGTGAACAGGGGATGCAGACCTTTGACCAATCACTGTTTGACCTTTACCAGGCCGGTGAAGTCAGCTATGCCGATGCTATTCACTATGCCGACTCACCCAACGATCTGCGCCTGATGATCAAGCTCAAGGGCGATGATCCGACCGGTGCCAGCGGTTTCCTCGATAATGTCACCGTGGATCTGGATGGCGATCGCCGCTAGTCCTGAGCCCTGAGCGCAGTGTCCGTGCTAAACGACAAAGACCGCCTGCTGGCGGTCTTTGTTGATGAAAGTCCCCGATTAACCTTTGGCGCGTTCCAGCATCTTCTTGGCGCGCTCAGAGCCTGCGGCAGCGGATTTTTCATAAAGCGCTGTGGCGGCGGCTTGGTCCTGCTTGACGCAGTTGCCAACCAGATGCATGCCGGCCAACTGGTTCATGGCGTCAACGTCACCGGCGCTGATGGCGCTGTTGAGGGAGTTTACGGCGGTGTCACAGTCGCCCTGCATCAAGGCACGACGGACTTCAGTAAGATCAGCGGCCTGGGCGGTAAAGGCCAGGGTGATGGCGGTAGACAGCAGTACAACAGCAAGTTTCATCAGACGACTCCAGCAGCACAACAGGTCGGAACTCTCCGGGTGAGGGCCGCATCCTAAATATGTTCGTGATGGTGGTCAAACTTTTGTTGGTGGTTTTTTAGACGATTTTTAGACGTCGTTGCCTCGTTCAAACCAGCTTTCCAGAATAAGCACTGCCGACTGGCTGTCCACTTTTCCCTTGCTGAGGGCCCGGTAGCCGCCGCGGTCAAACAGCGTCTCGCGGGCGCTGGCAGTGGTCAGCCGCTCGTCGCTGAAAGTAACAGGCAGCCCCAGCCGGCCATGCAGGCGGTTGCCGAATTTGCGGGCCATGGTGGTCAGCGGTTGCTCGCTGCCATCCATGTTCAGTGGCAGGCCGACCACTAGCAGATCCGGCCGCCAATCGCGCACCAAGGCTTCCAACTTGAGCCAGTCCGGCTGGCCGTCGCGGGCCGGCAAAGCCGACAGTGGTGAGGCGGTGCCCGTAACCTCCTGGCCGACGGCGACGCCGATACTCTTGGTACCAAAATCGAAGGCGAGCAGGGTGCGCCGGCCATCAGCCTTGGCCGTACCGGCCATCAGGCGTGCCCTGCGTCAGGGGCGATGCGCCAGAGATCGATGCCAAGGCGGGCCGCTGCTTTCTGCCAGCGCTCGCTGATTGGCACATCGAACAGCAGTTCAGCGTCGGCCGGGATGGTGATCCAGCTATTGCTGGCCAGCTCCTCTTCCAGCTGACCGGCACTCCAGCCGGCGTAGCCAAGGGTGACCAGAAATTTGTCCGGGGCGTCATTGCGGGCCAGGGTCTGCAGGATGTCGCGGCTGGTGGTCACCGTCAGGTTGTCGGCCAGATGGACACTGCTGGCAAAATCGCGGTTACCGCTGTGAATGACAAAGCCGCGCTCGGGGCTGACCGGGCCGCCGGTAAACACCGGTCGCTCGCGCAACTGGCGTGGCAGGCTCTCCACTTCCACCTGCTCCACCTGATGCAACAGTTCGCCGAGATTGATCGGCGACGGCTGGTTGATCACGAGGCCAAAGGCGCCTTTGTCATTGTGGTCGCAAATATAGGTCACGCTGCGCGAGAAATAGGGGTCGCGCAGGGAGGGCATGGCGATTAACAGATGATTTTGTAATGTCTCCATTGGGGCGTTTCACAGCGTCGCCATGGGCTGATTATGGCAGCTTGGCGACGCTGGCAGAAGAGCATTCAGCCGTTGCCGAGGCGGGCGGCTATGACATCCAGCAGCATGCCAGCAATATCGACTGGAAATACTGCCTCGATTTCACGAATACAAGTCGGGCTAGTGACGTTGATTTCGGTCAGATGTTCGCCAATCACATCCAAGCCAACAAACAGCAGCCCGCGCTCGCGCAGGACCGGGCCGACGGCGGCAGCGATGCGCCGGTCGCTGTCACTTAAGGGCTGTGGTTGGCCACGGCCACCCGCAGCGATGTTACCGCGCGTTTCACCCTGCGACGGGATGCGGGCCAGACACCAGGGCACTGGCTCGCCATTGACCATCAAAATGCGTTTGTCGCCATCGGTGATCGCCGGCAGAAAGCGCTGGGCCATGGCATAGCGGCTGCCGTGGGCGGTCAGGGTTTCGATGATCACCGACAGGTTGGGATCGCCGGCTTTAACCCGAAAAATGGAAGCACCACCCATGCCATCCAGCGGCTTGAGGATGATGTCGCCGTGTTCGGCATAAAAGGCACGGATCTGCTCGGCGCGGCGGCTGACGATGGTGGGCGGGGTCAGTTCCGGGAACCAGGCAGTAAACAGTTTTTCGTTGCAGTCGCGCAGGCCCTGGGCCTTGTTGACCACCAGCAGCCCCTCGGCTTCGGCCCGTTCAAAGATCTGGGTGGCGTAGATGAACTCGTTATCGACCGGCGGATCCTTGCGCATTAGCAGGGTATCGAGCTCGGCCAGCGGCCGTTCGACCGCGTCTCCTAACTGGAAATAATCCTGCTTGCGGTCGATCACCGTCAGTGGCCGCATGCGTCCCATGGCTCGCCCCTGCACTAGCGACAGGTCGGCCATCTCCAGGTACCACAGCTGCCAGCCACGCTTCTGGGCGGCCAGTAGCATGGCGAAGCTTGAGTCTTTGTAGGTTTTGATGGTGGCGATGGGGTCCATTACCATACCGAGTTGAATGGTCATCAGTGTTCCTTGATCGTTGTGGTTTAGGCCAGATCGCCAAAGCGCGCCTGCAGTGCTGCCATACAGGCCCAGGCCGCCGTTTCAGTACGCAGGATGCGCGGACCAAAGCGAAGTGGGCTGAAGCCGGCGGCGATTGCGGCGGCCACCTCCCCATCACTCAGTCCCCCTTCGGGGCCGATCAGCAAGGTGGTTTCGCTCATTAACGGCAAGGCATTGAGTGACTGGCCGGCGTGAGGATCAAGCACCAGACCATGGCCGCTGTGGCTGGCCAGTAGCCTAGGCAGGGCGATGGGGGCCATCACGTGAGGCACCAGATTACGGCCACTCTGTTCACAAGCGCTAATCGCTACCCGCTGCCAGTGGGCCAGTTTTTTGTCCCAGCGTTCGTCAGACAGTTTCACGCCGCAGCGCTCCGTCAGCACTGGGGTGATACTGGCTGCCCCCAGCTCCACCGATTTCATGATGGTCAGATCCATCTTGTCGCCACGGGCGATCCCTTGGGCGAGGTGCAGCTTGAGTGGCGACTCACGCGATGCCAGCCGGCCCGCGCCGACCCGCGCACGCGCCTGTTTGCGATCGCAGCCTTCAAGCACTGCCGCGAACGCCTGGTCGCTGCCATCAAAGAGCTCGATGGTATCGCCGTCGGCTAAGCGCAGTACCCGCAGCAGGTGGGCGCTGGCGGTGTCGTCGAGATCGATAAGCGCCCCATTGCTGAGCGCTTGCGGATGAAAAACACGAATGGTGCGCATAGGGTCAAAGTAAGAGCGATGAGGATTCTGATTGTGCCCGCTGGGCTACGGGCTGGCTACCGCCAGCAGGTGGGCGGCAGCCACTGGAGGATGATGAGGCGAGTGAATTTTGCACGCCCTGCATTGATAACGGTTCGCATTGCGTTTATTCTTTGCCCAGAAGCTGCTTGGTGCAGTGTTCAGGAGCTACCATGATCGTCTGTGTCTGCCGCCGAATTTCTGACCGTCAGATCCGCGCTGCCGCTGAAAATGGCGCGACCTCGCTTGCTGACCTTGAGCAGGCTGGTGTTGCCCTACAATGTGGCAGATGCGCCGAGATGGCGCAGCAAATCATCAACGATACCAACGCGGAGCTGATGGCCGAGCTTTATTATCCTGCCGCCTGATTATTTATCGCTTTTTTTGCCTGTTTTTTTGGCGGGCATCTTGAACCTGCGCTTGCTCCGCTTAGTATCAGGATCTGATTTCCATTGGGGCGGCTTATGCTGCTTTGGCCAGAGAGGGACAGATCATGCGTGGCGATAATACAGTCATCGAATACCTGAACAAGGCGCTCTACAACGAACTGGTGGCCATTAACCAGTATTTCCTGCATGCACGTATGCTCAAGAACTGGGGTTTTGAGCGCTTGGGTGCCAAGGAGTACCACGAGTCGATCGACGAGATGAAGCATGCTGACATGCTTATCGAACGCATCCTGTTCCTGGATGGGCTGCCCAACCTGCAGGATCTCGGCAAGCTGCGCATTGGCGAGGATGTGCCCGAACTGCTCAGGGCCGATCTGGCACTGGAGATGGATGCCATCCCGTTGCTGCGTGAAGGCATTGCTCACGCTGAAAAAGTGGGTGACTACGTCAGCCGCGATCTGATGCGCCGCATCCTCGACAGCGAGGAAGAGCATGTAGACTTCCTCGAAACTCAGCTCAGTCTGATTGAGTCAGTAGGGCTGCAGAACTATCTGCAGTCGCAGATGAAGCCCCTCGACCATGACGATTAAGCGCGACTTGAACTAAACAAAAGGCGCCCTCGGGCGCCTTTTGCCTTTGTTATCAGCCTTGGACGCCGCTGGCCTGACGCAGCAGTTCGGCCTTGTCGGTGGCTTCCCACGGGAACTGCTCGCGACCGAAGTGGCCGTAGGCAGCCGTTTCGCGGTAGATCGGCTGTTTGAGATCGAGCATCTCAATCAGGCCATAGGGGCGCAGATCGAAGAACTCGCGCACCAACTGCACCAGGCGATCGTCGCCAATACGGCCGGTGCTGAAGGTTTCGACGCTGATCGAGGTCGGCTCGGCGACGCCAATGGCGTAAGAGATCTGGATTTCGCAGCGGTCAGCGAGGCCGGCAGCGACGATATTTTTGGCCACATAGCGGCCGGCGTAGGCGGCGCTACGGTCAACTTTGGACGGGTCCTTGCCGGAGAAGGCGCCGCCGCCATGACGGGCCATGCCGCCGTAGGTATCGACGATGATCTTGCGCCCGGTGAGGCCGCAATCGCCCATCGGCCCACCGATGACGAAGCGGCCGGTCGGGTTGATGAAAAACTTGGTGTGCTTGCTCACCCACCCCGATGGCAGCACCGGATCGATGATCACCTCGCGCACCGCCTCGATCAGGTCTTTCTGACTGACGCTGTCGCAATGCTGGGTGGAAAGCACCACGGCATCAATACCGACTGGCCGGCCATCTTCATAGACAAAGGTGATCTGGCTTTTGGCGTCCGGGCGTAGCCACGGCAGGGTACCATTTTTACGCACCTCGGCCTGGCGCTTGACCAGGCGGTGGGCGTAGGTGATTGCAGCCGGCATCAGCACGTCGGTTTCATTGGTGGCGTAACCGAACATCAAGCCCTGATCACCGGCTCCCTGCTCTTTGGGATCGCGGCGATCCACCCCTTGGGCGATATCGGGCGACTGCTTGCCGATGGCGTTGAGCACGGCACAGGAGTCGGCGTCGAAGCCCATGTCGGAGTGGACGTAACCGATGTTACGCACGGTGTCGCGGGCGATCTGTTCAATGTCGACCCAGGCGCTGGTGGTCACTTCACCAGCAACCAGCACCATGCCGGTCTTGACCAGAGTTTCACAGGCGACACGGGCGTTCTTGTCCTGCTCCAGGATGGCGTCGAGCACAGCATCGGAGATCTGGTCGGCGATCTTGTCCGGATGCCCTTCGGACACGGACTCGGAGGTGAACAGGTGGTTAGCCATCGGTTAGCTCATCCGTTTAGATAGATAGGTGGATTGACGTCTAGACGTCTAATTCTACGGCGGTCATGGCAAAAAGACCACTGACGGAAGCCGTGGCTGAGTGGCCGCTGTCACGTCTTGCTGACAAGGGTTGACCAACTGCCGCGAAATGGCCACCAATCGTTGCCTCAACAGGTGATAAAGCAGACAATACGCGCCGTTTTTTGTTCCCCGTCATTGCCACAACAGGAGAGTCCCCTGATGCCATCACGCCGTGAGCTTGCCAACGCTATCCGAGCCCTGAGCATGGATGCGGTGCAGAAAGCCAACTCCGGCCACCCCGGTGCCCCCATGGGCATGGCGGATATCGCCGAGGTGCTGTGGCGCGATTACCTCAAGCACAACCCCGCCAATCCGGGTTGGGCTGACCGCGATCGCTTCGTACTCTCCAATGGCCACGGTTCTATGCTGGTTTACTCGCTGCTTCACCTGAGCGGTTACGACCTGTCGATCGATGACCTCAAGAACTTCCGTCAGCTCCATTCCAAGACCCCGGGTCACCCGGAGTATGGCTATACCCCGGGCGTGGAAACCACCACCGGGCCGCTGGGCCAGGGCATCACCAATGCCGTCGGTTTCGCCATCGCCGAGAAGGTGCTGGCGGGGCAGTTCAACCGTCCCGGCCACACCGTGGTCGACCATCATACCTACACCTTCCTGGGTGACGGCTGCATGATGGAAGGGATCAGCCATGAAGCCTGCTCGCTGGCCGGTACTCTGGGGCTGGGCAAGCTGATCGCCTTTTATGATGACAACGGCATTTCCATTGACGGTGAGGTGCACGGCTGGTTTACCGACAATACCGCCCAGCGCTTTGACGCCTACGGCTGGCAGGTGCTGAAGGTTGATGGCCACGACGCTGCCGCCATTGCCGCTGCTATTGACGCGGCCCGCGCGGAAGGCGGCAAGCCGAGCCTGATCATCTGCAAGACCGTCATCGGTTTTGGTTCGCCCAACAAGCAGGGTAAAGAGGAGTGTCATGGGGCGCCGCTGGGCGACGCCGAGATCGCCCTGACCCGTGCTGCGCTGGGCTGGAACCACGGTCCGTTCGACGTGCCGGCCGAGATCTATGCCGAGTGGGATGCGCGCACCAAGGGTGGCGCTGCCGAGCAGCAGTGGAACGCTCGTTTCGCCGCCTATGCCGACGCTTATCCGGAGCTGGCTGCCGAATTCAACCGTCGCATCAAGGGTGAACTGCCGGTTGATTTTGCTGCCCAGTCTGCCGCCTACATCGCTGAAATGCAGGACAAGGGCGAGACCATCGCCAGCCGCAAAGCCTCGCAGAACAGCCTCAATGCCTTTGGCCCGCTGCTGCCGGAACTGCTGGGCGGCTCCGCCGATCTGGCCGGTTCCAACCTGACCATCTGGAAAGGCTGCAAAGGGGTCAGCGCCAGCGATGCCAGCGGTAACTACCTCTATTACGGTGTGCGCGAATTCGGCATGTCGGCAATCATGAACGGCATCGCCCTGCATGGCGGTTTCATCCCTTATGGCGCCACCTTTCTGGTGTTCATGGAATACGCCCGCAATGCGGTGCGCATGGCAGCCCTGATGAAGCAGCGCAGCATCTTTGTTTACACCCACGACTCCATCGGTCTGGGTGAAGATGGCCCGACCCACCAGCCGGTGGAACAGCTGGCCAGCCTGCGCCTGACCCCGAACATGGAAAGCTGGCGCCCGGCTGACGCGGTTGAATCCGCAGTCTGCTGGCGTGAAGCGATCTTGCGTCAAGATGGCCCCAGCGCCCTGATCTTCAGCCGCCAGAACCTGCCCCATCAGGCGCGCAGCGCCCTACAGCTGGCCGATGTGGCCCGCGGTGGTTACGTGCTGGTGGATTGTGCCGGTGAGCCGGAGCTGATCCTGATCGCCACCGGCTCCGAAGTCGGCCTGGCTGTCGATGCAGCCAAAGTTCTGAGCAGTGAAGGACGCAAGGTGCGTGTGGTCTCCATGCCGTCGCCGGAGCGTTTCTGCGCTCAGGACGCCGGTTACCGCGAGCAGGTGCTGCCGTCCGGGGTGACCAACCGGGTGGCCATTGAGGCCGCTCATGCCGACTTCTGGTACAAGTTCGTCGGCTTTGATGGTCGCATCATCGGTATGACCAGCTTTGGTGAATCGGCGCCAGCTGGGGCGCTGTTCCAACAGTTTGGTTTCACCGTCGACAATGTGGTGGAAACCAGCCGGGAACTGCTCGGCTAACTGGTAGCCAGAAGGCGGACGCAAGTCCGCCTTTTTTGTCTGTGCCGGCAAGTGGCAGACCATGAGCCGGCCTGACGTAAGTCAATTACAGAATTGTTGTTGGCGCGCACAATGCCTGCCAATTCAGGCTCAGGACATCGCCGATGACACGGCAGCTGAGCGTTAACGACGACCGTCGTGGGTGACGGTGTTTGATCAAATTACGAAATCGGTGCCATCATGCGGACCTGCCTGCGATGCAGCCGGGGTGTCATCAAAAACGGCTATACTTTCGGCCCCTGTGCCGACACCCGGCGCCGCGCCCTCAAGCAGTGAGCGCGCCTTGGATTTCTGGAATCTGCAGTTAACGCAACGTGAGGAACCACCATGTCCGTGATCAAGATGACCGACCTGAATCTGGCTGGCAAACGCGTGCTGATCCGCGCTGACCTGAACGTGCCAGTCAAGGATGGCAAAGTCACCTCCGACGCCCGTATCAAAGCCACCCTGCCGACCCTGGAACTGGCCCTCAAGGCCGGCGCCAAAGTGATGGTCACCTCGCACCTCGGCCGTCCGACCGAAGGCGAGTTCAGCGAAGAAAACTCCCTCAAGCCGGTTGTTGAGTACCTCCAGGGCGCCATGTCCGTGCCGGTGCGTCTGGTTCAGGATTACCTCGGTGGCGTTGAGCTGGCCGCCGGTGAGCTGGTGGTGCTGGAAAACTGCCGCTTTAACAAAGGCGAAAAGAAGAACACTGACGAACTGGCGCAGAAATATGCTGCTCTGTGCGACGTGTTCGTGATGGATGCCTTTGGTACTGCTCACCGCGCCGAAGGTTCGACCCACGGCGTTGCCAAGTTCGCCCCGGTTGCCTGCGCTGGCCCGCTGCTGGCTGCTGAACTGGAAGCCTTGGGCAAGGCGATGCTCAAGCCTGAGCGGCCAATGGTTGCCATCGTTGGTGGCTCCAAGGTCTCTACCAAGCTGACCGTGCTTGAGTCGCTGTCCAAAATCGCTGACCAGCTGGTGGTTGGTGGTGGCATCGCCAACACCTTTATCGCTGCTGCCGGTCACAACGTCGGTAAGAGCCTGTGCGAGCATGACCTGCTCGACACCGCCAAGAAGCTGGCTGCTGAAACCAATATCCCGGTGACTACCGATGTGGTCGTTGGCAAAGAGTTCAGCGAAACCACCCCGGCCACCATCAAGCAGGTGGCTGACGTGGCGGATGACGACATGATCTTCGACCTTGGCCCGGATTCGGCCAAGGCGCTTGCTGACATCATCATGAACGCCAAGACCATCCTGTGGAACGGCCCGGTCGGCGTATTCGAGTTCGACCAGTTCGCCAAGGGCACCGAAATCATCGCCAAGGCGATTGCCGAATCACCGGCCTTCTCGATTGCCGGTGGTGGTGACACCCTGGCCGCCATCGACAAGTTCGGTATCGCTGACAAGGTCTCCTACATCTCCACCGGTGGTGGCGCTTTCCTCGAGTTCGTCGAAGGCAAGGTGCTACCGGCCGTGGCCATTCTCGAAGAACGCGCCAAGGGCTAATCCGGGCGCAAAACGGTTATAATGCCGGCGCGCTTCCCGGCGGTACTGCTGATGGTGGTGCCGCCTTTCGCTTCCAAAGAGCCAAGTCGCCTGGTTCGTTCCGGGTGCACAAAACAGGAACCAACACATGTCGCAGAAAATTTTTGACGTGGTAAAGCCGGGTGTTATCACCGGCGACGACGTCCAGAAAGTCTTTGATATCGCCAAGGCCAACGCCTTCGCCCTGCCGGCCGTTAACGTGGTTAACACCGACTCCATCAATGGCGTGCTGGAAGCTGCTTCCAAAGCCAAGTCGCCGATCGTGGTGCAGTTCTCCAATGGCGGTTCTAGCTTTTTTGCCGGCAAGGGCCTCAAGCTCGAAGGCCAGCAGTCCGCCATCCTCGGCGCCATCGCTGGCGCCAAATATGTTCACGCCGTGGCCGAAGCCTATGGCGTGCCGGTGATCCTGCACACCGACCACGCGGCCAAGAAGCTGCTGCCGTGGATCGACGGCCTGCTCGATGCTGGTGAAAAGCACTTTGCCGAAACTGGCAAGCCGCTGTTCAGCTCACACATGCTCGACCTGTCGGAAGAGCCGCTGGAAGAGAACATCGAGATCTGCGAACAGTACCTGACGCGCATGTCCAAGATGGGCATGACCCTGGAGCTCGAACTGGGTTGCACCGGTGGCGAAGAAGACGGCGTCGACAACAGCCACATGGATCAGTCTGCGCTCTACACCCAGCCGGAAGATGTGGCCTACGCCTACGAGCGTCTGGTCAAGATCAGCCCGCGTTTCACCATCGCTGCCAGCTTCGGTAACGTTCATGGCGTCTACAAGCCGGGTAACGTCAAACTGACTCCGCCGATCCTCGACAACTCGCAGAAGTATGTCTCCGAGAAATTCGGCGTGCCGGCCAAGACCCTGAACTTCGTCTTCCACGGCGGTTCTGGTTCGACTCTGGAAGAGATTCGTGAGTCGATCAGCTACGGCGTGATCAAGATGAACATCGACACCGACACCCAGTGGGCCACTTGGGAAGGGATCCTGAACTTCTACAAAGAAAAGGAAGCCTACCTGCAGGGCCAGCTCGGTAACCCGGAAGGTGCCGACAAGCCCAACAAGAAGTTCTACGACCCGCGTGTCTGGCTGCGTAAGGGCCAGGAAGGAATGGTCAAGCGTCTTGAGCAGGCCCTGTCTGACCTTAATGCCCTGAACACGCTGTAAGGCGTTTCAGTGTACGGACAACGCCAGCCTTCGGGCTGGCGTTGTTGCTTCTGGCCACTGGTTGGCCAGTCGGCTCGCGGTGCTGTGACATCGGTTGCAACTCCTTGCTATCCTGTGGTCCTTTGATGCCTGCAGCGGTCGTGTCGTAATCGAACGTGACCTGTTGTCTCGGGCTAGGAGGAGTGAGGAGAGGTAATAATGAGAGCGATGATGGCCCTGACCGCACTGGCCATAGCTACGGCGGCAAGCGCCGCGTCCCTGAGTGATGATGAATTGCGCGATCGTGGCTATGACGGCCATGTGGAAGCCGGTTTCAACAAGACCAGCGGTAACAGCAATACCCGTGGCTATCTGCTAGGTCTTGGTCTTGAGCAGATGTTTGGTGACTGGCGCAACAAATATGCGCTGGAGACCAGTTTCAAGAAGGACAGCGGTAACACATCCGAAGAGCGCTACTTTGTCAGTGGTCAGAGCAACCGCAGCTTTACCGAGGTGCATTATGGCTTTGGCCGTTTCTCCTATGAAGACGATCGTTTTAACGGCCTGGATAACTCTGTCACCGCCTCGGGTGGTTTGGGTTACCTGATCTTCGACATGCCGGATTACTACTGGGATATTGAGGCCGGTCCTGGTTATCGCTTCAACCGCGCCCAGGATGAAGAGGGGGAATGGATCGGCCGTTTGGCCAGCGGCTTGTGGTATGACCTGAGCCCCACCTCGCGTTTTCGCGAGCAGTTGTCGGTGGAGGGCGGTGCTGAGAACATCATCAGCCGCTCCGAAACCTCACTGACCGCCAACATTCTCGGTGAGCTGGCGATGAAGCTGTCATTTGTCGCTACCCATCAGACTGATCCCGCCCAGAACAATGATGGTAGTCAGAAAAAGCGGTTCGATACCAAGACGATGCTCACTCTGCTCTACGATTTCTGAGCGGCGCTGATAGCAAAACACCGGCGCCAGGCCGGTGTTTTGGTTTGGGCAAACTGTCCTTAGTGCAGGATGCGGCAGCGGATGGTGCCGGCAATGGCTTTGAGCTCCGCCAGAGCCACATCAGCCTGCTCCGAATCGATATCGATCACCACATAGCCGATGTTCTCATTGGTCTGCAGGTACTGGGCGGCGATGTTGATCTCTTTATCCGCGAAGGCCCGGTTGATCTCTTTGAGGATCCCCGGGCGGTTTTCGTGGATGTGGAGCAGGCGCGACCACTTGGCGTGAACTGGCAGCGATACTTCCGGGAAGTTAACGGCGGTCAGAGTTGAGCCGTTGTCGGAGTACTTGACCATCTTGCTGGCCACTTCTGTGCCGATGTTCTCCTGCGCCTCCTGGGTCGAGCCACCCACATGCGGGGTGAGGATAACATTGTCGAAGCCACGCAGCGGTGACTCGAAGGGTTCATTGTTGGTTGCCGGTTCAACCGGGAAGACGTCGATGGCGGCACCGCCGACCCGACCTGACTTGAGGGCATCGACCAAGGCGTCGATATCAACGACGGTGCCACGGGCATTGTTAAGGAAAATCGCCCCTTGCTTCATCTGGGAAAACTCGGCCGCGCCCATCATATCTTTGGTCGATGCGGTTTCCGGCACATGCAGGCTGACCACATCAGCGGTCTTGAGCAACTCACCCATGGTGTCGACCTGAGAGGCATTACCCAGCGGCAGCTTGGTTTCGATGTCGAAGAAGATGACGCGCATGCCGACGGTCTCGGCCAGCACCGACAGCTGTGAGCCGATATGGCCATAACCGACGATCCCCAGCACCTTGCCGCGCGCTTCAAAGCTGTTGTCGGCGCTCTTTTTCCAGATGCCGCGATGGGCGAGGGCGTTGCGCTCCGGAATGCCGCGCAGTAGCAGCAGGATCTGGCCAAGAGCCAGCTCGGCGACGCTGCGGGTGTTGGAGAAAGGGGCGTTGAACACCACCACACCGCGCTTCTGGGCGGCCACCAGATCAACCTGGTTGGTGCCGATGCAGAAGCAGCCGATACCGATCAGCTTGGGTGCCTTGGCCAGCACCGCTTCGGTCAGCTGGGTGCGTGAACGGATACCGACAAAGTGGGCTTCTTTCAGCTTCTCCTCAAGGGCTTCGCCGTCGAGGGCGCCCTTGACGTAGTCGATGTTGGTGTAGCCGGCTGACTTGAGGGTTTCCACCGCACGCGGGCTGATACCTTCCAGCAGCAGGATGCGGATCTTGCTTTTATCCAGAGAGAACTTCTGCATCGGTAATGATTCCTTGCTGGTCAATGCGATAACAAAAATCAGGGACGCAGGGTGGTTACCCCGCCGGTGGTGCCAACCAGCGCCAGATCGGCAGCACGGTCGGCAAACAGGCCATTGGTGACCACGCCAACAATGGCGTTGATCTGCCGTTCAAGCTCGGGCGGGTTGATGATGGCCATGCCATAGACGTCGATGATCCAGTTGCCGTTGTCGGTCACCACCCCTTCGCGCCAGGCCGGGTTGCCACCCAGTTTGACCAGCTGACGACCAACATGACTGCGCGCCATTGGGACCACCTCAACCGGCAGCGGGAACTTGCCAAGCACCGGCACCACTTTGCTTTGATCGACGATGCAGACAAATTTGCGGGCCACTGCGGCCACGATCTTTTCCCGAGTCAGGGCGGCGCCACCGCCTTTAATCATCTGCAGCCGCTCGTTGATCTCGTCGGCGCCATCGACATAAACAGCGATCTCATCGACGCTGTTGAGGTCGAACACTTCGATGCCGAGCGCCTTGAGCTTGGCGGTGGAGGCTTCCGAGCTGGAGACCGCACCCTTGATGTCGTGCTTGCGAGTGGCCAGTGCATCGATGAAATGGTTGACCGTAGAGCCGGTGCCGACGCCAACGATAGTGCCGTCTTCGACGTAATCGAGGGCAGCCCAGCCGACAGCCTTCTTCAGTTCATCCTGGGTCATGGGGAGATTCCGCAGGTTGGGGCGGCGAAAGGGGCACGAATTATAGCCAAGGGCGGCGGCCAAAAGTAGCCCGCAGCAGCGGCTAATTAGCCTTGTTGGCTGCCGTCCGGATTGAAATGGTAGAGCCGGGACGGCGTCAGGATCTGCGGCAAGGGCACATCCCACAGGGCGTGGGGCAGGGCGTCGACGCGCTGGCAGTCGTGGGCGATGCCGATCGGCAGCGGCTGTGACGGCCGGGACTGCTGCCAGCCAGCCAGGGTGCGGTCATAGAATCCGCCGCCCATCCCCAGCCGGTTGCCGGCGTCGTCAAAGGCCACCAGCGGACAGAGCAGCAGATCGAGACTGGCCAGCGGGGCCACCTGACGGACATCCAGATGAGGTTCGGGGATGCCGAAGCGGTTAGGACGCAGCGGGCTGTCGCAGTGATAACCAAGCATCAGCAGGTGGCCGGCGGCAAACGGGTGGAGTACCGGCAGGAACAGCTGGCAACCGCGCGCCCATAGGGCCTGCGCCAGTGGTGCCAGATTGAGTTCACCGTCGTTGGCGAGGTAAAGCCCGATGCGGTTCGCCTGCCGACATTCCGGCAGCGCCAGCAGTTGAGCGCACAAGGCATCGCTGGCCGCCCGCTGCTCAGGCGCCGACAAGGCCTGACGGCGGCTGCGGATCAGGCGGCGCCAGTAGGCGCGGTCGTTGCTGTCGGCGGATTGTGGTTGCTGCATCTGATTGAGGGGAGGACCCCGGTGTGCCGCTGCGGATGTTCGCCCTTGAACCCACAGGTTCAAGGTGGGAGACCATGCTGACCTCAGGCTTCTCAGTCGGGCTGAGCTTGCACACTGGCCAGACGACAGCGTCCCGTTTTAGCAAAAATATCGGCTCAGGGACTAGATCCGCTGGCGCGCACACCAGGAAAGGAAAACGTGACGCCCTGAGGATCAACCAGCGGCTGACGAATGTCAACCAGCGCGCTGGTAGAGCGGTGCAGATGGCGGTGGTAGCATGGGCGCGAAATTCCTGCCGGATGATGGTCATGCCGAAACTTTCTGCCCGCCGCTTCGATGATCTTGAAGCCCTCCTCGACGAACAACCGCTGGCCGTGTCGGCCGCTGAATTGCATGGTGTGATCAGCGGCATCATCTGCGGTGGTGTCAATCTTGATGGGCGTAGCTACCGCCCAGCGCTGATGTCGTTGGTCAATGAGGGGCTTAACCTTGGTGGCTCGCTGGGTGATTTTGTCGATGCCCTCTACCGCGACACGGCTGACAGCCTGGTCGGTGGTCAGTTCGAGTTTCTGCTGCTGCTGCCGGATGAAGAGGAGAGCCTGAGCGAGCGGTTGCTGGCGCTGGTGGGCTGGGTCAACGGTTATCTGTCGGGCTTCGGTGTGGTTTGCAAACAGTTCCAGCAGGCGCCCGAAGAGTTGCGCGAGATGATCAGCGATCTGGCTGAGATCGCCCGTGCCAGTGCCGATGGCGATGCCACCGATGCCGATTTCGAAGAGGTGGCTGAATATGTGCGTATCGTCGCGCTCTCCTGCTTTGCCGAGTTTGCCCGATCCCCGTCGGACAACAATAACCCTGGCCCGATCCTGCATTGAGTGAGCTGCCCATGATGTTGCCGTTCAGCCTCGACCATTACCGCCAACGCCGTGCCGCACTGGCCCAACTGATGGTGGCCAATAGCGCTGCCCTGCTGCCCGCCAACCCCGAACAGATCCGCAGTCGCGATACTGAGTTTCCCTTTCGTCAGGACAGCGATCTGCTCTACTTGTGCGGCTTTGGCGAGCCGGAGTCGGCGTTGATGCTGGTCAAGGATGGCGACGGCAACCATCAGAGTTTTCTGCTGTGCCGCGACAAAGATCCCGTGGCCGAGGTCTGGCAAGGGCGACGTCTGGGACCGCAGGCCGCCGTTGACGCCTTGGGGCTGGATGGCGCCTGGAGCTGGGGCGAGCGAAGTGAACGCTTGCGCGAACTGCTCAACGGCCGTGCCGCTGTCTATTACGCTCAGGGCCATATGAGTGGTTGTGACAACCTGCTGTTCGACACCTTGGCCGCTTTGCGCGGCGCCCCTAAAAAGGGCTGGCGGGCGCCGCCGGTGATCCACGACAGCCGGCCGTTGCTGGCGGATCTGCGTCTGATCAAGAGTAACGAGGAGCTGGCGGTGATGGCCCGGGCGGCGGCGATCAGTGCCGAGGCTCACAACCGGGCAATGGCAGTCTGCCGTCCCGGTCAGTTTGAGTATCAGCTTGAGGCCGAGCTCCTTCACCATTTTGCCGGCCATGGTGCTCGCTTTGCCGCTTACAACAGCATCGTTGGTGGCGGCGTCAACGCCTGCATCCTGCACTACACCGAAAACAGCGAAGCGCTCAACGATGGTGAGCTGGTGCTGATCGATGCCGGCGCCGAGCTGCATGGCTATGCCGCCGATATTACCCGGACCTTCCCCATCAATGGTCGCTTCAGCCCGGCCCAGCGCCAGCTGTATGAGCTGGTGCTGAGTGCCCAGCAGGCAGCAATGCTCGCTATCCGCCCCGGCGGCACCATTGAGGCTGCCGGCAAAGCCGCCATCCGTGTACTAACCGAAGGGCTGGTGGCACTGGGCATTCTGGAGGGTGAGGCTGAGGCGCTGATCGCCGGTGAGGCCTACAAGCCCTACTTTATGCACGGCATTGGCCACTGGCTGGGGCTGGATGTGCATGATGTGGGTGACTACAAGCCAGGTGGCCAGTTGCGGCCGTTGCTGCCGGGCATGGTGCTGACCATTGAGCCGGGCCTCTACATCGCTCCGGATGCACCGGTGGCCGAGCAGTGGCGCGGCATCGGCATTCGTATCGAGGACAATCTGGTGGTCACCAGTGGTGGCCATGAGGTGCTGACCGCGGCGGCGGTCAAAGGGGTCGCCGAGATTGAAGCCTTGATGGCGGCAGCGCGGCCATGACCGCTGGCGCAGAGCCGCTGGTTGATCTGCTGATTGTCGGCGGCGGGCTGAGTGGCCTGACGCTGCTTCACCGGCTGCGCCAGCTCTGCCCGGGTCGATCGTTGATGCTGGTGGATCAACCACAGCGGTTGGCGGCTGCGGAGCGCGATCCGCGCCTGCTGGCGCTGGCGCGTCATTCCCAGCAGTTGCTGCAGCAGTGGCAACTGTGGCCGCAGCTGGCGGCCGCCGTCAGCCCGATCTCGAGCATCGAGGTCAGTGATCAAGGGCATGCCGGGCGCCTGCTGCTCAGCGCGGACGATCAGCCGCCATTCGGCTGTGTCGTAGAGGCGGCGGCGCTGGGCCGCGCCCTGCAGACGGCGTTGCTGCCGGTGCGTGCCGCTGCGATTGAAAAAATTGAACGACTGACGGACCGGGTAAGGCTTACCCTGGATGATGGTGGCGTGGTTGCTTGCCGCTTGCTGGTGCTAGCCGATGGTGGCAGCCAGCGCTGGGATCAAGTGCTCGGCCAGCAGCGAAGCGTTAAGCCCTATGCCAATCAGGCACTGATCGCCTTGGTTGACAGCAACCGTCCGCATCGCGGTCGCGCTTTCGAGCGCTTTACCACGGCAGGTCCACTAGCGTTGCTGCCGGTCGGCGAGCGCCAATTCAGTCTGGTCTGGTGCGGCACCGAAAATGAATGCCTGACTCGACTGCAGGCAGAGCCCGAGCACTTTAACCAGCTGTTGCAGCAGGCTGCTGGCTATCGTGCCGGTGAACTGCGGCTGCTGGCAGAACGTAATGTCTATCCACTGGCGTTGATGCAGGTGGAACGGCTAATGAGCCATCGCTGTCTGTGGCTCGGCAATGCCGCGCACACCCTGCATCCAGTGGCAGGGCAGGGGTTTAATCTCGCCCTGCGAGACATCGATTGTCTGGCCCGCTTGCTGGCGGCCAGCACGACTGACGATTGGGGCCAGTATTCGCTGCTGGCAGACTACGAGCGCCAACGCGAAGGCGACATCGCCGCCACGGTGCGCTTTACCGATGGCCTGCTGGCGCTGTTTGCCAACGACCACTTGCCGTTGGTGGCAGGACGCAATCTGGCACTGGCGGCGCTGAATCTGCTGCCTGCCGGGCAGCAACTCATCACCCGCCGTGGCATGGGGCTGGGCAACCACTGAAACGAGGACGATACAGGTGATGGAACAGGCCGATCTGGTGATCGTCGGTGGTGGCATGGTTGGGCTGGCCTTAGCAGCCGCGCTTGCTGATTCACCGCTATCGGTCGTGGTGGTGGAGCAGGGGCCAGCTCCAGATGTTGAGCCATCACTGAGCCGCGTCAGTGCCCTTAACCACGCCAGTCTGGCGCTGTTGCAGCGTCTGGGTGGTTGGCCGCTGGCGGGTCATCTGGCCACCCCCATTGCAGGTATGCAGGTATGGCAGGCCGATGCTCCCGGTCGGCTGCAGTTTGATCCGGCCCTGGCCGACTGTGTCGATCTGGGCGCCATCGTCGCCAATGATGCAGTAGTGGCCGCACTGTGGCAGCGCTTGAAGCGGGCCAGCAACGTCCAGCTGTGGTCAGACGCCAAACCGCAGGCCCTGACCATGGGCAAGCGTGATGCCTTCCTGCAGCTGGCCGATGGCCGTACTCTGAGTGGTGCCTTGCTGGTGGCAGCCGATGGCGCCCACTCCTGGCTGCGCCAGCAGGCGGGTTTGCCTCAGCTGTTTGCCGATTATGGCCACGATGCTTTGGTCACCACTCTCCATTGCACTGAACCCCATGGCGGTATTGCCCGCCAGATCTTCCATCAGTCCGGGCCAGTGGCACTGCTGCCGCTGCCTGATGCTCATCAAGTGTCGCTGGTCTGGAGCCTGCCGCCGGTTGAAGCGGAGCAGCAGCAGGGGATGGGTGATGATGCCTTTGCCAAAGCGGTAACGGTGGCCAGCGACAGCTGTCTCGGAGTGCTCAAGCCGCTTTTGCCGCGCCTGCGTTTTCCACTGCGCTGGCGCTTCACCCGCCACTGGCTGGCCGAACATCTGGTGGTGATTGGCGATGCGGCCCATACCATCCATCCGTTGGCCGGGCAGGGGGCCAATCTTGGCTTGATGGATGCTGCAGTTCTGGCCGAGCAGTTGCTGGCTCAGCAGCGAACGGGCCAAACGCTGGATCAGCAGGCGGGGTTGCGGGCCTTTGAACGCTGGCGCAAAGCCGATGCTTTGGCCTTGTCGGCGGCCATGGCGGCTCTCCGTGGCATCTTTGCGTTACCTGCGCCTTTGCGGTCACTGGTCGGCTTGGGGATGAATCTGGTGGATCATGCCACGCCACTTAAGGCGCAGCTGCTATACCACGCTCTGTGGGGGCCGGGGCAGCTGCCCGAACTGGCCAAGCCGTTGCCGAGTACCTGATGCGGGCTTGGCCTACGCCGGATTCTAGGTAAAAAAAGCCCGCGCAACGAGCGCGGGCATCCAGTACTTGGCAAATCAGGATGTAAACAATCCAGGGAACTACATGTCCGGTACGGGGGCGACACTCCCCGCGCCACACCAGAGAGCGCTGATCCAGAAGACCAGTCTTTCCGCGAGTGGAGTCATTGTAGAGGTGCAGCCGGCACCGGCTCAATCGAGTTAAATTCCATTATTGGATTACAATAACTAATGCTTTTGCGCTAACTTTGGTTGCCGGGAGACTTTCGGAAACTTCTTCTGTATTCGTATAAAGCTATTTTAAACAGTCTGTTGTCATCTGGTTTTGGGCGGGGTTGAGTGATTTTTGGCGTATGGCGGGCAGCATAAAACATCAAAAAATAGTTATTTCTCTAATGTGATCGCTGACCGCTATTGTCTAGTCATAGTGCATCAGCAAACGCTTATGATCTTTAGCCATGCATATTGTATGGACTTGTTCCATGACCGAACTACGCCATCGCCGACTTGATGCTGAGCTTCGCGCTGCGCCCTACCAAGGGCCATGGTGGTGGCGGCCGGGTTTGATGCGTCACCTGACCATCATCATTCTCCTTAAGCTTGCTGCCATTGTTCTGATCAAGTTTTTATTTTTTCGTCGCCGGCACCGGTGCAGCCTGACTGGGCTGTGAGCGACGCCACGACAGTTGATGTCGATCGTGACTGAGCCGCTGTTGACGGGCGCCAGCGGCACCCTGACCCAGTGACTGGACCGCCTTTACCGCCCACTGACGGGCGGTGGTTGGCGTGCCTTTAATCTGCTGCTGGCGCTGCTGTTGAACGCCATTTTGGTGTGAACTGGCCCCAGCCGTTGATGGACCCTGCCGGCAAGGCTGACCACAGCCTTACCACTCTGCATCTGTGGTGGATCTGCGCGGGCTACATTTATGGTGTCGGCTTTGAGCCGCGCTTCTGGTTGTGGCGCTTGCTGTTTAGCCGCTGGTTGAGCTTGTCAGGCGACTTGTGGGGGCTCTGGCTGGTCGTTTTATCCCTGTCGTGACTTGTTGCAAATTCCGCTTTAAAACTGTGATCTCTTGGGTATAGTGGCGCCAAAACAGGCAGAAGAGATGATGGCATGGGGCAGCCACAGTTGCAGTTCAGCTGGCCGCTGCGGGTGTACTACGAAGACACCGATGCAGGCGGCGTGGTGTTTTACGCCAACTACCTAAAATTCATGGAAAGGGCGCGTACTGAATGGCTGCGCGCCTGCGGTATCGAACAGGATAGCTTGCTGGCACAGCAAATCGCCTTCATGGTACGATCCTCGCACCTTGAATACTTGTCCCCGGCACGTTTCAACGAGCAGCTGGTTGTCAACAGCACCATCGACCAGCTGCGAGGAGCGAGCATCATCTTCGCCCAAGAAATCATTCGCCCGAACGGCCAGGTTGCGTGTAGCGGCCGGGTCAAGGTTGCTTGTATCGACCTTGAACGCAACGTCCCCGTGGCCCTTCCAGATGTTGTCAGAGGAGCTTTGACTGGTGAACGGTAACATTTCGTTCTTCCACCTGTTCTGGGATGCCAGCCTGGTGGTTCAGTTGGTCATGTTGATCCTGCTCGGCCTGTCGGTCGTGTCCTGGGCCATGATCATTCAGCGCGGCAAAGCGCTACGCGCGGCCCAAGCGGAAGCGGACCAGTTTGAGGAGCGGTTCTGGTCGGGGGCCGATCTGACCCGTCTCTATCAGGAGCTGTCGGCCCGTAATGAGGGGGTCACCGGTATGGCTGCGGTGTTCCGCTCGGGGTTCAAGGAGTTTGTTCGCCTCAACAAGGCGTCTCACCGTCACGGCAAAGAGGTGATGGATGGCACCTACCGGGCGATGCGCGTCACCCTGTCACGCGAAGTGGAAGCCCTGGATACCAGTCTGCCGTTTCTGGCCACTGTCGGCTCTGTGACCCCTTACATCGGTCTGTTTGGTACGGTGTGGGGGATCATGAACGCCTTTATTGCGCTGGGCAGCGTCAATCAGGCGCAGATCACCCTGGGGTTGGTGGCACCGGCCATCGCCGAAGCGCTGATCGCTACCGCCATGGGGCTGTTTGCTGCTATTCCGGCGGTGATCGCTTACAACAACTTCTCTACTCGGGTCGAGAAGCTGGACAACAACTACGCCAACTTCATGGACGAGTTTTTCGCCATCCTGCACCGGCAAATGGCCGCGAGCGAGGGTTAATTACCCATGAGCTACCGGCACAAGCGCCGTAAACCTATGGCCAGCATTAACGTCGTGCCTTACATCGACGTGATGCTGGTGCTGCTCATCATCTTCATGGTCACCGCTCCGCTGCTGACCCAAGGGATCAAGGTTGATCTGCCGCAGGCCACTGCTGAGCCTTTGCCCAGCGAGAGCAAAACACCGATCGTGGTGTCGGTTGATGTGACCGGTGACTACTTCATTGATGTCGGCGACGGCAACAACGAGAAGATCGACCTCGATGCCCTGCGCGTTGAGGTGGCAACCCGCGTTAAGCAGGCGCCCACTACGCCGGTGGTGGTCAAAGGTGATCGCACTGTTGCTTATGAGCAGGTGGTTCGGTTGATGGTCGAGTTGCAGGCCGCGGGGGTCCCCAGTGTTGGCCTGATGACGGAAATGCCGGAGAAATAAGGTGCTGGACCCGTCGCTACGCCGAGCTTTATGGTGGTCGGTCGGTGCTCACGTAGCACTGGCTATCCTGCTGACGGTGAGTTTTGATTTCAGCCACAAGCGACCGATTGGTACCACGGTGCAGATTGTGCAGGCGACGCTGATCACCGATGCCACCGAAACCAAGGCACCGAAGAAGAAGCCGGACGCCCAGAAAAAGAAAGAAGATCAGAAGCGCAAGCTTGAAGAGGAGCGCGAAAAGCGCCAGGAAGAAGCTGAAAAGCTGAAGGAAGAGCAGCAGCGTCAGGCAGAAGCCGAACAGCAGCGCCAGGCCGAAGAAGCGGCCGCCGAGAAGGCGGCACAGGAAGCCGCGATCAAGAGAAAGGCCTTGCAGGACCAGAAAGCCCGCGAGGTGGAAGACGCCAAGCTCAAGGCTGAACAGGCTAACCAGCGTAAAGCCAAAGAGGCGCGCGAGAAGGTGGAAGCCGAGAAGAAGGCAAAAGAGCTGGAGGCCAAGAAAAAAGCCGAGGCGGAGAAAAAGCGCAAGGAAGAAGAGGCCCAGAAAAAAGCTGAAGCTGACAAGAAGCGCAAGGCCGACGAAGCCAAGAAGCGCCAACAGCTGGAAGAACTTGAGCGTCAGATGCAGGCCGATCTGGCCGCCGAGATGGAAGCGATGGAAGCGTCGCAGGCGGCGGCTGTTACCGGTGAAGTAAATGAATGGGTGATGAGAATTCAGGGCAAAGTGATGCGAAACCTTAACAGCGAGAGCATCGTTGGCAGGACATGTGTCATCCCCATT
Source organism: Gammaproteobacteria bacterium (assembly GCA_017425245.1). GTDB lineage: Bacteria > Pseudomonadota > Gammaproteobacteria > Enterobacterales > Neiellaceae > RGIG665. Next base: position 36,006 of record JAFOOX010000031.1, read on the forward strand.
CGCGTTACGCGCAAAGGCTTGGTGCTTGATTTTGGCGACGGTAAAGGTAAGGGTGATCCCCTGGCCTGCGAGGAGGGGGTACGTGCAGTGAAGAAGGCCGAACCACTGCCGATGCCGCCCGATGACATCATCTTCAAGAGCTTGTGCAAGGGCTCAGAACTTTGCGAGATGAACATCCACATTGCCCCAGAGCGGTAAACGACAGGAGAGGATGAATGCTGAAACGCTTGCTCGTAGTCGCCGCGATGGCCACAGGCCTGTGGTCAGCCACCGCTGGCGCGGCGCTGGACATCTACATTACTGAAGGTCTGGCCGGTGCGCGGCCCGTCGCCATCGCCCCATTCAAGAATCTTGGCGCCTACAAGCCGCCGTTCCCGGTGGAGCAAGTAGTCGCCGATGACCTTCGGCGTAGTGGTAAGTTCCGCCCACTGGATCTGGCCGAGATGCCGCAGCAGCCCTATTTGGCCGAACAGGTGAACTATTCCTTGTGGAATGCCAAAGGGGTTGAAGCGGTGGTGATCGGCACGGTCAACAGCAGTGACGGTACCAACTTTACGGTGACCTGGACGCTGCTGGATATCCTCAGTGCCAAAACCAGCACCACGCTTAAAGATGGGCAGTTGACTGAAACTCGCACCAAGTTTCTCGCCGAAGGCACGCGGGTGGTTGCCGCCAAACAGTTTCGCCAGTATTGCCACCTGATTAGCGATAAGGTTTACGAACGGCTGACGGGCGAGCGCGGTGCTTTTTTAACCCGTATTGCCTATGTGCTGGTTAATCATGGCAAGCCCAACCCGTTTCAGTTGGCGGTCAGTGATTACGATGGTTTCAATGAGACGCCGTTGCTGCGTTCCAAAGAGCCGATCATGTCGCCGGACTGGTCGCCAGATGGCAAGAAACTCGCTTATGTTTCCTTCGAACGCGGTCGTTCCGAGATCTACATTCAGGATCTCTACACCGCCAAGCGTACCCGTATCACCAATTTCAAGGGTATTAACGGGGCGCCCAAGTTTTCTCCCGATGGTCGTAAATTGGCGATGGTGTTGTCCAAAGATGGCGAGCCAGATCTCTACGTGATGGACCTTGCCACAAGCGCACTGAGCCGGGTTGCCCCCAGCCGTGAAATTGACACTGAGCCCTCATGGGCGCCTGATGGTCGGTCGCTGGTTTTTAGTTCGGAGCGGGGTGGCAAACCTCAGATCTACCGAGTAGAATTAGCGTCCGGCAGTGTATCTCGGATGACCTTCGAGGGAGAAATGAACTTGGGTGCGTCGATATCGCCTGACGGTCGCAAGCTGTTGCTTGTCAACCGAACCAATGGTCAGTATCGGATTGCAACTCAGGATCTCAACTCGGGAGCCATTCAAGTGCTAACCCAAACGCAACTGGACGAGTCGCCGAGCTTTGCACCCAATGGCAGCATGATTATGTACAGCACGCTGCACAATGGGCGCCAGTCTTTGGCCCTGGTCTCGACGGATGGCCGCTTCAAGGCGGTCATGCCGGCGTCAAGCGGTGAGGTGCGCGCTCCGGCTTGGTCCCCGTACCTGTACTGACGACCCCCACCAACCAACGTAATAAAGGAAAACAACATGTCTCTGAACGCGCTGTTCAAGGCTGGCCTGCTGGCCCTCGGTATGATGACTCTGGTTGCTTGTGAATCCACTGAAAACGTCACCGACGCCGGTGCTACTACCACTGAAACCGTTGCTCCGGCTGAAACCGGCCCGACCGCTGCCGAACTGGAAGAGCAGCGTCTGGCCGAGCTGCGTAAAAACCACGTGGTCTACTTCGAATTCGACAAGACTGACATCCTGCCCCAGGACGAAGAGATCCTGCGCGCTCACGGTGCTTACCTTGCTGAAAAGAGCAACGTGAAAGTGCTGATCGAAGGTCATTGTGACGAGCGTGGCACCCCGGAGTACAACATTGCCCTCGGCGAGCGTCGTGCCAACTCCGTGGTTAACTACCTCAAGGGCCTGGGCGTGAGCGATGCTCAGCTGTCCGTGGTTTCCTACGGTGAAGAGAAGCCGGTTGATCCGTCCAGCAACGAAGCTGCTTGGTCGAAGAACCGTCGCGCTGTCCTGGTTTACTAAGACCGGTAGCCTGAAACATGACGGGTTCGCGATTTGCAGTAATGATGTTGTCGCTGATCCCGTTGGCGACTGGGGCGGCTCCCGCCCCAGTCACCGACCTCGGTGGTAACGTCTCTTCCCCCTCTACCTCTATCACTCCCACTGCGCCGTCCTCGACCTCCGCGTCGAGCGTGGGCAGCACGGCCACGCCCCGCAACCAGGGTACCGAATTCCAGCTTGAGCTGATGAAGCAGGTGCAACAGTTGCAGACCGAGGTCAGTGAGCTGCGTGGCCAGCTGGAAGTACAGAATTACCAGATCCAGCAGTTGACCGATCGCCAGCGTGACCTGTTCCAGGAGCTGGATCGTCGGGTGGCTGCCGGAGGTGCCGCCGTAGCTGGTGGTGCCGTTGCCGCTGCCGGCGATAGTGGCACTGCGGCCTCCCTGCCGACGCCGCCAGCTGATGGCAAAGAGCAGCAATCCTACGAGAAAGCCGTGCAGTTGGTGCTGCAGGACAAGAACTACGACAAGGCGATTCCCGCTTTCCAGAAGTTCATCAAGGATTACCCGAACTCCAGCTATCAGCCCAATGCCCGCTACTGGCTGGGCCAGCTGCTGCTCAACAAGGGTGATTCAGCCGCAGCCAAAGGCCAGTTCCAGAAGGTGGTGAGCGCCTATCCGGATTCGCCCAAGGTGCCTGAAGCGCTGCTCAAGCTCGGCATTATTGCCCAGCTCGACGGCGACACGGCTGCTGCCAAGGTGAACTACGAGAAAGTCATCAGCCAGTATCCGCAGTCGGCCACGGCACAACAAGCCAAGACCCGTCTGCAGAGTCTGTAAGGGCTCTGTGATCAACAGCAAATTAGCGGTTGCATGAGATCGGGAAATCCGTATCATAAGCCGCCGTTGCGCCAGGGCCTGAAAGAGTCTGGCGCAGCACGGATGGGTCGTTAGCTCAGTCGGTAGAGCAGAAGACTTTTAATCTTTTGGTCGAAGGTTCGAATCCTTCACGACCCACCATCCAACCTCCTGCGGGAGGTCTGTTTTTCCCGGTTACGGGTCGTTAGCTCAGTCGGTAGAGCAGAAGACTTTTAATCTTTTGGTCGAAGGTTCGAATCCTTCACGACCCACCAAATCGGGATTATACTGCAGCGCTTTTTCAAGGTAGGGTCGTTAGCTCAGCTGGTAGAGCAGTGGACTCTTAATCCATAGGTCGAAGGTTCGAATCCTTCACGACCCACCAACCTTGAACCTCCCCTGTTATTGCCACTCCAAGTCGATAGAACTGTCGCTAAGGGATGAACCCTGAGGCGCCACTCCCTATAATCCGTGCACGCTGTTGTTGAGGGTTGGCCCATGAACGCCTTTGCCGCTGCTGAGCAGATTTTCCATTTCCCGCCCAAGCCGGCCCCGCTGACTGCTGATCAGCAGGCAGCCTATCGCCAGTCGATCGCTGAGCTGCTCAAGGCCCGCAATGCGGTGCTGATTGCTCACTACTACACCGACCCCGAGATTCAGGCGTTGGCCGAGGAGACCGGTGGTTTCATCGGTGATTCGCTGGAGATGGCCCGCTTCGGCAAGCAGCACAGCGCCACTACCCTGATTGTCGCTGGCGTGCGCTTTATGGGCGAAACCGCCAAGATCCTTACGCCGGATAAGCAGGTGCTGATGCCGACGCTGGAGGCCACTTGCTCGCTCGATCTAGGTTGCCCGGCTGAGCCTTTTGCCGAGTTCTGCGATGCCCACCCGGATCGTACCGTGGTCGTCTATGCCAATACCTCAGCTGCCGTCAAAGCACGCGCGGATTGGGTGGTTACCTCATCGATTGCAGTTGATGTGATCGACCACCTCGACAGTCTCGGCCAAAAGATCCTGTGGGCACCGGATCGTCATCTGGGCAGTTACATCGCCGGCAAGACCGGTGCCGACATGCTGTTGTGGCAGGGCGCCTGTATTGTCCATGACGAGTTCAAATCGCGGGCGCTGCGCCAGCTTAAGTCCCAATACCCCGATGCCGCGGTGCTTGTTCATCCTGAGTCGCCGGCCGCTGTAGTAGCATTGGCGGATGCTGTTGGTTCAACCACCCAATTGATTAAGGCGAGTCAGACGCTGCCGCACCAGCGTTTTATCGTCGCCACCGATCGCGGCATCTTCTACAAGATGCAGCAGCTGTCGCCAGCCAAAGAGTTCATTGAAGCGCCAACGGGTGGTGATGGCGCTACCTGTCGCAGTTGTGCTCATTGCCCCTGGATGGCGATGAATGGCCTGAAAGCCATTCACGATGCACTGGCGCAAGGGGCTTCCAGCCACGAGATCCATGTGAATGCCGGGGTTCGCGAAAAGGCGCTGGTGCCTTTGATGCGGATGGTGGAGTATCAGGCCGGAAAGCGCTGAAAACGGCTTGATTTGATATGGTTCAGGCCATAACATACGCGCGCCTTGGCTAGCCCAAGGACAATCAGTTCGGTGAGGTGTCCGAGTGGTTGAAGGAGCACGCCTGGAAAGTGTGTATACGGCAACGTATCGAGGGTTCGAATCCCTCCCTCACCGCCAGACTGATGAGCAACCCGGCCAAGTGCCGGGTTTTTCATTTTCTGGCGCTTCGCTCGGACCGGCCCGCCGGCCGAGCCGTCGGGCGTTCAGCCGCCCGGCAAAGCGCTGCTTTGCCTTAAAGAGGGCGGCATTCACCCCTCACCGCCAGACTGATGAGCAACCCGGCCAAGTGCCGGGTTTTTCATTTTCTGGCGCTTCGCTCGGACCGGCCCGCCGGCCGAGCCGTCGGGCGTCCATTTATCGCAACAGTTCTCGCCTGATATTAAGCGTGGTCGCCATGGCCTGCCGCCCGCTAAGCCACTACAGTGATCACCTGAATGATGTGAGGATGATCACGGCGTGCTGCGCTTCGTCGCCCTGCTGGCCGCCATTGCGGCGCTGACCCCATTTGCCATCGACATGTACCTGCCAGCCATGCCGCGTATTGCTGCGGATCTGGGGGCTACTCTTGGCCAAGTGCAGGCCAGCCTCAGTACCTTTCTCATCGGTTTTGCCGCTGGACAACTACTCCATGGTCCGTTGGCTGATGCCTTTGGCCGTCGCCGCTTGTTGCTGGGTGCTTTGGCCTGTTTTGCGTTGTTCAGCGTGCTCTGCGCGCTGGCGCCGACCCTTGATGCGCTGCTGCTGTGGCGCTGTGGTCAGGCCTTGGCCGGGGCGGGGGCATCGGTGGTGGTTTCTGCTGCCATCACCGATCGTTACCATGGCAAGAATGCGATTCGGGTGCGCTCGATGATGGTATCGGTGATGACCTTGGCGCCGTTGGTCGCACCGGCCATCGGCGCCTGGCTATCCCGTCTGGCTGGCTGGCGTAGCCTGTTTTGGCTATTGGCTGTCATCGCCTTGGTCAATGCCGTTCAGGTGTGGCGCTATCTGCCAGAATCGCTGAAACAGCGTCAGTCGTTGCGCCCTTCGGTAGTGGCCCGCAACTATTGGCAAATCATCTCCAATGCCGGGGCGCGCTATGAGTTTCCGGCATTGGCGTTGGCATCTGCCGGCTTCTTTGCCTTTCTCACTGCGACGCCTTACCTGTACATGGTGCAGCTCGGTTTAAGTGACACCCAGTATGCCTTTGCTTTTGCCGCGAACGTGCTGGCGCTGACCGGCTGTGCCTGGCTGAACAGTCGGTTAGCCGGACGCGTGGCACCGCGCTGGTTGCTCATTCGGGCGTTAGGGCTACAGGCAGCAATAGCCCTGTTTGTGGTGATCTCGGCAGGGCTGTTTGGCTTGCACCTATGGTTGCACGCGCCGCTATGGTGGCTGTTGATTGGTTTGAACGGGCTGGTATTCGCCAATGGTGCCGCACTGATCTTGGAACGCTTCCGTGAGCGGGCAGGGACAGCATCAGCGGTCTTGGGCGCTACTCAGTTTGCCGCTGGTGCCTTGTCGAGTATTGTCGTGGCAGCCGTCAGTCATATCGGTGCAGTGGCGGTGGTCAGCGTTCAGGCGCTGTGTCTGGCCGCTAGTCTGCTGCTGTTGCGGTCGGCGAAGCGCTGATCAACGCGTTATCTTGATATTGAGCCACAGCAGCTGTTTGTCGTAACTCAACAGATCAATGTTGGACTGCTGATCAACGAAGGCCCAACCGAGGCTCAGACTCAGCCAGCGTCTGAAGTCGTAGGTGGTGCCCACGTTTGTTTGCCACAGATCATCGGTCCGATTGACGCCGGTGTAGGCACGCTGGGTGTAGCCGCCACCCATATCCAGCGACCAGAGCGGGCGAAGCTGATAGCGCCATTGCAGTTTACCGGTCGATTCCAAGACATAATCGCCGAAATTATTGGGCTCCTTGGCCTCGCGTCCGGTGGATAACTGCAGGCGATGAAGGGGGGAGGGTTGCCAATCGAGGCTGACATCCCATGTGAAACCACGGAAGTTTTCACGTTGTGAATCATCGAAATCTTTGTGCTCGACACCGGCGGTTGCCCGTCCATCCAGCAGGTTGGCAATTTCCCACTTGCCACCAAACAGCAGGCGGGTGCTGCGGTTGTCCGAGCTGATCTCCTGCTCATCCAGCGGGTAACTGGTCCATAGGCCACGCACGTCGGCTACCCAAGCGAATCGGGCTGAATGGCGACGGGAAAAGACCATATTGGCCAGCCACTGCTCTCGATCGCGGCGGGCGGTGAACTCCCGATAGTTCAGATAATCCAGCGCTGACAAAGCGCCACTAAGCTCGAGATTGTGGCGGCTGCTGCGCGCTCCCAAGCCATAACTCAGTCGCAACCGCTGCTCTTCGGTTCTCAGGGGCTCAGCGATGGTGTTGCCGATACCTTCCGAGAGACCGTCACCGCGGGCCTCATGGCCGCGACTAAAGGTGTAGCTGCCGCCCAAGCGCTGGCGTGCCGAAAGCTCATAGTGGCTCTTGAGCTGGCCGGTATGGTCATTGTAATCATCATAGCTGCTGTCGATATAGCGACCGTAACGGCCACGGTAGCTAAGCTCGCTGTAGCGCAGATTATGGCCGGTGCGTAACGCCACCATGGGCGCCATAATGTTGAACCAAGAATCCAGCTGGTCATCGGGGCTATAGGTGAGGTTATCGTCGTAACCGCTGGTCAGCCCCAATTCCGGGGTTATGGCTAAACCGCTATCGGTATACCAAGGGTGCGGTTGATAGTCAGATGCTAGCACCGCACCGCAACTTACCAATAAACAAACAGCTAACAGGCCTTGATGGGCAGACATTTACAGCTCGCTTCCTTGCATCAGTAGGCGTTGGCGCCAACAAAACCCCGGAATATGGTCCAGAACACGATTTTCATATCCAGCCACAGCGACCAGTTGCGGATATAGGCCAGATCGAACTCGATCCGTTTTTCCATTTTGTCCAGGGTATCGGTTTCGCCACGCCAGCCGTTGATCTGGGCCCAGCCGGTGATCCCTGGTTTAACCTTGTGGCGCAGCATGTAGCCACTGATCAGCTGACGATACTGTTCGTTGTGGGCCACCGCATGGGGGCGAGGGCCGACAATCGACATTGAGCCCTGAATCACGTTGAAAAACTGTGGCAGCTCGTCAAGCGAGGTGCGGCGCAAAAAGGCGCCGAACTTGGTGATGCGCGGATCGCCTTTGGTCGCTTGGGTCACTTTGGCACCGTTTTCCATGGTGCGCATCGAGCGGAACTTCCACACTTTTATCTTTTTGCCATCCAAACCATATCTGTCCTGCTTAAAGAACACCGGCCCCGGTGACGTGAGTTTGATACCCAAGGCGATGACTAGCATTGGCAGCGAGATCACCGCCAGAATCACGGACGCCAGCACCAGATCCTCTGAACGCTTGAGCCACTGGCCCAACCCGTTGAGCGGGGTGTCATAGATGCTCAGGGTCTGGACGTCACCCACTTCATGCCAGCGGGCATGCAAGACGCGATAGATGAAAAAGTTGGGGATGATATGCACGTTGACCGTGGTGTCAGCACAGCGCTCGAGAATGGCGTTGATGCGCTCTTCGGCACGCAGTGGCATGGCCACATAGAGCAGATCAACCTTGTTCTGCTGAGCCATGCTGATGGCGTCATCTACGTTACCAAGTAGGTCGTAGCGGGCACCGTTTCCTATACGTTCAGGGGTACGATCATCAAAAAAACCGATAAGGCTGATTCCTTGCTGTGGATTTCCTTCAATGGAACGCGCCAGTTCCAAGCCAGAGGGGGTGACGCCAATGATGGCCGCCGTACGGGTGTTAAGCCCTTCACGACGGATCTGGTAGAGGAACTCGCGTATCCAGTAGCGCCAGGTGCACAGCGCCACCCAAGCCGCGCCAGCCCAGAGCAACAGCAGGCTTGGGGCCAGCCCACTGAGCGGCCCAAAGAAGAACATGGCGACCAGCAATATGGCGACAACCACAATCCAGCTGACGGTAGTTGTGGTTAACAGCGCGCGCAGGCTGGACGTACGCCAAGAGCGATATAGCTCAAAACTCTCAGCCACCACCAAAAACAGGCTGGTAGTCGCGATGCCGGTCATGGCGACGGTCTGATCGACATTGATCTTAAGCATCTGGCAGGTAAGCAACAACGTGCCGAAAACGATCAGCAGATCGCAAAGGCGATAGATGGTGGAAAAGTGTTCTTGATGTGAACGAACAAAACCGCTGGTGTTCATGCCGAATTCTCCCTGTAATCGAGGCGTCTGTGCCTCTCCTGCGGCCGTCTGTGGTAGTGATCGGATCCGGCTTCATCAAAGCCGCAAGCGATCCTGTCACGCAAATATCAGGCCATCCGTCGTTCAGCTTTTTCTCATACGTTGATGACGTTAACAAGACAGCCGGGCGAGCAATGCAACTGCCCGGCTGTGGTGCGCGTCAGTTACGGCCGTAGCGATCCTCAAACCGCACGATGTCGTCTTCTCCGAGATAGGCGCCAGATTGCACTTCGATCAACTCCAGCGGGATCTTGCCCGGGTTCTCCAAGGCATGTACGACACCAACCGGGATATAGGTGGAGTTGTTCTCGGTAACCAGGAAGGTGCTGTCACCATTAGTGACTTTGGCGGTGCCGCTAACCACGATCCAGTGCTCGGCACGATGGTGGTGCATCTGAACCGAGAGCTTGGCGCCGGGTTTGACGGTGATCCGCTTGACCTGGTAGCGCTGGCCGTTATCGATCGAATCGTATTTGCCCCAAGGGCGGTAAACCTCACGCTGATGAACGTACTCGCTACGCCCCTCACGTTTAAGGTTATCGACAATCTTCTTAACGTTCTGAGCTTTGTCTTTGTGAGCCACCAGCAGGGCATCTTTGGTGTCGACAATGACGATGTCATCCAGACCAATGGCGGCGATCAGGCGCTCATCCGCACGGATCAAGCAGTTACGGCTGTCTTCAGCCATAACGTCACCGTGACAGGTGTTGCCTGCTTCATCTCGCGGCAGCACGTCCCACAGCGATGACCAAGAGCCAACGTCACTCCAGCCGGCAGCCAGCGGCAGCACCACCGCGTTGCTGGTTTTTTCCATAACCGCATAATCGATAGAGTCTTCAGGGCACCCAGCAAAGCGGTCTCGATCAACCCGTACGAACTCAAGATCGCTGGATCTGGCCTCGAACGCGTCCTGACAGGCGGCAAGAATGTCCGGACGGAACTGAGCAAGTTCGCTTAGGAAATTCTTAGCGCTAAACAGAAACATACCGCTGTTCCAGTAATAGCCACCCTGCTCCAGATAGGTGGTTGCCAACGCGGCAGTTGGTTTTTCAACGAAAGCTTCAACCGTTTGCCACGGGCTGTCATTGCTGTCGCCCGCCTTGATATAGCCATAACCGGTGTGGGCAGAGGTTGGCACTATGCCAAACGTGACTAGCTTGCCGCTCTGTGCAGCCAGTGTCGCGGTAACTACAGCATTGCGGAATGACTGTGGATCGTGAATGACATGATCGGCAGCCAGAACCAGCAGAAGGGGATCTGAGTCTGGGTTTGCCGCTAATGCCTGCAATGCGGCCAGGGCGATTGCTGGCGCGGTGTTACGGCCCATGGGTTCAAGCACAATTCCGCCATGACGAGCGCCCATCAGGCGCAGCTGTTCGGCAACTATAAAGCGGTGTTCTTCGTTACAGACAAACAGCGGGGGTAAGTGTTCTAAGCCTTTGAGGCGTTCAACCGTGGCTTGCAGCATGGTGTGCTCACCGGCTAGGGGCAAAAACTGTTTGGGATAGAGGGCCCGCGACAGTGGCCATAGACGAGTTCCGCTACCACCAGACATAACTACAGGAATAAGCATAGCTTTGGCCTCCATGGCAAATACGGGATGGGACTTGGCCGGCGCTGTTAGCCGCTCAGCAACTCGCCACCATTCTGCGGGGTGGCGCGTTTGTGATCAAGATCGAGTTACTAGGGGAGTTGGGCGGTCACCGAGCGCCATCTTAAAGACATATGGTTGAAAAGCACCGTCGTTGTGCAGTTGTTGCCCGATTTTGTAGTGCGATGCGCCTCGCTGGTGCGCATCTGCCCTTCGTCTGCGACGGGCGGCGCGGAGGTTTTTTGAATCATTGGGAGGCAGCGTCGAGCAACCTTGCAGCTCGAGGGGAGTAACTAGAGCGAGATTGGCTGTCTTGACGTTGTCACAGGCTCTCGCTAAGGTGGCGCCGGAATGTGACCAGGAGCACGTCTTGGATGCATTCTGCTAGGGCTGCGCTCTGGCACAGTCCTTGCCCGGAAGTTATCGGACGACACGTCCAAAAAGGAGTTTGACCATGGCTATTAAAGCGATCTCTCTGGGCCTCGCGCTGCTCGCTGCAGTGGTCGCCATCCCTGCCAACGCTCTTACCCTCTCTTCCTTCGGCGGTCAGCACGACGCCGTAGAAGTTGGTGTAGAAGTGTTGGTTCCTACCGATGTCAAGAAGAACACTTTCGTCGGGAAGTACGAGTTTACCCTCGGCTCCCTGTCGAATATTTCTTTCTTCGGCGTCACTACGTTGCCAGCCTTGGGCTTGGGTCTGTTCAGCTCTGCTGGCGACCTCCTGGCCGGTACCATCCTGTCTCCATTTACTGGTAGTGCAGTTACCTCCACTACCTTGGATGCAGGCTCGTACTACTACGCAACCCTCTTCCCGGTGAAGGGGACCACGGGTGCCAGCTACGCGTTCACCTCTCAGGTGTCGCCGGTGCCGGAGCCTAGCGTATATGCAATGTTGCTGGCTGGTCTGGGTGTAGTTGGTTTTGCTGCCCGTCGTAAGGCCAAAGGCCTCTAAGTCGGCTGTAAAGCTAAAGGGGGAGCGATCCCCCTTTTTTCCCCGGCGCAGGCCTGCTCAGCTAGGGATTATGTAGCTGAAACCGTTGGTAACGCCCGACGGTTTGATTGAACACAGGGAAAAGGCGCGGTTATGTTTTCGTCTAAAATTCAACACAGTATTTACATATTGGCTTTAAGCCTATCAATGGCTGGCTGTGGCGGTAACGCCAGTACGCAGGCACCAAGCTCGCAAATTGTGGCGCGAGTCAACGGTAAAGATATTTCTGTTCATCAATTGAATAATCAGCTAGGCCGTGTCCCGGTGGTTGATGGGGCAAATATTGAAGAGGTGCGTAAACAGGCGCTGGAGCAGCTGGTCGTGCAAGAGCTGCTGATTCAGCAGGCCCTGGCGCTAAAACTGGATCGTGATCCTAAAATCATGCTGGCGCTTGAAGCCGCGCGTCGTGACGTGTTGAGCCAGGCATACTTGGAGCGTGCTGTAGCCACGGCTGCGGCGCCGCAGCAAACCTTAAGTGCTTCTGAAGTAAGCAAGTTTTATCAGGATAATCCGGCGCTCTTTAGTCAGCGGCGAATTTACGACTACCGGGAAGTTAGCATTAAACAGCCGTTTGAAAAGCGTGACGAATTAATGCAAGTGATCGAAGCGGCCACCACCATTGATGAAGTTGAAAAATGGCTCGCCACTGCGGGCATTGCTTACCAAGCCAAGGATCAGATAACCCCTGCCGAGCAGCTGCCGATGGAGATGCTCAAAGGCTTTGCAGCCATGAGCAATGATGAGGTGGCGCTGTTTAATGCAAGCAATGAGTTGCGCCTTGTCTATCTGAAGGATTCAACCTCGCAGCCAATTTCAGAGGCCATCGCCAAGCCACTGATTGAACGTTACCTTGGCGCCAACCGCTATCAGCAGAATGCAGAGCAGGAGATTGGCAGGCTCAAAGCCCAGGCGAAGATTGAGTATCTCGGCAGCGGTCAGGCTCTGGGGAAAACCGCCGACGTGCCCTTGCCTGCGGTGAGCGACGAACGTGACGTTATCGAAAAAGGCGCTGCAGGCCTGCGCTGAAGTCGCGGCTAGCCTGAGCGGGCCGGGTAGATGACAAAACAGGACAGGGTTTTAAAGGAGCAGCGGATGAGTTGGAAGAAGGTTTGGATGGCATTCGCACTGCTGATCAGTGGTGTGGGCTTGTCAGTAGCGCATGCGGCCAACGAGTACACCGTGGGGCCTGGTGATGTGCTCCGTGTCTCTGTTTTTCAAAACCCTGACTTGACCACCGAGAGCCGGGTGTCTGAGGCCGGAACCATCAATTTTCCGCTGGTTGGTGCGGTGAAAGTGGGTGGGCGCTCGCCAACTGAGGTTGAAGCTGCGATTGCCAGTGGCCTCAAGAGCGGCGGTTATGTGCGCGACCCACAAGTGAATGTGCTGCTGCTTCAGGTACAGGGTAATCAGGTTTCAGTGCTTGGTCGGGTGAATCGTCCGGGCCGCTTCCCGCTCGAGGCCCCCAATATCCGTATTGTTGATGCGCTGGCCATGGGAGGCGGCGCAACTGAGGACGGGGCGGATATCGTCACGTTGGTTGGGATACGCGATGGCACAGTGTTTCGCTTCGAGGTCGATATCATCGAGCTTTTCTCTGGTGGTGATCTGAGCAAGAACATTCAGGTTCGCGGTGGCGACGTGCTGTTTATCAAACGTGCCCCGGTTTACTACATCTATGGCGAAGTTCAGCGGCCGGGAACTTATCGTCTGGCACGCAACATGACATTGGTGCAGGCCTTGGCGTCAGGAGGCGGTCTTACCCAACGCGGTACTGAAAAAGGTGTCATGGTCAGCCGCCGTCAGGGCAATCAGGTTGGGCAGATCAAGTTAACCATGGATGAACAGATACAGGCTGATGACGTTATCTACGTCAAAGAGAGCTTTTTCTAACTTGGGGGTGGCATGAGTTTTCAACAGCTGATCTTGCTTCTGCGCTATCGCTGGAAGGCGGTGGCAGGCATACCACTGCTGTTTGCCATTACTGCGGTAGTGCTTACTCTGACTCTGCCTAAGCAGTACTCAGCAAGTACATCGTTGCTGATGGATTTTAAATCGGCAGATGCTCTGGGAAGCCAGGTGAACAGCCAACTGGTGCCCAGCCTGATGGCCACGCAGATTGATGTCATCCGTTCGGATCGGGTGGCCTTGCAGGTTGTCGAGAAGCTGAATCTCGCCTCGGTGGCCGACTTGCGTGAGCAGTGGCAGGCGGCTACCAACGGCCAGGGCACGCTCAATCAGTGGTTAGCTGCGCTGATCAAAAAGAACCTGCAGGTTCTCCCAAGCCGCGACAGCAACCTGATCACCATCGAATACACCAGCGTCGATCCACAGTTTTCGGCCCAGGTGGCCAACACCTTTGCCGATGCTTATCAGGATGTTGCAGTGGCGATGCGGGTGGAGCCAGCAAGGCGCTATGCCGAATGGTTTCAGAAGCAAAGTACAGATCTGCGCGAGCGGCTAAATGTTGCCCAGCGCCGTCTGTCTGAGTACCAGCAGCAGCACGGCATTCTTATCGGCACTGGGTTGCTGGATGTAGAAACAGCACGCTTGGCTGAACTCTCTCGTCAGTATGCCCAAGCGCAAGGTCAGTCGGCGGAGAGCTCATCGCGAGCCAGCGAGATCCTGTCCATAGATAGCCTGCCTGAAGTACTGCAGAACCCGTTGGTTGCTGGTTTCAAAGCAGACTTGACCCGACTTGAGTCAAACCGCCAAAAACTGCTTGGACAGCTCGGCGCCAATCACCCAGAAGTTGCCCGCGTTGAAGCCGAGATTGGCGTGCTACGCAGCCGGCTCAATACCGAAGTGGACAAGATCGCCAAATCACTGGGTACTTCGACCCGTATTAGCGCCCAGCGAGAAACAGATCTGCAGGCAGTGCTCGATGAACAAAAGGCCAAGGTACTGGCGTTGCGTCAGCACGTTGATCAGATCGCGCTGCTGCAGCGCGATGTCGACAGCGCTAATCGCGCCTATGACCTTGTCAGCCAGCGGCTGTCGCTGTTTGACTTGGAAAGCGAAACTCAAATGACCAACGTAGCCGTGCTGAATCCTGCGGTGCCGCCGCTACGCCATAGCAGTCCGCGAGGAAAGCTGAACGTCATTATCGCCTTGGTACTTGGGGCATTCTTTGGCGTTGCTGTTGCTGTGGTGATGGAACTGCTCGGACCCAAAGTTCGCAGTACCGCAGATCTTGAACTGATGCCCAATCTGCCGGTGCTAGCAGAGATAGCGTCGGCGACTGGCAGGGCCAAACCGGCGACAGTCCGCGCTGCGGCTGCAGCTTGAGTGTAAGGGAGTGGAAATGGACAACTTGGCCAAATTTAGAACCGACACTCACGAGAGTCGTACCATCGGCGCCATTCTGGTGGCTAGCGGCCGCCTGACCGACGCTCAAGTAAAAACGATCGTCAAGTTCCAGCAGGATAAAGGATTGCGCTTTGGCGATGCAGCGCTGCGGTTGAAACTGATGAACCAAGGCGACATCGATTTTGCCCTCTCCCGTCAGTTTGATTATCCCTACCTTACTGCTGAATCGTCCGCGGTGGACTCTCGGGTGATTGCTGCATATAACCCCTTCGCACCAGGGGTAGAAGCACTTCGTACGCTACGAAACCAGCTCACGCTGAAATGGCTCGACCACGAGAATGGTGGTAAGACTTTGGCCGTAGTGAGCCCGGACAAGGGCGATGGCCGGTCTTGGTTAGTCGCGAATCTGGCGGTGCTGTTCTCGCAACTGGGAGAGCGAACCCTAGTGATCGATGCTGCCTTGCGCGGTCCACAGCAGCACCAGCTTTTTGGTTTAAGCAATGAGCGGGGCCTGTCGTCACTGCTGGCTGGCCATTCGAGCGACATCATCCAGAAAGTACCCGATCTCTTAGGACTATCGGTGATCACTGCTGGTGTGGTGCCGCCCAATCCCCAAGAGTTGCTAGCGCGCCCCAACTTTTCAACGCTGTTGGCCAATGTGTCATCGCACTTTGATGTTGTGTTGATCGATACCTCCTGTGGTGAGACGGCTGACGCTGAGCTCATTGCTGCTCGCGCCAAAGGGGTTGTCATGGCCGTACGCCGCAATGTCAGCAAAGTAAAAAGTGTTGGCAACTATGCCAAACGCTTGGAATCAGTTGGCGCCACCTTGCTTGGCGCGGTTCTAATCGATTACTGACGCAGGAGATTCGGCCATGGACTGCTCAGAGTCTTTGCCTTTACCGTCGAGCCGCAGTCGCGGCAGCTTTAGTCAAATATTGCGGTATGGCACGTGGCTGTTGTTGCTGGGCGCTTTGGTGGCCCTTTATGGGCCTACGGTTCAACGGCTGGCTACTGGGTTGTGGCAAACCGATCAAAACGCGCACGGTCCGGTGGTGCTGGTGGTGGCTCTGCTGTTTCTGGCATTTAAGCTGCGGGCGTTGCTGATCGCGCCAGCCGGACTTCAGCTAAGTGGGCAGGCGAGTGGGCTGTTCGCCGTACTGCTAGGGTTGGCGCTTCTGGTGGTTGGCCGTTCTCAAACGGTTTATGTGCTGGAAGTGGGGTCACTGGTACCGCTGCTGGTAGGGCTGACCGCCTACACCCTTGGCTGGCAGCTGGTGCGCCGCTTGTGGTTTTCCTTCTTCTTCTTTCTGTTTATGGTGCCATTGCCAGGCTCCATCACCGATGCAATCACCCAACCGATGAAAATCGCCGTCAGCTACGGCGTTGAGCATTTGCTCTATGCCTGCGGCTACCCAATTGCTCGCAGTGGCGTGGTCTTAAGCATCGGTCCTTATCAGCTCTTGGTGGCAGATGCCTGTGCTGGCCTCAATTCACTGTTCACCCTTGAGGCGCTGGGGTTGCTTTATATGAATGTGGTTCGCCACTCGTCGGCAATCAGAAATTTGGTGCTGGCGATCTGCATTATCCCAATCAGCTTTTTTGCCAACATGGTGCGGGTATTGGTGCTGTCATTGGTCACCTACCATTGGGGTGATGCGGCCGGTCAGGGCTTCTTGCATGAATTCTCTGGCATGGTGCTGTTTCTAAGCGCACTGCTCGCGGTGATTGGTGTCGATTCACTAATTCGCTGGTGTGTGGTGCCACGTCGCAAGGAGGCCAGTCATGGTGCCGTATAGTCTGCCCGCGCTCAGTGTGTTGCGTCTGATCGTCATCATCGCCCTGTTTGCGCTAGCGGTGCTCGTCGCTGAGTCCTTAACCGTTAAGCCGACTCCTCAAGATGATCAACTGGTACTGGACCAGGCATTGCCAGATCGCATTGGCGAATGGACCCATGTCAAGTCAACCTTTATGCCTGTGCAATTGATCGGCGACATTGACACCAACATCGACCAGCCCTACGACCAGATCGTGATGCGCAGTTACCAAAATGGTGACGGTCAACAGGTAATGCTGGCTCTAGCCTGGGGCCGTCATCAGCGCCAAGAGGTGAAGATTCATCGCCCGGAACTCTGTTATGTCGCACAGGGTTACCAATTATTGGGCAAAACACCACAGCCATTGGCTGTCGATGGTCACGACGAACTCGCCACGATCATAGGTAAGCGGATGCTGGTGAGCTCACCGATGGGGGGGGAGGCGGTCAGCTATTGGGTGCGCATTGGCAGTATTTTCAGTGAAAGCGCGGTAGATACCCGCTGGCACATCTTTAGCCAGGGGCTGAAAGGCCGGGCGGTTGATGGCATTCTGGTCCGAGCCTCAATACCGGTGCAGCAATACCAGAACAACGACGCAGACTTTCAATTGGCTGAAGAATTTCTGACCGATCTGGTCGCCGCCAGTTCTCCGCAGCTGCGCCAAATGCTGCTTGGCTCGCCATCCCTCGCGCTAGCGCCATGAATGACCCTAATCCTTCGCGGGAACCATGGGCTGACTTAGAGAACAGCCTAAGCTATTCATAGAGTATTCAAGGAAGTGTTATGAAGTTCTTGCTTATTGGCAATCATACTTGTGGCAATCGTGGCGATGCGGCAATTCTGCGAGGGCTGATCGCAGAACTTGAGGCGCAATATCCACAGGCAGAGCTAACGATTACTAGTCGCTATCCTATTAGTTCTAGCTATCTTTTGGGACGCCCAGTAGTTAAGGACCTATTCCATGAGTGGCACAAAAAGCTATGCCGTAGCTTTGTTGGAAAAGTAGCTGAGAGATTGCTCAAGCATGCTATACCGTTGGCGCTTTCGTTGCTTGTGGATGGTAAGGCGAGCTGGATTAAGGGCTGTCTTCCCCGTTTTTTTCGAGACCAGATGGCGGCACTTGCTGAATATGACTTAGTCATTCAGGTAGGTGGCTCCTTTTTTGTTGATTTATACGGTAGCTCTCAGTTCGATTACCCATTGACTGCTTTAGTGGCGGGCCGTCCTGTCGTACTTATTGGCCACAGCATGGGCCCATTTGAAGGGCATATCATGCGACGGCTTTCAGCGTGTCTGCTCCAGCATTCAGCATTGGTTTCCTTGCGCGAACCCGTCAGCAAAGAGTTGGTGCAGCGCTACGGTTTGCCGATGACCAAACTGCATGAAGGCGGAGATACGGCATGGCTGGTACGTCCTGTTGACGCAGCGTCTGAGGTGTTGGCATGGTTTGGTCGTCGCCACGAACAGCGCCCGGTGGTGGCGATCACCGTACGCGAACTTGCTCCTTTTGATAAGCGCTTGAAAACGACACAGCTAGCCTATGAGAAAGCCTTTGCAAAGCTGGCAGATAGCCTTATTAATGATGGTTATGATGTTCTCGCGGTATCGACCTGCACGGGTATTGATAGTTATCACCGAGATGACCGCATGAACGCCTTGCAAGTCAAAGCACATGTGGCACACACAGAACATTTCGAAGTGGTTATGGATGAGTTGAATGATGTTCAGCTTGGTCAAGTGCTGTCGCAATGTGATCTTCTTATTGGAACACGTTTGCACAGTGCCATCATCGCCATGAACTTTGGTACTCCAGCAATTGCTGTTAACTACGAACACAAATCAGAAGGGATCATGCGTCAGCTGGGCCTTGACGATATGGCAGCGACGGTTCCATCGCTGCTTGACGGGACGCTGATTAGCAGAGCCAAAACAGTATTGGCCAACAAAGCAGAAATGGCCGCAACTGTCAGTGATGCAGTAGCTCGCGAACGGTCGCGTACCGCCAAGATGATTACGACGTGCATTGAGCAAGCTATTGGTCAGGACTCACGCTAATGTCCGCTCGTCGCGATGCCTACTGGACTGTTGCTGCAACCCTTGTCGGGGCATTTGTTCAGTTGCTGCAGTTGGCCGTGGCATCGCGCTTTCTCAGCCCCGCTGAGTTTGGCCTTCTAGCGATCGTCAACGTTACGCTGTGGATTGTCATGGCATTTCAAGATATGGGGCTATCCAGTTACTGTGTGCACTTGGGGGAAGTGTCACGACGAATACAATCAACGTTATTCTGGATGAGTTCGTTACTTGGTGCCATCGCGGCGACATTTGTTGCGAGCACGGCAAGTTACATCGCCGACTTTTACCAAATGCCATTGCTGAACCAATTGTTGCCACTCGTTGCTGTTAACTTTTTGATTTTAGGCCTCGGTGCGCAGTATCAGGCCAATTTGATTCGGACTTTTGGCGCGTCACGGCTCGCTAAGATTGAAGTTGGATCGCGCCTGATATCTTTTATCTTGACCATGGGCCTGCTTGTACAGCTTGGGTTGGGTACAAAGGCTATTGTACTCGGCACTATCGCGTTTTCCGCATTCAAATTTCTGGCCATGGCAATGGTGGCGGAATCCCATTGGCATCCCCGCCTCATGTGTGACCGGACAGTAGCCAAGAATGCACTGGTATATGGTGGCTACCAAGCTGGTTCTCAGATAATTAATCAATTGCGAACTCAATTAGATCAGCTGATCGTAGGTAAGGCACTCGGGGCGGAAGCCCTCGGTATTTACTCTTTAGCCAAAGAACTTATTAGTTATCCTCTAAGAATTTTGCAACCACTGGTTTCTCGTCTTGTGTTGCCGCACTTGGCGAAAGTCCAAAACGACATCAGTCAGTTGAAAGGAATCTTCATTAATGGTCTAAAGCGTACGGCGATTTTAAGTGGCGTCGTTTATGCATTGCTGGCATTTTTTAGTCCTTGGGCTGTTGAGATTCTGTATGGCGCAAGTTACTACGCTGTTGCTGGCGTGGTGCCTTTGTTGGCTATTTTTGGTGTGTTAAGGCCGCTTGGTCTGAATGCGGGGATGTTGGCCCAGGCGTTAGGGCGGACGGATCGTGAATTCCGCTGGAACATGATCTGTGCGCTTGTCAGTCTGCCCTTGCTGTTACTCGTTGCGGTGTATTTTCCTCGAATCGAAGCATTTGCGTTGGCTTTGTCATTTCAACAAGTTTTGCTAACGCTACTTGCGTATCAATTTTTTGTGAAACCATTAGCCGCAGTCGGCATAAAACACTACGTTGGTGCTTGGCTTGTGGTACTGCTAATCACGCTAATATTTGTTGTCTTGGCGTTCGTTGTGGACTTGCCTTCTTTAGCTTCTATTTGGGCACAGATCGGTGCATTCTTTGGTTCGTAAGCAAGTTGGAGGGGGTGATGCGGATAGCCATTTTTGCCGGAGAGTTTCCAACCCTTTCGGAAACATTTGTCCTGCGTCAAGTTGTCGGTCTGCTACGGCAAGGCCATGATGTTACGGTAATTACCTGCGATGCGGGCGACCCACAATGCCAGCACCAGCTTTATACTTCTAATAATATTGCAACGCGCATTAAAGTTATCCGGCCAATGCAGCCGCGGTGGCGAACGCTGCTATCGATAGGTCACTTGGTGGTTGGCGCGGTCGTATCTCGGCATCAACGGGGGGCGCTGACAGCAACAATTAGCGCGGTCACTCACGGTAGCATGGCATCTATTTTGGATATCAGTACAACCAGCAGTGCCCAATCCTTGGGCCAGTATGATGCTATTGTCGCGCATTTTGGGCCTATCGGTGTTAGGGCAATGTTTTTACAGCAGGCTGGCTTACTCTGTGGGCCGCTTGCCGTCATATTTCACGGGCTCGATATGAGTGATTACAGCGTTATCGAGAGCCATCGTCGGAGTTACAGGAAGCTCTTCATTCATGCCGCTCAACTGTTGCCAATCAGCCGGTTATGGGCCTCGCGATTGACCGAGTGGGGGGCTGAGCCGAGCAAGGTTAGGGTTTTGCGGATGGGCGTCGACGTTGAAGATTTTCAGGTGCGCGACCAGAGCCGGCCGCCGCTTGCGACTAATGTGGTCAACGCTTTGGCGGTCGCCCGGCTCACCGAGAAGAAGGGAATCGAATATGCGATCAAAGGGGTCGCCGCCGCCCGCTGCGAGGTTCGCCTTAGTATTATCGGTAGTGGCCCGTTGGAGTCGTCGTTACGCCAGATGGTGATCGATTTGGGGTGTGAGGACAAAGTTCAGTTCTTGGGTAGAAGGCCACAACAGGAGGTTTTTGCGGAGTTAGACCGTAGTGATCTATTTATTCTGCCTTCGGTAGTGGCGGCCAGTGGTGATATGGAAGGAATTCCCGTCGCCTTGATGGAGGCGATGGCCAAAGGTGTGCTGGTTCTGGCAACACGGCATAGTGGGATTCCCGAATTGATTGAGCATGGAGTTAGTGGCCTGTTGGTGCCTGAACGTGACGCGGTGGCTATAGGAGATACGCTAGAGCGATTGGTTGCTGGCGAGTGGGATCTCGTGGCGATGCGAACTCAAGCTCGTGCTGCTGTAGAGCGCGAATTTAATAACGCGATGCTAGATCAACAGCTGGTTTCTATTTGCCAACAAATGGCCGGCGGTTAGCGAAAAATCGGCGCTGACAGTTAGCGGAGGTTCGCTATGCATATCGTCATGATCAACAGTTACTACCATCCCAATGAGCCTGGTGGTGCTGAGCGTTCTGTACGCGGTTTGGCTGAAGCACTGGTCGGTTTGGGTCACCAGGTTACCGTGATCGCCTTGGGCGAGCAGCGTAAGAGTTATCTGGTCCAGGGTGTTGAGGTAGAGCAGCTACCCATTCGGAATCGCTATCTGCCGTTGGGGCGGGGCCACGATGGCGGCGTGGGAAAACTTCGCTGGCATGCGCGCGACAGTTATAACGCAGCAGCAGGCAGCGATATTGGACAGTTGCTGCAGCGGCTCAGGCCCGATGTAGTTCATAGCCATAATCTGGGTGGTTTTTCGGTGGCCGCTTGGGCTGCGGTAAAGCGCTTGGGATTGCCGCTGGTTCATACTACTCGTGATTTCTATCTGCTTTGCCCCAAAACCACCATGCAAGGGCGTGGGGGTTGCAGCTGCAGTTCGCCCTGTATGACCTGTCTGCCTTTTGCTTGGCCTCGTTTGCGGGCATCGCGCCTGGTTGATCATGTAGTGGGCATTAGCGAATTTATTTTAAGGCGCCATCGCGATAACCACTATTTCCCAAACGCAGGCCACAGTGTCATTTACAACAGTTACGATCCACCGGCCGTCGAATTTCGCGCCCCTGGCGAGGTAGTGCGTTTGGGTTACATTGGCCGTCTAGCGCCTGCTAAAGGCTTAGATATGTTGATTGACGCCATGGCTATGCTTGTGGAGCGCGCGTGTCGCGTTGAATTGTATATCGCCGGTGAAGGTGATGATGCTTATGTTGCACAGCTACACGCTAAATCTGCATCGTTGCCGATTCGCTTTATAGGCCATCAACAGCCCGCTGCGTTTTTCAAAGAGATTGATATTGCCGTGGTCCCCTCTATCTGGAATGAGCCTCTGGGCAGGGTGGTGATTGAGGCAATGGCCAACGGTAAACCCGTGGTGGCGACGCCTGTGGGGGGGATTCCGGAGCTGATTATCCCAGATTGCGGAGTGTTGGCGCCGGATACAGATGCTGCTTCGTTTGTAAGCGCGGTTCAAATAATGCTCCAGCGTCTAAAGGATATGGGGCCAAGCATTCACCTGTTTTCAATTAAGGCAGCAGAATGCTATACATCTGTTTCAGTGGCGTCGGCCTATCTCCGACGTTATAGTCTAGCACTCTCAACCAAAAGCACGCTATGATTATTACCTACTTTTTCCCTATCTTTGCAATTCTATTGATTGCATCTTTCCGTTCACCTCGGCTCTGGTTTATTGCTACAGTGGTTGGGTCAATATTTCAGGCAGCATCACCCGTTATCTTGGTCGCAGGCGGTCGTTACATCGGTTTTAATAGCGCGTATATTATTATGTGGGTGGGTGTGTTCCACCTGCTTAAAAGCTCAAACTCTATCATCGGGCCCTTTACCGCTAGGTTACCGCCTGCATTTTGGCTATTTGTGGGCTTTACCGTATATTCAGTGATTGGAGCTATCATATTGCCGCGGCTATTCTTGGGCGAGGCAATGATAATGCCACCCCGATTTGGCTTGGATGTCGGGTTTGTCGAGCCTTTGCGTCCTAGTTCTGGAAACTACGTCCAATCAATATATGTGGTTTTCAATTTCGTACTTGTAACCATTGTCTATTCAATGATGAGAGTTGGAAAATTGAACCTCTCAGATTGTGCCTTTGCATTAAAGGTTGCAGCCATCGTGATTTCCGTCATTGGTTTTTATCAGGTCGTTGGTCACTATTTTGGGTTAGCCTGGCCTTATGAGGTTGTTAATTCAAACATTGGGGTTGGCCAATCGCCAGATCAAACAGTTTTTGGTGTGAAGCGTATGTCATCTACCTTCCAAGAACCAAGCATGATGGCCATGCATTTGTTGGGGGTGGTTGTCTTCCTTATTGTTTCAGGTTACTCATTGTTTTGGATGGTTGTGGGGCTGATTGCTCTTCTCATCTCGACATCTTCAATTGCATATGCAGGTCTAGCAGCAGTTCTACTTGTGCTCGTTATACTATCTATCGCGAAAGGTCGCATGGGAATGCTGGCAAGTGTAATTGGGATTTTCTTCTTGGCCTCTGTTTTCGTAGCTACTGACTATGTTGTTAATGGTGGTGAAGTTCTGCAGAGAGTTGTTCTTAGTAAGCTTGATTCTGGGTCTGGTGAGGCACGTATCTATTCGGATAAAGTTGCGCTTACCAATGTTATGGACACTCTCGGGCTAGGTGTGGGTGTGGGTAGTACTCGGGCCTCCAGCTTTTTTACAACCCTTTTGGCAACAACTGGACTGGTAGGAGTTGTTTTGTTGGTGGCTGCAATTATATTTGCTATTCGAGGTGCTTTTTCAAGTGGGCCACTCCAGGAGCGCCCTATTTTGGTAGGGTTGACTTTTTCTCTAATGGCGCTATTTTTAGGATTGGCGTTGGGAATTCCAGATTTTGCTATGCCGCTTGTTTGGGTAGTTTTAGGAGTAGTTATTGCGCTAGAAAGTCTAAGTACGCAGGTACGCGAAAAGGGAGGTTGAATATGAGACTCAAGTTCCTGATGGATTTTCTCTATATCATGGTTGCGTTGATGGTTTTTGTTTTTCCATTAAGCGCAGATGGTTTTTTCTTTGGCGCCGGTACTGCAGCAGGTCAGGGGAGTATATCTGACACCCGTGCCTTTACGTTTTTGCATCATGGTGGATTTAATGGCTTTCGTGATGAGGTTTATTGGTCTCAAGTTGAGAAAGCACCAGGTAATTTTGCACTTCCTTCCCATTTGAGATCTCTGGACGCTATGATCTTTGGGGCGGGTGATCGGATGATAAAGCCGCTAGTTATTTTAAATTACGGAAACCCAATATATGGGGGTGGCTTGCCGCAGAGTAGCGAGGCGGTCGCCGCGTTCTGCCGTTATGCTCAGTTTGTAGCGGGTAGATACAAGGGCAAAGTAAAGTACTATGAGATTTGGAATGAGTGGAACTCCGGCATGGGCAGTTGGCCTAAAGAACCGGGCTCTGCCGAAGCGTATGACAGGCTGGTCCGTGCGTGTGTCCCCAAAATTAAGCAAGTGGACCCCGATGTTAAAGTCCTCATAGGTTCAACGGCGGGATATGATAGGCGCTGGACGGAGGAGTTGTTGCAGAAAGGTACGATGGCCGTAGCAGATGGTTTTTCTGTTCATCCTTATGTTTTTGAACATCATGCCGATCGGACACCCGAAAAGGCAGTATCATTTCTGATGTCTTTGAGCTCACAGATTAGTATTCACAAAAAGCCGGTTGAAATCATTGTTAGTGAAATCGGTTGGCCTACAAGCACTGATGCTTATGGTATCCCAGAGGACCTTCAGGCGAGTTATATGTCTAGATTCTTGCTTTATGCCAAGGCGATTCCTGGCGTAAAAGGAATTTCTGTGCATTGCCTAGTGGACGCAGGGGATAACCCCGCTAATCGTGAGCATCGTTTTGGGTTGGTTCGTCGGGATTTGTCACCGAAGCCTTCACTTGCCGCTATCAATAGCATTGCAGATGTTTTGAAACACGGCTCCGCAGTAGAAATGTCGAGCCCGGAAAGTGACATTCGGTATCTGAAGTTTGTTATGCCAAATTCGGAAGAGGTGGTCGCTCTTTGGTCTAATAGTCCAACGCCTGTGACTATCGGCACAAAGACCTCGGGAGTAAAAAAGGACGTTTTGGCACAACAGTCTTCAGTGTTGTCGGAAAATATGTCTCACCGTGTTGAAGTTGGCCCTGCGCCGTTACTGATTAGAGGGAAACTGGGTGCAATTAGTGTGAGTTTGAGTGGCATAGAGGCAATTGGCTCTCCGCCAATGCCCCCCAAGATTGTTAGTGTTAAGGAATAGAGATCATCATGAGTAACGTAGCCATCAACGGGCGTTTTCTAGGGCGAAGGCTGACTGGCGTTGATCGTTTTGCCCTGGAAGTCGTTCGGGCTCTGGATGAGCAGTTAGCGGCTGGGGTTCCGGAACTGGCTGGTATTCAGGTGCGGTTGTTGCTGCCCCCGGGGTGTCCGATGCCGCCGACGTTCAAGCAGATCAAGGTTGAGCATGTTGGCCACCGTGGCGGCCAGTTGTGGGAGCAGTGGGACCTGCCCAGAGCCGTGGCTGCGGATGAATTGCTGCTTAGCCTGTGTAATACCGCCCCGTTGTTACGGCGCAAACAGGTGGTTGTGATCCATGATGCTGCTACTGAAGCTGTGCCCCAGGCCTTTAGTACCGGGTTTCGGCTTTGGTATCGGTTGTTGATGCCACTGCTGGGGCGGCGCGCATTGCGGGTGGCCACCGTCTCTGAGTTCTCGCGCTCCGAGTTGCAGCGCGCTTACGGCATCTCGCCGCACAAGATCGATGTGGTAGTGGAAGGGGGCGAACATATTCGACGTGAGCCAGCCGGCATTGACGCCTTGTCCCGCTTTGGTCTGAGCGGGCGCCCCTATCTGTTGGCGGTGAGCAGCATGGCCGCTCACAAGAATTTTCGGCTGGTGCTTGAGGCTCTGTCGATGATGGCGGAGCCGCCATTTGATGTGGTGATTGCCGGTGGCGCCAATGCCAAGGTCTTTGGTGATGCGGGCAAAGTTGATGATGAGCGCATTCATTGGCTGGGTTATGTCAGCGATGGCGAACTGGCGGCGCTTTACCAACAGGCGTGGGCGTTTGTCTTCCCTTCGATTTACGAAGGGTTTGGCATTCCCCCCCTGGAGGCGATGCAGTGGGGTTGCCCGGTGGTGGCGGCTCGGGCGGCATCTATCCCCGAAGTCTGCGGGGATGCGGCGCTCTATTTCGATCCTCGCAATGCGGGCGAGCTGGTTGCGGCGCTGCAGCGTTTGGCGGCCGATGATGGCTTGCGCCAGTATCTGAGTGATGAGGGGCGCAAACGTGCCGCCCTCTTTTCCTGGCCACAAGCCGCGCGCCAAGTGGCGGATGTTTGTCGGCGTGCGCTGGAGGAGGCGTGATGGGTTCATTCAGCATTGTGCATTGCGCCGAGACCATCAAAGGCGGTATTGCCACGTATCTGCGGGAACTGCTGCCGTTGCAGCTGCAGGCCTTTGGCGTTGGCGCGGTGACTGTGGTGATCCCGGCCTCTCAGCGCTGCCAGTTACCTGCGCTGGATGGGGTGAAGGTGGTCACTTTTGACGACAGCAAAGGGCGGGTTGGCAATGCGCTGGCGCTGGCTCGGGCGGTCGCAGCTGAGGTTAAGCGCACCAGGCCAGCAGTTGTACATATTCATTCAACCTTTGCAGGTGCTACGGTCCGGCCGTGGCTGGCGGCCCAGCGCTATGCCGGCAAAGTGGTGTACTGCCCCCATGGCTGGGCGTGGGATAGGCCCATGTCTGGCTGGAAGCGCCGGCTGGTGTCCTGGATTGAGCGGTTGCTGGCACGGGTGACGGACCAGATCGTCTGTATCTCCGGGCATGAGCGTCAGGCGGCTATTGGTTACGGGCTGGATGCCAGCAAGCTGGCGTTGGTGCTTAACGGTATTGCGCTGGAGCGGCCAGGGGCCGAGCCGGTTGCCGTGAGTTGGCCGGAAAGCCGCCTCAAGGTTCTGTTTGTCGGCCGTTTTGACCGGCAAAAGGGTGTTGACCTGTTAGGGCAGGCGCTGGAACTTGCCGGGCCTCAGGTGTCGGCGGTGCTGGCTGGCGATGCGGTGTTGGCCGATGGTGCTGCGATTGCCTTGCCGGCCAACAGCCTGAAAGCAGGGTGGGTAACGCCGGGACAGCTGGAAACCCTGTTTGATCAGGCTGATCTGCTGGTGATGCCGTCACGCTGGGAAGGCTTCGGCCTGATCGCGGTTGAAGCGATGCGTGCCGGGCTCGCTGTGGTTGCATCCCGCGTCGGTGGCTTGGCCGAAGTGGTGGAGCACGGCGTTAGCGGTATCTTGGTGCCGCCTGATAATGCCGCCAGTCTGGCAGAGGCATTGCGTTCATTAACCCCTGAGCAGTGCCGTCAGATGGGGGAGGCTGGTCGCCAGCGTTTTGAGCGGCTGTTTGTCGTGTCGCGTGTAAGCTCCGAGCTTGCGGCTTTGTATCGATAGCGCCCCGCGCTGAGTTTGGGGTTTAAGGGAAAAACAATGTTGATCAGTTCTTCTGTGCTCTCTGCCAGTGCTGTTGCCTTTGGTACCAGCGGTGCTCGCGGCTTGGTGACCGATTTCACCCCTGAGGTGTGCGCGGCTTTTACTCATTCGTTTGTAGCGGTGATGAAGCAGTCGTTTGCTTTTGATGCTGTGGCGTTGGCCATCGATAACCGCCCCAGCAGTTATGCCATGGCTCAGGCCTGTGCAGCAGCGCTGCAGCAGGTGGGGCTGGGCTATCGCTTTTATGGGGTGGTGCCGACGCCGGCACTGGCCTATGTGGCGATGCAGGATCAGGTGCCCTGCATCATGATCACCGGCAGCCACATTCCTTTTGATCGCAATGGGCTGAAGTTCTATCGCCCCGATGGCGAGATCAGCAAGGCGGACGAATTGGCGATTGTTGCCGCTGAGGTGGCCTTTGCGCCGCCGGGTGAACTGCCGTCGCTGACGGTGGATGCCAGTGCGGGTGAGCGTTATGTCGAGCGCTATGCCTCGCTGTTTGACGGGCAGTGGCTGGCCGGTAAGAAGATCGGCATCTATGAGCACTCGAGTGCTGGCCGCGATCTCTATGCCGCGCTTTTTACCCGGCTGGGTGCCGAGGTGACGGCGCTGGAGCGTAGCGACCAGTTTGTGCCCATCGATACCGAGGCGGTCGGTGAGGGTGACAAGGCCAAAGCTCGCGCTTGGGCTGCTCAGTATGGGTTTGATGCGATCTTCTCCACCGATGGTGATGGCGACCGGCCGCTGGTGGCCGACGAGCAGGGTGAATGGTTGCGTGGCGATGTACTAGGGTTGCTTTGTGCTCGGGCGTTGGGTGCCGATGCGCTGGCGGTGCCGGTGAGCTGCAACACCATCATCGAAGCCTGTGGTTACTTCACCCATGTGGCCCGCACCCGCATCGGTTCGCCCTATGTGATCGCCGAGTTTGCCGAACTTAATCAGCGCTTTGCCGCTGTCGCTGGGTTTGAGGCCAACGGCGGTTTCCTGCTCGGTTCTGATGTGTTGATCGCTAGCCACCCACTCAAAGCGCTGCCGACCCGCGATGCCCTTTTGCCGGCGCTGATGCTGCTGGCGGCGGCCGGTGATCAGCCGATCTCTGCGCTGGTGGCGGCCCTGCCCAAGCGCTTCACCCACAGCGATCGCATCAAGGATTTCCCCACTGAGCAGAGCCGCGCCATCCTCGCCTGGGGCTGCCAGCAGCCTGAGCCGTTGCTGCAACAGCTTGGCTTTGCCGGTGCTGCCATCGCCCAGCAGGATGAGACCGATGGCCTGCGCCTGACTCTGGCGGATGGCCGCATCATCCACTTGCGCCCCTCTGGCAATGCCCCCGAACTGCGCTGCTACGCCGAAGCTGACAGCATGGCGGAGGCGATTGCCGTGGTGAACCAGAGCCTGGAGAAGGTGCAGCAAATTCGGCTGTAAGCGACAGCCGAATCTGGCTGTGAGCCGGTTATCCCTCCACTTGGGCGAGCGCATCGCCCAGGTGGCTGGTGACACTAAAGCAGCCGGGGATGGCGGTGACGCCAGCCTTGGCCAGGGTTCTGAGCGGCTGGAACTGCAGTTCGCTCAGGATCAGCTGTTGCTGATGGCGGCGGCAGTGGTCGATGAAACGGTTGAGGGCCGACAGGCCGCCAGCATCGAGCAGTGATACCCCCTCAAAGTGCAGGATCAGCCCGCGTTTGTCGGCGGCCATTTGGGTCAATTCGGCAAACACCCGGTCGGCGGCAGCAAAAAAAAGCGGACCGTTGATGCGATAGGCGGCCCAGCCACTGGCCAGCGGTTGGGGCATGTATTTGGGGTGGTCGCTGATGTCGGTCACCTTGGTCAGTTGCGAGATGTCGCGCATAAAGAGCAAGGCAGCCAGCACCACGCCGGTGCTGATGGCGATCACCATGTCGAACAGTACGGTCAGCGACAGGCAGGTGACCAGTACCAGAATGTCGCCGGTCGGCGCTTTCTTGACCAGCGCCACCACCTTATGGGCCTCACTCATGTTCCAGGCCACCACCACCAGCAGCGCCGCCATCGAGGCCATCGGCAGATGGCTGAGCCAGGGGGCCAGTACTAGCAAGCCGGCGCCCACCACCAGGGCATGGATCAGCGCCGACACGGGCGATTCGGCGCCGGCGCGGACGTTGGCGGCCGAACGGGCGATGGCGGCGGTGGCGGTGATGCCACCAAAGAAGGGGACGATCAGGTTGCCCAGCCCCTGACCGAGCAGTTCGCCGTTGGCTTGATGGCGGCGGCCGGTCATGCCATCCAGCACCACGGCACAGAGCAGCGATTCAATGGCACCGAGCATGGCCATGGAAAAAGCGGCGGGCAGCAGCGCCTGCACTGTGGCCAGACTCCACACCAGCGGTTGGCCATCGGCCCCCGGTTGTTGCCAGGGCCACACCAGCGATGGCAGCAGGGGCGGAATGCCCTGGCCGATGGTGCCGTCGGCCAGTTGATAGCTGAAGCGGTTGCCGATGGTGTCTACCCCGTGGCCGAGCGAGGCCAGCACCAGGCTGGCGATCACCCCCACGATCACCGCTGGCAGATGGCCGGGCAGTGGCAGCTTTAGCCGGGGCCAGCCAAGCAGCACTGCCAGGGTCAGGCTGGCGACCAGCAGGCTGGGCCAGTGGGCGGAGGGCAGGGCATCGGCCAGCACCATCAGCTTGGCCAGATAGTGCTCTGGCATCGCCACGATGTTGAGACCGAGCAGGTCCTTGAGCTGCAGGGTGGCGATGACGATGGCGATGCCGGCGGTAAAGCCGAGGGTCACAGATTCTGGAATGTACTCAATCAGCCGGCCGAAGCGGCCAATGCTCATCAGCACCAGCAGTACCCCGGCGATCAGGGTGGCGACGCTCAGCCCGGCCAGCC
The DNA here is from genome assembly GCA_017425245.1 of Gammaproteobacteria bacterium. Classification (GTDB taxonomy): domain Bacteria; phylum Pseudomonadota; class Gammaproteobacteria; order Enterobacterales; family Neiellaceae; genus RGIG665. Next base: position 66,124 of record JAFOOX010000031.1, read on the forward strand.
CGTACTGGTGGGTGATGGGGGCCAGAATCACCACGAAGGCGGCGGTGGGGCCCGACACGCTGAAACGTGAACCGCCGGTCAGGGCGATTACGGCACCGGCGATCAGCGCGGTGTAGAGCCCATGCTGGGGCGGCGCACCACTGGCGATGGACAGGGCCATGGCCAGCGGAATGGCGATGATGCCAACGGTGATGCCAGCCAGCAGATCGCGCAGCAGGCGTTGGCGGTTGTAGGGTTCGCGGATGCAGGCGTCGGTCAGGGCACTGGCCAGGCGCAAGGTATGAAGATGGCTGCGAGGCATGACGACTCCGGCGGGCCGGCCGAGGGTGATGGCGCAAGGCTGCGTCGGCGGTGGCGACCCGAGGCACCTTAGTTTAGTCTTCAATGTGTGCCATATGTTAATCAAAGTCATACTAGCTGCGGATGAAAGCCCCATGGAAAGTCGAACCGCCCGTCTGACCCTGCTCATCGACCCGAAGAAAAAAGCGGTGTTTGAGCGTCTTTGTGCCCAGGCTGACGTCACCCCGTCACAGCTGGTGCGCAGATTTATCCGTGATTACATCGAACAGCAGTTGGGCCCCGACTGGCGTGAGCAGGTGTTTGTCGACGGCGATGATAACGACGACGCCCTCTTGCCATGACCACGCCGCCAGCGCTGACGGAACTGGACTGGCTGCTGTTTGACTGGGGCGATACCTTGATGGCCGATTTGCCGGGGCAAACGGGGCCCATGTGGCAATGGCCACAGGTGCAGCTGATCCCGGGGGCCCTTGAGCTGCTGCAGTGGTTGCAGGGGCGGGTCAAGATCGGCCTGACCAGCAATGCCCGCGAATCCGATGAAGGGGCGATCCGCCGGGCGCTGGCGCGTGTGGGGCTGGCGCCGCTGATTCAGCAGATCTGGTGTCGTCAGCGTCTGGGCTGTGGCAAAGGCGATGCGCAGTTCTGGCAGCAGCTGATCGCCGATACCGGCAGTGCCCCTTGGCGCCTGCTGCATTTGGGCAATGATCCGGTGAACGACGTGGCCATGCCCCGCTGTTATCAGCTGCAGGCGCTGTGGCTGGTCGAGCAAGGGCGCGGCATGGAGACCGATGTCTGGCATCATCAGCAACTGCTTGATTGGTGGCGGTTAACGCGGTGACAGCCGCCGTTAACGTGATGGGGCGCGCGGCAGCAGGGCGCTGCCAGAGGCTATTCTTGGTGGCTGAAGAACGTGCAGAGCACCGCCATGGGGCGCCGCATCGACAATGGTTTGCCGCTGGACGAATGACGCCGTTTGCGCTTTCGCGAGCCGCGTGAGACTCAGTTCCGCCATTTCGACTGCGCCGTTTATGCCAGCAACCCTGGCGGCGGTGTGGTCACTGTCAGCATTGGGGTGGCCTGTCAACCGGAGCTGGGCGAACGGCTAGCTGATACTGGGCCGGCGGCATTGCTGGCGCGGGCTGATCAGGCGCTGTATCAGGCCAAGGCAGAGGGGCGGAACCGGGTGGTCGATGGCGGCTACCAGCTGTTACCAGCAGGGCCCCACAGCGATTGAACAACAGGGTTAGAATCTGGTCTGAGGAAGCGGTGGTAACAGGATGACCCCATGACTGTGCAGCTTTTGAATTTTGGGCCTCGCCTAGGCGAATGGTGGCGACGCAGCCGCCAACCGCTGTTTGTCGTAGCGCCGGGCTGGCGGCGGCTGGTGCGGGTGGTGGCAGGGTTGCTGCTGCTCTATCTGCTGCTGACCTTGGTGGCGCTGCCGCCCCTGTTGCGCTGGTGGTGGCCCAAACTGGCCGGGCAGTTGTGGCAGCAGCCAGCGAGCCTGGGTGATGTCCGTTTTCACCCTTTTGATCTGGCCCTGACCCTGGATGATTTGACGCTCGGAACGCCCGATGGCCACGGGGTGCCGCCCGTTGCTGTTGGTCATGCCCATCTCAATCTGGCGCTGTGGCGCTCTGTGGTTCAGCGTGGCTGGGTGATCAGCGAGCTGACGGTGAATGGGGTGACACTGGCTGCCGAACGTCAGGCCGATGGCCAGATCGATCTGGCCTGGTTGTGGCGCAGCACCGATGCTGAGGCTGAGCCACAGCGGGTTGCGTCAGCCACGCCGCCACGGCTGTTGGTGGAGCAACTGCAACTGATGGCAACACAGCTGAGTTGGCGTGATCAGGCGGTGACGCCGGCGGTGGCTGTTAGCAGTGACGCGTTGACGGTGAGCGGTAGCAATCTTGGCACCATTGACGGCAATCCGGGCGAACTGGTTCTGCAGCTGACGCTGGCCGATGGTGGTGCATTGGGGGTTAACACCCGTGTCCGTCTGCAGCCTGTGGCCGCAGAGGGACGGATTGCGGTGGCGGCACTGCCCGTGAACAGTGGCTGGGGCTATTGGGCCGGGCTGGTCAATTTTGAGCCGCCGACGGGGCTGCTCGCGCTCGACAGTCGTTTTCACTATCACCAGGGTCAAGAGGCACAGGGTGAGCAACCAGCGGTTGCCGCCAGTGCCGCCCTGGAGCAGGCCTCAGTGGTGCTCTCTGACCTTGGCCTGAGATTACGCGGCGGTGAGCCATTGCTGCAGTTGCAACAGCTGCAGCTGGACGGCGGTGCCGTGCGCTGGCCACAGCAGCAGCTGGCGCTAGAGCAGTTGACCATCGCCGATGGCAGGGCGGTCGTGGCCTGGTCGCCGCAAGGGACACTGAACTGGCAGCAACTGCTGGCGGCTGCGACGCCCGAGTCGGCCCGCCAGCCACCACCGCCTGTTGCTGATCCTGCGGTTGTGCCGCCTGCCACCCCTTGGCAGTTCACCCTTGGTGCTCTGCAGTTGAATGGGCTGGCGCTGGATCTGACCGATGAGCGCATGGCTCAGCCACTGGCGGTGTCTGTGGCGGCCATCGAGCTGCAGGCCAGTGGCGAGGCGACGTTGGCAGACACAGTGGCGCTGCAGTTGGCAGTTAACTCCTTGGGGCTGACGGATAGCCGCATCGGAGCAGTGAAGCAACCACCGCTGGTGAGTGTCGGGCAGCTTCAGCTTAATGACAGCCGTCTCGATCTGGCCCGTCAGCAGCTGACGCTGGCGGACCTTTCTATCAGCGACTGGCAGCTGGTGGTGGAGCGTGATGGTGCGGGGCTATTCAACCTGTTGCCGCTATTCACGCCGCGTCAATCGCCAGCATCAGCCGACGAAACCTCGGCGACCGTACCGGCCTGGCAGCTGCGGCTGGAACAGCTGCAACTGGCGAAGGGCAGTGTCGACCTGCGCGACCACAGTCTGAATCCGGCGCTGGCCTATCACTGGCGTGAGCTGTCGCTGCAGCTGACTCCGCTGGTCTGGCCCTTGGCCGGCAGCAGTGAAGTGCAGCTGCGCAGTGGTAAGGCCAGTGCCGGTGAGTGGCAGTTTGATGGCAAGGTCGAACTGTCGACCCTAGCCATTGATGGCCACTATCGCATCGAAGGGATGGATCTGACCCCGCTGCAGCCACTGATCTCGGCGGCTACTGTGCTGCGGTTGGAGGAGGGCTGGCTCTACAGCAACGGGCCGCTGCAGGTTGGCGGTGATCAGGGCTGGCAATTGGGCGGTACGGTAAGCGTGGGTAAAGTGCGACTGGTGGAAGAGCGCAGCGGTGAGCCGGTGGTGGGCTGGCATCAGTTGCGCGCTGACGGCCTAGCCATGGTCGGGGCGCCCTTCAATCTCAACATTGCCAAAATGAAGCTGCGTCAGCCCAGCGCCAAGGTGGTGATCTACAGTGATCGCAGTACCAATCTCGGCCAGCTGCGGCGCAATCCGCCGGATCTGACCAAGGATAAAGCGGTCACCGCTAAGGCTGAGGAGCAAAGCGGCGAGCTGCCGCTGGTGCGCATTGAGCGGGTGGAGGTGAGCGACGGCGCCGTGGATTTTGCCGATCTCAGCCTGCTGCTGCCTTTTGCCACCAATATCACCGACTTCAACGGGGTGATCAGCGGTATCTCATCGGCCAGTAAGGCCCGATCCACCCTGCAACTGGAGGGCGAGGTGGCGCCATACGGCGAAGCGCGGGTCAGTGGCTCGCTGGCACCAGCAGCCCCCCGCCAGTTCAGCGATATTGCCGTGCAGTTCCGCAATCTGGCGCTGTCGCCGCTGTCGCCCTATACCGCCACTTTTGCCGGCCGCCATATCGCCGCCGGTCGGCTCAATCTGGACCTTGAATACCGGGTGGAAAACAGCCGGCTGAACTCCAACAACGCCGTGGTGTTGCAGGGGCTGACCTTGGGTGAGACGGTTGAAAGCCCCGACGCAGTCAGTCTGCCGCTGGATCTGGCTATTGCGCTGCTCAGTGACAGCAACGGCAAGATCGATATCGCGTTGCCGGTCAGCGGCGATGTGGACAGCCCCGAGTTCAGCTATGGCCAGGTGATTGGCAAGGCGGTGGTTAACCTGCTGACCGGTATTGTTACTTCGCCGTTCCGTGCCTTGGGCAAGCTGTTTGGCGAGGAGGGGGCGTTACCGGAGCAGGTCAGTTACTTGCCCGGGCAGGCAACGCTGCGCGGCGCCGAGCGTGAGAAGGTGCTCAATCTGGCCGATGTGCTGGCTCAACGTCCGCAGCTGGGGCTGGAGGTGGTGGGCGGCTTTGACCCTGACGTCGATCGGCTGACCTTGCAGCAGTCGGCGCTACGGGTGGCGCTGGCTGAAGCACTGGACAGCAGCGTTGGCAGTAGCGAGTTGTTCGCGCCGTTGCCGTTGGCAGAGGCTGAATATCAGTATCAGCTGCAGCGATTAGCTGACCAGCGGTTGGGCAAATTAGTGGTAGCTGAGGTGATAGCCGAGTTTGTCACGGCCAACGGCCGCGAGCCGGAACAGGTGTCTGCGCTGGCGGCCAGCATTGGCAACGCCAGCGCCGATGTCGCCTATTACCAGCAGCTGGCCAATCGGCTGATTCCGACGATGGCCGTCGGCGAGCCTCAGTTGCAGGCGCTGGCCACCTTGCGTGCCGAGGCGGTGGTAACGGCCATGACCAGTGCCGGGGTGCCGCCCGCTCAGCTGCGGGTAGCGGCGACTAATCAGCAGGTGAAGGCCAGTGGTGGCCAACAGGCGCTCGATACGCTGGTAGCGGTCAATCTTAAGCTGTTCAGCCTCAAATAGGCCTGGACTTAGCGCCGGTGCCAGGGGGCTTCGGGGTGGTCGAGCAATACTAACAGCGCATGCTGCCCCCCTTGGCCGCGCGGCGCAGGCAGCAGGCCAATGACTGCCGGGTGCTGGGCCAGATAGGCCGGCACCTTGTCTTTAAGAATGCCCTGGCCACGGCCGCAGATCACCAGCACGCTGTCATGCTGGCGGCGCAGGCCATGGTCGATGAGTGCTGCCAGCTCCAGCTTGACCGTGGCCCGGTCGAGACCATGCAGATCCAGCACCAGCGCTGCCGGCCATTCACCGCGACGGGCGCGGGCCAGCAGATCGGCCGGGGCATCGTCGCGTCGCCAGCAGCCCCGCTCATCCAGCAGCGGCTGATAGTCTTCCGAGAAAAAGAACGGCGCTGCCGCCGGCTCGCTCAGGTCGACGGTGACCCGGGGTGGGCGGGGGCGCATGGCGGGCGGTGCTGTGGTATCCTGCCGCAGCCTTTTGGCGCCTGCGGCGGCCTGACGGAACAGGGCGAGGGGATCCTCGTCGTCACTGCTGCTCATTGGCCTGACTCCTGTTTCGGCAAGGGCCCGATCCTACCCACGGGAAATGAAGATGGACAAGGCGATTATCGACGAAGCGCGCACTCAGCTGGTGACCATCCGCGATCTGGTGCGTTTTCTCACCAGCCGCTTTACTGCGGCCGAGCTCTACTTTGGCCATGGCACCGACAACCCCTGGGATGAAGCGGTGGCCCTCATCACCCATGTGCTCCATCTGCCGCCGGATGCCGACAACAAGATCAGCGATTGCCGCCTGCTCGACTCTGAGAAGAGCGAGATCCTGGAGCTGGCCCGCCGCCGTATCGACGAGCGTATGCCGCTGCCCTATTTGACTCACCGCGCCTGGTTTGCCGGGCTGGAATTCTATATCGACGAGCGGGTGCTGATCCCGCGCTCGCCGATGGCCGAGCTGCTGGCCGCCAACCTGGAGCCCTACGTCAATCTGGCGCCGCGCCGTATTCTCGATATGTGTACCGGCTCCGGCTGTATCGCCGTCGCGGCGGCTGTCACCTTTCCCTACGCCGAGGTCGACGCGGTCGATATCAGCCATGAGGCGTTGGTGGTGGCCGAGGAGAATATCGATCGCCATCGGCTGTCGGATCGGGTGTTCCCGCTGCCGTCGGATCTGTTCGATGAGCTGCCGGCCGAGATCTATGACGTGATCCTTGCCAACCCGCCTTACGTTGAGGACGGCGAGATGGACGAGCTGCCGCCGGAATATCAATACGAGCCGGCACTGGCGCTGGCTGCCGGTGAGGATGGGCTGGATCTGGTGCGCCGCCTGCTGCGTGAGGCGCCCCACCATCTGACCGAGCATGGGGTGCTGTTTTGTGAAGTGGGGGCCAGCTGGCCCAACATGGAGCAGGCCTTCCCCGATATCCCCTTCCACTGGGTGCAGTTCAACCGTGGGGGTGACGGGGTTTTTGTGATGACGCGGGCGGAGCTGATGCGCTACGCCGACCACTTTGAATGACGCCACTGTGCTCAGCTAACGGAACAGGACCACGATGTCAGGCAATACTCTGGGACGACTCTTTACCGTCACCACCTTTGGCGAAAGCCACGGCCAAGCGCTGGGCTGCATTGTTGATGGCTGCCCGCCGGGGCTGGAATTGTGCGCTGAGGATCTGCAGGGCGATCTCGACCGCCGCCGTCCCGGCACCTCGCATTTCACCACCGCCCGCCGCGAACCGGACGAGGTGCAGATTTTGTCTGGAGTGTTTGAGGGCAAGACCACTGGCACTCCCATCGGCCTGCTGATCCACAACACCGATCAGCGCTCGCAGGACTACGGCAAGATCAAGGATCTGTTCCGCCCTGGCCACGCCGATTATGCCTATGAGCACAAGTACGGGGTGCGCGACTACCGTGGCGGTGGCCGCTCCTCGGCGCGCGAGACGGCCATGCGGGTGGCCGCTGGCGCCATCGCCCGCAAGTATCTGGCCGAGCGCGGCATCACCATCCGTGCCTATCTGGCGCAGATGGGCGATGTCACCATCAAGACGGTGGACTGGGAGCAGGTGAGACAGAACGACTTCTTCTGCCCCGATGCCGAAGCCGCCGAGGCGATGGAAGCGCTGATCCGCGAGCTGAAAAAAGCTGGCGACTCGGTGGGTGCGCTGATTGTGGTGGAGGCGGAAGGGGTGCCGCCGGGTCTCGGCGAGCCGATCTTCGACCGCCTTGATGCCGAACTGGCTCACGCGCTGATGAGCATCAACGCGGTCAAAGGGGTGGAGATTGGCGATGGCATGGCGGTAGCCAGTCAGCGCGGCAGCACCCATCGTGACGAGCTGACCCCTGAGGGCTTTACTGCCAACCACGCCGGTGGCGTCCTCGGTGGCATCTCCAGCGGCCAGACCATTCGCGCCCGCATCGCCTTGAAGCCCACCTCCAGCATCACCATCCCCGGTCGCACCATCGATCGCGATGGCAACCCGGCCGAGGTGGTGACCAAGGGCCGTCATGATCCCTGCGTCGGTATCCGCGCCGTGCCCATCGCCGAAGCGATGGTGGCGCTGGTGCTGATGGACCACTGGTTGCGCCAGCGTGGCCAGAATGGTGAGGTGATCCCGCAGTTGCCGCGCATCTAAGCGGCAAATCAAGCAAATGATTGCGGCGGCCTCTGGCCGCCGTCTGTTTTAGACCGTTGTGAAAGCTGAGGATGTTGATGCCACGTTGGGTGCTGTCAGCCAACTATCTGCTGTTTTTTGCCATCCTCGGGCTGGTGGTGCCTTACCTCGGCCTGTTCCTGACCGGGCGCGGCTTCAACGGCGAACAGATCGGCCTGGTGCTGGCGCTGTTCATGGCAACCCGGGTCGTCTCGCCTAACCTGTGGGCCTGGCTGGCGGATCGTCTCGGCCAGCGGGCACGCATCGTCCGCGCCGGTGCCTTGCTGTCGCTGCTCTGCTTCCTGCCGCTGCTGTTCAGCCGAGGTGCGCTGGTCACCGTGGTGGCGCTGGTCGCCTTCTCCTTTTTCTGGACGGCGATCCTGCCGCAGCTGGAGGCGATCACCCTGGCCCTGCTCGGTGATGAGCGGGCCCAGTACGCGCGCATGCGTGCCTGGGGCAGTGTTGGCTTTATCGTCACCTCCGCCGCTGCTGGCACCCTGCTGGGGTGGTGGGGCAGCGAGGCACTGGTGCCCATGGGTCTGGCCCTGCTGCTGGGGCTGCTGGCCACCACCAGCGGCGTGCGCGATCTGGCCGACAACAGCAGCGATGAGCGGCTGGCCAGCGAGGCTGGTGGTTTCCGCCAACCACGGCTGTGGCTGCTATTGCTGTCGATGCTACTGCTGCAGATAAGCCACGGCCCCTACAACGGTTTCTATGTGCTCTATCTGCTCGATCATGGCCGCAGCAGTGGTATGGCCGGGGTGCTGGTGGGGCTGGGGGTGGTGGCCGAGATTGTCCTGTTTCTCTACTCGGCGCGGCTGCTGGCGCGCTATCCGCTGGTCAAGCTATTGCTGATCGCTTACGGCCTGTCGGTGGTGCGTTGGCTGGGCATCGCTGCCACCCCGGATCACTTGCCGTTGCTGGCGCTGTGGCAGCTGCTGCATGCGGCCAGCTTTGCTCTGGCCCATGCGGTGGCGATCCAGTTGGTGCACGCCAATTTTGTGCCGGCCAACCGCAGTCGTGGTCAGGCCTTTTACCTCAGCTTCTGTTATGGCCTGGGCGGGGTGTTTGGCTCGCTCTACACCGGCTGGTTGTGGCAGGACGGCGCTGGCGGCCAACTGTCATTCCTCATCGCCGCCGCTTTCGCTGGCGGTGCGTTGCTGGTGGGCTGGCGGTTGTTGCGTAGTTAAATAGCGGCTGGCGGTTAGCCGTTGTGGCGCCAGTGCGTCCAAGAGCGGTTGGGGCAGGGGAGCGGGTTCGCCGAGCAGCTGGGCCACCACCCGTTCGGCCAGCAGCGGTGCCGAGGTCAGCCCGCGCGAGCCGAGGGCCAGCACCATGCCCAAGCCATCATCTGCCAGCCCGGCCACCGGCAGATGGTCGGCGACACTGGCGCGCACGCTAACCCGCGCCGCCTGATCCAGTTCCAGCGTGGTCAGCCAGGGCTGAGGTCCCAGCGCCTCGAGCTGTTGCTGCAGGTTGCCCTGCTGCTCGGCTGGCGAGTAATCGAGATCGGCAAACTGGCGGACAAAGCTGGCGCCCATGGCGTGGCGGCCGGACAGCGCCGGGCTCAGGTAACCCTTGTGGCACAACACCTTGGTCAGGCGCAGCGAGTCGTCGCTGGCCTGCGGATAACTGACCTGACCGCGCACCCGCCCCAGTGGCAGCGTCAGGGGCGCGGGCAGCGTACCGGCGCCGCTGGCCAGGATCACGGCATCGACCTGAAGCTGGCGCCCATCACTGGCGTGGATCTGCCAGCCATCCGCTGAACGTGCCAGTGCGGTGACTGAGGTGTGAGGGTGGTGGTTGATGGTGGTCAGCCGGGCGGCGTCGGTGAGCAGGGCGTTGACCAGTTCGCGCGGGCTGACCCAACCGGCCAACGGCAGATGAATGCCGGCCAGCGGCAGGGGCACGCCGGCCAGCGCGCTCGCTTGTTCGCGGTCGATCGCCGCCAGCAACTCGGCCGGATAGCAGGGGTTGGCGGCAATAGTCGCCAGCTTGCGGGCAGCGGCCGGGCTGTCGCCCAGTTGCAGCAGGCCACACCAGTCATGGGCAAAGGGCTGGCGCTCGGCCAGCTGCTGCAGCTGCTGGCGGGCATGGCCAAAGGCGCTGACATAGAGCTGGCTCATGGTGTCGAACTGGCCATGGAGCAGCGGGTAGAGCGCCCCCTGGCGGTTGCCGGAGGCGCCAGCGGCGGGCTCATCATCGGCATAGAGCAGCTCGACGGTACAGCCACGGCGGGCCAGGGCATGGCACAGGCTGGCGCCGGCAATGCCGCCACCAATGACCGCGACGCGCTGTGGCTGTGGGTGCTCGGGGCTGGCACTGCCCTGAAACTGGCCAACCAGCATCTCCCGTTTGCGGCCAAAACCGGCCACTTTGCCCATGGCAAAGCCGGCGGCCTGCAGATCGCGGCGGATCTGGCCGACTGCGGTAAAGGTGGCCACTGTGGCCTTATCGCCACTGTTGGCCGCCATCCAGGCAAACAGCCGGGGCTGCCACATCTCGGGGTTACGGGCCGGGGCGAAGCCGTCGAGAAACCAGGCGTCGGCGCTAAATGGCGCGCTCTGGTCGATAAAGTCAAAGAGATCGCCATACCAGAGATCGAGCTGCAGCTGACCATCTTCAAAGCTGCGGCGATGCAGGCCGGGGCTGGCCAGCGGCAAGGCCGCCAGCAACTGTTCGCTCATCGGCTGCAGTTCAGGCCAGGCGGCCAGCGCCTGCTGGTGATCGACGGGACGCAGCGGGTGTTTCTCTACCGAGATAAAGTGCAGGCGCGGTACCGCCATGCCGCTGGCGCGGGCATCGCGCCAGGCCTGCCACAGGGCAAGAAAGTTAAGGCCGGTGCCAAAGCCGGTTTCGGCCACTACAAACAGCGGGCGTGAGTGAGTGGTCCAGCGCTCGGGCAGGCCGTTGGCGGCGACAAACACATAGCGGCTCTCGGCCAGCCCGTTATCGCAGGAGAAGTAGACATCATCAAAGGCGCTGGCCAGCGGCGTACGCGCATCGCGCCACTGCAGTTGGGCGGGGATGATGGCGGCAGGCAGGGGGCGATGCTGGGTCAACACTGGCCTCGGCAGTAAAAAGGATGAAAAAGGGCAGGAAAGCTGACCTGTCAGCGTACACGTGTATGCTAAACTCCCGCCGTCTTTCCAACAGCCAGGAATTATCTTCATGAAACGAGCGGTGATCACGGGCCTCGGTATTGTTTCCTCCATTGGTAACAACGCTCAAGAGGTTGCGGCAGCGCTGCGTCACGGTCAGAGCGGTATCACCCGCGCCCAGAGCTTCGTCGACATGGGTCTGCGCAGCCAAGTGTGGGGCGACATCAAACTGGACGCCATGGCTCTTATCGATCGCAAGCAAGCCCGTTTTATGGGTGAGGCGGCGGCCTATGCCTTCCTGTCGATGCAGCAGGCGATTGACGACGCCGGCCTCAGTGCCGAGCAGGTCTCCAACCCGCGCACCGGCCTGGTGGTCGGGTCCGGTGGCGCCAGCAGCAAAAATCAGGTCGAAGCGGCCGACATCCTGCGCGAAAAAGGGGTCAAGCGCATTGGGCCGTATATGGTGCCGCGCACCATGTCGAGCACCACCTCTGCCTGTCTGGCCACTCCCTTTGGCATCAAGGGGGTCAACTACACCATGAGTTCGGCCTGCGCCACCTCGGCCCACTGTATCGGTCACGCTTGGGAGCTGATCCAGCTTGGCAAGCAGGATGTGGTGTTTGCCGGCGGCGGTGAAGAGGTGCACTGGACCTTGGCCATGCAGTTTGACGCCATGGGCGCGCTGTCCAGCAAGTACAACGACACCCCGGAGCGCGCCTCGCGCACCTACGACGCCGATCGTGATGGCTTTGTCATCTCCGGTGGCGGCGGCATGCTGGTGGTGGAAGAGCTGGAGCATGCCCTTGCTCGCGGCGCCAAAATCTATGCTGAGATCGTCGGCTACGGCGCTACCTCAGACGGTTACGACATGGTTGCGCCGAGCGGTGAAGGTGCCGCTCGCTGCATGCAGCAGGCGTTGGCCACCGTCGATACCCCCATCGATTACCTCAACCCGCACGGCACCAGCACCCCGGTGGGTGATGTCAAGGAGCTGGGCGCCATCCGCGAAGTGTTCGGCGACAAGGCACCACCGATCAGCGCCACCAAGGCGATGACCGGCCACGCGCTGGGCGCTGCTGGTGTGCATGAGGCGATCTACTCGCTGCTGATGATGGAGCAGGGCTTTATCGCCCCCTCGATCAACGTCGAGACGCTGGACCCGGAAGCGGTGGGCCTGCCGGTGGTGACCGAACTGCGTGAAGCCCAGCTCAACACCGTGATGTCCAACAGCTTCGGCTTTGGCGGCACCAACGCGACGCTGGTGTTCCGTCGTTACAAGTAACCTCGGCTGACGATGACAAGGGCGAGGCCATTCGGCTTCGCCCTTTTTGTTTGCACGATCGTTGTTCATGCCATGGGTGGCTGCCAGCGCTTTACATCAGGGCAGGGCAGCCGCACCATTTCATCCCCATTTTCACCAAGGGCTGGCGATGCGCATTCTGGCTGACGAAAACATGCCCTATGTGACCGAGCTGTTCGGTGGCTGGGGTGAGATCACTACCCGCTCTGGGCGGGCGATCAGTACCGCTGATGTGGCCAGCGCCAATCTGTTGCTGGTACGCTCGGTGACCCGGGTTGATGCTGCGCTGCTGGTCTCGGCCCGCCAGCTCAAATTTGTCGGCTCAGCCACCATCGGCTGTGACCATATCGACCAGTTGCTGCTGGCCGAGCGGGGGATTCCCTTTGCCAATGCCCCCGGCTGCAACGCACCGGCGGTGGTGGATTACGTCATCGCCAGCCTGTTTCACGCCGCCCAACGTAGCGGCCGTGAGTTGCAGCAGCTGCGCTACGGCGTGGTTGGCGTCGGCCAGTGTGGTGGCCGGCTGGTTACGCGGCTGCAGGCGCTGGGGGTTGAGGTGCTGTGCTGCGATCCACCCCGCCAGCGCAGTGAAGGGCTGAGCGATTTTGTCGATATCGACACTCTGATTGACCACAGTGACGTGATCAGCCTGCATGTGCCGCTGGTGCGCAGCGGCCCTGATACTACCCACCATCTGCTGGATGGTACGCGACTGGCGCGGCTGCGCCCCGATGCCCTACTGATCAACGCCTGCCGTGGTGAGGTGGTGGATAACCACGCGCTGCTGGGGTTGCTCCACCAGCGTCCCGATGTCGATGTGATCCTCGATGTGTGGGAAGGAGAACCACAACCCCTGCTGCCGCTGGTGGCCCGTGCGTTGATCGCCACCCCCCATATCGCAGGTTATTCGCTGGAGGGCAAGGCCCGAGGCAGCTGGATGTTGGCCGAGCGCGTGGCGGCATTGCTGCAGCTGCCTGCGCCGCCAGCGCTGGCCAGCCTGTTGCCGCCACCCCAGCTCAGCCAGTTGCAGCTGGCCGCCGTACCGGACTGGGCCCAGCTGGGCCAGCTGGTGCATGCGGTCTATCAGCCGCTGGCCGACGACACGCGCATGCGTCAGTCCGGGCTGGATGCTGCCGGTTTCGATCGTTTGCGCCGCGATTACCCCCAGCGCCGCGAACTGGCGGCGACCTGCGTCAGCGCCCCGGCCCAGGCTCACCCCCTGCTGAGCGGTTGCGGCTTTACCCTGAATTCACCTGTTGAGGAACAACCATGAGCATGACTCACCCCATTCACGAGGGGCTGCCGCGGCTGGCGGTTACCGGCATCACCGGCTTGGCGGGTCAGGCCCTGCTGCAGGAGCTGGAGCGGCGCCGTGACGCCCGGGTCTACGCGGTCGAGCTTGATGAGGTTGAGGAGCACTATCTGGACGAGGGCCATGTTGCTGCGCTGGTCCTGCCGGAAGAGATGGACTGGGACGCTTGCTCGGCATTGCTGGTCGCCAGCCCCGAGTTGCCGGCCTGGGCCAGTGGTTTGCCCTGCCCGGTGATCCGCCTGTGGCCCCAGACTGGGTTGGCGACGGCGCTGTGTCAGGCGTTGCAACCGTTGGTTGCTGCATTGCCGGAGGTGAGCGCGGCGCAGCTGACGGTGCTGTGGCCGATTGCGGTTAAACAGCAGCCGGGCATCGAAGAGCTGGTGCAGCAGACCGCTTCGCTGCTCAACGGACGCGGCGCCACACCACGCTTGTTTGGCCAGCAGGTGGCCTTTAATCTGACTCTTGGCAAGCTGGATCTGGCGCCCGAACTGGCGTCGCAGCTACGTCAGCTGTTTGTGCCAGCCTCCTGCACCGTGGTTGAAGCCCTGGCCCCCAGCTTTTTTGCAGTGGCGGTCGCTTTTCATTTCACCCTGCCGGTGACCGCCGACGAGGCTCGCTGGCGCAAAGCCTTGACGGCAGCCGGGGTCTCGGTGGCCAGCGGACGCAAGGATCTGCTGTCGCTGGTCAGTGATGTCTCGGGGCAGGGCGGATGGCAGGCGGCGGGCATCACAGGCGATGGCCAGCAGCTCAGTGGCTGGCTCTGTGGTGATCTGGCGCGAACCTTGCTGGTTGAACCGGCGCTGCGTCAATGGCGGCAATTACTGGCCGTTCAGCCCTGATTGACCGGGCCGGTGGTGCTGACCAATGCTGGTTGCATGACAGCTGCCACACATTTGCTGGCATCGATTGACCCGCCGGGTCGCGTGGCTATCTTATAGATTGCTAAGGTAATTTCGATCTTTGCCGGCCATAATCTGGAGCCGGCACGGTCAACAACCGGACGGTAGCCGCCGCCCGGCCGCAGGGGATGTTCATGGCCCAGATAAATAGTTTTGTTTTTTCAATCGGCTGCGCTCTTGCGATCAGCCTTAGTGGGGGGCTGCTGCTGGCAAAGGCGGAGACCCCGGTGGTTGAGATCCGCGGCGCGTCAGGTGAGAGCGTCAGCAGTCCGGCGCCAGCAGGAAGCAGCGTACCAACCGCTGCGGCCAGCGCCACGGGCCCTGGCCGCTATGGTCCGCTGACCAGCCGCGATACCCTGTGGTCGATTGCCGAGAGGGTTCGCCCTGGCGAGCGGGGCACCATCTACCAAACCATTATCGCCATTTATGACAACAACCCGGGTGCCTTTGAGAACGGCAATATCAACACCCTCAAACCCGGTGCCTTTATTGATCTGCCTACCGAGGCGGATGTGCGTGCGGTTGATCGCCGGACTGCGGTCTCGCGCTTTACCCAGCTATCGACTGGTAAGCCGGTTCGTCAGCCGGCCAGATCCCCAGCTGCAGTTAAAGCCGAGGCGCCTACTGCTGTCACCAAACCTGCACCGCAGTCCTTGCCAGCCAAAACGCCACCAGCAGCAGCCAAACCGGCCGAAGCTGCGCCAGCAACGTTGGCAGAGCCGCTCAAGCCGGCGACGGGCTTGAAAAATCAGGCTGAGCAGCAGCAGCTCAGTGAGCTACAGGCGGCGTTGGCCACCGAACGCGAGCAGCTGGCACGATTGCGCAGCGAACTGGATGCCAAGCAGAACGAGATCAGTTTGCTACGGGAGCAGATCGGCCGTGATGAGGCACTTCAGCAGCAGGTTGCCGATTTGATGCGCGCCAACCGCGAACTTGAAGAACTTCGCAAGCTGCATCAGCAGGGTTTATCTGACCGCCCTTGGTACCAGCCATTGGGCGAGAGCACGACCTTGCTGTCACTGTTTCTTGGCTTGCCTACCTTGCTTTTACTGGCGCTGTTGTGGGCGCTTTTACTGCGTAAGCCCCAAGTGGTTGAAGTGTCGCCAAGTGAAGATCGTGAATCCCAAGTGGTCGATCTGGCCAAAGAGGAAGCCAACCTTGAAGGGGGGGGCAGTCAGGCGGTGAATTTGCCTTCTTCGGTTGTTGATCTGACCTCTGAAGTGGAAGCGGCACTGGCTCTGGATGATCTCGACGACCTGTTGTTGCCCGAGAATGGTAAGAAAGCTGCGGCGCCCGCCGGCAATCTGTTAGCTCGCGATGACAGTCTGGATCTGGGAGACATGGGCACCACCATTGATCTGTCGGGTGGTGATGACAGCCTGCCGGATCTTGATGATCTGCTAGGCGATGGTAAATCTGCTGCGGCCAAGTCTGCAGCGCCAGCTTCTGCGGCCAGCGCCGATGATGAGCTGAACCTTGATGATCTGGACAGCTTGCTCGCCAGTTTCGACGCGGAGAAAAAGCCGGGAAAGGCTGAACCTGAACCGGCGGCGCCGGTTCAGGACCGCGATAGTGGCAACAGCGACGCCATTCTCAGCGATGACGATCTGCTGGCCGCTTTGAGTGAAGATGCGGCCGATAACGACGGACCGGTCAGTGACGATGGGATGGCAGCGATCAGAGCCGCGACGCCAGCGGCGTCTACAGCCCTAGAAGAGGCACAAGAGACCTCTTTGGAACAGATGATTGATCTGGACAGTGGTGCCACAGCCAGCCAGGCTGAGGCTGAAGAGCTGGATCTTGAACAGTTGAGCGAATTGGAGTTGGAACAGCCGGTGCTGGCTGAAACGCCTGTTGCCGAAGAGCGTGCAGCAGACGAAGAGTTTGACCTCGAAGCGCTGACCGCTGAGCCGGCCACCATCGCAGCGCTGGATCTGACTGAGGTTGCAGCCGAGGATGAGTTTGACCTCGAAGCCCTGACCGCTGAGCCGGCCACCATCGCAGCGCTGGATCTGACTGAGGTTGCAGCCGAGGATGAGTTTGACCTCGAAGCCCTGACCGCTGAGCCGGCCACCACCGCAGCGCTGGATCTGGCTGCAGTGGCGGCCGAGGATGAGTTTGACCTCGAAGCGCTGACCGCTGAGCCGGCCACCATCGCAGCGCTGGATCTGACTGAGGTTGCGGCC
>JAFOOX010000004.1 GCA_017425245.1 Gammaproteobacteria bacterium
AATGGATCCTCAATATCCTCAAGCAGAACACATCGCGCAAGCTCTCGATGGCCAACAAGCGAAAACTGTGCTGCTTGAATGAGGACTACCTGTTTGAATGCATGGGCATGTTCAATTTATGAACATGCGTTAGCCCTGGGTAATGGCGGTGGCTTATCTACGCATGCAGTCAAGAAAGGCGGGGACATAGATCGCGCTTGAAGCTTAGCGTCCGTCTACGCCATCACCGCCCGAATTTGGGGACGCCGTCTTGGTTAAATCCCGCTCGGGTGTGAGGCAGGCATCATCGAAGTTGCGCATGGTCTGCTTGTCGATGGCGCCGATCGCATGCAGCGCCTCCATGGTTTCATGGATGGCGGCTAACGGTTCACTGCGGTAACTCTTGGTCATCGACCACCTCCTCTTACTGGCTTGATGGCTGTCCTAGCTCTTCTAGGGGCCGCTGCGCGGCACCGCTTACCGCTTCTTTGAGGCCAGTGCTTCGGGGTGTTCGCTGGCGAATGATTCCAGCGCGGCCACCATGCGTGTTTGCCAGCCTGCGCCGCCCGCTTTGTATCGCGCCAGCAGCTCTTGCGGCAGGCGGATGGATACTGGCGTTGCCGGGTTTGCTGCCCGTGGCCGCCCGCGCTTGACGGTTGGCCGCAGCCGTTGCCACTCGGCATCGCTCAGTGGGGCGTTGTCAGGATCTACCATTGCGGCAGCGGTGATGTCGGCATCGTCTGCGGCGGTGGGCATCTCAACCACGCGGCCGCGTTTAGTTGTCAGCGACATATCGGGTTACCTCTCGTTGGTTGGCCTTGCGCAGGCTGATGGCCCGCAGTTCGTTGCCGCGCAGGGTGTAGGCAATGCAGTACAGCCGCGTGCCCATCAGCACTAGTGCGGTGTAGCGCACTTCGCCGTAGTTCTTGCGGGTGTCCACCCAGCTCAGCGCCGTGTCCCACTCCAGCTGCGCTGCCATGGCCAAGCTGACACCGTGCTTGGTGATGTTGGCGGCGTCTTTGGTTGGGTCAAAGGTTGTTTTCATGGGATTAAGTGTATATACAAAAACGAGAGGCGCAAGCGCAGCTGTTTCCCGTTGCCAACGGCGTTACCAAAGATGCGAGTGACGAGATTCGAGTTGCGAGCTGACCCGTATTATGGCAGCTCTTGCGCCATTGTCCGGTCGGGGCTGGGGTGAATGAATGCGATCACGAGCACTCATCTACCCGCTGGCGGCAGCGCCAATTCATCCCTTGATCACCACCTGCACTGTACCTGCCTACGCACGGCCAGACGGGCGTAGGGGTCGAGGCAACAGGACGTTGCCGAGAGCCACTATGGGCCATGGATGGCACATTGTGGCGACCCCGTAGCCCGGCAGAACGAGAACCAGATGCTGACGGTGGTGATCATTGGGAGCCGACAGGGATCGCCAAGGGAGGGTTCGGCGACCCTCCCTTGGCTCGTCGGGCGGGGGCGACACCCCGCGAATTGCTGCGGCGCAGCCGCATTTGCCACGCAGCGGCGGCCAAGGCCCGGCCAGCGCCGGCCGGTCGGCGCTCTTATCAAATCGCCACGCGATTTGTCTTAAAGCCTGCGGCGCAGCCGCATCATGAGTATCGAGATACGAGATACGAGATACGAGATACGAGATACGAGATACGAGATACGAGATACGAGATACGAGATACGAGATACGAGATACGTCCAGCAGCCACGCCAGTGCTGCAGCCAGCACTGCAGCCAGCACTGCAGTCAGCGCTGCAGCCGCCAGCAAGGCGTGGCCACTACGCCCGTGTTAGTGGCAGCCACAACCCCCACGCTTGTGGCCATGCCCATGGCCGCCACCACCACAACCGCTGCCAGCCATGGCACCAAGGGCACCATCGCCAGCCGCCTGATGGCCAGCGCCTTTACCTTCGCAGCCGCAGTCATGGCTGCTGCCATCGCCTTTACCACCACACTGGCAACCGCCTTCGCAGTTGCCGCCGCAGCCGCAACCACCGGCTTTTACCGGTTCGCCACTGACTGCCGCATGGGCGCTGGCGACAAAGGCGGCGGCCTGAGCGTGGGCCTGATCGCGGTGGTGGCCGCCGCAGCCACAGGCTTTGCCGGCGCGGGCAAGGCCATCGGCGGCAGTCGCGGCCCAATCGCTCGCCGTGGCCTGCCAGGGCGCAGGCGCGGCGTTGCGGCCGAGGATCTTGGCCAGCCATGGCGGCGGGTTGCCACCCACCACCTGCTGTAAGCGGGTCAGGCTGATGGCGGCCGGTTCGGCCAGCTTCACCCGCAGTGGGTGGATACTGTTGTTGGTCACCCGCGCTGCGGCAGGGCCGCCGATGGAGAGGGTGATCAGCAGCTGGCAGCCCTTGATCAGCTCCAACAGGGCCAGACTGCGCGCTTCGCCGTGGCCGCAATCGAGGGTCGGTAACACTTTGCGCAGGGCCCAGCCGCTGGACCCTACTTCATAGATGAGGATGCGCAGGCAGCTGCCGAAGTGGCCGTCGATCTGCTCGCCACTGTTGCTGGTACAGGCCACCCACAGGGTCTGGCCGCTCAGCTCGGCGCTGCTCACCTCGGGGCTATCGACCGCCGCCAGAGCTTCGCCCTGCAGCAGGTCGAGGGCCGCGCGCAGGCTGCCACCGTCGGCGTCATTGAGCAGATCGCCCCCCGCTTTGCGCAGGCTTTTGGGGGTCAGGCCGGCGAGGGCGGTGGCGCTCAGTTCACCGTTGCTGACCCGCAGCAGGATCTCCACCAGCTGGGCCGGGGTCAGGTCGGGCAACTGGCGGGCGGCGGCGGCGATCGCCAGTGCCAGTTGCGGATCGAGTTGGCGTGGTTCTGGTGCATGCAGCTCGGTCATGGCGGCCTCCGGCGGCTAGGTTCAGATCAGGCGGTTTCGCTTTCGCGGCGTGCGCGCAGCGAGATCGGCAGGCGCGGCTTGGCGTCGAGAACGTCGATCACGTAGCGGCTGCCGTCGCCCAGTTCGATAACGCCGCCCCAGCGGTCGGCGCTGTTGAATTCGAGGTGGGTGATCTGCTCTTCCAGATCTTTCTTGGCGAGATAAAACACCAGCCCTTTGCTGTTTTCACTGATGATGATGTTGGCCATCGTGGTCACTCCTGAATGAAAAAATGCGGGGGCGATGGCCACCCCCGCAGCAGTGCTGTTAGCGCACCAGGTCGAAGGCGTAGTCGGTCACGCCCATGGTCATGGTGTCGGCGTCCAGCTTCTCCAGTACCGCGTTGGTCAGAGTGGTGACGATGGACATCGCCCCCTCATAACCCAGGGTGGTCTGGCGATGCAGGTGGTGGCGGTCGAACAGCGGGAAGCCGAGGCGAATCAAAGGCACTTCAAACTCTTTGCCTTTGGCCAGGGTGTCGCGCTGCAGGAACTTGCCGTAGCTGTTACCAATCAGGAAGTCTGGCTTGTTGGTGAACAGCAGCGAGCGCAGGTGCCACAGGTCGTAACCCACGTAGACTTCTGCCTGCTGGCCGAAGGGGGAGGCGGCGAGGATCTTTTCCATCGCTTTCTTCCACTTCTTGCTGCCGTTGTTGCAGAAGACGTGTTTGGGTTCGGCGCCGATTTCAAGCAGGAAGCTGGCTAGCCCCATGACGAAATCCGGGTCGCCGTAGAGGCTGAAGCTCTTGCCATGCAGCCAGGTGTGGCTGTCGGCCATCATGTCGACCAGACGACCGCGCTCTGCAGCCAGCGAAGCCGGGATGGCTTTGCCAGTCAGTTCGCTGACCTTCATCAGGAAGGCGTCCGTTCCTGCCAGCCCCATGGGCATGGCCAGCGCCGGGATCTCGTGGTTCCAGGTCTCACGGATGAACTTCTCGCTGCGAGTGATCTGCCACGGCTGCACCAGAATGGTGGTGATGGCGTTCGGCGCATCGGCCACATCAGCCAGCTTGGTACCGCCGGCGTACATGCGGTATTCGCCGTCAGCCGGGGTGTCGAGCACGCTGCTGGGGTCGCTCAGCATGGTGGTTTCGACGCCCATTTCAGCCAGCATGCGGCCCAACACCTTGTAGTTACCAAGGTAGGTTTCGAAGCCCGGCACCAGGTTGATCTTGCCGTTGCTGCCAACCTTTTTGCCGTCCATCTGGTTGAGGGTGAAGGTACGCAGCACCCCTTCGAGCATGGCATCCCAGCCGTTCAGGTGGCTGCCGACAAAGCTCGGCGTGTGGGCGTAAGGCGCAGGGATCGACTCGTCGAGGTAGCCCTGCTTCTTGGCGTTGGTGATAAAGGCGTTCAAGTCGTCGCCAATGACTTCGGCCATACAGGTGGTGGAGACCGCCACCATCTTCGGCTTGTAGAGGGCAACGGCGTTTTGCAGGCCATCGAAGATGTTCTGCTGGCCACCGAACACGGCTGCGTCTTCCGTCATGGAGTCGCTGACGCAGGCCACCGGCTCTTTGAAATGACGGTTGAAGTAGGTGCGGAAGTAGGCCACGCAACCTTGAGAGCCGTGCACGTAGGGCAGGGTTTCTTCAAAGCCGAGGGCGCACAGCACCGAGCCGAGCGGCTGACAGGCTTTGGCCGGGTCGATGGTCAGGGCTTCGCGAGCGAAGTTGAGTTCCTGATACTCGGCGGTGGTGGTCCAGTCAAAGACCTTCTTCACCTCTTCCGGGCTGGCTGCGTCTTCGCAGTCGGCCGTTTTGCGCGCAAGCATCGCCTGGTAATCGGCATCGCCAAACAGGGCATAGCCGGTACGGATGTTGTCGACTGTCTGTGTCATAAGTACCTCCCCAGTCACTAATCTGTGAACTGATGGGTTAGTGGATTAGCCAATACCGTTAACCGTTAACCACAGCCGCTTCGGGCGCGTCGGCGTCTGCCAGCCAAGGTGCCTTGAGCTGCGACCAGACGGGGCTGTTGACGGCCATATCCATGTCGCGGGCAAAGATGGCGAAGCCGTCAAAGCCGTGATAGGGGCCGGAGTAGTCCCAGCTGTGCATCTGGCGGAAGGCCACGCCCATCTTGTGGAACACGTACTTCTCTTTGATCCCCGAACCCACCAGATCCGGCTTCAGGCGCTTGACGAACTCTTCCAGTTCGTAGGCTGAGGCGTCGTCATAGAGCAGGGTGGCTTCTTTGAGATCCTTCAGGGTGCGGTCGTAGTCGTCGTTATGAGCGAACTCGTAACCGGCGCCGATCACTTCCATCCCGAGGTCTTCGTAGGCGCCGATCACATGGCGGGGGCGCAGGCCACCGACATAGAGCATCACCTTCTTGCCAGCCAGACGCGGCTTGTACTTGTCGATCACCGGCTGCCACTGGGCGCGATAGCGGGCAATGACCTCTTCGGCCTTGGCCTGGATGGTTTCGTCGAAGCGGGCGGCAATGGCGCGCAGCGACTCTTCGGTTTTGCTCGGGCCGAAGAAGTTGTATTCCATCCACGGAATCTCGTACTTCTCTTCCATAAAGCGCGAGATGTAGTTCATCGAGCGATAGCAGTGCACCAGGTTGAGTTTGACCTTGGTGGTGCGTTCCATCTCGGCCAGGGTGCCGTCGCCGGACCACTGGGCGACGACGCGCAGGCCGATCTCTTCGAGCAGGATGCGTGAACTCCAGGCATCACCACCGATGTTGTAGTCACCAATGATGGCGACGTCATAGGGGGTGGTCGGGAATTCCTCATCATCGCGGTTGCCGAGCACATGATCGCGCAGGGCATCGTTGGCGATGTGGTGACCGAGCGACTGAGAGACGCCACGGAAGCCTTCGCAGCGCACTGCGATCACCGGCTTGCCGAGATCCACAGTGCTCTTGCGGGCTACTGCTTCGATGTCGTCGCCAATCAGGCCGATGGGGCACTCGGACTGCACCGAGAAACCTTTGACCAACGGAAACAACTGGTTGGCTTCTTCCAACAGCTTCACCAGCTTCTTGTCGCCGCCGAACACCACATCTTTCTCCTGGAAGTCGGAGGTGAAGTTGAGGGTGCCGAAGGAGTCGACGCCGGTAGTGCCGGTGTAGTAGTTGCGGCGGCCGGCACGGCTGTACTGGCCGCAGCCCACCGGGCCGTGGGAGATGTGGATCATGTCCTTGATCGGACCCCACACCACCCCTTTGGAGCCGGCGTAGGCGCAACCACGAACGGTCATCACACCCGGCAGGGATTTGCGGTTGCTGGTGATACAGCCTTTGGATTTTTCCAGGCTCGGATCGTTGGGGGCGACATGTTTCGCCCGCACTTTCCGTGCTTTTTCGGGGTAGACCTGCAGCACTTCGTCGATCAGTGCCTGAGTCTCGGCTTTGGTTGTGGCCATGGCCGTGCTCCTTATGAGTGGCGTGGATGACTCAGGCAGTAGCTGCCACTACTTCCTGATCGGCGGTCTTGCCGATGATGCTTTCGTCTTCCTCGTCCATGATGCCGAATTCCATCAACAGCTCTTCCAGCTCATCCATGGTGCAAGGGGTTGGCACCACAAATTTCTGGTTGTTGATGACCTTCTGGGCGAGGGTACGGTACTCGTTAGCCTGTTTGGCTTTCGGGTCGTACTCGATGACGGTCATGCGGCGGATTTCAGCGCGCTGCACCACGTTGTCGCGCGGTACGAAGTGGATCATCTGGGTGCCCAGCTTCTCGGCCAGGGCGATGATCAGCTCATCTTCGCGGTCGGTGTTGCGGCTGTTACAGATGAGGCCGGCCAGACGCACTTTGCCCGAGCTGGCGTACTTCACGATCCCTTTGGAGATGTTGTTGGCGGCATACATCGCCATCATCTCGCCGGAGACCACGATGTAGATCTCCTGGGCTTTGTTTTCGCGAATCGGCATGGCGAAGCCACCGCAGACCACGTCACCCAGTACGTCGTAGAACACGAAGTCGAGGTCAGGGGTGTAGGCGCCTTCTTCTTCCAGGAAGTTGATGGCGGTGATCACGCCGCGGCCGGCGCAGCCAACACCTGGCTCCGGGCCACCGGATTCAACGCACTTGATGCCGGCGTAACCGGTTTTGAGCACGTCATCCAGTTCCAGATCTTCCACGGTACCGGCTTCAGCAGCCATCTCCATGATGGTGTTCTGAGCCTTGGCGTGGAGGATCAGGCGGGTGGAGTCCGCTTT
Source organism: Gammaproteobacteria bacterium (assembly GCA_017425245.1). Lineage (GTDB taxonomy): Bacteria > Pseudomonadota > Gammaproteobacteria > Enterobacterales > Neiellaceae > RGIG665. The sequence continues at coordinate 7,048 of JAFOOX010000004.1, forward strand.
AGGGTCACAGCCGATGATCATCACCTTCTTGCCGGCTTCGGCGAGGGCGGCGACCAGGTTCTGGGTGGTGGTGGATTTACCGATGCCACCTTTGCCATAAATGGCGCACTGACGAGTTGCCATGGGATCTCTCCTTCGTTGACGGTATCAGACGATGGAGACATGGCAAATCCTGTGCCTTGCCACAATGGCGTCGTAACTAACTGAAAGATAACAGTTCGTGAAATTGTTGTTGGTGCCGTTGTCGCATCCGCCAGCGGCCATTGTGGTGGACTGTAGGGTTAACGACAGGGGCTAACAGACACGGATCCTTGGGGATCGGCAGCTGGCTGCGATCAGTGACGGGCCCATTAAGCCGGCTTCTCCCACACAACGGATTGCCGCAGGCCGGCCGCTGATGGTGGCTCGGCAGCACGCCACCATATAGAAGTGCTGGCGATGAGCGCGCTGCTTGACCGCAGGCTGCTGCGCCAGCGGGCGGGCATCGGTCTCACCCTGCTAACTGTCGATATCACTACATTTGTTGGCAGAGGAGGGGATGGTTGACGGCATCTTGACGTCAAGGTGCTTTACAAACTCGTTACATACACACCCAGAAAGACACTCAAGTTATTGTTTATGAATGACGTGTGGCGATTGGCTCAAACCTTGCTGAGTGAATTTTATCCAAACCTATAGAGTGTGCTGCCACCATGCAACTTTGGGTTGAAGGCGACGACAACGAGATCGAGCTGACATTCCGCCAGATCGCTGGTCGCGTGGAACAGAGCAGCGCGCTGGCTGCTGTTTCGCCGTTCAGCCCAACACGGGCGGATCGCAGCCAATCCCACGGTGAACCGCCATTGGCGATGCCCCAGGATGCCGCCAACGGTGACCTGCGCTGATTTATGACCCACATAACAACGGCGCCCAAGGGCGCCGTTGTTATGTGGCCTGATTATGTCTGATCTCTTTTCATCGCCCGTTGACGCTGCAAGTCTATTCTTTTGCGGTGTCTGGCTATCTCATGTGCTTTGGCCTTTCTTTTGAACTCGGCCGCTTTCTTGCCCCGCCGTTTGGCATCGGGTGGTGGCTGCAACGGGCCATCGAGGGGGCCTTCCTGGTAGTAGAGCGCTGGCAACTCGTCCGGCACTTCGACATTGCCCTGACAGTAATCGAGAAAACTGTGCCCTTGGCTCAGGGCATAGCGGATGCGGGCTGATTCCTGGCGCAGCTGCTCGCTCGGCTGGGCCCACTGCTCGGGTGGCAGTGGTGCGCTCCAGGCTTCCACTTCCGGCAGCACATAGCGGTAGGCGTAGTTTTTGTCCCACTCAGCCACCCAGTAGGGCACTCGCCACCAGGTGTAGATGCGCCACACATACCAGAGAAACAGCTGAAAGCCCGATTTATGGCCAATGCGGTAGAGGCGGTGGATTTCGGCCCGCTCTTCATCCAGGGTGTTGCTGCCCTGAGGCGGCAGCGGTTTCGGGCAATGGTCAGGGCCATGCTCCATAAACCGCCGAATCGATTCCCACAACCCCAAAGCATGATGGGCGGATGACACCGGCAGATTAAGCGGGTGGACCAGGTTAGTGCTTGGGTCGTCAATGGCAAAGCCAAACTGATAATGGGTCATCACCGCATGGCCGGTGGCCACTACCCCGGTGTTATACCAAACCACCATGCTTTCCCAAGATTGGTACAGCGGCTTATCACTGCCCTCTGGCACATAACAGATTTCCCGCCGCTGACGGTTAAAACGCACCGGCTGATTATAAGCTTTGTCCCATGTGGCGCGGAGAATGGGGTGAACGGCGGCGATCCACATAAAACCGACTGTAACAGCAAGACAAATCATACTGATGTTAAAAAGCCCTTTCGCCCCTTCTAGAGCATTTTCAGGATACGGACCGTGGCTAGCGCCGACATAGCCAATGATGGGGATTGCCAGAAATGCCAATGCCATTATCATAAATGTACTAATGACCCGTCATTCCGCACCTGATTTTCCCATTTCCGGGGCTTGACGGCGATCGGCTGTTTTGATCTATTACTGCTTTTTGCAGGTCGCCCATCATGCCCGCTCCCCGCATCGCCATCCGTAACCTCGATCACCTCGGCCTGGTC
>JAFOOX010000032.1 GCA_017425245.1 Gammaproteobacteria bacterium
CTACCCCCCTGATTCAGATAGTCCTCAGGTTTCAGGTCTCAGTCCCAGTGTGGCCGTTCACCCTCTCAGGTCGGCTACAGATCGTCGCCTTGGTAGGCCTTTACCCTACCAACTAGCTAATCCCACTTGGGCTCATCCGATAGCGCGAGGCCCGAAGGTCCCCCGCTTTGCTCCTAAGAGATCATGCGGTATTAGCTACAGTTTCCCGTAGTTATCCCCCTCTATCGGGCAGATTCCCAAGCATTCCTCACCCGTCCGCCGCTCGTCAGCTCCCGAAGGACTGCTACCGCTCGACTTGCATGTGTTAGGCCTGCCGCCAGCGTTCAATCTGAGCCATGATCAAACTCTTCAAAATTTTGAAGCTTTTGATAACGCCCGAATTACCTGAATTTTCAAGTATCTCGTAGCGTATCGATCGTCTATTGCGTCGATTCACTACAAGCACCCACACAGATTGCCTGTCCATCTTGTTAAAGAACCGAGGAAGTCGCATCAGCGCTTCGTCGTGAGGCGCGCATTCTACTGTCGCTAACCTCGTTGTCAAGCGGTGTTTTCGACCTCTTGCAACCCCTGACAGCTTGGTGGCCGCCGGGGTTGATAAAGATAGCGATCAGGCAGGCGCTTAGCAAGCGATTTTTCAGGTGCGGTTCACAATAGCCGGGACTGAAGCCAAGCGGGTACGTCGGCCAGCGATATCAAGCATGCATCGGCGCCTGTCTCCGTTCCCGCCGGACCGATACGTACAGTCAGATACACCCCTGCGTTACATCCGGCCCGGACATCATCTTCCTTGTCACCAACCATCAGCGAGCGGCTCAAATCCAGCTGATGGTCGGCTGCAGCCTTAAGGAGCATCCCCGGCAACGGCTTGCGACACTCGCATGATTCACCGTTGTTCTGCTCCGCATGGTGCGGACAGTGGTAGACCGCCGTGAGCGGGGCGCCAGCACTACGAAACTGTTCATTCATCCAGGCCGTTAACTGCTGAAAATCAGCATCGGTATAGAAGCCGCGGGCAATGCCCGACTGATTGGTCACCACCACCAAGGCATAACCCATCTCATGGAGCTGGCGTGCCGCCGCCAAGGCGCCATGGCTGAAGCGAAAATCGTCAATGCGGTGGAGATAGCCGATGTCCTCGTTGATCACACCATCTCTATCGAGAAAGACCGCTGGCTTCAACATTGATCAATCCTGGTCTGGGACGGTGGCGCCTTTACGGCTGATACCGTACTCGCGCAACTTGTTGGCTACTGCGGTATGAGACACGCCGAGTTTGCGAGCCAGCAGACGGGTGCTGGGATAGGCTGGGTAAAGGCGACGCAACAGGGAAGACTCGTAGCGCTTGACCGCTTCTTCGAGAGTCCCTTCGAAATTGTCGTCGTAGTAACCGAAACCGTCGTTATAGGTTGGCAATTGCAGGTCTTCAGGCGAAATCTCATTGCCTTCCAGCAGCGACACCGCCTGATAAAGAGCATTCTCCAGCTGGCGAACGTTGCCCGGCCATGGGTACTGGGTCAGGAAATCGCGACAAGCACGCGACAGCACTGGCGCCGGGCGACCGATTTGGCGGGCAATACGGGCAACAAAGAGTTCGGCCATGGGCACAATGTCACTCTTGCGTTCACGTAACGGCGGCACCCGAAGCACCAGCACATTGAGGCGATAGAAGAGATCTTCCCGGAACCGGCTCTGCTGCACCATCGCGGTCAGATCCTTCTGGGTGGAGCAGATAACCCGCACGTTAACCCGCTGCTCGCGCTCCTCCCCCACTCGGCGGAAGCTGCCATCCTGCAGGAAGCGCAACAGCTTGACCTGCAGGCGCGGCGACATCTCGCCGATCTCGTCAAGAAATACCGAGCCACCATGGGCCTGTTCAAAGATGCCGCGCTTAGTCTCCGTCAGTCCGTCTACCGCATAGGCCGCAATGCCAAAGAGCTCACTTTCAGCGACCTCATCCGGCAGTGACGCGCAGTTTAAGGCCAGAAACGGGCTATCACTACGAAAGCTGAGCTGGTGACAGGCTCTGGCCAGCAACTCTTTACCAGTTCCCGTTTCCCCCAAAATCAGCAGCGGCGCATCGAGCTGGGCCATCTTGCGAGCTTGGGCCACGACCCGTTTCATCTGGATACTCTCGGCAAACAGACGGGCGAAAGCCTCTTCGCTCTGTTGCTGGTAGGCATAGACCTGTTCACCCAAACGATCCGCCGATTTCAGCACCACGACTGCGCCAGCCAGAATTGACCCTCCTTCCAGATCAGGTACTCGGATCGGCAAGATGTCCGCCAAATAGCTGCGACCAGCCAGAGTAATGCGGGCAGCCTGGGCGATCACTTCATCGTCATCAATCCAGCGGGTGAACGAAAAGCCGTGGATCCATTGATTCAGCGAATTGCCGACCAGCTTGTCGCTTTTCAGACGCAGGGCAATGCAGGCCGCTTCATTGACCACCACCACCCGGCATTTGAGATCGATGGAAAAGACCGGATCAGGCAGGGTTCGAAGCAGGGTTTCCAGCTCGTAGTGACCTCGCTCGGCGGGTGTATAAGGAACCGTACGCACATCATCGACCCCCGAAATGCGGCGGACCTCAGGCATGATCTGCTGCAGCTGACGGAATTCCAGCTCGGGAAAATGGAGAAAGATATTGCGCTTGGGATCGGTCTCGATGCTTTTGAGATTGATACCGTACTTCACCAAGATGCCGAGGATCTCCTGGGCAATGCCCATCCGATCCTGGCAGACCACTTCAAGGCGCATAGTTGCTCCGGATTTGCGGCGTAACGCCAACGTGCCATCAGTACTGCTGTAAACATTTTAGGACAAGCAGTACCGAAAAGTCATCCGGAATCTGGTCGCTACCCCAACAGCTGATCGCAGGCCGCAGCCAAGGCCACATCCAATTCATGGACAGCGCGGATCTTGTGAGACCACCAGCGCACCTCAAGCGTTCCCCAACTCACCACCAACTCAGGGTGGTGGCCGTTGGTTTCAGCCAAGGCCCCCAGGGTATTGGCAGCCGCCAGTGCACTAGCAAAATCAGCATAGTGATACTTCCTGACCAACATCGAAATCTGGTCTCGCTGCTCCAGCTGCCAGTGTGGCAATGATGCCAATGCAGCAGACAGCTCGGTCGATGACAACGGCTGAGCCTCAGGACTACAAGCAACGCAGCGAACATTAGTCATGGCAGTCACTCTCTCTGACCAAGCTCCACGCCTGCAGGGCCCGGCAGCAGAATAGATTGCAAGGCTTCAGCGTAGGCGATCAGGTTGTCGCCGTCGCCTGCAGCACTGCTCACCCCGAAATGGACGAGATGGCGCATTGCCGCCCTACCCACCCGCCAACGTACAGTCCACGCCGGCTCAATACCATGACCAAGCAGAATCTCATCAGTGATCAGTAGCAATCGTTCCAGCGCCACCAACCAACCCGTGAAATCGGCATGAGACCGGAGATCAGGGCCCGCAAGACGTTGACGCAGTTCGCTGACAAAACCTATTCGCCATGGCTGGATCACCTCGGCCATGTAACGGCGCAACATCTGATCATCGGCAAGCGTTGCGTGCTGGCTCAACCAGTGCTCACTACGCAAACGGATCTCATCGTCCCACGCAGTAGGCGGCAGCAAATTGATACAGAACGTTGTACGGTCTTGCAAAGGTTCTCCAGCAATCACTTGCTGGGCTACCAGTCGACGGCGCAACAGCGCATTGAGCGACAGCACGGCGTGCCATTCTCGCCACAGCTTCTGACCCGCCAGCAAGCCAGAGCCCGCAAGCAATATCAGTAACAACAAAGCACTGAGTCCAAGGCCACCATGCCAAAGCACGTTAACACCTTCGAGTACCAGTGCCAGCAGCGTTGATGCGCCTAGCGCCAGAAGTAATGCACCACGACGTCCCCCTAAAGGACGCGGTTCCAGTGGCGGGGCCTGGACCCCCAACAGCAACGGACCCGCCGCAGTTTTTTTGCTGCGCCGCCTGGCCGGAGCCGCTGCTGGCGGTTCGATAGCTGGTGCGATCTCGGCGAAAAGGTCTTGCTGGGGACGAGGAGCAGCCATGGCAGGAGGTCCGGAGACAGCGAGGCGATGGCCCACTATAAAAAAGCACCGCCGTCCGGCCAATGGCCGTCGGCGGATTTGCGGGACAGAACACAGAGACGCGAGTTAATTACCCTTGAGCTGGTCAATCTCGCGCTTTAACTGGTACTCGCGCGAGGTGACGGTCGCCTCCATCTTGCGCAGACGGGCTTCGAGCATCTCAAAGCGGGTCACCACATCCTTGAAGGCCTGACGCGGTGGCTGGCCGGCTTGCCACACGTGGGATTTGACCTCACGGCTGGCACCGTCGCTACTTTTTTTGGCATCCAGCACAAACCACAGCACCACATAGATCAAGACCATGACACTGCCGGAAAACAGAGTCAGGGCAACCACCCCGAGCCGGATCAACCATAGCTCCCAGCCGAGATAGTCGCCAAGGCCGGCACACACCCCACCCAGCTTGCCCCGTCGGGTGTTGCGATACAGGGTTCCCTTAAGCATGTGGTTTGCCCTCCCCGCCCACCGGCGCATCCATCAATCGTTCAAGTGTTTCCAGGCGTTGGCCAAAACGATCGGCACGCTGGCTGAGATCGCGCAGCAACGCCAACTCATCCTCGCTCAGCCCCTTACTGATCTGGCGCTTGCTGCGGTAATGCAGCACCAACCAGATGGGGGCGACGATCACCATGAAAACGATGAGCGGATCCATCATCAAACCCAATACGTCCTCACTCACGGCCGGTTACTCCTGTCCTGTGATGGTCTGCCCCTTGGCCAGCCGTTGACGCAACTCGGCCATCTGCTGGTCGATGCGATCGGCTGACGCCAGTTCGGCCAACTCCTGCTGCAGCGAACGCGCACCGGAGGTTTTCTGCACCTCGGCCAGCGCTTCAATATCATCGATCTTGCGTTCGAACTGGTCCAGTTTTCGCAGAGTGTCATCAACCTTACCTTTGGCCAGCTGTTCACGCACTTGCAAACGGGACTGAGCAGTCTGGCGCCGAGCCAAAAGTGTCTGCTGACGATTCTTGGCGTCCTGAAGCTTGGCTTCAAGCTGGTTAATCTCCTCGCCCAAACGGGTCAATTGCTCATCGACCAATTCCTGCTCGTTCTTCAGTCGCCCCGCCGCAGCATGGGTTTCCTCCCGCTCCAGCAGCGCAGCCCGGGCCAGATCATCACGCCCCTTGCTCATCGCCAACTCAGCCTTGGCCAGCCAGTCGGCTGCGTCATCATGAATACGCTTGAGCTTGCGATCACCTTCCTTGCGGTCGGCCAGCAGCCGAGCAGAAGAGGATCGCACCTCAACCAGCGTGTCCTCCATCTCCTGAATGATCAGCCGCAGCATCTTTTCAGGGTCTTCGGCCCGATCTAGCATGCTATTGAGATTGGCATTGATGATATCCGTCAAGCGGGAAAAAACCCCCATAACAACCTCCACAGTAATGTCGCCATTTGCGTTGTTAAAGCAAATGCAATGCCAACCCGCTCAACCATTAAATATCAATACATTACCGAACACTCGCATTGACCCCCCAAGATGACTATGATGGTTTTAACCAACAGTTGGCAAAAATGACCATGACAGACACGCGACAGGTGCAAGAACTGGTCGGAGAGTCGGACCTGTTCCTGGCTACGCTGGAGCAGGCCAGCCGGGTCGCCCCGCTGGAGCGACCGGTGCTGATTATCGGCGAGCGGGGCACCGGCAAAGAACTGATCGCCGAACGTTTGCACTATCTGTCGGGACGCTGGCAGAAGCCGCTGATCAAGCTCAACTGCGCGGCCCTCAACGAAAATTTGCTGGAGAGTGAGCTGTTTGGCCACGAAGCTGGCGCCTTTACTGGCGCCCGAGGCCGTCACCGCGGCCGTTTTGAGCGCGCCGACGGCGGCACCCTGTTTCTCGACGAACTGGCCAACACCCCCGCAGCCGTGCAGGAAAAACTGCTGCGTGTACTCGAATATGGGGAATTTGAACGAGTAGGCGGCGATGAGGCGGTACGCGTCGATGTTCGGCTGATTGCCGCGACTAACGAAGACCTACCCAGCCTAGCCCGTGCCGGTCGCTTTCGTGCCGACCTCCTGGACCGGCTGGCTTTTGAAGTGGTCACCCTACCACCGCTGCGCCACCGTCCTGAAGATGTGCTTGCCCTCGCTGATCACTTTGCCATGCGCATGACCAAAACCCTTGGTCGCCCATTGTTTTCCGGTTTCAGCGACCATGCCCGAGCCACGCTTCTCGGGCACGACTGGCCGGGCAATGTGCGCGAACTGAAAAACACCATTGAGCGCAGCCTCTACCGCATGCTCGATGGCAGCGAGCCGCTACATCAGGTAGTCCTTGACCCTTTTGCATCACCGTATCGGCCACAGCAAGTTGAGGATGCGTTGGCAATAGCGGCGAGCACAAAGACCTCAACCACGCTTACTACCGCGTCAAATATTCAACTGCCGCTGTCGCTCAAGGATGAACTGGCGCAACGAGAACAGGAGATCCTGCGTTACGCACTGCGCGCCGCGCAGTACAATCAGCGCCGGGCCGCCGAACAACTCGGCCTGACCTACCATCAACTGCGCGGCATTCTCAAAAAATATGATCTGCTCGGCGAAGGTGACTAAGTCATGATCGGCACCCGACTGCGGATGGCGAAGTTCAGTTTTCGCCTGCGCCTGCGCCTGGCTATGCTGCTGCTAATCACGACAGCATTACTGCTGGTGCTCTATCTGCTGCAAGGCTTCCGCTCCCAGCCGCTGCCTTACGAGGGGCTGATTTATTGCGCCGAAGGCAGCCCCGAAAGTTTCAATCCACAGCAAGCGTTAACCGGTACCACGCTTGACGCCACCTCCCATCAGCTCTACGGCCGCCTGCTTGAGATGGACGACCGTGGAGATTTAGTTCCCGGCCTTGCCGACAGTTGGCAAGTCAGCGACGATGGCCGCATCATCACCCTGACACTACGCCGGGGTGTTGCATTTCACGCCACCCGTTACTTTACCCCCAGCCGCAATTTCAACGCCGATGATGTGCTGTTCAGTTTTTATCGATTGCTTGACCCCGACCACCCCTACCACTGGGTGGGGGGGGGCCACTACCCGTTCTTTCAGAGTACTGGGCTGGCAGAGCTGGTCACTGGGCTAGTCAAACTCGACAACTACCGGGTGCAATTTCAGCTCAGCCGTCCGGATGCCACCTTTCTCGCCAATCTGGCCACCGATTATGCAGTGATCCTGTCAGCCGAGTATGGTCAGCAGTTGCTGGCCAGTCGTCACCCGGAGCAGATCGATAGCATGCCAATCGGTACCGGCCCATTCCTGTTCCGTAACTATCGCCAGCACACTGCCATTTTCTACGATCGCCATGACGGCTACTGGCAAGGACCAGCCGCGCTGCAGCGGCTGGTGTTTGACATTTCACCCAATGCCAGCATGCGCCTGGCCAAACTGATTAGCGGTGAATGCGATCTCATCGCCCTGCCGGCGGCAAGCGAGTTCGGTCTGATCCGTCAACATCCGCAGCTGGCGCTAGATATTTCGACCGGCTTCAATGTCGGCTATCTGGCCTTCAATACCGAGCATCACCCCTTTGATGATCGGCGCGTACGTCAGGCGTTGTCGCTGGCCTTCGACCGTGAAAAGATCATCGAAGCCGTATTCTTTGGCTCAGCATCATTGGCCAGCTCAATACTGCCGCCGATCTCCTGGGCCCACCATGATGGCCTTGAACCAATCGCTCGTGATCTCCAGCAGGCGCGCCAGCTCCTTGAATCAGCGGGCTTGGCTGCGGGCTTTGAATTTGACTTGTGGGTGCCCCCACTGCAGCGGGTCTACAACCCCAACCCGCACAAGGTTGCGGAGATTATTCAAGCGGATCTGCGCGCTATAGGCGTCAAAGCCCGTATCGTCAGCCCGGACTGGCAGACATTCGCCCGTCAACTTGAACTGGGTAACCATGACGCAGCACTGATCGGCTGGACGGCAGATAGCGCCGATCCGGATAACTTCCTATCACCCCTGCTCAGTTGTCGAGCGCTGACCAGCGGCTCCAACCGTGCCCAGTGGTGCAATCATCAGTTTGACCTGTGGCTGCAGCAGGCCCTGGCGACAACGGATCGCCAGCAACGCCAAGCCTATTACTTCCGCCTGCAAGAACTGCTGGCAGATGAGCAGCCGATTGCAGTGCTTGCCCATGGCTTGAAGAGCATCGCTTATCGCAAAGAGATCAGCGGCATCGAATCTCATCCTTATCATGCCCTAGCCCTTGGCCGGGCGAGCAGGAACTGACCATGTTCATCTACGCCCTGCGCAAACTGACGCTCCTATTCGTCACCATGCTACTGCTGACGCTGTTGGCGTTCCTGCTGGGCCACTTCGCGCCAGGCGATCCGGTCTACAAGCTGATTGGTGAGCAAAACCTGACTCCGGCCCAGTACCAAGAGGTGTACAACGCTTATCACCTCAACCGCCCGCTAATACTTCAGTTTTTCCGCTTTATTGGTAATGCCATAAGCGGCGATCTGGGCATCTCCACTGCTTCCGGAGAAATGGTTCTAGACCACCTACTACGGGCCCTGCCTGCCACCGCAGAGCTGGTGATCTATGCACTGGTACTGGCCATGGTCGCAGGCATTCCGATCGGCACCCTCGCTGCCCTCAACAGCGACACACCACTCGATCGCACTATCCTGGCCTGTTGCCTAATTGGGACCTCGATTCCTACCTTCTGGTGGGCACTACTAATCATTTTACTGCTGTCACTGACCCTGGGCTGGTTACCACTATCCGGACGTATTAGCCTGCTGTTCGAAGTCGAGCCACGCACAAACATCATGCTGCTCGATTTGATGTTATCGGACATGGGCTACCGTGCGGCGGCTCTGCGTGACGCCCTTGCCCATCTGTTTATGCCAATGGTGGCGGTGGCCACCATTCCCATGACCCAAGTGATCCGCACCACCCGCAGTACGATGGTACGACTAATGCGTGAAGACTTCATTAAAGCCGCCCGCGCCCGCGGACTGGGGCGCTGGTTGATCCTGCGCCATCATGCGCTACCGAATGTGATGTTGCCCGTATCGCGCGATCTCAGTCTGCAGTTCGGCACCCTGTTTACCGGTGCCATGATCATTGAGAACATTTTTGCGTGGCCGGGCGTTGGCCGATACCTGGTGAGCAGCATGCAGCAACAGGACTATCCGGCACTGCAGGGCTGCCTGCTGATGGTCGGCAGCATCATCGTGCTGCTGTCGGTACTCAGCGATCTGCTGCATACCGCCGCAGACCCCCTCACCCGCAAGGACCTTAGCGATGTGGGTTGAGAGTCCCCCCAACCAGTATCCATCACCGCTCGCCCAAGCGTGGGGTGAGTACCGGAGGCGACCGCTGCAGATGGCGGCACTCTATATCCTTGCGGCCATCACCCTGACCGCTCTGGTCGCCCCTTGGCTATCACCATTCGACCTCGATGTTCAGCATCGCGATCAGCTGTTATTGCCACCGGCCTGGGAACCTGGCGGCAGTTTCCGTCACTTTCTCGGTACCGATGATCTAGGTCGCGACATGCTCAGCCAACTGATCCTCGGCAGTCAGGCCACCTTCGGTTCAGCCTTGCTGACCGTGCTGCTGGCGGCGACCATCGGCATCAGTATCGGCGTGACTGCCGGCATGACTCGCGGTATCAAATCCTCAGTACTGCATCATCTGCTCGACACGACACTGAGCATCCCAACCTTGCTGCTGGCAGTGGCCGCCATTGCCCTGTTCGGTGTCGGCCTGTGGCCGGTGTTGCTGGCAGTGCTGCTGAGCCAGATCCCGCAGTTCATCCGCTCGACCCGCGCAGCCCTAGTGCGAGAACTGCCCAAAGCTTATGTCACTGCCGCCCGTCTTGATGGTCAAGGCAGGGCACGCCTGTTCTTCCGCACCCTGCTGCCCAACCTGCTGGAGCCACTGGGACTGCAGTTCTGCACTTCACTGGCCACCGCCATCCTCGATATCGCCGCGCTCGGTTTCTTGCGTTTGGGCGCCCAATCGCCGCAGCCGGAATGGGGAGCGATGCTGTCCGGTGGACTGGAGCACCTCTACCATTCGCCGTGGATGGTGGCTCTGCCCGGACTGGCGCTGCTGCTAACCGTGCTGTCGGTCAATGTTGTCGGTGAAGGGTTGCGCCACGCTCTGGCCAAGGGGGCGGGGCGATGAGCCTGCTCGACATCCGCAATCTCAGCATTTACGGTCGCAACGATACCGATGAAGCACCACTGGTGGATCGTATCAGCCTGACTCTGGCTGACGGCGAGATCCTGGCGCTGGTAGGCGAATCAGGCTCTGGTAAGAGTCTGGTCGCACAGGCCGTACTCGGCATGCTCAGCGACGAGTGGGTGATGAACGCCGAGCGTATCTCCTTCGATAACATCGATCTGCTGCACATCGATCATGACAGCCACCGCTCCCTGCTTGGCGAAGATATGGCGATGATCTTTCAGGATCCGGCCGCCTGCCTTGACCCAATGATGCGGGTTAGTGAGCAACTGCTTGAATCCATGCCTAAAACCACGCCGTGGTGGCAGTTAGGCCGACGCAAACAACTACAGTCACTGATCAGCATGCTGCATCAGGTCGGGGTGCGTGACCATGAGCGGTTACTCACCGCCTACCCTCATGAGATTTCGGCCGGGCTGGCCCAGAAGGTAATGATCGCCATGGCCATTGCCCGCCGACCACGGCTACTGATTGCTGATGAGCCAACCATCGGCATGGAGCCCAGCACCCAGGGTCAGCTGCTGCGACTGCTGAGCAAACTCAACCAGCTGCACAAGATGTCGATTCTACTGCTCAGCCATGACATCAACATGGCCGCCCGCTTTGCCGACCGGCTGGCCGTCATCTACTGCGGCCAGGTGGTAGAGGCTGGCCCGGCCGATGCCATCATCAACCAGCCAATGCACCCCTACACGGAGGCGCTGCTGGCATCAACCGCGGCAGGGCTGTGCCGTCAACCGCCGAAAACGCCACTGCCAGAACTACGCGGCGGTATGCCGCGCCGCGACCACCTGCCGATTGGCTGTCGTCTCGGCCCGCGGTGCGGTTATGCCCGCAAGGCCTGTGTCACCATGCCGGAGCTCACCCGCAGCAAAGTGCGTGACTACCGTTGCCATTATCCGCTCAACCAGCGTATCGACGTCGATGAGGAGGACGCATGAGGCTGGTGGCGCGCTACCTCACCAAGATCTACCGCAAACCCTTCCAGCCACCTTGGGTGGTTGGCGAGCCTGCCATCGACCGGGTTTCCTTCACTCTCGACGCGGGTCAAACGCTTGCCATTGTCGGCGCCGCCGGTTCAGGCAAGACAACCGTGGCCCGCGTGCTGTCAGGTGCCGAACCTCTGACCACGGGCGCCATCTTGCTCGATGATGAGAAGGTGGACCCCCGCACCGATCCGCGCTACCAGAAGCTGGTGCGTATGGTGTTTCAGGATCCGTCAGCAGCGCTCAATCCCCACTACAGCGTCAGCTCGGTGTTCGACGCCATTCTCCGTCGCCACACCACGCTGAGCGCCGAAGAACGGGCCGAGAAGATCGGTCACACTCTGGTTGATGTCGGCTTGCTGCCCGAATACGCAGAGTTCTACCCTTATATGCTGACAGCTGGCCAGAAACACCGTGTCGCCTTAGCGCGCGCCATCATCACCGACCCGCGGGTGGTGATCTGCGATGAGTCGCTGTCGAGTATCGATCTGACGGTGCGCGCCAAGCTGATTAATCTGCTGCTCAAGCTACAGCAGGAGCGCGGCCTCAGCTATATCGTGATCACTCATGATCTGGAGTTGATTCGCCACATCGCCGACAAGGTGATGGTAATGCGTAGTGGCCGGGTAGTGGAGGCCGGCACCACCGAACAGATGCTCAATGAACCGCGGGATCCCTTTACCCGCCAGCTACTTGCGCTGGGTTAACTGCCACCATGCACTATGCACAAACAACAACGCCCCTCGTAGGGGCGTTGTTGTTTACCACAAACGGATTCAGCTCAGAGCGGGGCTGGATAACTGATATCGGCCTGCTCACGCAGCATGGTAATCGCCGTTTCCAACGCCTGACGACCAACGCTGGCAGCCAGCTGGCCCTGCAATGAGCCATCCGTAACGGCCGGAGCCACATCGGTCACTGCGGTCACCGCCACGACAGCGGTCTTGCCCCCACCCAAACTGACCACCTTGGCGCTCAGCTTACCGGCCTGCGGCCGGGCGAGTTCGAAAGCGGCTTGACGCAGCGCCGGGTCGACATCACCGCCGCTGCGGGCAACGCCTTTGGCCTCGGCGGCACTCAGGCTATTGGCAGACAACAGCTCCTGCCATTTAGCATCGTCGCCACTCTTGAGGGCAGCCAGCAACTGCTCTGCCAGAGCGGTGGCGGCAGCCTCGGCCTGCTGGTTACGAAGCAGACCGACAACCTCTGCTTTGACTGCCTCCAAAGGTTGCACTGCCGGCGGCAGAAACTCAATCGGACGCACAATCAGCGATAGCTCATCGGAGGGCTCGATCAGATCGCTGGCTTGGGCGGCCACGGCGAACTCCTCGTCGAACAGTTTGTCGAGCACGGCAGGATGGGCCAGCTCCTGCGGCGCGGCATCAGCCGCGAAGGCCGCCGCAGTCTTCACCTGCAAACCAGCCACAGCGGCAGCATCGGTCAAGCTGTCCGGAGTCTCGAAGCTGGCATTAACCAGCTTCTGCTGCTGGTCAAAGTAGAGTTCCTGGGCCTGCTGGCGTTTGAGGGCGGAAACCAGCTCGCCTCGCACCTCTGCCAGCGTCTTGGTGACACCACCGCGTACTTCCAGCAGCTTGATCAGGTGAACACCGGACTTGGATTTGACCGGTTCACTGACCTTGCCTACCTCAGCAATGGCAAAAGCGCCCGCAGCAAAATCGGCATCAAAGGAGGTTGAGGTGAGCCACGGCAGTTCCCCACCACGGCTGGCCGAACCCGGATCATGGGAGTCACGGGCGGCAACGGCAGCGAAATCACCACCTTTGGCCAACTCGTCAGCCAGCACTTTAGCCTTGGCGTCAGCATCGTCGCCAGTCAACAGAATATGGGCGACCCGACGCTCTTCAGGCTGGCTGTACTCACCTTTGTGCTGCTCATACCAGGCAGCCACAGCCGCATCGTCCGGCTCGGCCACCTGGGCCATCAGATCCTGCAGACGCAGCACCACATACTCGGCAGCAACCTTGGCCGGCGCCTGAAACTGCTGCGGGTTGCTGTTGTAGTAGTTGCTGATCGCTTCGTCACTGATCTCTGCCTTGGCTGCATAAGGAGCGGCATCGATGATCACGCTTTTTAGGTCACGCGTCTGAGCCTGCAGCTGCTGCATCAGCGCCACTTCATCACTGCTGACCCATGCACTGCCGGAGATACCACCGACCAGGGTCTCCAGCGCCTGGGACGAACGCACCAGCTCGCGGAACTCGGCCACCGACAGGTTCTGGCGACGCAGGGTCGATAGATAAACCTCATTCGAGAACTGGCCATTGACCTGAAATGCGGGTATCTGCCGTATGGCATCGCGTACCGCCTCATCGCTGATACGCAGACCAAGGGTGGCGACCCACTGATCCAGCAACGCTTGATTGATCAGCTGATCCAGCACCTGTTTGCGAAAACCTGCGAGATAGCTGCTATCCGCCGCGAGCTGGCCGAAGAGATCGCCAAGCTGCTGTTCCATGCGCTGGCGCTGCTGCTCGTAGGCCTTTTCGAACTCGCCACGGCTGATGGTCTGGCCATTAACTTTGGCCGGAGCGGTGTCGGCGCCGGAGAACATGTAGCTGCTCACCCCGGTGAGCACAAAGGAGACGATGATGAGTCCCAGCAAGGCCTTGGCCCAGACGCTGGTCACACTCTCCCGGATCCGATCCATACTCATGGTCATTCAATTCCATCGCGGGCAGCCAACTGGCTGCGCTGAATAAACAAAAAGCGCACCGCCATGGATGCGCCCTGAATCTGCGTCACAGGCACTGCCCGCCGACGCTGAACCTCGCTTTAGAGCGCGTCCTTGAGTGCCTTGCCAGCCTTGAACGCTGGCACCTTGGCTGCGGCGATCTTGATCTCGGCGCCAGTCTGCGGATTACGACCGCTGCGGGCTTCACGGGCACGGACGAGGAAAGTGCCGAAACCGACGAGAGTCACCTGATCACCGGACTTGAGCGCGTCAGTCACGGTGTCGGTAAACAGATCAACGACCTGAGCGGCCTTGGCTTTGGAAATGTCAGCACCCGCCGCAATGGCGTCAATCAGCTGAGACTTGTTCACGTTGTCATCCCCTTGGGTTCATATTGGGTGCCGCGCCATGCCTTGAGATCCCATGGCCATTACCGGGGCGCGGCTGGCGAGCCTTTATATCAGCGGCTTTGTCGCATTGGCAAGGGTGCCTCGCTGACAAAGCCGCGCCATTTCACAGTTCAGGCGTTCGTCACCACGGCAAAGCCGGCAGGAGGGTCCTGCAGCGCCAGATCCAGCACTTCATCAATCCAGCGCACCGGATGGATCTCGATATCCTGTTTGACGTTATCCGGGATCTCTTCGAGGTCACGAACGTTGTCATGGGGGATCAATACATGGCGAATACCACCACGATGAGCGGCCAGCAGTTTTTCTTTAAGGCCGCCGATCGGCAGCACCTCGCCACGCAGGGTGATCTCACCGGTCATGGCCACATCGGCGCGCACCGGGTTGCCAGTCAATGCCGACACTAGCGCGGTACACATGGCGATACCCGCACTCGGACCGTCTTTGGGAGTAGCCCCTTCCGGCACGTGCACATGAATGTCGCGCTTCTCGTAGAAGTCTGGAGCGATGCGCAGCACCTCGGCCCGACTGCGGACCACAGTCAGCGCGGCCTGAATCGACTCCTGCATCACTTCGCCCAGTGACCCGGTGTGCGTCATCTTGCCTTTGCCGGCAACGGCCGCAGCTTCCACGGTCAACAGGTCACCACCCACCTCAGTCCAGGCCAGACCACTGACCAGACCGACGCGGTTGTGCTCTTCGGCCTTGCCGTAATCACAGCGCTGCACCCCGAGGAACTCCTTGAGGTTGTCGCCATCAACCTTGACCGGCGCCGAGCGCTCTTTGAGCAGCAGCTGACGCACCGCCTTGCGGCAGATCTTGGAGATCTCGCGCTCCAGCGAACGCACCCCCGCTTCGCGGGTGTAATAGCGGATGATGCCAAGAATAGCGCTATCCTCGACCGTCAGCTCACCCTCGCGCAGGCCATTGCGCTCCAGCTGCTTGGGCAGCAGGTGATTACGGGCGATGTTGAGCTTCTCATCCTCGGTATAACCGGCCAGACGGATCACCTCCATGCGGTCCAGCAGCGGCGCCGGAATATTCATGGAGTTGGAGGTGGCAACAAACATCACATCCGACAGGTCGTAGTCGACCTCCAGGTAATGGTCGTTAAAGGCCACATTCTGTTCCGGGTCCAGCACTTCCAGCAGTGCCGAGGCTGGATCACCCCGCATATCGGCGCCCATCTTGTCGATCTCATCGAGCAGGAACAACGGGTTACGTACGCCCGCCTTGCTCATCTTTTGGATCAGCTTGCCCGGCATGGAACCGATGTAGGTGCGGCGGTGGCCGCGGATTTCGGCTTCATCACGCACTCCGCCCAAGGCCATACGCGTGTAAACACGGCCAGTGGCCTTGGCGATCGACTGTCCGAGTGAGGTTTTACCCACCCCCGGCGGCCCCACCAGACAGAGGATCGGACCGCGTAGTTTCTTCACCCGGCTCTGCACGGCAAGGTATTCGAGGATCCGCTCCTTGACCTTGTCGAGACCGAAATGGTCGGCATCCAGCGTCTGTTGCGCCAAGCGCAGATCTTTTTTTACTTTGGAGCGCTTGCTCCAAGGCACACCGACAATCCAGTCGATATAGCCGCGCACCACCGTTGCCTCTGCCGACATCGGTGACATCATGCGCAGCTTGTGCAGTTCAGCCTCGGCTTTGTCTTTCGCTTCCTGCGGCATCTTGGCCTCTTCGATGCGCTTTTTGAGCGTCTCGAATTCATCGGGGCCATCTTCCAGCTCACCCAGTTCTTTCTGGATCGCCTTCATCTGCTCATTCAGGTAGTACTCGCGCTGGCTCTTCTCCATCTGCTTTTTGACGCGATTACGGATCCGTTTTTCAACCTGCAGAAGGTCGATCTCGTTCTCCATCTGCGCCAGCAAGAACTCGAGGCGGGTCGAGATATCCGCCGTTTCCAGCACCTGCTGCTTGTCAGCCAGCTTGAGTGGCATGTGAGCAGCCATGGTATCGGCCAACCGCGACGGATCATCAATGCCCTGCAGCGAGGTCAAAACCTCAGGCGGCACTTTCTTGTTCAGTTTGATGTAGCCATCGAACTGGTTGATGGTGGTGCGCACCAGCACATCCAGTTCACGCTCTTCACGCTCACTGGCAGCGTCAAGCACCTCCACTTCGGCCACAAAGTAGTTCGGCGATGGCAGAAACTTATGCAGTTTGGCGCGCTTTTCCCCTTCCACCAGCACCTTGACCGTACCGTCAGGCAACTTCAGCAGCTGCAGGATGGTCGACAGCGTACCGACGTCGTAAAGATCGCCTTTTTCCGGATTCTCGACCGTCGGGTCTTTCTGGGCGACCAGGAAGATCTGTTTGTTCTGCTCCATCGCCGCTTCCAGGCACTGAATCGACTTCTCGCGCCCGACAAACAGGGGAATGACCATGTGGGGGTAAACCACCACATCACGCAATGGCAACACGGGAATCTGGATGCGCTCGACAGCAATTTCGCTCATAGCCTCTCTCCGGACGGCGGGGGGCAGGTTGTCACCTGGGCATGAAGGCCAATATGGGGATGAATGACGCAGGATTCAACGGCGACGGAACAGGGTTTTCCGCCGCCGTTGTCATTTCAGGTCGCAGACGCAGCCTTGGGTGGCTCGCTGTTGTGATAGATCAGGATCGGGCTGGACTCACCGCGGATCACCGTTTCATCGACCACCACCCGTGACACGGTGGACATCGACGGCAGCTCGTACATGGTATCGAGCAGCACCTGTTCGACAATCGAGCGCAGGCCACGGGCGCCGGTCTTGCGTTCCATCGCCTTGTGGGCAATGGCGCGCAGGGCATCATCGCGGAACTCCAGCTCTGCCCCTTCCATCTGGAACAGCGACGCATACTGCTTGGTCAGGGCGTTGCGCGGCTCGGTCAGAATCTGCACCAGCGCCGATTCATCCAGCTCGTCAAGGGTGGCCAGCACCGGCAGACGACCGATGAACTCGGGGATCAGACCAAATTTGACCAGATCTTCCGGCTCCACCTGACGCAACAGGTTGCTGACAGCATTCTTGAGTTCGCGACTGCGCACCTGGGCACCGAAGCCGATACCGCTTCCGGTGGCCACGCGCTGATCGATGATCTTCTCAAGGCCAGCAAAAGCGCCGCCACAGATAAACAGGATCTTGCTGGTATCAACCTGCAGAAACTCCTGCTGCGGATGCTTGCGTCCGCCTTGGGGCGGCACCGCAGCGACCGTGCCTTCAATCAGCTTGAGCAGGGCCTGCTGCACCCCTTCGCCCGACACATCGCGGGTGATCGACGGGTTTTCCGACTTGCGCGAGATCTTGTCGATCTCGTCGATGTAGACGATACCGCGCTGGGCCTTCTCCACATCGTAATCGCACTTCTGCAGCAGCTTCTGGATGATGTTCTCAACATCCTCACCCACGTAACCGGCTTCGGTCAGGGTGGTGGCATCAGCCACGGTAAAGGGCACATCGAGGAAGCGGGCCAGCGTCTCAGCGAGCAGGGTTTTGCCACTGCCGGTGGGGCCGATCAGCAGGATGTTGCTCTTGCCAATTTCAACGTCGCCAGACTCGCCCTGCAACCGCTTGTAGTGGTTGTAGACGGCGACCGACAGCACCTTCTTGGCGTGCTCCTGGCCGATGACGTAACCGTCCAGATGCTCACGGATTTCCCGCGGGGTCGGCAACTTGCTGCGGCTCTTCTTGCCGGGCAGGTCTTTGACTTCTTCGCGGATGATGTCATTGCACAACTCGACGCATTCGTCGCAGATGTACACCGACGGCCCGGCGATCAGCTTGCGCACTTCATGCTGGCTCTTGCCGCAAAAAGAGCAATAGAGAAGCTTTTGATCGCTGCCGCTACCACGGCGGTTATCTGGCATGCGTGTACCTCGATTCAACTAATCGGCCAGAATCCCGTCCTGGCCTGTCTCAATTATACGTCAGCCGCCCTGATCCGCGATCAGGCGCCACGATGGGTCAGGATGCCATCCACCAGGCCGTAAGCCACCGCTTCGTCGGCACTCATGAAATTATCACGATCGGTATCCTGAGCCACCTTTTCCATCGGCTGACCGGTGTGGTCGGCCAGAATACGGTTGAGCTTGTCGCGGATCTTGAGGATCTCACGCGCATGGATCTCGAAGTCGCTGGCCTGACCCTGAAAACCGCCGAGCGGCTGATGGATCATCACCCGAGAATTGGGCAGACAGTAGCGCTTGCCCTTGGCTCCGCCAGCCAGCAGGAAGGCCCCCATACTGGCGGCCTGACCGAGGCAAACGGTGCTCACGTCCGGCTTGATGAACTGCATGGTGTCATAAATAGCCATGCCCGCAGTGACCGATCCACCCGGCGAGTTGATATAGAGATAAATCTCCTTGTCCGGATTTTCCGACTCCAGAAACAGCAACTGAGCAACCACCAGGTTGGCCATATGTTCCTCGACCGGGCCAACCAGAAAGATCACCCGCTCCTTGAGCAGGCGCGAATAGATATCGTAGGCCCGTTCACCACGACTGGTCTGCTCCACCACCATCGGCACCAGCGAGGCGGCGATCTTGTCCATCATCTCCATGTAAACCCTTATTCAGCTTGTGCCCTAGGCCCCGGAGCCGCGTGTCGCGACCCCATAAAAGACAATGGCCCGCATCGTCTGCGGGCCATTATAGGCATCCGGCGCTAAGCGCCGTCAACGAACTCAGCCGTTACGCTGGGTGTTCACCACATCGCTGAACGCCTTTTTGACTTCGGTCACTTTGGCTTTGGCCAGTACCGCATCAATCGCTTGGTCCTCAAGCGCCAGATTGCGCAGACTCTGCATCAGTTCATTCTGGCTCTGGTAGTACTTGATCACTTCGGCCGGTTCTTCATAAGCACCGGCGACGTCGTTGAGAATGGCCTCAACGCGGGCTTCGTCAACCTTCAGTTCGCTCTGGCGAATGAACTGGCCCAGCACCAGACCGATGCGCACGCGACGTTCAGCCTGCTCAGCGAAGATCTCGCGCGGCAGTTCTGGTAGTTTGCCGCCACGGCCGCCACTGAAGCGCTCAACCGCCTGCTGACGCAGGTGGTCTACTTCCTGATCAACCAGCGACTTGGGCACGTCGACCGGATTAGCAGCCAGCAGGGCGTCAATCACCTTCTCTTTGGTCTGGTTCTTGAGGGCGCTACGCAGTTCGCGCTCCATGTTCTTGGTCACTTCAGCCTTGAGGGCCTCAATGGTGCCTTCGGCCACGCCGTAAGCCTTGACGAACTCGGCGTCGATCTCCGGCAGCACGCGCGCTTCCACCTTGATGACGGTGATCGCGAACTCAGCGCCTTTGCCTTTGAGGTGATCGGCGTGGTAATCAGCCGGGAAAGCAACCGGAGCGGTGAAGCTGTCACCCGCCTTGTGACCGACCAGCGCTTCTTCAAAGCCCGGGATCATGCGGCCAGCGCCGATACCGACCGTAAAGTTCTCAGCTTTGCCGCCATCAAACGGGGTGCCATCAATGCTGCCCTGGAAGTCGATGACCAGACGGTCACCCTGAGCGGCTTCACGCTCCACCACCTGCCATTTGGCCTGCTGCTGACGCAGGGTTTCGAGCATGGTGTCAACATCGGCAGCGGTCACTTCGGCCACCGGCTTGTCAACGGCCAGACCATCAAGGCCCTGCACTTCGAACACTGGGTAGACTTCCACGGTGGCCACGAACTCAAGATCCTGACCTTCATTGTTAGCGGTCAGCTGCAAGGTCGGGGTACCGGCCGGGTTCAGCTTCTCAGCAACCACCGCTTCAACAAAGCTGCGCTGGGCGACATCAAAAGCGACTTCTTCACGCACGGCGGCGCCAAAACGCTTGCGCACGATGCTCACCGGCACTTTGCCGGGGCGAAAACCGTCGACGCGCTGGGTTTTGGCCATGCGCTGCAGGCGTGATTCAACCTCGGTGTCGACCTTGGTACCCGGCACGCGGATAGTCAGGCGACGCTCAAGGCCCTGGGTGGTTTCGACTGAAACTTGCATCTTGCTACCTCGTCATGCGCACGCCCGAGATGGCGCGGCAGGGTGTGTCTAACTGGTTGAAAACGTTACCCCTGTGGCGGCGCGAACAAGGGCGCGGCGGCTGCACAGGGGCAGAAAAGACGCGGCATTATATAGAGGCGCAGCGAGTGAGTCGAGGAGGCGGAGTGTGGCGCGCCCGACAGGATTCGAACCTGTGACCGATCGCTTAGAAGGCGATTGCTCTATCCGACTGAGCTACGGGCGCACTGCGAGTCTCAACTTGCGGGCGGCGATGATAGCCCTCGCCTCGGTTAGCGTCAATTTCACCGCCGGTGGCGCCTGCCGCGTCAACATGCCAAAATTAGCCCCCTTTTCCGCGACACAGATCAATCAAACGGCATGGCGGCACAACTGATCGACGGCAAACAGATTGCAGCATCCATTCGCAGCCAGATCGCGGCCCGGGTGCAGACGCGGCTCGCGGCGGGCAAACGGTTGCCGGGGCTGGCGGTGATTCTGGTCGGCAGCGACCCTGCATCCCAGGTCTATGTCACCCACAAGCGGAACGACTGCAAAGAGGTAGGCTTCCGCTCGATAGCCCACGATCTGCCTGCATCCACCACTCAGGATGAGCTGCTGGAGCTGATCGATAGCCTCAACGCCGACGACAGTATCGACGGTATCCTGGTTCAGTTGCCACTGCCCGCCCACCTTGACTCGTCACTGCTGCTGGAGCGTATTCGCCCGGACAAAGATGTGGATGGCTTCCATCCCTATAACATCGGCCGCCTGGCCCAGCGCATCCCGCTGCTGCGCCCCTGCACCCCCAAGGGGATCATGGCCCTGCTCACCTCAACCGGGGTTGACCCTTATGGTCTGAATGCGGTGGTCGTCGGCGCCTCCAACATCGTCGGCCGCCCCATGGCCCTCGAGCTGTTGCTGGCCGGCTGCACGGTTACCGTCACCCACCGCTTCACCAAGGATCTGGCCAGCCATCTGCGCAACGCCGATCTGGTGGTGGTGGCCGCCGGCAAACCGGGGCTGGTCAAAGGCGAATGGATCAAGGAGGGGGCAATCGTCATCGACGTCGGCATTAACCGTCAGGCCGATGGCACCCTGATCGGCGATGTCGAGTTTGCCCCAGCCGCCGCCCGCGCCAGCTGGATCACCCCGGTGCCGGGTGGCGTTGGCCCCATGACCCGCGCCTGCCTGCTGGAAAACACCCTCGAAACCTGCGAGCGGCACCACGCACCGTAAGTGGTTGGCACCCTGTGCCAGATAGCACAAGGCCCGCAGCTGCGGGCCTTGTCTATTTTGGCGTGACGCCTATTATCCGCGCCGCCAGCTGGTGCCGCCAGCACCATCTTCAAGCACGATACCCATGGCGGTGAGCTGCTGGCGCGCCGCATCAGCGGCCGCCCAGTTTTTAGTGCGGCGAGCCTCGGCGCGGGCCTCAATCAGCCGTTCGATCTCAGCCACCTCGGCATCGTCACACGCCCCTTTGAGGAAGGCCTCGGCAGGTTGCTGCAACAGCCCCAGCACCCCGCCCAGCCGACGCAGAGTAGCCGCCAGCGACGCGGCTACCGCCGGGTTATCCTTGTGGCGATTAAGCTCGCGCGCCACTTCAAACAGCACACTCAGGGCCTCAGGCGCATTGAAGTCATCATCCATCGCCAGCCGGAAGCGCTCTTCAAACTCGGCCGCGCGAGCCAGATCTTCAGCCGCCTCGTTCACGCCGCGCAGAGCGGTATAGAGCCGTTCCAGCGCTGCCCTCGCCTGAGTGAGGTTATCGGTGGAATAGTTAAGCTGACTGCGGTAATGGCCAGAGAGCAGGAAGTAACGCACCGACTCGGCGTCATACTCGGCCAGCACATCGCGGATCAGGAAGAAATTACCCAGCGATTTGGACATCTTCTCGGCGTTGATCTGGACCATGCCGCTGTGCACCCAGGTGTTCACATAGGGGGTGTGGTGGGCGCAGCAGGACTGGGCGATCTCGTTTTCATGGTGGGGAAAGATCAGATCCGAACCGCCGCCATGGATATCAAAATGGGTGCCGAGATGGCGCGCCGACATCGCTGAACACTCAATGTGCCAGCCGGGGCGCCCTTCGCCCCAGGGCGATGGCCAGCTGGGTTCACCCGGCTTGGCCTTTTTCCACAGTACGAAATCGAGGGGGGCACGCTTGCTGTCGTCCACCTCAACCCGGGCACCAGCCTGCAGCGCGTCCAGATCCTGGCCGCTCAACTGGCCATAATCGGCAAAGCTAGCCACCTCAAAGTTGACGTCGCCATTAGCCACCAGATAGGCGTTGCCGTTGGCCAGCAGGCGCTCGATGGTGTCGATGATCTCGGCTATGTGAGTGGTCACTCGCGGCTCGATATCCGGGCGCAGAACGCCCAAGGCGTCGTAATCGGCATGCATGCGGGCGATGGTGCGCTCGGTCAGGGCATCGCAGCTTTCGCCATTTTCCGCCGCCCGGCGGATGATCTTGTCGTCGACATCGGTGATGTTACGCACGAAGGTGACGGCATAACCGAGGTAGCGCAGGTAGCGCACCATCAGATCGAAGGCAACGGCGGTACGGGCGTGGCCGATATGGCAATCGTCATACACCGTCACCCCGCACACATAGAGGCCGACCTTGCCGGGCTTAAGCGGGACAAAAGGCGCCTTGCGGCGCTGTTTGGTGTTGTAGATCTGCAACATCGGGCCAATCCGCGAGTGAAAAACCGGGCAGCGATTGTAACGGTGCCAGCGGCCAGCGTCACCGCCTGCGACAGTCGCCAGCGCCCTGCGGGTGCCAAAGGGCGTCTCATCCGCTAGAATCTGCCTTCCCTGATGCCTAGCGGAGTTCCTCATGGTTGTGCTTCATACCAATTTCGGCGCCATCAAACTGCGTCTGTTTGCTGACAAGGCTCCGGCCACCGTTGCCAATTTCCTCAGCTATGTGAACGAAGGCCACTACAGCAACACCCTGTTCCACCGTGTCATCGACGGCTTCATGATTCAGGGCGGCGGCTTTGCCCCGGGCATGGATCAGAAGCCGGCCGCACGTACGGTCAAGAACGAAGCCAACAACGGCATCTCCAACAAACGCGGCACCATCGCCATGGCCCGCACCCCTGACCCGCACTCAGCCGGTGCCCAGTTCTTCATTAACATCGCCGACAACACCTTCCTCGATTTCAAGAGCGAAACCGCTCAGGGTTGGGGCTATTGCGTGTTTGGTGAAGTGGCCGAAGGGATGGAGGTGGTCGACAAGATCAAAGCGGTAGCTACCGGCCGTTTTGGCATGCATCAGGATGTGCCGACCGAAGATGTGGTGATTCAGCGCGCCGAAGTGCTGGAAGACTAAGACCAACGACGTGGCGGTCTACTGCATTTCTGACCTCCACCTGAGTGAAGCGCGGCCCCAGCTGACGGCCGCGCTTCTCCGTTTCTTGCAGCAACAGCTGTACCCGGGCGATCAGCTCTACATTCTCGGCGATCTGTTCGATGTCTGGGTCGGCGACGATGCGGCCGACAGTTGCGCCCTGACCGTGGCCACGGCCCTGCGCCAGTGCCAGCAACGGGGCATCGCCACCTTCTACATTCATGGCAACCGCGATTTCCTCCTTCGCGATGGCTACGCTGCCCTTGCCGGCCTCACCCTGCTGCCAGAGCAACATCAGATTGATTTCTACGGCACTCGTGCCCTGCTGATGCATGGCGACAGTCTCTGCACCCGTGATCTGGCCTACATGAACTTTCGCCGCAAGGCCCGTGGCTGGTGGTGGCCACGGCTGGTGCTGCTGGCCCCGCGCTGGTATCGCCGCCGCCGTGCCGCCGCCT
The DNA here is from genome assembly GCA_017425245.1 of Gammaproteobacteria bacterium. Classification (GTDB taxonomy): domain Bacteria; phylum Pseudomonadota; class Gammaproteobacteria; order Enterobacterales; family Neiellaceae; genus RGIG665. Next base: position 24,181 of record JAFOOX010000032.1, read on the forward strand.
ATCGTGCCCACAGCCAGATGGTCAAACAGGTCAAGAGCCTGGAGATCATGGATGTCACCCCAGACGAGGTGGTGAGAGTGATGACAGAGAGTGGCTGCCGCTGGCTGATCCATGGCCACACCCACAGACCCGCTTGCCACCGGGTCAAACTGGCCGCTGGCGACGGCTGGCGACTGGTCTTGGGCGAATGGCATGACAGCATCAGCTATCTGCGTATTGATGAGCGCGGCCCACAACTGTGCTTCACCCCGCTCGCCAGCGGCTGAGCGGCACCAATGCTCAGGCGGACTCCGGCACGCCGCTGTGAAAGCGGAATTGTCGATCAGTGCTTTGTACCAGCTCATTTTCACAGGCGCGGAACAGGGCGATACGCTCATCGACATCCCCCGTTCCCAGCTCGCGGGCAAAGTCGAGATAGGTGCGGTAATGACGGGCCTCTGAACGCAGCAGCTGCCGATAGAAGCGACTCAACTCGGCATCTGCAAGCAGTGGCGCCAGTGCCGCGAAGCGCTCACAGGAGCGAGCTTCGATATAGGCGCCGACGATCAGCAGATCCACCAGCCGCCCCGGCTCGTCACCCCTGACCTGCGCATGCAGGCCAGCGGCATAGCGACTGGCTGACAGCGCCCGATAGGCGATCTGACGTTCAGCCATCAGCCCGATCACCTGTTCGAAATGGTGCAGTTCTTCCCGCGCCAGACGTGACAAGGGCAGCAAAAATTGCGACTGGTGCACGTAGCGGGCCGCCAGCGCCAGTGCCGTGGTCGCCGCCTTACGTTCACAGTTGGCGTGATCGATGAGAAGAATGGCCAGTTGCGACGGACACTTGGCCATCTCCAGCCAAGCCGACGGGGTGGCGCAGCCGAGAAAGGCGCGCAGTTCGGTTAGATTTTCCGCCAGCGAGGGCCGCTTGATCTTTGTACAGCTGTCGGTCATATAAAGGGCAGTCTGTGGACGTCATAACCAGCGAGGAGCGCGCATGATACTCGACCACCTGTGGGGACTCTATGCCCACCCGAAAAACGAGTGGCAGCAGATCGACGGCCATCCAGAGACCCTTGGTCATACCTTGGCACACGTGCTGTTTATCGCCCTGATCCCGGCATTGTGCTGTTACTACGCCACTGTATTTATCGGTTGGGAGATCGGTGCGGGCGATCCGATCAAGCTGACCGAACGCAGCGCCATGGCTATGGCCAGCTCCATGTATGTGGCCATGGTATGCGGCGTCTTTGCCTTGGCTTGGCTGGCGCTGTGGATGGCTCGCACATTCGGCTCAGAGCCCAGCTTCAATCAGACCTTTGAACTGGCAGCCTACGCCGCCACGCCGATGATGATGGTCGGTTTCGCCGCCCTTTTCCCGGTGCTGTGGTTTGTCGCCTTGGCCGGCATTGCCGGGGTCGCTTACAGCGTTTACCTGCTCTACACCGGTGTGCCGATCCTGATGCACATTCCGGAGGAGCGCGGTTTTATCTACGCCAGCTCGCTGGTGACCTGCGGCTTGGTGCTGCTGGTCTGCCTGATGGCCGGCACCGTGATCCTCTGGTCTTGGGGCCTCGGCCCGGTCTTTACCCACTGATCCAGCTCAACAGGGGGCAGCGATCGGCTGCCCCTGCATTTCATGCAACAACACTGAGGCGTTCTCGCGCCGTGCCACAATGTGGGGCTAATCCCGTGCATATACTGCAGATACAGTTTAGCGCGGGACTGCTGTGCCCTCGCCATCGCAGCAGCACCCGGGACCCGGCATGACCCTGTTGGCTCGTCTGATTATTGGCATCGTCCTGCTGATTGGCATCAGTATTGGCATCACGGTGATGCTCAATGAGCGCAGCATCAGTGCCAGTTATGCCGAGCTGGAACAGGAAGCGGCCCACAAGGAACTGGCGCGGTTGATCAAAACCCTTGATAACGAAGGCCACTCTCTGGCCCAGTTGCTACTCGGCTGGGCCCACTGGACCGCCCTATATGAATACGCACAGCAGCCCGATCCGGTATTCCGCGCGGAAAATCTAAGCCCGCAAGTATTGGGGCCATCGGATCTGTCGTGGGTGATGATCATCAATGCGGATGGCCAGCTACTGGACGCCATTGGTGTCGACGAGGCCACCAGCCAGGCACTGGCGGCCAGCGATCTGGTGAAACCCGAATCAGCCCTCTATCAAGCGCTCACCGCCCCCATTGGTGATAACGATGCCCCCTGTGCCGTGGTGGTGCTGGCAGGTCAAGCTCACGTCACCTGCCGCATGCCGCTCCGCGACACCGCCGTTGCCTTGCCGCCACGCGGGCTGACAGTGCTGGCCAGACCACTGGATTCCGATCTGCTGGCGCGCGTAGAAGATCAGAGCCAACTGCTGTTCCAGCTCAATCTGCAGCCACGGGGAAGCGCAGCCGCGGCGATCCACAGTGAACTGCTCAGCTCGCCGGTATTTGGCCAGTCAGTACCAACCATCGACAGCAACCCGGAGCTGCTGCTGCTTCACTTTCCGCTGCGCGATATCCTCGGCCAGCCCTTTGCTGAACTGGCGCTGTCGATCGAGCGCACCATCAGCGCCCGCGGTAATCTGATCATCCATCAGGCCCAGTCGCGAACGCTGCTGGCCAGCCTGCTGTTGATTGGCGCCCTGCTCTTTGTGATCGACCGTTTGCTGGTACTGCGACTACGGCGACTGGCGGATGATCTCAATACCCTGCGCCGCGAGCGCAACTGGTCGCTACGCCTCAAAGCAAACTACCAGGATGAGATCGGCCGGGTAGCCGCCCATGCCAATGCCTTGCTGGAGGTGATCGAAGCGCAGATGCGCGAGCTGGAGCAACTCTCACTGACCGACCCGCTGACCGGCATGGCCAACCGCCGGGCCTTCGACCAACGCCTCGATCTGGCGCTACGTCACTGTCACCGTAACCATGAGCCGCTCAGTCTGATCATTCTAGATATTGACCGTTTCAAGACCTTCAACGACCACTATGGCCACAGCCTTGGTGATGCGGCACTCAAGCAGGTCGCGCGGGTGCTGTGCAAATCGGCAGCACGAGCCAGCGACCTGCCCGCCCGTATCGGTGGCGAAGAATTTGCGGTACTGCTGGAGAACTGTCCGCTGGATGCGGCGCACCAGCTGGCAGAGCAGCTACGCAGCGCCGTCGCCGACCTGCAAATGCCCCATAGCGACAATACGGCCGGGATCCTGACCATCAGTCTGGGAGTTGCATCGGCTGCGGCAGATGAGAGTCTGCACTCCTTCTTTACCCGCGCCGATCTGGCCCTCTACCGGGCCAAGGACCTGGGCCGCAACCGGGTCGAGAGCGCGCCGTCACTCGCCCAGTAACAAAAAACCCGCCACAGCGGCGGGTTCCAGGTCATACGCTCAGTCAGCCCTCAAGGGTGCCCTTCGTTGTGCAGTTCCATGTTGGAGCTATTCTGGAAGAACTCCTGATCAGCCTTGGCGTCATCGTTGCGCAGCTGATCCAGATGCTCCAGATAGTCCTGAGTGACATCACCGGTCACATAGAGGCCATCAAACACCGAGCACTCAAACTGCTCAATAGTCGGATTCTCAGCCCTCACGGCCGCAATCAGATCCGGCAAGTCTTGGAAGATCAGGCCATCGGCACCAATCTCGTCGCAGATCTGCTGGTTTTCACGGCCGTGGCCGATCAACTCAGTGGCACTCGGCATATCGATGCCATAGACATTGGGGAAGCGGATCACCGGTGCCGCCGAAGCGAAATAGACCTTGGCCGCGCCGGCCTCACGGGCCATATCGATAATCTGGCGCGACGTAGTACCACGAACAATGGAATCATCCACCAGCAGCACCCGCTTACCCTTGAACTCGGCAGCAATGGCGTTGAGTTTACTGCGCACCGATTTTTTGCGCTGCTGCTGACCCGGCATGATGAAGGTACGGCCGATATAGCGGTTCTTCACAAACCCTTGACGATAGGGCAAGCCCATGATCGAGGCGATCTGCAGGGCGATGTCATTTGAGGTTTCAGGGATTGGGATCACCACATCAATGGCCAGTTCCTGCCATTCACGCAGAATCTTCTTACCCAACCGTTGGCCCATATGGACCCGCGACGAATAAACAGAGATGCCATTGAGGGTCGAATCCGGGCGGGCGAAATAGACATACTCGAAGATACAGGGGCAAAGACGCGGTGCCTCGGCGCACTGACGCGAGTGCAGATGGCCATCACGGGTGATGTAGACCGCCTCGCCAGGTTCGATATCGCGCAAAAAATCAAAACCGGCACAATCGAGGGCAACGCTCTCTGACGCCACCATATATTCCGGGCCCTCGTCGGTATGACGACGACCCAGCACCAACGGCCGGATGCCATTGGGATCACGGAAGGCCAACAGACCATGGCCAATAATCAGCGCCACCACCGCGTAGGCGCCGCTGGCCTTACGATGCAACCGGGCCACGGCATCAAAGACGTCGGATGGCTGCAGTTCCCAACGCTTTACTTCAGTCAATTCATGAGCCAGAGCGTTTAGCAGCACCTCGGAGTCAGAGGTGGTATTCACGTGGCGACGGGCCTCGCGAAACACCTGCTCGCTCAGCTCTTCAGCATTAACCAGATTGCCGTTATGGGCCAAAGCGATGCCGAACGGGGAATTGACGTAAAACGGCTGGGCTTCTGCCGAGCTGGAGCTGCCAGCAGTCGGATAACGGACGTGACCAATACCAATATTGCCCTGCAAGCGGAGCATGTGCTTGGTCTCAAACACATCTCGAGCCAAACCGTTGGCTTTGCGCAGCCGGAACTTGTCCTGCTCGTCAATGGTCATGATCCCCGCCGCATCCTGGCCACGGTGTTGCAACACGGACAAGGCATCGTAGATCGCCTGATTGACCGCTGATTTCCCCACAATGCCAACAATGCCGCACATCGACTGGTTACCTTTTCACGGTTGAGCTGCTGACTGAATCAGCGTGGAACTTTGCTTGAGGTATTCGAAGAACCAGGTGATCACCACCTTGAACTCCGGAATAAGGATGCTCTGCTGCCAGGCTGCAGTGCTGTTGAGGGTGGTGAAAGCGTCGAGCACAAAGAGCACGGCGGCCACCACCAACACCCCGCGCAGCGCACCAAACACCATGCCAAGCACCCGATCAGTGCCGGTCAGGCCTGTTTTGTCGACCAGCACGCCGAAAATAAAGTTGATCAAGGAACCAATGATCAAGGTGAGGATGAACAGCAACAGGATGGCGCCACCGTCACGCAAAAAGGGATCTTGCAGATAGTCGGCCAGCAACGGCGACACATCTTTGTAAAAGGTGGATGCAACGAAAAAGGCCGCGACCCAAGAGACCAGAGACAAGGCTTCACGCACAAAACCGCGCACCAAGCTAACCAGTGCCGATACGGCAATGACGCCCAGAATCGTCAGATCAACCCAGTTCATAAGCAGCGTTCGCCCCCTTGGCAGGTGGCGCGCATTCTAGCAGAGGGATCGCACCTTGCCTAATTGGCCGGGGCTGTTCGGACGAGCGCCTACGTCCACGTTCAGGGCGCCAGCGGATCATAGGTAACGATGCGGCCATCGAGCCCAGTCAGCTCGCGCAGGCGGGGAATATAGGACTCCAGCGCAGCTTTCTGGGTATTGGGTCCAACCAGCACCCGGGTGGGTTTGCCGCTGATCGGGGTGGCCGGCGAGGTGTAGACCTTGAAACCATTGCTGCGCAGTTTGCCCACCAGCGCCGCCACATTGGTGGCATTGCTGAACACCCCGAGCTGAATGCTGTAGGCCGCGTCGCTGTGGCCGGGCAGCGGTTTGGGATCTTCCGCCTTGGCCGGCACGGTTGCCGGCGATGGGGCCGCCGTTTCCACCTTGACCTCAGCAGTTGCAACGGCCGGGATAGCGGTGGCATCAGCGGCGGTGCCCGTCAGCCCTTCCTGCAGCGGCATCGCCAGCAGATCATCGACCGCCATGCGGCTAGTATCAGCGGGTAGCACCTGTTGCGCCGCTGCCAGTTCTCCCCTGGCCGCCGCCAGTTCGGCATCACCCACCACCGCCATTTCCGGCGCCAGCGGGATCTCATCACCGCTCTCCAGCACTGGCTTGGGCTTACCAGTCAACAACTCCGGCAACACAATCACCGCCACGGCGAGCAACGCCAGGGCGCCGACAATACGGTTGGTATGTTTAGTGGCCACAGTTGTCCTGCTCTGCCTGCAAAATTTCGGCGACAGTGTAAAAAGAGCCGAAGCCGATTACCACATCTGTGGCACTAGCTGCAGCCAGCGCCTGCTGCCAACCGACAGCCACCGATGGCGCCTGTTGCACTTCAAGCCCGACTGGAAGTGCTGCCCGCAACTGAGCCGTGCTAGCCGCGCGAGGCAGATCCGGAGCCACCAACCACCACTGGCTGACCAGCGGCAGCAAGGCTGCGAAGACGCCGGCCAGATCCTTGTCAGCCATCATCCCCACCACCGCCAACAAGCGACGACCAGCAGCCAGTCGCTGAAGCTCGCTGGCCAGATAACGGGCAGCGTGAGGGTTATGAGCCACATCAACAAGTTTGAGCGGCGCCTCGCCCAGAGGCTGTAGCCGACCAGCCAGCCGCAGCGTGGCCAGCACCTGGCGCAGCACGACCAGCGGCGGCAACAACCCCAGCAGAAGCAGTGCCTGAATGGCCACAGCGGCATTCACCAGCGGAATCGCCGGACGCGGTAGCTGCGCCAATCGCTCGGTACCACTGACAAAGGTCCAGAGCTCCGATTCGGCGTCAACCGCAAAATCACGCCCGAACCAGCGACCGTCGACGCTCAACTCAGCGGCGCGGGCGAGCACGGTTGCAGGGGGATCGATCTCGCCAATGACTGCCGGTCGGCCAGCACGGAGAATTCCTGCCTTTTCAAAGCCGATGCTGTTGCGGTCATTGCCGAGAAAGGCCTGATGGTCAAGATCGACCGTGGTGATGATCGACAGATCAGGATCAACAATGTTGGTGGCGTCCAGACGACCGCCCAACCCCACTTCGATGATCGCCACATCAACCGCCGCCGCCTTGATCAGCTGCAATGCCGCCAGGGTGCCGAACTCGAAATAGGTCAGACTGGTATCACCCCGGGCGGCCTCGATGCAGGCAAAGGCCGCACAGTGGTCGGCGTCACCCAACTCACGGCCATCAATGCGCAGCCGCTCGTTGTAACGCAGCAGATGGGGCGAGCCGTAAACCGCAGTGCGCTGGCCGGCGGCCTGCAGCAGCTGCTCCAGCGCCGCACAGGTGGTGCCTTTACCGTTAGTGCCGGCAACCAGGATCACCAGCGGCGCCGGTTTGGCCAACGCCAGGCGATCGCCAACCGCGCTCACCCGCGCCAGCCCCATATCAATGGCGCTGCTGTGTAGCTGCTCCAGGTAAGCCAGCCACTGGTCGAGTGTGGCTGGCGAATTGATGGTCAACTCATTCGCCCTCAGGGCTGGGCTGGCGAGTCAGTTTGGCCACAATGCGCGCCAAGGTATCGCGCATCTGCAGACGATGGACAATGAGATCAACTGCGCCATGCTCGACCAGAAATTCACTGCGCTGGAACCCTTCCGGCAGCTTCTCGCGCACCGTCTGTTCAATCACGCGGGGGCCTGCAAAGCCGATCAGCGCCTTGGGTTCAGCCACATTCAGATCGCCAAGCATGGCCAGCGATGCCGAAACCCCGCCCATGGTTGGGTCAGTAAGTACCGAAATATAGGGCAAACCGGCCTGGGACAATTTGGCCAGAGCTGCGCTGGTCTTGGCCATCTGCATCAGCGAGAACAGTGCTTCCTGCATACGTGCCCCACCGCTGGCGGAGAAGCAGATCAAGGCACAGTTATCGGCAAGGGCCGCTTCTACCGCACGCACGAAACGAGCGCCGACCACCGACGCCATGGAGCCGCCCATAAAGCTGAACTCAAAGGCACAGGCAACCACTGGCATGCCCTTGAGTTTGCCGCGCATGGCCACCAGCGCATCCTTCTCGCCGGAATCACGCTGGGCCGCCTGAAGGCGATCCTTGTAGCGCTTGGAATCCTTGAACTTGAGGATATCCTGCGGTTCAAGCTCCGCACCGAGCTCACTCTGGCTATTGGCATCAAGCAGCGCTTCAAGACGACGCCGGGCGCCAATGCGCATATGGTGGTCGCATTTCGGGCAGACCTCGAGATTCCGGGCCAGATCAGCGGTATAGAGGATCTGTTCGCAGTTGTCGCATTTGCTCCAGACCCCTTCCGGCACGCTGCGGCGGCGGGTCTCGACGCTCTTGCTCTTGGGGAGGATCTTCTCAATCCAGCTCATGGCGCCTCACTCTGTGTTATCAGATCCGGATCCTGACTGCGGACCGGCAAAACCGGACTATTGGAGCATAAACCCGGATAAAAAGTTAGTCGCTGGCCACTGTTCAAACCCGTGGCAAAGCGTGATCCCGGCATGAGATCAGTGCCGGACGCTGCCGTTAGCCAGCAAACGGCTGTGACGGCAAGAACAACGGCCCTAATTTCTGTATGGGTAAGCCGAAATGTGCCGGATAGTCGACCCCCACCAGATAGAGCCCTTCGGCTGGCGCAGTCATACCAGCTTGGTTGCGATCACGACTGGCCAGCACCTCAGCCATAAATGACTCCGGCTGTTCGCCCCGCCCCACCAACAACAGTGAGCCAACAATGTTGCGCACCATGTGGTGCAAGAAGGCATTAGCGGCAATCTCCACCACCAGAAAGTCATCCATCGCCACTACTGCTACCGCAGTCACATTGCGATTGGGCGAGCGCGACTGGCACTGGGCGGCGCGAAAGGCCGAAAAATCATGCTCACCGATCAGGCTCTGGGCGGCCCGATGCATAGCCAGCGCATCCAGCGGGTAGTGGATCTGGGTAAGGCCACGACGTAGCACTGCCGGACGCAACCGCTGGTTGAGGATCAGGTAGCGGTAGCGACGGCCAGTGGCCGAAAAGCGGGCGTGAAAATCATCCACCACCGGCTGCACCCAACGTACGGCAATATCGTCGGGCAGGCGGCTGTTAACGCCCATGGTCCAGGCTGGTAACTGGCGTTCCTTGACCACATTGAAATGGACCACCTGACCGGTGGCATGAACGCCGGCATCGGTACGCCCGGCACAGACCAGCTCCACCGGTTCATCAGCAACCGAACTGATCACCTGCTCCAGTTCACGCTGAACGCTGGGCACCTCCCGCTGGCGCTGCCAACCGTAATAACGGCTGCCGTCATACTCGATGCCCAAGGCGATACGCATAAAAAAGCCCCCGGTTTATGGCCGGGGGCGATTATAGGCAGTTCAGGGCAACGACTCACCCGTTAGCTGCAGTCACAACGAACGTTGCAGCAGCAACAGCAGGCGCTGCGCTTCCAGCCGCTGGTCGACCGAGCCGTCGGCCAGCACATCATCCAGGATGTCACGCGCCCCATCCAGATCATCAATCTCGATATAGGCCCGTGCCAGATCGAGCTTAGCGTTACAGCCATTGTCGGCATCAACGTCAATGTGATTGACCTCCGGCAACAGCTCTTCAAAGCCGTGAAAGGCACTCTGTACCTTGCTCTGGCCTTGGAAACCGGGCGGCAGCGCATCGCCTAGGCGATCGCTCTCACTGTGATCAGAGGCAAACAGCGGCGTGCGCCGCGATACCGGCTGGTCAAGGCTGGCCAAGGCCTGTTCGGTCTGGATATCGAAGGCTGCCGCTGGTGGTGTAGCACCAGCAACGGACAACTGATCATCAGCCAAATCTGCAGCACTAACCACAGCCTCTCGAGCGTCTGTGCTTCCAGCATCACCACTGCTTTCGCCAGTCTCCTCCGCCGCGCTCACTGGCGCATCAACCCCACCCACCGGCGACAGCCCCCACTCAGGAGCCGCTGGCGAGGCTGGTGGCAGACGATGAGCGGTATCAGAATTGAGCTCGACCTCAATTCCTTGCTCAGAGACAACATCAAGATCAGCCTCGGTGGCCGCCTCGGCACTGCCGCCGACATCCGCTAGGCTTACCGCCAAATCACTGTCGATGCCGCCCAAGGCTGCCAGCTCGGCCAGCAGCTGTTGATTACGACTGGCAGTGTCAGCAGCATCAAGCTCAGGCTCAAGCGTTCCCTCTCCCTCCTGGTCGAGCGCTGCACGGGCATTGGGTAAAGGCTCATCCAAACCCAACGCCGCCAGGTTGTCAGCGATCTCGTCGTCGTCCAGTTCGAGGGCGAAGCTCTCCTCATCCTCGTCCGCACTGCCAAGAGCGGCCAGCGCATCCTCCAGCGACCGCTCTTGATCACTGGCAGCTGAGGCACGCTCGTTTACATCAGCACGCTTGGCTGCCGCCTGCAGAGATTCCTCGGTGAAATCTGCGACACCGTCAAACTGCAGCTCTTGCCGCTCGTCATTAAATTTCTCAGCGTCTGCTTCAGTGAAGGACCCCAAGTCATCAATGTCCAGCAGCTCGCCGCTGGACGCTGGGGCTGCGCTACCCTCAGGTTGTGGTGAAGACGCCGATTCAGATCCGGGCTCTGCTTCAAGCTCCAGGGTCAATAGTTCGCTATCGCCCGCCTGCTCAAGCTGGCGCAACAACTCATCGGCGGTAACGCCTTCGAACTGGCTGAGATCCAGGTCCAGATCGTCATCAGTCACGCGGGTGCCACTGGCCAGCGTGGTTTCCAGTAGGTCATCGTCAGGCTGGGCGACCAGATCAGGGACACCGTCAATGGCCTGCTCAGCAGTCAGGGCTTCGAGGTCAAACTCATCCTCGGCTGCAACCTCAGCCAGATCCAGCGCTGCGGTGGTGGCCGGCTCAGCGGTCAGGGCTTCGAGGTCAAACTCATCCTCGGCCGCAACTTCAGCCAGATCCGGCGCTGCGGTGGTGGCCGGCTCAGCGGTCAGGGCTTCGAGGTCAAACTCATCCTCGACCGCAACCTCAGCCAGATCCAGCGCTGCGGTGGTGGCCGGCTCAGCGGTCAGGGCTTCGAGGTCAAACTCATCCTCGGCCGCAACCTCAGCCAGATCCAGCGCTGCGGTGGTGGCCGGCTCAGCGGTCAGGGCTTCGAGGTCAAACTCATCCTCGGCCGCAACCTCAGCCAGATCCAGCGCTGCGGTGG